>JAFRTJ010000051.1 GCA_017427185.1 Bacteroidaceae bacterium | reverse complement strand
TATATAAATATATATAATATGGCCTCATTTTTGGAATGTGTGTAGTGTGCTCGAGAACTGTAGCACTGCAACGCTGCAACGCCCCTGCCCCCAAACCCCGATTCCTCCGAGTTTTCCGAGTAATCCGAGTTATCCGACTATTCCGAGTAATCCGATTATTCTGATTATTCCGATTACTCCGACTCCCCCCCAGTCCCCTCTTTTTCTCACTTTTTATTTGTTTTCTCAGATATTATGCTTATCTTTGCGGCATCGCAACATATATGAATTATGGAAAGAATAAAGCCTACGGTTTTCAATCCAGCCCAACTCTATTTGCTTGGTGTGTTTTCCCATATCAAGAGTGAAGAGGAGTTGAACGAGATAAAAGATCTCATCAGCGACTACTATGCCAAGCGGCTCAATCGCCATATGGAGAAACTATGGGACGAAGGCATCCTTGACCAGAAGCGCCTCGACGAGTTGAATGAGATGGACCTGCACCAATGGCTTAGAGACGAAAAAGCCAAAGAACAGACCGAGCTTTAAGGTATGCGTATAGTCCTCGATACCAACTGCCTTATACAAAGTGTTGCCCCAAGAAGCAGCTACCACGATGTCTGGCGCTCCATACAAGAGGGAAAGAACACTCTTTGTGTTTCTAATGAGATATTGGATGAGTATGCAGAAATACTTACCAGATTCTTTGGAAGCGACACAGCAGATTTTGTACTCGACTTCATCGTCGAGAGCAGGCATGTGGAATTCTTCTCTCCCCAATATCGTTTCAACCTGATAACTGCCGACCCTGACGACAACAAGTTTGTTGACTGTGCCATTCAAGCCAATGCCCGTTACATAGTGACAAACGACCATCATTATGATGTCCTCCGGCGTATCAAGTTTCCAGTGGTGGATATTATGGCCTTGCAGGATTTCCTAGCCCTTCTTCATTCCGAAAGATAATCGCTCTACCCCCCTAACCTCCGATTACTCCGAGTTTTCCGAGTACTCCGAGTTTTCCGATTATTCCGACTCCCCTTTTCAATTTTTCACCTTTTCAATTTTTAACCTTTTCACCTTTTCACCTTTTCACCTTTTGACCTTTTTAACCTCTGGTTAAAAGGTCAATTCCATACTGCCTGCAGATCCACTCCACCGCTACGGGAGGCAGCAGCTGGCTTCTGGGCGTCACGCCCCACTGGCTCAATTGTTCGCTCTGCTGGCTCAACCAGCGGCCAAAGGTTCTCGTACTCACGCCTGCAGCATCCGCTAACTCGTATTTGTAATAGCTTTTCATGTGTTCCTCCCTCTATCAATTCTTCCACAAAGGTACAAAAAATCCGTGAATTACGCAAGAAAATTCCTTACATTTTTCGCCCCATTTCCGACAATAACCGACAATAACTGACAATGTCCGACAATGTCTGCCAATGTCTGCCAATAACCGACAGCGACTCACCTTTTCTTCGTACCTTTGCATCGTGTTAGAAAGAGGGAATCAGCAAGTTGAAAATCCGGAGTCAACACGTTGAGGAACTTCATCCGACACTTCGCCCAGGCGCGCAGGGCGAATGAGAGAGAAAATGATTTGTAACTAACTGACATCAAAACAATTAAAAACCATGATCAACTATAGTATTGTAATTCGAAGCACGAAACCCGGCACCAAGACGGAGGACATCACCGAGACCAAGGCCTACGGAGTAGCTCAACTCTCCGATATTTTGACAATCAACGACTTCGCGAAGCACATCGCTGAGCACGGAACGCTCTACAGCCGCGACGTCATCCAGGGCGTGCTGATCAAGATGGTGGACTGCATGCGGGAGCTTCTGCTCGAGGGCAAGAAGATCCAGTTGGGCGAGCTGGGAAGCTTCAGCGTAGCACTCAGCACCAAGGGAGCCGAAACCGCCGCTCTGTTCACCGCCGAGAATATCAAGAAAGTGAATGTGAACTGGGATCGCGGCAAGATGTTCGAGAACCTCCGCGACGACGCTGTCTTCAACCTTGTCCCCAGCCGCAAGGCGCAGGAGGATGCGGTGGCTGAAGCAAAGCGACAGGAGACTCTGCAGCCGGAAGAACCCTAAGAGAAGAAGCCCCTCCCTAACCCTCCTCCTCAGGGGAGGGGAATCGGAGTACTCGGAGTAATCGGAGTAATCGGAATACTCGGAAAACTCGGAGTAATCGGAAAAATGGTAAATGGTAAATGAAAAATCAGTAAATGGTAAATTATGAAAAGGAAGGAGACTTGGAGATTCATCTTGCAGACGTTGGCGGCTATCATCAGCGCCATTCTGACGAGCCTGGGAGTATCGAGCTGCCTGGCATGAGAGAGAACAAAAGTGGTGGGGACCTGTCGCAGGCGCCCACCACGAAAAAAAACTAAAACTAGAAATAAATAAAATTATTGTATCACTATCTTATGACCATGAAGGATATAGATCCCACGCTTCGAGGGACGGCCCTCCAGCTTGCGTCCATCAACGGTGAACCACTCTTCTGGCAACGTGTCGTCCTTTACTCCAAGGATAGCATCAGGATCTTTATAAGTAACGGTAATAGTGTCCGTAAGTCCGTTCACAGTTTTAGCTGTAATGGTTACTGGGGATGACGGTTGACGTTTCATAGTTACCACACCTGTTTTACTTACAGATACGCCAAACCAGCTACTCTTCCAGGTAACCGTCTGGTCGGCATTGGCTGGCAGTATAGTTACAGTTAATTGCCTCTCTTCGTCCATCTCCATTTCAATGTCACCTTCATTGATTACGATGCTTTCAGGCTGGACGTACGTCACCTTGATATGTGCCTTGAGTTGACACTGATAACCGGACGCATCCTTGCTTACATTGGCTATGGCATAAATGTCCGCTTCTCCTTTACCCACAGCAGTCACCAGACCGTATTCTGTGACTGTAAGCACGTTGGTGTTGCTGGACCTCCATGTTACACTATGGTCTGTTGCATTGTCTGGCAGCAAGGTTACAGCCAGTTGCTGCTCGTCGCCTACATGCATCTCTGTGGCAGGCACCTCATCCCATTGGATACTCGTCACATATATGGGCTGCACGCGAATGACTTTTGTGGACTTTGAGAGGGCAGAGGCTTGCACTTTTCCGTTTTCCACGTTTGTCTGATCCTCAGCCTTCACGGTGAGATAAGCAGTGCCGAGACCTACGGCCGTGGCTAAGCCATCGGGCGTTACGGCCAGCACATCCTTGTTGCTTGATATCCACGTTACGTTCTTGTTCACAGCATCATCGGGATAGACAGTAGCCGAGAATTGATACGTTTCACCAATCGTCATGGTGGCATTGTATTCACCAATTATGACATTCGTAGCATGCTCTCTTTCCTTAATCTGCACGTAGCACTTAGCCACATATTCTCCCCATTCGCTGGTCACCGTTACTGTGTAGTAGCCACTTCCTTTGGAATGAGCCGTAAGCAATCCATTCTGGTCAATGGTTAGTCTGGGATTGTTGCCTTGAATGGTGGTTATCTCCCAGTGCAGGTTTTGGTTAACTGCGTTTTCGGGCAATACGTGTGCGTGCAGTTGCATAGTTTCGCCCACATATATAGTGATTTCTTGGTCAGCTTCAGCCAAATAGATGCCACTGACTGCAACAGGATCCTCGCTGTCGGCTGGCGCGTTGGGATAGAACTGGCGGAGATAGGGGTAGCCATCGTTGATTGCATCGTTCCGTCCCCAGGTCTCATCGAAATCCCATCCTACGAAGGTGGACTTGGCTTTCATCTCGGCTGTGAGTTTTCCTCCCCCAGCCTTCTGATCGGTAACCAGTTCCTTATCGTAGTACGTTCCGCTTCCGTACTGCCCTGCATCCAGCCCAAAGTAGCAGTGGTCTGCACTGTAGCAGTTGGTGAGAGAACATTTTTGACTTCCATACATAACTCCATACAGGATATTGACCAAGCTACTCTTGCGGCTCAAGCGCTCCGGATCTTCAATCTTCACCCTGGAGTAGCAATTGCTGATGCTGTTGTTCTTACCTCTCTCCTGACCGATGAGTCCAGCCACATAACCATTCCAGCCCTTCTTCTTCGGACAGATGATCTTGCCTTCTGCGAAGCATTTCTCCACCACGTTGCTCTCGCCAGCGAGATAATCAATCAGCAGACCTGCCTTGCCTCCTATCCCCGTGTCGCCGTAGTAGTAGAGCCCATCGTGCTGCTGCATGTCGATGACAGAAGCCCTGATTCCCACGTTCCTGATGGTGCATCCGCTGCCTCCAACCACACCAAACAAGCCGTAGCCCGTAAGGCTGGTATCAGTGTTCATGGGAACGGCACCCATTTCGATGTACATTCCGTACACGATGTGTCCCTGGCCGTCGAATGTACCTTTGAAGAAGGAGGCATCCTGGCCGCTCTTTTCCTGATAGCGTCCGATGGGTTTCCAAGGCACGGCGTAGGCATTGTGGCCCCAGAAGTTCCAGTCGGTCGTGTCGTTGAGGAAGATGTCGTCGTCGAGCACCACGGTCTTTCCCTCCAGATCATTGGGGGCGAGTGTCTGGTTGCCCTCCGCATCGTACACGCCGTTCACTACAGCCGCAAAGCCACGCATCTGGGCAGCGGTCTTGATGTGGAAGGTGGTGGCGAACTTGTTGCTGAAGGGCGTGAGGTCGTAGTCGTAGATCTCATTCTTGATCCATTTGGCATAGAGCGTCAGGTCAGCCGTGGGAAGTTCCGACTCGAAATCGAAGAAATCGGTCAGTTGCTCGTCCTTGTACCATCCGGCGAAGAGCTTTCCTTCCTGGGTGGGACGCCTGGGCACCACCATTTTGCTGCCTGCCTCGATGTGGCGCGTAGGCAGAGCCGTCCCGCCATTGCTGGCGAATGTGATGGAGATTGCAGGGGTGTAGGCTGCATCGGACGATACGCAAGGATAGTCGCCCTCGCGCATCTGCCAGTAGTTGAGCTGCAGGTCTGCATCATCGGCGTGGTTGGCGTTCCAGCGGCTAACGGCATCGTTGAGCACGTTCACACCCTCGTCGGACTGCAGCCAAGCGGTTGGCTTGCGCTGGTCCTTTGTGCCTCCTGCCGACTTGTCGCCATCCACAAAGCAGTTCTCTGCCTTCTGGAAACTCATATCAGGCCCTTTGGTATCGCTCGAACCCGTGTAGAGGGCATTGACAATCTGGCTATCGTAGGAAGACCATTCGTTGCCAAAGAAGGCACCCTCGCCATTCACCTCTGCGCTGCTCGTGCAGTTGAGCATCAGCACTTTCGCACCTTTGTCTGACGCAAACGAACCCATGTAACCACTGTTATCACCCACGCTCATGGCTTCACCTGAGACATGGCACTGGATGATGCGTGCGCCGCCTCCTATGTAGCCAGCCAGAATGCCGCCGCTCGATGCGTGAACGTAGGCTCCCGTAATACCCAAATTGCGGATCATGGACTCGCTGCGACGGCTGATGTTGCCAAACAAGCCTTGCAGCACAAGCAGGTTGTCGATATACATGTTCTTCACCTCGTGGAAACCGCCGTCGTAGTTCCCTCGGAAGTAGTTGCTCCACGTGCCTTTGCATTGTGGATGCACCTTGGTCGCTCCGATGGGTTCCCATGGGTCAGGCATCTGCTCGCCCCATTGGTCTCGAGAGGCATTCAGCTCGATGTCGGCTGTCTGGCGCAGATACTCCCCACGGAAGTCATAGCCGTGGTTGGTGAGCCAAGCGACGTTCGTCAGCTGTTCCTTGGTTCCTATCAGATAAGGACTTTCCTTCGTTCCATCGCCGCCAGAGAAATAGCCTGTGGCAGACACGTTCTTCTCGCGGATGCCAGTGGCTCGCGGCAGTTGGCCAGGGCGGTATTCCCATTGGCTCGTGCCCAGGAGTTTGGCTACCCGATTGAGCGTATCGACGAAAGCCTGGCTTTGCATGAAGGCGAGCGTCACGTCGTGGCCCGACCAGCTTTTGTCGAGACCTAACGGATTCTTCGCTGCAGGCATTCCATCGCTTCGCCAGTAGCAGTTCACCTCCCAACCTGCATCTATCGTTTCGGAATTGGCGCCGTCTGCCTCGCCAAAGAAGTTTGTGTGGAACACGAAGAAGTTGGATTCCCACGTGTCACTCTTTGGCTGCAGATAGGGTTCTACACTGCCTGCCGCAAAACAGTTGACGATGGAACCTGTCTGGGGTGTTTCATACGTATGACCGGCCACGATACCATTGTCCCGCACGAACATGACCATCCGGGCAGCGAAATCGCCTGCGCTGTTGTCCTTGTACGTTCCATCGGCATAGCACGACTCGATGCGACCTGTGTTGGTCATGCAGAATCCTGCCACCACGCTTATGTCGGTTGCGAAGACGGGAGTGTTGTCGGTAGAGAGTTTCCCATGAGCCGCACATTCGCGTATGACTCCTGAGTTCTGGTCGACGAACCCAACGGCGCTGAGTGCATTCTTCCTCCCTGGATTGGTGCCCAGTTTGGCTGTCACGTTGGTCTTGCTCTCGCAATTCTCTATGAGTCCCTCGTTGTTGCAGACAAAGCCAGAACCGACTGCGTGACACGTGATGTTCACCTCACCCTCAGCCACGCAGTTGCGGATGATACCGTCTTTCCTGTTATACACAGCGATGGGAGCCGCATCAAAGCCCCAAGCCGTGACGTTGGCTGTGCAGTTCTCTATCAATCCGTGGTTGTCATACACCAGGCCAGCCATTTCCAGCCCTTCGCTCGAGCTTCTCAAGTTGCCCTCCACATGGCAGTTTCGGATGGTGCTGCCCTCCTGAACCGATACGACCAGAAGCGACTGTGCCAAAGCTGACATCAGACCACCCTGCATCCGCACGTTCTCGATCGTTCCACCATCCACTACTCCAAAGAGGGCTTTATAGAAGACTGAGAGGTCGAGCCTCGTGATGTCGCTGTTCCAGGCATACGGATCCCAATCGGAGCCCCAGCCCATACCGCCTGAGTAATAGATGTTGTGGATGGTGTGCCCAGCACCGTCGAAGAAGCCACGGAACGCACAAGTGTCCGTAGTGTTCCAATCATAGAGAATCCGTCCGATGGGCGTCCACTTCAACGTGTCGCTGTCCTCTGCAAACGAATTGAGATAGATATCCTGGGTAAGACGGAAATGCTTGCCAGCAAAGTCCTCACGGTCTGTATTCACGAGCTCTGCCAATCCAGCCAACTGCTCAGGAGTAGCGATGAGGTATGGACTCTCCTGCGAACCGTCCCCTCCCGCCAACACTTTGTCGGCAGTTCCGTCCCAGATGTGTTGAGCCCAAAGGTGTCCACTCAACGTCAGAAGCGCGATGAGCGAGAGTAGAAAACGTGGATGTTTCTTCATTATGCGTTTTTTGTTGTTGATCGTACCAAAGTTTGAGTACAAAGATATGAATAATCTTTGAGAAAGAACCTGTAATTCCTAAAAAATAACCTGAACGCGGAGAGAAAAAAAGTGGTGGGGACCTGTCGCAGGCGCCCACCACGAATTTTATTCAGTTACATGAAATAAAAAGTATAACAATATACGTACCCTCACGGGCAACCCTTTAACAATTCATTCGAGAAGTCCCGTCAACGGACAAGTACCTTGTAGGACTTACCGTCGCGAGTGTGGATGATATGGATGCCTTGCTGGGTCTTGCTCACGCGCACTCCAGAGGGAGAATAGGATTCGTACTCCGCTGGGGTGAAGGGAACGAGACGGATGTGGTTGCCCTCGTTGTAATAGGTCCCATCGTCGGCAAGCTTGACTTCACCATGAGTGGGATCCAGAACGGGATGAGCATCCTGTCCCAATGCCTGGAACCAGATGGGTTCCTGCTGTTCGCTGTACTTGTTGAGCAGATAGCAGAGCTCACCGTTGGCAACCTGTTCAGCGGTGGCTTCCTTGATGTCGAAATCTGGGTTCAGATCCCAATGGACAATATAGTTGTTGCTCGTCTCGCAGTAGCACAGAGCGAAGGGCTTGTTTATATTACCATCAGGTCCATCATAGTAGCCCTCGATGGAGGCACTGGACCAACTGTTGCGAATGTGGCCTCGACCGATGTATCCCGTCAGCGCTCCACTCTCCTTGCTGCCCACAACGGAACCAGAGGAGTAGCAGTTATCGACGAGAACGGAGGCCTTGTTGCTCATGTTGCAGCCAAAGATGGCACCCGTATTGACGCCACCAGTCACGCTGCCCTCATTGCCCACTCCGCTGATATAGACGTCGCCTGAGACAGTTGCTGATCCGCCCACGATGGCCGTATAGTTGCCACCCTTGATGCTGCACGTCGAATCAAAGACGAAGTTCTGGATGTGGGCATTTGGACCGATGATGCTGAAGAGTCCCGTATAGGTCTTGTCGGAATTGATCACCAGATGGCTGAAGGTATGTCCCTGGCCATCGAAGGTGCCGCAGTAGGGAAGTTCAGAGGACCCCAACGGAACGATTGTGTAGCCCTCGAAATCGAGGTCGGAGGTGACGATGGCATTGATGTTGGGCATGCCGCCATTCACCAGAAGCGCGAAGTCAATCAGGTCTTGGGCAGAGGAGATTTCGAAGTCGGTCTTGTTGGCATAGGTAGCACCCTTGCGTACCACTTCCAGATGATGCTGAAGCACAGGATGATCGTCCTCGCCCAATGTCTGGAAGAAGTAGGACTTGCCGTCGCCGTTGACGTGGTCGTGGAGACGGTAGCAGAGGTCGCCGCGAGAAATGTTGGAATCGCTGAGTTTCGTGACACCAGCCTGCACCTGCTTGTGGTTGTTGAAGCAGCGGGTGAAGGTTGCATCCTTGTGACGACCGAAACTGTAGTTGCCTTGGAGCCCGCTGACGGAAGCTATGTTGTAGCAGCTTGTGACCTGAGCCTGATACCCCAGCCAACCGCTGATGGCAGCGCTCTCATTAGCTCCATCCACAGAACCAGAGGTGTAGCAGAAACGGATGTCGACTGCGGTGTTTTCGTCAGTACATGTTCCCAGGATACCAGCCGCCCACTTGCCGCTGGCTGTCACCTGACCTTCGTTGCCCAGTCTCTCGAGCACGACAGTGCCTTCTCCCTGGACAGAGCCGATGAGTCCCACACCGTTGGCTCCACGAATATGGCAGCTGCTGTCGAGGGTGATTCCACGAACGGAAGCGCCTGCCGTCAGGGTGCCGAAGAGTCCCACGTAGTCGTCGGTACTATTGATCGTGAGTCCAGAAATGATGTGGTTCTGACCTTCGAAGACGCCCTCGTAGGGATGCTCAGGCGATCCGATGGGCTTCAGGCGGGAACTGATGCCAGAGAGATCGATATCAGCGTCGAGACGGCCGTTCAAAGCGGTGAGACCCTGCACGTTGACTGCATGCTGGAAGACTTGGAACTCTTTGGCGGAGGTGATGACGTAGAGCGTGTCGGAAGGATCTACTTCCTGGACATTCTCGTAGCCCAGCTTGTCGTCAATCCAAGCGATTCTCGTTTTCAGATAGTTCTTGACGATGTCGATCTCGCCCTGATAGGTGCCAGGAGCGAACTGCTGAAGCGTGAGCAGCTTGCCCAGATTGTCCCAACGCGTGAAATTGAGTTTCTGGGACTCATCATTCACTACAGCCAAACTGTCGACAAAAGCCCAAAGGCTCTCATGAGTGAACGCCTTGCTCTTGCGCATATCAGCCCAGATGGAGCGGAGCGTCTCGACAGCATAGGGATCGGAAAGGATACGGTTGACAAAATCGCGAGAGCCGCTGACAGCAGAACCATAATTGTAAAGCCAGTTGGACTTCCCGTTGGCAGGATAGACGCGCTGGTCATTGTCCATGCAGAGGTCGAAATCCCAGACAGGACCGAAATGGAAGAGGTCGTCGCCGCGCTCCTTGTAAAGATAGATACTCCACAACGCATCCGTGTTCCCTGCAAACTCCTCAACGAGCAGCCAGCGCAGGAAACTCTCCAAATCAAGCCTGGAGCGATAGCCATTCACGGGATCCTTGTAGGCAGCGGACCAGAGGCTGGCTTCCATCGCGTTGAACGTACTACGGATATATGAGAACTGTTCGCTGACAAGCTCATCATCATCAGGGTACTTGACATCGACGGGAAGCCCATGGGAGCTGGTGAAATGGTAACGCTCGCCTGAACCGGTAATCTCAAGCAAATAGCCACCTGTGATGAAAGGCTCCTCAATGTCCTCAGGGAGCATTTCAGTAACATTGACACGATTCGCGTCGACCGTAACCTGATCTGCAAGCTGATAATTACCCTTATACTCGCCATTCACGATGACATCGACGTTCTGGATCCAGGGAGTATAGGCGAGCCCCAGACGGCGGCTCATCTCGAAAGCTATGTTGTTGCGGATGAGAGTCTTCTCGCGCCAGTTGGGCATAAGAACCCACTTCCTGCACTTGGAAGGGCTCTCCAGCGGGGAGTCCTTGAGCATGTGGTGGCTCTTGCCATCGTTGAACTTGATGCGGTAGGGACGCTTCAGGAACGCCTCGTAGCGCGACCCGTTGCCTCGCTCACGAGCCAAGACGGGATATTCCTGGATACGGGTTCCTTCGTCATAGAGGATGCACATCTCAGACTCCAGCTCAGTCGACTTGTCCCAAGGTTCCTTGCCGCAATACGTGTGGTAGGAAAGCGTGGGCAGATTGGTCAACTGATAGAACTGGGAATCGTCGCCCTCGCCCTCATGACCATAGAACTCAATCTCAGCGACATTGCATCGGCTGTCGGCAGGAGCACACCAGCGGACATAGCGGAAGCCACGCGAGACTTGCACGTCGGCATAGGAGATAGTGCCGATGGTCCCTTTCTCAGTGATCATGTACAGAGGGATGGCATCCATGAAGTCCTCGCGGTTGGAACCCTCGAAGAGCCCCAGAAGAACACGTCCAGGACCCACCTCGTGGTTGCGGGGACTCCAGCCTACGCGGGTAATGACATGGGGAGTGCCCAGATCCAGACCCACCCAAGTATGGGACTTGTCGTAGGTAACAACGAAGGTGGAAAGGTCTCCGTCGAAAGCGTTTGCCGGAGTATTCTTTGATAAGGTGATAGCTTGGGTATCATAATCGTAGCATGTCTCTGTTCCAATCACTGTGCCCGTCAACTTTGCATCCTGCGCATTCAGGGACAGCGCAGGATGCAAGAGGCATGAGACGGTCAACAAGAGCAGCCTGTCAAAACTTCTCATTCCAGATAGCATATCTTATTGCTTTTACCAAATATCTTCAGGAGTCATGGGGTTATCGTAAACCTCCTTAGCACACCACTCCAAGTAATCCATATACATTTCCTTCTTGTCCGAGTCAAGTACGGACTTCAGACGCAGATAGTATGTATCATCTGCATTCAGGTGCTGACGGATAAGAATATGGCGAACGTTGGAAGGACTGCCCGTACGGCTGGGACCACCACTGTTGGTGATGGACATCTCGCTCTTCATACGCCAGTTGGCACGCATGTGCTTGTCAATCTCAGCGTTGTAGTCATCATCGTCAGTATCAGGCTCGTATCCGTAGTTGGGGTTTGTGCCTGACTTTGTCAGGTCGATAGGAATACCTGTTGGAACGAGGCGATCCTTGTTGTTTCCAAAATAGAACTGGATGATACCGCGGTCACCATTAGGCAGTACACGATAGCGCAACTCATAGGTGCCAGAACGTGGTACAGGAGGAAGCTTGATGGTAATCTCATAGTGTCCCTCAGCCTTCAACTCGTCGGCCTGATTGTTACACCAATCATACTTGTAGGAATTGAGGTAGACGAAATGCGTCTCGTTGTTCATATCCATATCCTCCAGATATTTATAAGTTGTATTGGGAGGGAAGTGAACAAACTGGTCGACTGGGTCGGTACTCTCCTTCTTGCGCAAATCGTTGGTCATAGCCTCAGGGAAGAGACTCATGGCATCGAAGCGGATACGGCCGCGAGCCAGGTTCTCACGTACGGCATCTGTATAAGCCAAAGGCTTGTCGATTCCATAAATGATGCCATTGAGTGCCTGATACAACTGCACATTCTCAGAACGGTTGTCGATGAGATTACCCACCTTGTCGGGATCGCAAGAGAGCTCGTGGTAAGTGCCACGACGACCATTGTCCAGATTGGGAAAACGATTAAGATAGATTCCCTCAGACTCTCTACTCTCATAGATTTTCAGCAAGCGGCGCTTACCCATAGTGGCGTAGAACTCATAGACAGGGATGGTGGGTTCCATCTTTGAATAACTGAATCCATATTCATTCACATGGTATACCAGTTTGTTAGAAGGTATGCGCATGGGAAGCACATGATAAGTGACCCACTGATTCAGCAGATTGTTGGGCGAAGTCCAATTGTTATCGGTAGTGAAAACATCACCTTCGGTGTACTGGTGATTGTCATAGACCCACTTCTGCACGTCCTCACAGGTAATCTCGCTAGGTTCCTTGCCTATCTGCTCACGCCAGAAAGCATCTGTCTCTGCAAACATGGTAAAACCATATCTACGATGCTCAGGGGCATAAGCCATAGGGTGACCAGAAGCGCCGTGAAAGACCCATCCGAAAGCCTTTGCGTTGAAGTCTGGAATAAGTCCACGCATATATAAATTGCGGTAACGGAAATCTTCCGTTACGTTGAAGGTATCACGCAAGCCACATGTCAAAGCAACACGCGAGGCAACGATGAAACCTTCTTTCTTGTTGTCAATGATGTCGGCCATCAGGGCAGCCAGAGTGATATCCTTGGGGGCAATTACCTTTTCCATCTGGTGAACAACACCATTAATGGCAGGAATATCGCGGTTGCGAATGCTCATGGGACAATCGTAGTTTATATACAGACTGTCAGGCTCATATTTCACATAGCGAACCGTAAGCTTACGGTCGTTCATGTTGCTGAGCGGCATTTCGCTATTGTTTTCCGTGGGAAAGTTGCTCGTCTCGTAATAAATTTCGTCTTTGCCGTCAATCACACTGTTATATGCGATGACTTTACGGATGGAGTCGCGCTTTACATCCGTGGCAAAACCGTCCCAAGAGGGCGACGAGATCAGACCGCTCTCGGTGAGTTCCTGCAGGTAATTGTAGATTGCTTCGTTGGTGGGAGCAAACACTGTGTAATGACCACGTGCAGTAAGCAACTGATAGACAGTAGACTGACTTATCTCACTCACATTTGTATTACGGAGCACGTCCAGATATTCCGAATATGTCTCTGGGTGTTTCTCCATATAAGAGATGATAGTCTGTTCGTTGAAAACATATCGTGCTGATTCATCAACATTCTCCTTGCAACCCATGAACAACAAGGTCCCCAGGAACAAGGCTACTGATGCTTTACGGATAAGTTTCATAGCAGGATTTTTTTGATTAATGATTTTGAGGTTAAAACCCTCTCCACTCCTTTCTTTCGGAGTGGAGAGGGGAAATAGTTTAGATTATTGTTCAGTTCATTACTTCACCAGAATCTTCTTGCCATCGATGATGTAGATACCCTTGAAAGCCTTCTCTACACGCTGACCATTCAGGTTGAAGATCATGCCATCAGCATCCTTGTTGGTACGGATAGACTCAATGCCAGTGGGGAAGCTCTTCAGAACAGGATAACTGTCTTCTGCCATATCACAGAACCAAACCTCTGGATCCCATGCTACCACCTTGCTCTGCAGGTCGGCAAAGTTGCTGCCGTTGTAGTAGAGAATCTCACGCAGGTCTTCGTTACTGCGAGCAGGACCGAAGTTGTTGTCCGTATTGTTCCATACAGCTACGTGCTTGTACGTACCGATAGGTGTCGTATCCTGGAAGCCACCGCCGATGATACCACCACCGCGGTTGATGCTGCCAGCTGCATAAACCTGAGCCATATCAACCAGTGCGCGTACACGACCGATGATACCACCCGTGAGGTCGCCTGAGCCGTTCACCTCTACGTTGGCATAGCAGTTGAGGATGTGGCTCTCACCACCAATGTTACCAAACATACCGCCGCAGTAACCAGTTGCAGTCACCGCACCAGTTACCCAAACGTTCTCTACGTAGCAGGGCTGATTGTAGGTACTGTGACCCAGATAGCCAGCCACGATACCCGTACCGCCAGTACTTGTCACGTTAGCGTTCTCGATACCCAAGTTGCGAACATTACCGCAGAGCACGCCGAAGAGACCTGGATAGTCATAAGATCCGGGCAGGTCGGAAGTCAGGTTGCGGATTACATGATTCTTACCATCGAAGTCGATGAAAGGATAGCCGTTAGCCTGGTCGGCAATGTTGAAGAGAGGTGTCCAGTCCTTCACGCCTTCCATATCCACGTCGTCTTCCATTACCACATAGTTCATGCGGCCGGAAACGAGCACGTTGATCAGGTTGGAAAGATCGGCAGCCGTCTTCACGATAAATGGATTGTCCTTCGTACCATCAGGTGCAACAACGTTCTCATTAACATAGTTGCCATTTGCGTCCTTAACAACAACACCATGATTTGGATCCAATACAGGATGCTCATCCCTACCTAACGTCTGGAACCAGATGGGCTCCTCGAGACCACTGAACTGGTTGAGCATGTAGCAGAGTTCACCAGAAGCAACTTGTTCCATAGTGACACCCTTGATGTCAAAGTCAGAGTTCAGGTCGGTATGAACGACGTAGTTGTTCTTGGTGTCGCAATAGCACAGAGCGAAGGGCTTGCTGGCAGATGAATAGTAACCAGTGATGGCTGCGCTTGACCAGCTGTTATGGATGTAACCATTTCTGATGAAGCCCATCAAAGCACCACTCTCGTTGTCACCTTCTACGGTACCACTTGAATAGCATCTGTCGACGTATACCGTAGCAGTTGCACTCATCTCACAACCGAAGATAGCACCTGCGTTCTTTATACCTTTCACATAACCTTCGTTACCAACGGCGGTGATATAAACATCACCCTCTACAGTAGTGGTACCACCAATGATACCCGTGTAGCTACCACCAATGATGCTACAAGTCTCGTCGAGTACGAAATTCTGGATATGTGCTCCAGGACCTACAAGACCCCAGATACCTGTGTAGTTGTTGGAGCTCTCGATGTACAAGTTGCTGATTCTGTGACCTTGACCATCAAATGTTCCAATATAATAAATACCTGAACCATCGGGACACATCATGTCGAGAGTGTAACCTTCCATGTCGATATTGGCTGTCAAGACTGCATTCGCATTGGTAGCGCCACTGTTAACCTTCTTAGCGAACCAGATAAGGTTACCAGCATCAGCAATCTGATAGAAGCCGTCAACCAACTGAGGAGCTAAACCGAATGCTCTCTCGTAGAATGTGGCATTCTTCAGATCTTCCTCAGCCTCAGCCTCAGCAGTAGAATAAACGCCATCCATCAGCTTATCCCAGATAGCATAGAAGAAGGTTGTCTCTTCTCCGAAGGCAGCATCGTCGATGCCACCTGCATTGTGGATTTCATCAACAGCAGAATAATAGCTTTCCAAATCAGCAGCATAGTTGCGGTAAGCACGCTTGCTGGCAGGAATTGCATCAAAGATTTCAGAGAATCTGGCAATGAGAGCCATCTTGTCGGCGGGCTCAACAGCATTCTCAACCTCAGCCATTGCACTCTGCAGGTCGGCCAGCAGAGAAGCGCTGTAGCTGGGATAGTATGTGAAGTTGCCTTCATCTGGAGTATAGTTCTGGATCATTTGAGCACGGGCAAGCATGCCTTCCAGAGTCTTATCCATAGAATCGGAAGCATCCTCCAGGTCACCAAGATAGAACAGACGATAGTTACTCATCAGAGCCCAGTCGCGTGCGTTGCCTGTACCAGGGTTCTTACAACCGATTGTCAAAGTTCCGTCTGTAACATTAGCCACCAGAACATTCTCATAGCGTCCGTATGTGAAGTGGAAGCTACCACCCACATGCCCCTGGGGAACATAACCATATACGTTACCTTCCTCGTCAGTCAGAGTAAGGTCGACATATTGAACTGACAGGTCACAATTCACACCATCCTCGGCAGTTGCAGCCTCCTGATACTCGTCGAAATAGTTCTTCAGGAACACTTTGCTGTCGTTGGCATAGAAAATGGCTGCATAGCTGGGATTCTCCATGAGAGGCAAGCAACGGAACACACCATTCATGCGAATCTCATAGATACCATTGGTCAAGCCGGTAATCGTCTGCTGATAATTGAAGTCATTACCGAATCCTTCAGCTGCCTGCATCATGCCAGGCTGACCGCCTGTGGTAAAGTTTCCTTCCAGAATGGTCCAACCTTCCTTGCCATCAGCGAACTGAGGATTAACGATCATATTGGTCAACTCAGAACCCTTTCCGTAACCGCTCTTGATGGCATTGTCCAGCATCTCCTGAACCTTAGCTGTCTCAGCAACGATTTCTTCAGTTGTGAGGACGTGGTTATCGAGGATGTAGTTCGCACCACCATTGGGGTACGTCTCATTTGGCTCCTCGTCGCTCTCCAGATAATCTGTCAGGAGTTCACGATCTTCACCCCAGAAAGTATCATCATTGTCAAGATAGTCCTTCACATAATCCAACTTCTCATTGTATGCCACGTATGCAGCAGCAGATTCCTCTATCTCAGCATACTTGGCAGAGAGAGCCTTGTAGGTTGGCAAGAACTCTTCCAAGGTGGCAGGATTGCCTAAACCTTCGAGCATAGTAGCATATTCATCGAGCAATGACTGGGTTGCAAGAGCATTGCCAACGACATCCTGCATATAGCTTTCATACTCGCCTAGGAATGAAGAGAAGGAAGCATCATCCTGGATAGAGCCAAAGCCATCCAGTGAATAAACGATACCATGAGTGTTGTCCAGTACAGGATGATCATCCAATCCCATTGTCTGGAACCAGATAGGATTCTCCAAACTGCTGCCATTGAGCAGATAGCAGAGCTCACCTGAAGAAACCTGTTCAGCTGTGATACCCTTGATGTCGAAGCTTGCGTTCAGGTCGGTGTGAACGATGTAGTTGTTTCTCGTATCGCAATAGCACAGAGCGAAAGGCTTGCTGGCAGAGGTATAGTAACCCTCGATGGAGGCACTTGACCAGCTGTTGTAGATGTAACCCTTGCTGATGTAACCTGTCAGGGCACCACTCTCGAGGTCACCTATGATAGTACCTGTTGAATAGCATCTGTCAATGTTGACTGTAGCGGCAGCACCCAGTTCGCAACCAAAGATTGCACCAGTGTTTCTTCCTCCCTTCACGTAACCTTCGTTACCAACGGCTGTGATATTTACTGTGCCTGCAGCACTGGCAGTAGCACCGATGATAGCGGTATAGGCACCACCAATGATGCTACATGTTTCGTCCAATACAAAGTTGCGGATATCGCAGTCACCAGTAATATAACCAAAGAGACCTACATGATCCTCATTGGGACGATCGATGTTCAAACCACTGATAACATGACCTTGTCCATCGAACTTTCCAGAATTGAACAAGCAATCATTATTACCAATCATGGGGAATATGTCGTTCACGCTAGACATATTGATATCAGAGGTCAGACGACCTGCCAGACCCTTGATGCCAGAGTTGGCCATATAGGCAAACCAAACAAGCTGCTCTGCATTGTCAATCTGGTAATAACCGTCCTCATCCTGCTGGCAGTAGTTAACGTCTACAAAACCACAGACAGTACATACTCCATTCTGCAAGTCGTGATCGTCCCTCTGCGTACCATTGGGATCGTTGCCGTAACTCACATCGCCAATAGGCTCACCACCGCAGGAAACATGACCGTTGGCATATACCACCTTGTGGGTTGGGTTCAATGTAGGAAGATCATCCTCACCGATAGTCTGATACCAGCTGATTTTGCTCTGATCGCCGTTCAGGATGAAAGTCATTAGACCACTCATGGCATCCACGTCGCTGAACTCGAGCACTCCATCATTTCTGTCAGGAGCATTGGAGTAATTGTTTTTGGCTACAGCTGGAGAACCACGCCAGAAAGCATCACCATTGTACACACCTTCGATAGAACCAATGGCCCAGCAGTTCTCGATACGGCCGTTAGCAAACCATCCGTTGATCTGACCTGCTTGATCGCTACCCTTCACGGGACCCGTAACGTAGCAGTTAGTCAGGGTAGAAGCAGGACTGTCCATGTTGCAACCCAAGATACCACCTGCATTGATACCAGAAGCCACAACAGCACCTTCCATACCGAGTCTATCGATGAGGACTGTACTGGCAGCATTAATGGTAGCACCAATAATGCCGACATAAGAAGCACCACCAATATAAGAATTGCTGTCGATAACAAAATTCTTGATAACGGCTTCAAGGGTTATGCGGCCAAACATGCCGACGTAACTCTCGTTCTTATTAATAACAAGGTTTTTGATGATGTGATCCTGGCCATCAAACTCACCCTGATAGGGAGCTGCCGTGGAGCCAATAGGATTAAAGTTGGGGCTGACCTCAGCGGGAGCGCCGTCAACCAATTTACCGCCCATATCAATGTCTGCCGTCAGTTTGGCATTGGCTTTTGTATCACCAGAGTTAACGAGGTCGGAAAAAGCAACGAGTTCTTCGGCAGAACCTATCAAGTAGTAACCGTCAGCATCCTTCTTCAAATTATCAATTGCGGAGTCTTGATCGAAGTTGCCGTAAGCAGCTATCTGATCACTTGTAAGGGGTGTGTCCCAATAAGCAATCTCAGACACATAGGTGTCAGTAGCCTCACCGTCTTCGTCAGAGCACAGGAAGAAGCCTGCGGGATCGATTTCCCAGCGAGCATTGTTTTTTTCATTGGTATTGAGAAGCTCGCCATCCAAATAGGCGCTGAATATTCCTCCATTGTTTACCATAATCAAACGGTACCACCTTTTGTTGATGACAATGCCTGCATAGCCCAAATCGCCAATTCCAACTGTATGGTTATGTACAAAGATGTCCGCATCGTTCGCATTCAATATATCCGTCTGGAACAAGCCATCATAGGGCGTAGCATCTTCCACCATGAAATCCAACTGGATGGTGTAATTTCTTGTAGCGCTCTCAGCATTCAATGCCACCCACAGGGCTGCATCCTTCGGTACAAGGATAGCCTTGTTCGCAGCCGTAGGACCATCAATAGTCGTAATGCCTGCAGCTTCTGGCGTATCACACAGAGTTGCACTCTTAGCGCCAATAATGGCTGGTTGCAGCTGGAGAGCACCCTCTGAAGCCTCCAGCAGGTTGCTGGCATTCTCGAATGTCCATTTACCTTTGGGAGCGGGCACATCCTGAGCCACTGCCTTCAGGTTCATCCCCACCATGCATAGAAGCACAGCGAAGAAAAGAAAAGTAGATCTTTTTTCCATTCTTTTGTTGATTTAGGTTAATAAATTATTTCATTCTCTAATATTCATGATAGATTTTGTTGCGAAATTACGTTTTTTTTTCTCACCAACAAAATTTTCTTTGTTTTTTTTGGGAAAAAAATGCATTTCAACATATATTATAAATATACAGAAGAAAGATTCTTTACAGAGATGACAATTTATGAAAAAAAATCAAAAAAGATGTCGAACTACCAAGTGGAATCTTTTGCAGTTTCCATATTTTATTGTATCTTTGTCAGGATGAAAAAAGAAGAATGAATTGCTATGACTATCGAAGAACACCCTCTTACCCCTTTCCTACCCTCCAACAGCAGGATTCTTTTCTTGGGTAGTTTTCCGCCACCACGAAACCGATGGTGTATGGATTTCTTTTATCCCAACTGGATCAACGATTTTTGGCGAGTTATGGGACTCCTCTTTTTTGAGGACAAAAAACATTTCGAAGTGCCCAACCAGAAGGAATTCGACCGTCAAGCCATCGTTCTGTTTGCACAAGAACAAGGATTCGCATTCTTCGATACAGCACAGAAAGTGTGCCGACAACACGACAATGCAAGCGACAATTTTCTCGAGATTCTGGAACCTACCGATATCGGAGCATTGCTCAATCAAATTCCTTTGTGCAAACATATCGTCACTACAGGAGGCAAAGCCAGCCAGCAGTTGATGAATCTTTTAGGTTTAGCAGAACCTCCTTCTATTGGGAGCAATGTATCCTGTCATTTGGCTGGCCGAGACATACGATGGTGGCGAATGCCCTCCACCAGCCGCGCCTATCCTCTCAGCTTGTCCAAGAAAGCTGAATTTTATGCCAAATTATTCCAAGAGTAAACATTATCATGAAGACCTTCAACAAAAACAGATGAGAACCTTTCATATTAAAGTACTGCCCGAAATCAACCACGTTTGCCCCAATTTTGTGGGAGCAGCTGTCCATGCAGAATTCCACAACACTCCTTATTCCGAACCCCTTTGGAAGGAAATCAACCGATTCCTTTCAGAATACCGGAAACTCTACACGATCGAAAGCATCAAAGAAATGCCCAGCATCCAAGCCACACGACAAGTCTACAAACGATGCGGCAAGGATCCCAGCCGCTATCGTCCCAGTGGAGAGGCTCTCGTGCGTCGTGCCCTGCAGGGCAAGGAACTCTATCAGATTGATACGGCTGTGGACCTTATCAACCTTGCCAGCATCGCATACGGGTATAGCATCGGAGGATTTGATGCTGACAAGATTCAGGGTGATCAGCTGACACTGGGAATAGGATGTGAAGGAGAACCATACGAAGGCATCGGAAGAGGGATACTCAACATTGCAGGACTGCCTGTCTATCGTGATAAATATGGTGGAATCGGAACACCCACGAGCGACAACGAACGAACCAAGATGGAACTTTCCACCAGTCATCTTCTTGCAATCGTCAACGGCTACGACGGTAATCGGCAGAATGTGCTCTCCTGTGCGAAATATATTCAGCAGCTGCTCCAGGATTTCGCTCAAAGCACGGGTGGCATCATCGTTCAGTTCTGAGCAGGATCCCAGTCCCTCAGGTTTGATTTGGCTTCCAACTTGTTCTCCACCCTGTCGTCCAGTTTCGAGAAAAAGTCCATTCCTGTTAGCTGCTCAATCTGATCCACCGTGCGTACCGCCTTGTCCATAGGCTGATCCGAACTGTTGTTGGCATAATAGAAACCTATAGCCTTCTCATATCCTTTGCGCACAGAAAGTACCACCTTGAAGAAGCCATCAGGCACTACCGACTTCACCTTCTTCCCTATCGTCTTCGTCTTGCGATCTGCCTTATATACCGGGCCACACACGATGTAGACTTTCCCTTCTCTCCGAGCCCAACGGCGACAGGCAATCTCGAGATTGTTCCACCAGTTTTTGTTCAATTCATGATCCTGAGGGCACATGTTGCTCATGTAGAAGCATTCTGTCATAGCTCTAGGATCCCACCTGTTGTCACCTGCCGGACACATGTGTCCCCGATCGTATTTCGAGCCGCTGTAGTCAAAACTCTGCACTCGGTTTTTCTCATTGATCTTCTGGTCCCCCTGAAAATCTTTTGCTCGCCGAGTGTTCCCGTAAGTTTCCTTCCTCAGCAGTTCCCATGCTACCCAATTAGGATTATTGTAATCCTTATTGTATGACAATGTGTAGGCCTTGTGCTCTATGATTTGCTCTGAGACACCTTTCTTTGTTTTAGGAATCTCCATCCTCATGTTGCTTTGTCCTGCAACACTCAAGGACACCAGCATGAACATTCCTATCAAACATCTGCTCTTCATCATCTGCTTTTTTCCTTTTTTCGGACAACAAAAGTAAACCTTTTATTTCATATTGCAAAATATATCTCCACAAAAGAAGTGATTTTGTTCCCATCCTGATTACTCAAGAAGTGAAAATCCTGGTTTATCAGCGAATTAGAACCTGCCTTATGTTGTTTTACACAGAATAATTACTATTTTTGCAAAAAAAAGGCTTCCTGATGTTACAAATCCCAACTTTTTGCGTCTTCAGGGTAGACGAATCAAAATAGTATCTCATGCAACGCATCATTCTTTTCCTTTTATCTGCTTTGATATCCCTCTTTTCATGGGCACAGCAAACAATCCACAGCCATGTGGTCGACGATGAAACAGGAGAGGCAATACCCTACGCTACTGTTTACGTGCATTCCGGGTTGGGTACTCTAACAAACTCTGATGGTGATTTTACCATCTCCTGTCCCACGGATGGTACCGTTCAAATCACCTGCATTGGCTACACACGTCAATCATTTCCTGTCACCTCTGTTCCCAAACTTATACGTCTCCAGCCACTGAGCACCACACTCAAGGAAGTCAACATCATCCCCACCGAGAGAATTCTTCTACAAGTCTCACGGAAACTGGCTCGAGAATACAATCGAAAGAAAAGAAAAACGGGACAATACTTCTATCGAACTACCACCACTTACCCCAATCGGAAAGAACTTGTGGAAGCCTTCACTCGGGCAAACACAGCAGTCAACTTGCGAAACCTTATCTTCCTTCGTGGACATCGCGGGCAGGTGATAGGAAACACCTTGCAGAAGTCGACAATTGAGAACATGAACTTTCATCATTCTATGGAACTGGGACCTATGCTCATGGGTTCACCTTTCTGGAAGAAGATCATCACTCCTCTCCATCCCAATGCTGACCTCTCCTATTTTGCAAATCACTACGAACTCTCCCATGAAATACTACGTGACGAGGGAAACCACCAAACATACAAGATACACATGCGCTCGAAAGAACAAAGTGAGCGCAGCGCACTCGAGGGTGATCTGTTTATTGATGCTGAAACCTATTCCCTGATGCGATTCGATGGTACGGTGCGCAACATGGAACTCGATGTCCGCCGTGATATGCATACAGAATCCACGCCAGTAGAAATAAAGGTACATGTCGGATATAGCCACAAAAAAGGTTTTACCAAAGTTTCCGACATCTCCTGTATCATGCAAGCTGGCGACCTCGTCAACCGCTCCCTACTTTACTGCATTGACGATCTGAAACTGCATCTGCGAAAAGGGCAAAAAGCCTCTGAGAATATGCTCAAATCCATTGATTTGGCAGGATTCGACTCCACCCTTTGGGCACATTCCAATATCGTGCAACGCACAGCAGAGGAAGAGCAACTCGTCTTCGATATCCGCGAGGAGGAAAAAGTCCGCACGATGCAGGCAGCCCATCAGGGTCCTTTCAGACCTCTCGTGGAGCGACTTACAGCGTTCGGCAAGGTGATTCCACAGGAAAAAGTATACATCCACATGGACAACACGTGCTATTTTCTGGGAGATACCATCTGGTTCTCTGCCTACACGCGCAACACAATCCAAGATCTCCCGTCGCGTGTCAGTGGGGTGCTCTATGTCGAGCTGTTCAATCAGGACGGTTATCTGATGGAACGGAAACTCATCGAGATGAAGGAAGGGCGGGGCAACGGTTTCTTTGCACTCAACAATTCCGCCATCTATGGTGGTATGTACGAACTACGGGCCTATACCCGATGGCAACTCAACTGGGGGCATTTTCAGCATCCTCACAGCCGAGTGGCAGCATCCTGGTTCATCAATCAGAAAGCCGAGCAAGACTACTATCGCGATTATGAAAAGCTCTACAGCCGTGTCTTCCCCGTCTACGACAAGCCCAAGCAGCCTGGTCAGTACAACCACGACATGACTCATCGCACCATGCGGCGATATTTCCGTCACGATATGGATAAACACATGCTCACCCTCCACTTCTTCCCGGAGGGAGGCCATCTCGTTGCTGGCATGCAGAACCGCATCGCTTTCGAGTGTACATGGAATGACGGGCAATGGGTAGACGGGTGGCTTCGGTTGGGCAACGATTCCATACGAGCGACCCATCGTGGACGAGGCACATTCGAGTTCAAGCCTCAACTTGGGAAAACCTACGTGGCAACCTTTCTCACAGCTGATGGAGACAGTGTTTCCGCTCGTCTGCCTGAAGCGGAAAGCCAGGGAGTTACCCTACGAGTCTTCCGTACCGGACAAGAATGGCAGATAAGGGCTCAGGTTAGCGATTCCCTCGCATTGGATTCACTCGCGATGACCATCATGCGGGAAGGTGTCGTCGAGGAGTTCCTCCAGTTCCCAAGCACAGGCCGAGCTTCCTTCTCCATGCCTTGCAACTCCAATTATCCTGCAGGTGTACATCAAGTTACCGTTTTTGATACTCGTGGGCGCGTGTGGGCCGACCGCCTTTTCTTTATGGTGAGCCACGATTTCTCGCGACCCACGCTCTCCATCAATGGATTGCATGATCAGTACAAACCCTACGAACAGATTGATCTGGATCTCCACTCCACCCTTAAGCAAACCGAGGGAACCATCTCTGTTGCTGTTCGCGACATCGCCCACCAAGACCAGCTCTTCGATGATGGCAACATCCTTACTGAAATGCTCCTCTCCAGCGAGATACGTGGTTTCGTGCCCAATCCTGGGTGGTATTTCGAACGCGACGATGACGAGCATCATCAAGGACTCGAACTTCTCATGATGACCCAAGGATGGCGACGTTTTAACTGGCGAGATATGGCGGTTCGAGGAGAATGGGATCTGACGATGCACGATGAGCGCACTCCACTGCTGGTAGGTGAGCTCTATGATAACACTTCGCCCTGGGAATCTTACACGCAGGATAATGGCAAGGTGGGGCGTATCCGCGATATTCCGGACATTTCTGCCCATAAGTCTATGCTCGTTCACGCGGAACTCATTTATCCTGATGACGCGAACCATCCTGTGGTAGAAGAGAAAGAAGTCAAAGGACGTGATTTCCGCTTGCAGTTACCCCGGTTTTACGGGCCAAGAATCTTCTTCCTTGCGGCTTCAGACAGCACCAAGTGGCGAAAAGGTCACACGTATCAGTGGACCCAGATGGCTGCCAATGAGTTGGATATTCCGGATGGATACCGTTTCCGTTTCAACATCGATCCTGCCGACTGCATCATCCGTATTGTATGGCCTTATCCGCGTTTCACAAAACCCTATGATTTCTATCAGAGCCATATCTCAAGCACATCCGACACGTTAGGGATTCAGCCGGGGCTCCTGCCCAATGGGACACGAGTCCTCAAGGAGGTTTCCATTGGTGCCCGATCGGGAGGGCATACCCAATTCGATGACTCCCAACCGGTCCTCATCCTGGATGCGTATGAAGCCTACAACAATATGATGGATGCGGGCCTGCTCTTTGCCGATGAGCCCATCGCCCGCACTTATGTGGGTGATTACGGATTGGATTGGCCATATGTTCAGCATGATGATGCCTCGTCGCAGACGCAGAACGACAGTCACATTTATATGCGGAGAGGTATCAGTCCTACACGCCGTGCTTTGGAAGGTCTCGACAAGATTCCTCAGGATTCCATCTACGCTCCCAAGTATCTGCGTTCTTATCCTGCGGGATTCTCCTTTGATCCGGGCGAGGAGTTGGAGTATCACGATCTTTCCTGCATCGACAAATACGTCATCTATACCGACTACAAGCCTCGCCTGGAAGGAAACATAAGGTACCGCGGTGACAATCTGCCGGAATTCAACATCGCTCAATATCCCTATCCTGATGGCAGCAAACGCGTTTTCTATCGAGACCGCCGGTATATCCTCCCAGGTTTCTCCCAGACAGCACAGTTCTATAGCCCCGACTACAGCCGGATGTCGCTCCCTGAAATGCCACAGGACTATCGGCGCACCCTCTACTGGAATCCTGCCCTTCCTCTCGACCAGGAAGGTCACGCTCACATTACGCTATGGAACAACTCCAAACCCACCCAAATCAGCGTGGAAGCTGAGGGGCAGACCACCGACGGAAAACTCCTGTGGAACGAATGAATCCTACAAGTTGAAAGGAACCACGAAAGATAAAGTCTGCAAAAACAACGTAGGGGACGCCTTCCGACGCCCCCTACACTTTTCCATAAAAGAATCTGCGTTATTCGATGACAGCAGCGTAGCCTCCATTGCGGGCCATCTTGATCTCTATCTCAGTGCCGCTGTTTACTTGCTGCTCCACAACGTTGTAATGCATCGCCTGATAACCTGCATTGGCTCCATCGACGAAAGCTTTCAACTTGAAAGTGCGGCCTGAAGGCAAGAAATCAAAACGGACACGAACGGTCTGCTCTTCGTTGGTTCCCTGGATGGCACCCACGAACCACTTCTGACCCGAACGGCGGGCAAGCACAACATGATTGCCAACCTTTGCACTAAGGCAGCGGGTCTCGTCCCATACCACAGGCACACTGGCGATGTAGCGTGTGCAGGCATCATTCTCGTAATAGCGGGTAGGATTGTCTGCCAGCATCTGCACTCCACTCTCCAACACGACGTAGAGCGCCATCTGGAAGCATCGAGTACCCATAGCGGCTGAATTCGGACGACGCGAAGCATACAGGTTGGGCTGCATATTCAACATTCCGCCTGGAGTGAAGTCTGCTGCTCCTACTGCATTGCGGATAAACGGGATATAGACGGTATTGTCTGGTGGACATCCGCCCATCTGCTCCAAGCCTTTCACTCCTTCATAACTGATGAGGTTGGGATAACGATACTCCAAACCTGCTGGGGTATAGGCACCATGAAAATCTACCAGAAGCTGATACTTCGCAGCTTCCTTCACTACACGCTCGTAGAAGTTTATCATCCACTGGTCGAAGTGATCCATGAAGTCAATCTTCACGCCTGCAACGCCCCACTCGGCATACAGTTTGAAGAGATCCATGTGCTGCTCTACTGTCAGCCAGGGCAACCATAGAATGACGCCGACGCCCTTCTGCTTACAATACTTGATGAGGTCAGGCAGACGCAGATGATCATTGCCTTCGAAAGGTTCACGGGTACTCTTGGCCCAACCTTCGTCGAGCAGGATGTACTCGAGGCCATACTTGGCGGCACAATCTGCGAAATAGCAGTAAGTCTCGTAGTTGCATCCTGATTTGAAGGTCACATCAGGACCATAGGGAGCTGCACCGTTCCACCATTCCCAGATAACCTTTCCAGGATGAATCCAACTGACATCGCTGAGCTCTGACTTGGCGGCAAGCTGGGCAGGGATGGTTTGCGTCAGGAGCCCACGGGAATCTGTGATGACAACATATCGCCACGCAAAGCTGCGTGTGCCTTGAGTCTTTGCTAAGTACGAGGCTTCTTCCTTGACGTTGAAACCGCGGTCACCTTGCCACTCGTAGGTTTTGGGGGCAGGTGGGAAAGTGCTCTCGATGGCGCCATCAGCGGTAGGACGCAGACAAAGATGAGGATAGTCGCGCAGATCTGTCTCGCCGATAAGCATCTGCAGATCATCAGCACCTGTGAGCAAAGCGGGCGTGAGGCCGTAGCGGCCGCCTGCCTGCCACTCGCCGATACTCTGGTGCGTGTAGCCTTCCTCGCAGGAGGTGCGCCAACTGCTTGGCTGCTGCACATGAGTGGTAACTTCTACTGCTGGACGCAGGATAAAGCGGTCTTCTGTCACCTCTACTTCTCCCTTCACGCGAGACTCGAAGCGGTATGCTACAGCGTTGTCCAGCACGCGCAGCACCAGAGTGCCATTCTCCACCGCGATGCGGGCTTCCGTGTAAGCATTGGTGATGTCGGCTTGCTTCAGGGGAACGACTGGCTTGACGCTCTCGCTGACGGCACGCTGTTTCACGCTGCCTGCGGATGTTCCTACAGCCTTGCCTGCCATCTTCATGCCGACTTGCTCCATCGTGTAGAGCGTCTGTCCGCCACGACTGACCGACCAGCCGAGTTGTCCCTTCTGAGTATTCAGGGTGACAACGATGTTGCCGTCGGGCGACTTCACTTGAACCGGCTTGGCTGCACTTGCGATGTTGCAGGTTGCCGCGAGGGTAGCGGCAACAAGAAGGAATCTTCTGAGTTTCTTCATATAATCTGATTTATTAGGGTTAATAATATTTTTCGCTTGTTGGGGGATGTTTGGGAAGTTGCCACTCGCCTACTCGCCGTCCACGAAGACCTTCTTCACGGCCTCCAGATAACCATAGCCGTAGACGTTGTCGGGTTGCAGATAGCTTGTTTCCGTCCACTCGTTCCAGCTGTTGATGGTGATGAGGGGCACCTGATTGGGATGACGGTCGGCATAGTCGCGAGCGTCCCGCAGGGCTTTCGCAAAGTTCTCGGGTGTATTGTCGCGCACGATGGCACTCTGGGTGATGCGAGGACTGTTGTCCCATCCGATGCTGATGTGGGGATAGTAAGGGATGGTGAAGTCTGCGTCGATTTGGTCCCATTCCTTTCTGACACGCTCCATGATGTTGTTGTACTCGTCGTTCACGTTGGTGAAGTGGCAGAACTGATAGTGGGACGTGCTGGTAAAGCCCAGCCGCGTGACGAACTCGTTTCCTGGCTTGTCGGTCTTGCCGGCATCGAAACCGCTGTAGTTGAGGTTGGGTTTCCACATCGTGAACTGCAGGTCCAAACCTGGGAATCCAGCCTTCTTGACCTCCTGCTTGAACCACTTCACGGCATCGGCAGCTTCCTTGATGCCTCCCAACCCTTTGATGAAGTTTACCACGTCGTAAATCATGAACACGGGTTTCCCGTCTATCTTGTAATACTCTGGCTGGCTGAAGAAGAGCTCAATGTTGCGGCGGCAGATCTTCTCGAACTCCTGACGGTCTACGCTGCCCTGCCAGATGACGTTGTTCTCAGGCAGACGGGAGATGCGGGTGTCCCAGGTGTTGACCACATCGTGATTGGCCCACATCAGATAGAACTTCATCTTCTCGCGGTTCTGAGCCTTCAGGAAACCATTCGTGAGCGTCGTCTCCATGAAGGGACGGCCATCGAACCAATACCAGTCGAAGATGAAGACGTTGATACCGTGCCGAGTTGCCTGTTCTATCTCCATCTCCATCACGGCAGGGTCTGCCTCGTTGATGGGCCCCCAGAGGGGACGCCGATCCCAGTAGTGTCCTGGATTGCGCTTTTGCATCGTCATGACGGTTTCCCACTCGCCCATACCCATCGGCCAGAAGGGACGCAGGCGAGGATCATCGGAGACGTAGGCAGGATAGAGATAGGCTGCCACATCGTATTTTTGCTTGGACAACACTTGCTGGCTGCGTCCGCATATTAGGAGGAGCAGCAGAATCAGGTTGAGATACTTTTTCATCTTGGTAAATCTGGTTTTGATTCGTTATTTCCTTTTTTTGTTTTCAATCTGGTAAAGAAGCCCTGCAGACAACTGTTTCAGACGAAGCTGACCCCGTAAGCCTCGGCTTTGTAGGTTGCTCCCACCACATATTGCACAGCCGTCTTGGAGAACGGCTCCTGGAAGAAGAAGTGGCAGTGTCCGCAGAGGATGCCTTTCAGCAGTTTCTGCTTCCCCAGCCATTTGATGAATTCCAACGTAGGTTTGTCGGCTCGCTGCTGGATGTTGCGGTTCCTCCAAGCCTCTTCTGGCGGACGGTTGGGGTCTTGCTGATACGTCTCCGTCACCTCCAGCGGAGCGCCGCACACGTAGGCAGCCACATGATGTGCCGACTCGAAGGAGTAAGCGCAGAGCTTGGGTGTATAGAAGGGAACATGGCACATCAGCACGATGGGAAGGCCGCGCTTCACCTCCTGCTCCATCAGCTCATGCTGACGCTCTGTGACGTTGTAGTACACGTTGTCGAGCGAGACGAGATTCACCCCATTCACTACGCGCGAAGAGAACGTCAGGTCGTTGGGATATGCTTCCTGCACCTTCTGGTACGACTGCTGCTTGTATGCCTCGTCTTCCTTCGCCTCGCCCACATACTGCGAGAACTCATGGTTTCCTGAAGATACGAACCAGTCGCCCTCCAGGTAGTGACGGGCAGCAGCATCCAGGTTGGCCTCTGAGACAAAGTCTATCAAGTCGCCCGTATGGAGGAGCATCATGTCGTGTTCTTTGGCGTAGCGGATTGCTTCATCCAGATAATGCTCACCCAGGTGCATCCCACGAGCACGACTCGAGGCCAGAGTAATCTTGCGCTCATCGTTGCGGTTGTCAGCCAACGTCAGATGGGTGTCCGACACGTGTACAGCACCAAAGGGCCGTTCAGCGCCCACCTGGATGGTAATCGGACGAATGTCGAGGGGTTTCAGCCGGCCGACATTTCTCGTCACCTCTGCATTCAACCGTAGTGGCAATTGTGAGGCAGCCAGCAATCCTGCGCTGAGCCTTAGGAATTCTCTTCTCTCCATAATCTCTCTGTCTATTTTTTTATACTGCTGTCTAGCGAAGATTTTGAGGTTAGCTTTGAACGGTTAACGGTTAGCGGAGAATCCGAGAACTCAGAATAATCCGAGTAATCAGAGCCCCACGATGGCCAGCAATGCGGCCAGAAAGAGTTTAATTTTCTTCATATCTGTAACCATTAAAAATAAAAGATGCTTTCCGAGTACAAATATACATCTTTTTTTTAAAACTACCAAACATTCCACGTTTTTTTCCATGAAAAAAAAATTAACGTTGACGATGACGATAACGATGACGATAACGATAACGAGGACGAGGACGATAACGAGGACGATAACGAGGACGAGGACCGCTTCTTCCCACCAACGCTACCGCATTCACGCCGTAACGCCGTAACGCCGTAACGCCGTATCATTTCAAAATTTCATTGGAAGGAAAAAAGAAGGATATTTACCTTTATATTATATATTATATAATAAT
>JAFRTJ010000050.1 GCA_017427185.1 Bacteroidaceae bacterium | reverse complement strand
TAACAACATATATGAGTTTGCCCATGTCATCTTGACTCTTGCCTAGTCATTCTTATTCCTTTCTTGTTTCATTAATTCAGCACGTAAAATAGTAGGTTAATTTATACAATTATTGTATATCAAAATCATGTTATAAATCAATGTATTAGGTAAGATTCTCCAACCTTTATTCACCACCTAAATTGACGCAGAACCCATCGAAATATGACAAAAAGCATCAAAATAAGCCTCTTTCAGGCCCCGAAACACGTACTGAACCCCCTCGTTCCGATGCTTTTTCCTCTATTTGGCGCATCTTTCCTCAACGCAAAAATTCAACAAAAAGGCCCCTTTCGGAAGGTTTTTTGCACAAACATGGTCTTCAACACGCGAAAACATCACTCGAGGCACGTTAATTGTCACAATTAAGCACGATAAACTGTCCATCGTAACACGTTAAACTGTCCAACGTGGCACGTGTCGTTTGCATTTTACCCACGTGTCGTTTTGCAATTACCTACGCCTTTCTTTGTGGTTTCATTTTTTTGTCGTAAATTTGCAACCGAATTAGAAGTCTCACTAATGAAGCTTAAAAATATAGAATCAACAGTTTGCTACCGTGCTTTATATAGCGAAATTACCAAATAACACAATAGCAAATAAACAGTAAATCGTTAAATAGCAAATAAATAAGATGTTAAAACTTGATTATTCCAAAGCTCTGCTGAGTGCGGAGCAGATCGAAGCTTTCGCTCCGAAGGCAGAGGAGGCACAGAAGGCACTCGAGGCCGGCACGTGTGCAGGTAATGATTTCTTAGGTTGGCTCCACCTGCCCAGCAGCATCACTCCTGAGTTCCTGAATGAAGTCCAGGCTTGCGCTGACGTAATGCGTGCCAACTGCGATACTGTAGTAGTAGCAGGCATCGGCGGTTCCTATCTGGGCGCACGTGCTGTCATCGAGGCACTCGGCAACAGTTTCCAGTGGCTCACAAACAAGGGCGAGAACCCCAACATTCTGTTTGCAGGCAACAATATCAGCGAGGATTATCTTTACGAACTGACCACCTATCTGAAGGACAAAAAGTTTGGCCTCATCAACATCAGCAAAAGTGGCACCACCACAGAGACAGCTCTAGCCTTCCGCCTGCTGAAGAAACAATGCGAGCAACAGCGCGGCAAGGAGACTGCACGCAAAGTCATCGTGGCCGTCACGGATGCCAAGAAGGGTGCTGCACGCACAACGGCTGACAAAGAAGGCTACGCCAGCTTCATCATTCCTGACAACGTAGGTGGACGCTTCAGCGTATTGACCCCAGTTGGTCTGCTCCCCATCGCGATTGCAGGATTCGACATCAAGGCCCTCGTCAAGGGTGCTGCCGATATGGAGGCTGCCACCTGTGGAAATGTTCCCTTTGCAGAGAACCTCTGTGCCCAGTATGCTGCAGTCCGTAATGTACTCTATCAGGAGGGCAAGAAGATAGAGATTCTTGCCAACTTCCATCCCAAACTCCACTTCATGAACGAATGGTGGAAGCAACTCTACGGAGAGAGTGAGGGCAAGGAGTTGAAGGGCATCTTCCCTGCTGCCGTAGACTTGACCACAGACTTGCATTCGATGGGCCAATGGATTCAGGAAGGTGAACGCAGTATCTTCGAAACCGTAATCAGTATCGAGAAACCTGAGCACGAAGTTCTCTTCCCCTACGACGAGGAGAATCTGGATGGCCTGAACTTCCTTGCAGGAAAACGCGTGGACGAGGTCAACAAGATGGCTGAGCTGGGTACTCAGTTGGCTCACGTGGATGGCGGTGTACCCAATATACGCATCGCATTGGATCGTCTCGACGAATACCATCTGGGGCAACTGATCTACTTCTTCGAGAAGGGATGCGGCATCAGCGGATTGATGTTGGGAGTAAACCCCTTCAACCAGCCAGGCGTAGAAGCATACAAGAAGAACATGTTCGCCCTTCTTGGCAAACCAGGCTACGAGAAAGAGAGCGAAGCCATCAAGGCAAGACTCTAAGCATCAGGTCCACTCAAGGAACACGTTCTTCCCCAGCCAGGGAAGATACAAAAACAAAAGGCCCCCGCTATCACGACGATGGCGAGGGCTTTCTCTTTTCCTAGTTGAATGCTTGAGGGCAACTTACTTTTTTCCTGCAAAAGGATGGGATGACAAGTTTCTAAGATACTCTCCCACCTGATCCATTCCAGAGAAAACGAGATCAGCTCCAGCATCAGAAAGAATCTTGTCAGGAAGAGGACCTGTGTTGGCCGCAAGAGTGAAGATACCTGCCTTGTGAGCGGATTCGACACCCAAAGGAGCATTCTCCACCACCAGCGCTTCCTCAGCGCGTACACCTGCCTTAGCGAGCCCCATCAAGTAAGGTTCAGGATGAGGTTTGCCCTGCTTCACATCGAAACTCGTCACCATAAGATCTTGAGAGAAGAAGCCAGGAAAGTGCTTGCTCAGGCGATCCAAAAGAGTCACCTGGCCGCTACCAGTCACCAACACAATCTTCCACCCATGATCCTTCACCGCCTGTAATGCTTTCAGGGCGCCAGGCATAGGTTTCGCCTCAGGCAATTGATTGAAAAGTGCCGTTTTGGCAGCATAGATGTGCTCCTTCTCCTCCTGTGTGGCATCGCGATGCCAAAAACGTTGAGCCAGGATATCAATAGTGCCGCCACCTGTGCGTCCCTCATTCATGTATGCCTCTTCTGTTGTCATTGCAAGTCCGAATTGTGTCATGGCATGGCTCCAGGAATAGGCATGATTGGGCATACTGTCGAACAGCACGCCATCCATATCAAACAAGACAGCCTTGATCTCTCCCATTCGCTAGTCCTCCATGTCTCCCGTATTGTCCTTCTCGATGGCAAAACTTCCATCAGGACCTATGACAAGGAAAAAGGGTGAGGACATGTCGCTGTCTGGATAGCTGACGCAAACGCTGAAATAGAGTTTTGCATCTTGAGAGTGGCTGAACCGGAAACCGTCCAGCAAACCATACTTGCGAAAATCCGCAGACAACTGACTGAGGAATGTCTTTTTCGTGAAGCGCTTCGAGAAAAAGGACGAACCGTCGCGCAAGATATCCAACTGATAGAAGTTATCGGCATACTTGCTTCCCAAATCATCCTCGATGATACCAAGCGAATCGTCAGCCTCACGATGGATTGTGTACTGATAGATGTGATTCCCAATGCGAGTGGTATCCTGAAGGTCGTAATCATTCATCCTGTGAATCTGGTCAGTCTGAATCTCTTCGTAAGGAGAATACTCAGCAACATCCCCTGCAGACTGCTTTTTCTGGCATGAAATCATGCAAAGAACGGCCCACAAACCTATGATAGAATATTTAATCTGCATATTTTTTAGCATTTATTCACGTGCAAAGGTACGATAATTTATTGAATCGTGAGAGATAGTACAGAAAAAAAACGTAACTTTGCCACCATGAAACGCATATTACCACTTCTCGCAATGCTCATCCTGATGGCCTGTAGCGGTCATAAGAAGGGAGAGGCTGACAGCCAAGCGAAGAAGGACAGCATCAACCTTGTCCTGCGTATCAGTCGACAAAACCGACTCTACACGGCTGAGTATCAAGTGCACAAGATAGTGACCCACGATGATCTCCTGCATCTGAAGGGAAGCATCTTGGGATTTGAGTACGACCAGAAAATCAGCCTGGGTGATCGCAAAGTCGCCATCCCCATTGATGTAACCCTTAAGAGTTACGTGGATTTTGCCAACTTCACAGAGCGTAACGTAGAACGTTCTGGCGACTTCATCCACATCACATTGCCTGACCCACGCATCGTAATCACCGCTTCGAAAGTGGACCACGAAGGCATCCGTCAATACACGAGCCTCTTCCGCTCCAATTATTCCGACTCAGAACTGACCGACTTTACCCGCCAAGGTGTGGAAAGTATTCTTGAGCAGATTCCCCAAATGGGTATCCTGACCACCGCACGTGAGAGTGCGGCCCAGACACTCATTCCGCTCCTTACTGAGATGGGTTACGATGAAGATCACATCGTGATAACTTTCCGCGAAGATCTGGATGCCTCGAAAAGGCATGAAATATATGACAACGAAGGATCTGTCATCAAACTGTAGCGCCCCATGAAGAAAAAGATCATCCAATTCCTGAAACTTGTTTTCGGCCTCATAGCGATGGCACTTATCCTGCTGGCATTCTTCTCTATACGAAGCTGCTGGAGAGGTATTCCCTCACCAATTTCTCTTCATGCCTCTTTTCAAAAAGAGATAGACCTGACTCCCTCGCAGATCCGTGCTGTGGAGCAGATTGGAGAGTGGGAATTCCTGTGCATCAGCGACGAAGAAATGATCGATACTGCCATTACGCATTGGTTCAGCCGTGATGACCGCTTAGTGCGCATCTATCAGGGCACGCTGCGGCTGGGCATCGACTTCCAGGATTGCCAGGAGCACTGGGCTACCAGCAAGGGCGATACCGCTATTCTGCGCCTGCCTCCCATCAAGTTACTTGACCGCAGGTTCATTGACGAAGCACGTACCCGTTCTTTCTATGAACTAGGGGAATGGGATGCTCAAGCCAAGGAAGATTTGTACCATCGTGCCCAGCAAACTATGATAAAACGCTGTATGACTCGCGAGAATATCCAACGTGCTGAAGAAAATGCACGCACGCAAGTGGAGGCACTTTTCCGTACATTGGGTTACAAGGCTGTGAGAGTGGAAATCCAACCAAATTCCTAACAAGAAGAGTCCTTCTCTGTGGTGGGAAAAGGACTCTCGAACTATATGTGATCCGATATTACAGACTCACTTTTTTCTTCACTGGCTTTGACTCGTTCTGAAGTCGGTCAAGCGCAGTAACGTAGTACACGTAGCGGGTTTCACCACCCTTGTACTCCAGATTCAGGAACGTGTTTTGGGTAATGCAATAGATGTTCTTGGAATCCTTGAAATCAACGGGCTGGTCCTCGGTGAAACGATATACCACATACTGACGCGCCTTGTCCATCTCCTTACGCCCACGTGGAGCTGACCAGAAAAGGATGGGGCCATCTGTTGTCCAGACCGTCTTGCACTTGCGTACCTTCTTGGGAGCCTTGGAGTCAATCCAGGGACAGAGAGGTTGCAGCGCGATGGTATTGTGGTAATACTGGCGCAGGAAAGAGCCATAGTTGCCCTCATCGTCCACCACAGCCTTCGCATACCATTGACAACTGCCATAAATACCAGGCAGCGAACGTTGAAGGGCATACTTGGCACCCATCTGGTGAGCATGAGGATTGTTGGGATCAGTATGCTTTATGGTACGCATCACATCCTGTCCCACATAGAGAGGGCGCTGGCCTGCATGCTGACTCCACCAACGAATCAGCGTCTCATAGTCAGCTGCCTTGTTGCCAATCTCCCAATAAATCTGTGGAATGTTGTAGTCTACCCAGCCTTTCTCTACCCACTTCAGCACGTCTGCATAGAGGTCATCATAGTTCTGTAAACCCGTGGTGGCACTTCCATTTGGATCTGTACGCTGATTACGATATATGCCGAAAGGAGCGACTCCAAACTTTACCCAAGGCTTCACGGAACGGATAGCCTTGCAGGCCTGCTCCATGAACTTGTTCACGTTTTCGCGCCGCCAATCACCTCTATCACCTCCCTTGCTGTATGCCTGATAACTGGCATCGTCAGGGATGGGCACACCTGCCACAGGATAGGGGTAGAAATAGTCGTCCATGTGAATACCATCCACATCATAACGCTTCACGATGTCCTTAATGACTTCACAAATGAAGTTTCGGTTCTCTGGAATACCTGGATCGAAGAGCAACAAGCCATCATAGTCGAAGAAATGGTCGCGATGGCTGAAATAGGCGTGAGTGTTAGCCAGCGTAGTTGTAGCCTTCGTCTTGGCTCGGAATGGATTAATCCAAGCGTGGCACTCCATATTGCGCAGATGACACTGCTCCACCATCCAGGCCAATGGATCCCAGAAAGGATTGGGCGCTTGGCCCTGCTGCCCCGTCAGGAAACGGCTCCAAGGCTCATACCTACTCTCATAAAGAGCATCACCCTCACAGCGAACTTGAAAGAAAATGGCATTGATGCCATCCTGCTGCAACACATCCAACTGTTCAGACAAGGTCTTTTGCATAGCATCTCGACTCATGCCCTGAAACTGTCCATTCACACTTTGAATCCAGGCTCCACGAAACTCTCTTTTAGGATTCTGAGCCATCACGAAGGCTGCTAACAAAAGCAGCATAAAAGTAATCTTGCTTCTCATATTGCTTGCAAAGATAATAATTTTTATTCACAATCCTTCACTTCTCTGTATAGTTTTTCTGTTTCTATGGCAAAAGAGAGCATTGTTGTGGCGTCTTGGCAAAGAAAAAGAAAAATTCTCTTGTTTTTGCAATCGTTTTTTGTAACTTTGCAACAAGTCTAATCAAATTAACATCCTTATTTAATATATCTTCAGATGAAAACAAACGCAGCATTATACGTAATCATGGGAGTGATCATTCTCTCTTGCAAACCAGACGATAGCGGCAAATACGATTATCAGAATGAAAACCTCCCCACAGAGCAAAGAGTGAAGGACCTGATGAGCAGAATGTCTCTGGAGGAGAAAGTGAACCAAGTAAGTGCACAACTGCTATTTTTCAAGGAATTCTATGAAAAAAGAGACTACGGGAAGGGGCATGTGCGCAACATAGGCCACTTCCTGTGGGAAGGGGGCATTCCCAATGATGCAAAGTCAGTTGCGGAACACATCAACGAAGACACCAAACGTTCCATCGAGGCCAATCGATGGGGCATTCCTGTGCTGCAGCATGGCGAGGCTCTGCATGGAGCCCAGTGGGGCAACGCCACCTGTTTTCCTCAGAGCATTGCAATGGCTGCCACGTTTGACGACAGCCTGTACTACCAGATGGGACAGGTCGTAGCCAAAGAACTTAGAGCTGTAGGAGTACGTCAGGTCTATGCGCCTGTAGTAAACATCACGCGTGACCAGCGATGGGGACGTGGCCAGGAGAGCTATGGCGAGGACGTCCTGTTGAACTCCAGGATGGGTGTTGCTTATGTGAAGGCTTTAGAAGGAGGTGGCGTGGTGGCAACTCCCAAACATTTTGTTGACAATTACGGGGAAGGAGGACACGATTCCTATGCATCAGTCACCTCGTGGAGAGTATTGCGCGAGGTCTACCTGGAGCCTTTCCGTGCCTGCATTCAGGAAGGTGGAGCCCGTGCTGTGATGGCAGCATACAATTCTGTGGATGGCGTGCCTGTGAGTTGCAACAAGCAGGTACTGGAGGACATCCTTAAAAAGGAATGGGGATTCCAGGGTTACGTAGTCTCAGACTACGGCGGTGTGAACATCGTCCATTCCCAGCATCGCATGGCAGAATCATCAGAGGATGCGCTGGCCATGTGTATGGAGAACGGACTAGACCTACAACTGGCCAGCACGAGCGACAGCCTCCTCAGTCTGGTCCGCCAGGGTAAGATCAGTCAGGAGACGCTCGATGAGAGTGTGCGTAGAGTTCTGCGCATAAAATTCGATCTTGGACTCTTTGACACCCCCTTCGTGGATCCCCAGAAGGCAAATGAAATCGTACGCAGCGCAGCCCATCGCGATTTGGCTGAGGAATGTGCACGTAAGACAATGACGTTACTCAAGAACAACGGCATCCTACCTCTTCAGGCGGAACGCATCAAGCGGATAGGACTGTATGGTCCTGCAGCTGACATCCTAAGTCTGGGTGATTACAGCGGAGGACGTGGAGGATGGCGCGGCGAAGGTGGCGTCACTCCCTACGAGGGACTGAAAAGAGCCTTTGAAGGAAAGGCTGAGGTATTTGTAAACCAGACAGGACAGAATGTCAATCCTTTGGCTCAGAAATGCGACGTGCTGATGTTCTTCCCCTCCATCACAGAAGAGGAAGGCAGCGACCGCAGCAACTTCCATCTTCCTTCCAGCAAAGTGGCACAGAACCGCGAAGTGACAGGAGCTCAAATCATCGCTGACCAACAGAAGATAGAAGTAAGAATAGACCAAGAACAGATGGTGCGCGACTTGATAGCTACTGGCAAGCCTGTAGTTGTCGTGCTGCAGAACGGAGCTGTCATCGATATCACGGACTGGGTGGATGGCGCAGCCGCCATATTGGAGGCATGGTATCCTGGCGAGCAGGGAGGCACAGCGATTGCCGATGTACTGACTGGCAAATACTGCCCAGGAGGACGCCTGCCCATGAGCTGGAGCAAAAGCATTGGACAGAATCCGATGTACTACTCCATCAAACCCAGCGGACGCGGTTATGGATATGTGGAAAACAACGGGAAACCGCTTTTCCCCTTTGGCTACGGCTTGAGCTATACAACCTTCGAGTATAGTGATTTCCAGATGGCAGAGACACTGGAGAAAGACGACACCTTGCGTGTCTGCCTAACAGTCAAGAACACTGGCAACGTAGCAGGCGACGAGGTCGTACAAATCTACATGCATGACGAGATTGCTTCCGTTGCACGTCCGATACAGGAACTGGTAGCCTTCAAACGAGTAGCCCTGAAGCCCAATGAGAGCAAACGTGTGGAGCTGGAGATACCCTATCGAAGCTTTGCCCTGTGGGATGCCAACATGAACTTCCGTGTGGAAGAGGGTTTTTTCGAGCTATGGGCTGGACGTAATGCAGAAGAAAAAGTGACAGGTGGACGAGTCTTTGTAAAGAATTAGCTATCACCATTTCTGACTGCACTTTTATACTATTCGGGGTCAAACCCTATATAATTGCCTAAATAAAAAGAGTAACGCACATAATGAACAAGACGAGATTCTGCCTGATGGCAGCGGCAATGCTCCTGGGACTCGCAGGTTGCACGAATACGGCTGACGAAGCTGACCTGACACAGTTTGTCAATCCTTTTATCGGAACGGCATTCACTGGACACACCTATCCAGGTGCGGCCACTCCATTCGGAATGGTGCAGGCGAGTCCAGACACGGGCATCGACGGCTGGAAACACTGCTCTGGCTACCATGAAGACGACAACATCATCAGAGGCTTTTCCCACACCCATCTGAGCGGAACAGGGTGCCCAGACATGGGTGACATCATGATTATGCCCTTCTGCGGCAATGTGACGTTCAATGCAGTGGAGGAATCGGGCAACGGCTACAGCTCCCATTTCTCGCGCGATACGGAACAAGCCTCTCCAGGCTACTACAGTGTTGTCCTGGACGACTACAGCATCCAGGCCGAAATGACCGTTACGGAACGCGCCGCCCTGCATCGCTACACCTATGCCAATCCGGACAGTGTCGGCGTAGTCCTCGACATGGGACACGGCATCGGCGACAGGACGGACCGTAGCTACCTGAAAGTGGTAGACGGGCAGACCGTGGTCGGAATGCGCCATTCGGTAGGTTTCGTCAGCGACCACCAGTATTATTTTTGCGCGAGGTTCTCTGTGCCCTTCACGGAATGCCGCTCCTTCGAGGACAACGTGGTGAGCGAGAAGCCATCCGTCAGTGGCACCGTCACCAAGCTGATGCTGCGCTTCGACCTGAAGGCCGACACGCCCCTGCTAGTGAAGGTAGGACTCTCGACGGCCAGTGAAGAGGGAGCCGTCAGGAACCTCGACCACGAGATACCCGGCTGGGACTTTGAGAAGGTACGTACCCAAGCCAAGGAGGTATGGAACAGCCATCTGAAGAAAATCGAGGTAAAGACAAGAGACAAGGGCCAGAAAGTGTCCTTCTACACGTCTCTGTACCATGCCTTGCTGATGCCCAACCTCATCACCGATACCGACGGCTCATACAGCGGATGGGACCATCGGATTCACAAGAGCGACGGGAAGGACATGTTCACGAACTTTTCGTTGTGGGACACCTATCGAGCCGAGCATCCCTTCCTGGAACTCCTCTACCCAGACATCAACAGTCTTCTAGTGAATTCTCTGCTCGCGAAACACAATCAGACGGGGCTGTTGGCCACAAACGAATACGGGCAGTGCGAGACATGGTGCATGATTGGCAACCATGCCGTGGATGTGATTGCTGATGCATGCATGAAGGGAGACAAAGACATCGATCCGGAAAAGGCCTACGAGGCCATTCGCCACGCCATGACAGCCAACCACGAGAAATCGGATTGGGATATCTACGACCAATATGGCTACTTCCCGTGCGACAAGAGCAGCAACGAGTCGGTGTCGCGTACGATGGAAGCCTGCTACGACGACTATTGTGCATCCATCCTGGCAAAGAAACTTGGCCGAACTGAGGATTGCACGTTTTTCGCGAAACGAGCCTCTAACTACAAGAACCTGTTTGACAGCCAGACGGGACTGGTTCGTCCACTGAATGCCGACGGCAGTTGGAAGGAACCGTTCGACTCGCACCGGCTGGCAAGCGGTGACTATACCGAAGGAAATGCATGGCAGTGGACATGGCACGTACAGCACGACCCTGAGGGCCTCATCAGCCAGTTCGCCGACAAAGAGGCATTCATTCAGAAGCTGGACTCTCTCTTTTTCGTGAACATCGACGAGCTGCCCGGCCATGTCGAAGTGCCGGATGTAACAGGACTTATCGGACTCTATGCACAGGGCAACGAACCCAGCCACCATATTGCCTACCTCTATACATTGGCAGGCAGGCCACACAAAGCCGCACAAATTATAAGGGACGTGTTCGACAAATACTATCTGGCAAAGCGCGACGGACTGTGCGGCAACGACGATTGTGGTCAGATGTCAGCATGGTATATGTTCTCGGCCCTTGGCTTCTATCCCGTATGCCCCATTTCTGGAGAATATGTCTTCGGAGCCCCTCAGCTGAACGAAGCCGTCCTCCATCTGCCCAACGGAAAGACGTTCAGCATAAGGGTCAATGACCTTTCTGACGAAAACAAATATGTGAAAGCCATCCGACTCGACGGGCAACCCATCGACTACACTGCCATCAAATACAATGACATCATGAAGGGTGGTGTGCTGGAATATGACATGACTAACGAAACGGAATAAAAGACAAGTTCTTTTTGTTATGGTCTCGACTTTCCGTAACTTTGACCTCGTCGAAGTTCCTCTCGCTCGAGAAAACTCAAAAACATTTTTGGTTTTCTTCTTGCTTATTCGTAACTTTGCAAGATATTTTGATGGAACGAACAACGAAATGAGATAAACCGATGGACACATTCTTTACCTTTGCAAAGGAAAATCTGGAACTCATCAGCCTGCTTTTAGGGCTGGTCAGCGTAGCATTAGCCTGCCTTTCGCTGATATATGAACTGAGGGAACGCAAGAAGAGGAAGACGAACGCAAGCAACAAGCTGCCTCAGCCTGGCAAGAAAGAAGTGAAAAAGAAGAAGGAAACATCGAAAAATGAGCGACAGCATCCAGATAAAGGGAGTAAGGGTAAATAACCTGAAGAATATCGACCTGGAGATTCCCAGAAACAAACTCGTGGTGATTACCGGACTCAGCGGAAGCGGAAAGAGTAGTCTGGCCTTCGACACACTCTACGCAGAGGGACAGCGACGCTACGTGGAGAGTCTCAGTTCGTATGCCCGCCAGTTCTTGGGGCGAATGAGCAAGCCTGACTGTGACTACATCAAGGGCATTCCTCCCGCCATCGCCATCGAGCAGAAGGTAAACAGCCGCAACCCTCGATCGACCGTTGGCACCAGCACGGAAATCTACGAATACATGCGGCTGCTCTTCTCGCGCATAGGCCACACCTTCAGCCCCATCAGCGGACAGGAAGTGAAACGCCATACGACGGAAGACGTTGTGGAATGTATGCTGAGACATCCAGAAGGCACCCGCTTCATGGTACTCTGCCCCATCCGCTTGCCTGAGGGACGTTCCCTGCGCCAGCAGCTTGAAATGTACATCCAGAGCGGTTTCGTCCGCCTGCTCACTCCTGAAGGTGAAGTGGTCCGCATTGAGGATTATCTGGAAAGTGTGCCTGCCAAGAAGATGGATACATCAGGCGAGAGCCTGACTATCGACCGCCTTACCGTGTCTCAAAGCAAGGATGTCATCTCGCGTCTGGTGGACTCCGCAGAGACGGCTTTTTACGAAGGTGACGGAGAGTGCGTTCTAAAGTTCGTCCCCAGCGGAGAGACCTGCACTTTCAGTACCCGCTTCGAAGCCGACGGAATGACCTTCGAGGAACTCAGCGACAATCTTTTCTCATTCAACTCCCCTGTCGGAGCCTGCCCTGAATGCCAAGGTTTCGGCCGCATCATAGGCATCGACGAGCAACTCGTTATTCCCAACAGCGCCCTCAGCATCTATGAAGGAGCCGTCGTGTGCTGGCGAGGCGAAAAGATGTCGGAATGGAAGAATTGGTTCATACGCTTCAATTCTGAGCGTGGATTTCCCATCTTCAAGCCTTATTTCCAACTCACTCAGGAGGAAAAGGACTGGCTCTGGCACGGCACATTCCCTGCCTCGCTGCCTGAGGAGAAGAGACGTCTTGCGCCAGAAGAGAAAGAATGGGGACTGGTTACCATCGATGCTTTCTTCGAGTTCCTGCGACAAGGGCAGTATAAGATACAGAACCGCGTCATGCTGGCTCGATATCGTGGCAAGACAGTCTGCCCGAAATGTCATGGTACCCGACTGCGTTCTGAAGCCAATTACGTGAAAGTTGGCGGACGGAGCATCACAGAACTGGTGGAGATGTCTATTGAGGACTTGGCTGGATGGTTTCATGAACTGAAACTCAACGAACACGAGCAGCAAGTAGCCAAGCGCATCCTAATCGAGATCAACAGCCGTTTGCAATTCCTCATGGATGTGGGGCTACCCTATCTCACCCTCAACCGATTGAGCAACAGTCTTTCTGGCGGAGAGAGCCAGCGCATCAACCTGGCGACTAGCCTGGGCAGCAGTCTGGTCGGATCACTTTACATCCTCGACGAGCCTAGCATAGGCCTCCACAGCCGCGACACACATCGTCTCATTAAGGTACTTAAGCAATTGCGCGACTTAGGGAATACTGTGGTGGTTGTGGAGCACGACGAGGAAATCATACGCAGCGCTGACTACATCATCGATATGGGGCCTGAAGCAGGTCGACTTGGAGGTCAACTTGTCTGGGCAGGTGATATATCTTCCACAATTGACGAGAATGGTCAAATCGTCCCCAGCAAGATACAGATGCCTGAGAGTGGACTCGTCTCCCACACGCTGAATTTCCTGCTTGGGCTGGACACGATCCCCACCCCAGTTTCCTATCGTCCCTGGAACAACTACATCGAGATAAAAGGGGCACGCGCCAACAATCTGAAAGGCATCGACGTACGTTTCCCTCTCAACGTGATGACCACTGTAACTGGAGTCAGCGGAAGCGGAAAGAGCAGTTTGGTAAGGGACATCCTCTACAATGCCATGAAACGTCAACTCGACGAAGTGGCAGACCGACCTGGAGAGTTTATTTCACTCGAGGGTGACACGTCGATGATACATTCCATTGAATTTGTCGACCAGAACCCTATTGGAAAGAGCACACGCTCGAATCCTGTCACCTACGTGAAGGCGTGGGACGAGATCCGTAAACTCATGGCCTCACAGCCTCTTGCAAAGCAGATGGGCTACACAGCTGGACACTTCAGTTTCAACACAGAAGGAGGACGATGCGAGGAATGTAAGGGCGAAGGAACCGTCACCGTAGAAATGCAGTTTATGGCTGACTTGGTATTGGAGTGCGAAAGTTGTCATGGCCAACGTTTCAAACAAGACATTCTTGAGGTCAGATACGAAGGACAGAACGTGAATGACATGCTCAACATGACCATCAACCAAGCCATTGAGTTCTTCGAAGGGCATAGACAGAAACGCATCATCGACCTGTTGAAACCCTTGCAAGATGTAGGACTCGGATACATCAAACTTGGGCAATCCTCCTCCACGCTCTCTGGTGGTGAGAACCAACGTGTAAAGTTGGCTTACTATCTGGGACTGGAAAAACACGAACCCACGATGTTCATTTTCGACGAGCCTACCACAGGTCTCCACTTCCACGACATCAAGAAACTCCTGGCTGCCTTTGATTCCCTCATCCAACGTGGCCACACGCTCGTCATCATTGAACACAATCTGGATGTCATCAAGTGCGCCGACTACATCATCGACCTTGGTCCGGAAGGAGGTCAAGCAGGCGGTCAACTTGTGGCATGCGGCACTCCTGAAGAAATTGCACGATGCAAGGAAAGCTATACAGGACGCTTTTTGAGGGAAAAACTGAAAAGCCCCACTTCAGCCATTCGCTGAAGCAGGGCCTATGATTCGCACCTCTCTTAGAGAAGTTCTCTCCTTTAGAAGTAATAACCGAAACCAATACGTAGACCTACGTTACTGAAGTCTGAGAAGTGGTTGAGGCTGAGGTCGTAATACACAGCAGGCTCAATGCTCACATGGTTATTGAGATAAAAGCAATAACCAATCTCTGGAGTAGCATACAGGTTATGCACTTGATGCATGTATTTGATAGCTTTCACGTTGGCATACTCATACTTTGCTCCCAAGTTCAGGTACAGACCATTCTGCAGGATATAATAACGAGCACCTGCTCCAGCGCTGAAACGGTCATCATGCTTCTTGTGATCATAGCCAAACTGCCCGTAGACCATCCAGGCATCCTCAAAGAAGAAACCCAAAGTGGCATCGACACCAAACGTCACCTTCTCCTTGTTGTTGAAACTAAAATTCAGACCTGTCAGAGAACCACTGACATAACCAGTTCCAGCCTCGAACTGAGCATTTGCGCCCAGAGATACAGCGGCAAAGAGTGCCATCAAAAGATACTTTTTCATAATCAATTCTTTTATGTTTACTTTTAAATAGTTTTCTCTTAAGCTAAAAACATTATTCCGTTTCAAAAATAGGGATAATAATTGAAAGCGGAAAGACTTTACGACTTATTTTATGTTATTTTATGTTTTACACCCTATTGTTTCGTGTTATGCTTCTTCCAATGAAAGAACAAGAAAACAAAAACCAGCATGAAGATGACTCCTGAGATGAGGCCCACCTGAAGAGGCAGTCGGAAGCCTTCAGGAGCAACGAGGATATAGCTGGTAGTCACTACGCTCATGAACATGGCGGGAAGCAACGTTATCCAGAAGAACTTCTTCTCGCGGGCAAGCCAAACAGAGGCCGCCCAAAGCATGATGCAGGCAAGCATCTGGTTGGTCCAGGCAAAATAGCGCCACATAACATTGAAATCGATGAACATCAGCGCTGTGGCAATCGCGAACAAAGGCAGGCAAATCATCAGTCGCTTCAGGATCTTTTGCTGATTGACATGAAGGAAATCAGCCGCTATCAAACGTGCGCTGCGGAATGCCGTATCGCCACTGGTGATGGGAGCAGCCACAACACCCAGAATGGCCAGAACTGCACCTACGCGTCCCATCCAGGAAACGCACACTTCCTTCACCACAATAGCAGGATTCCCCATTGCTGCCAATTTCTCGTAAGCAGTAGCCCCCTCCTCGCCAGGCAAGGTACTGGCAAACTTGATGGCTGCTGCTGCCCACACCAACGCGACGACTCCTTCCCTAATCATGGCTCCATAGAAAACGAGACGGCCGTATCGTTCATTGGTCATGCAACGTGCCATCAGCGGGCTCTGCGTGCTATGAAAACCACTTATGGCTCCACAGGCAATCGTGATGCAGAGCATGGGGAAAATGGGCAACTTCTGAGGATGATGCGTACTGAAGGGGCTATCCGTCAGTTCAGGCAACCATCCACTTTGGGTATAGATGTTCCACCCAATGCCAAATGCCATCACGAGCAAAGCGATGCCAAAAAAGGGATACACCTTGCTGATGAATTTATCGATAGGCAAGAAAGTGGCAAAGAGATAGTAAACCAGAATCGCGAGAATCCAAAAGCCACTACTCCATAGCCAACCTGAATCAGGTATCATGTTGTCGAGCAGCGAAGCTGGCGTGATCACGAAGACTGCGCCCACCATAACCAGAAGAATCAGGGAGAACAGACGCATCACGTGGCGCATGAAGGTGCCCAGCTCATCGCCAATGATCTCTGGCAACGAGGCTCCGCCCTTGCGCACACAGATCATGCCACACATATAGTCATGAACAGAACCTGCAAAGATACAGCCCAACACAATCCACAGATAAGCGGCAGGACCATAAAGGATGCCCATGATGGCGCCAAAGATAGGACCTGTTCCAGCAATGTTCAAGAACTGGATAAGGTAAACCCTCCATGTGGGTAGCGGGATATAGTCCACATCGTCACGCTTCACTTCGCATGGCATTTTAGCGTTCCTCTGAGGAGCAAAGATTTTCTCCACAATGGTGCCATAAACATGGTAGCCAATCATGAGACAGATAAGAGCAACACTGAAAGTTATCATCTTTATTTACTTTTTTTATTCATTTTGTCCATGATACTCATCATTCCTTCTTTGATGTCCTGCTGTTGTAGACCAGAAACATAATGGTGACAACGGCAGTAAAGCTCAAACCTATCCAGTAACCCAATTGGGGAGACAGACCGAAACCGTTATCAGAATCAATGAGAATAAAACAACTGCTCACGCTGCACATGAAGACAGCTGGCAGGAACGACACAATCCAACTCCATTTAGGAAGTATGCCAGGATGATCCTTGCGATGGTGCAACCAGTGGGCAATGGTGAAAAACGTGAAGGTGGCAAGAACTTGGTTGAACCACGACACGTAGAGCCATAGCACCTTGAAACTGGACACCTGCAGCATCAAGATGGCAATCAGGAACAAAGGTATTGCCAACAGGATACGACGCCATACTGTAGACTGACCGTATCCGCTGAAGTCAGCACAAATCAGACGAGCTGCACGGAAGGCTGAACCGCCTGTACTCATGGGAGCTGCCACGATGCCCAATACGGCCAAGACCAGACCCAGCTTGCCCAGCCAGTCATTGCAAAGCATGTTGACCAGCAATGCAGGATTCATCTTTACCTCTACCACCTGGCCATCCCTGATGGCATGCGTCATGGTGTAATAGAGTTTCTCGTAAACGTTGTTGAAGGTGTCCGTCACTCCATAAAAGGTGTTCACGTCCAATGCATCCACAAACTTGATGGCAGCTGCTGCCCAGATAAGTGCTACGGCACCCTCTGTCACCATCGCTCCATAGAAACAGCGCAGGCCATATTTCTCGTTCTTGATGCAGCGGGCCATCATGGGACTCTGCGTAGCGTGGAATCCACTTACGGCTCCGCAGGCAATCGTTATGAAGAGAGCTGGGAACAATGGGGTGGCTCCTTCTGTAGGATAATGGTCGGAGAAGGCTTCCGTAATGGAGGGGATTTCACCTGGATGGGCAAACATGCCAAATCCCACCAATACTGCCATCAGCAAGAGAGCTACTCCAAATATGGGATACACGTTGCCCACAATCTTATCTATGGAGAATATCGTCACGGCCAAATAGAAGGCAAATATGATTACTGTCCACAAGAGATTGGTTCCCTCGATGCCCACCAACTGCACAGTCAGCTGATCCATCAGGCCGGCAGGAATCATCACGAAAGATGCACCCACGCAAATCATCAGCACCAGGGAGACGATGCGCATGACAAGCCGGCAAGTGCTGCCCAGTTCGTCACCAATGATCTCTGGCAACGAGGCGCCGTCGCGACGGATACTGATCATGCCTGACATATAGTCGTGCATGGCGCCGCCCAGTATGCAGCCCAACACGATCCACAGATAAGCAGCAGGACCATACAGGATGCCCATCAGGGCGCCAAAGATGGGACCTGTGCCAGCAATGTTGAGGAACTGAACGGTGTAAACCTTCCACGTAGGCATAGGAATGTAATCGACGCCATCCTTCTTTGTGAAACAAGGTGTCTTACGATTCGGATCTACCCCAAAAACCTTCTCTACAAAAGTTCCATACAAGAAATAACCCAGCACCAAACAAGCTAAGGCTATACAAAACGTGACCATTATACTGTGTACCTTTTCTTTTTACGATGCAAAGATAGTAAATTATTATGAACTAAAGATGAAAACTTACACTTAAAATTGCTATCTTTGTGCCGTGAAACGGATTATACATACAATATATGCACTCTTTTTGTGCATTCTGGTAAATGCACAGACACTTTTCACCAATCCTGAAGTCTTCCCCAAAAGGGAAGTACGTGCCGTCTGGCTGACAACTTTTGGGGGATTGGACTGGCCCAAGACGAAAGCCACAAACGAATGGAATCGCGAGGCCCAGCAGGAAGAACTATGCGACATTCTGGACCAGCTGAAGGAATGTGGCATCAATACGGTTCTCCTGCAGGTACGCACTCGAGGGACTGTCCTCTATCCCAGCAACATTGAGCCTTGGGACGTCGTGCTGACAGGCAAGTATGACAAAGATCCTGGCTACGACCCCTTAGCCTTCGCCATCGAGGAGACGCACAAGCGAGGCATGGAACTGCACGCATGGATTGTCGCCATACCAAGCTTCAAGGCTGAGAACGCTCGCAGGATAGGCAGGAAAAGCCTCATCTACACCCACCCGCGATTGCTCAAGAAGCATGGCGACACGTACTATCTCGACCCAGGACTGCCTGGCACAGCAGACTATCTGGAACGTCTTTGCCACGAGATTGTCGAGAACTACGATGTGGACGGCATCCACCTCGATTATATACGTTATCCTGAGAATTCCAGCTCGTTTCCTGACAGCTATACCTATAAGATATATGGCGATGGGATGAGCAAAGCCGACTGGAGACGCGAGAACATAACTGCAGTTGTCCAACAGATTTATCACACCGTCAAGGAGCTTAAACCATGGGTGCGCGTCAGCTGCTCGCCTGTAGGAAAATACGATGATGTGACCCGCTACTCTGCTCGAGGATGGTCGGCCTACTCCACCGTTTTCCAGGATGCACAGGGTTGGCTCAAGCTGGGCATCATGGACATGCTCTTCCCCATGATGTACTTCCAGGGCGATCATTTCTATCCCTTCGCAGCTGACTGGCAGGAGCGATCCTATGGACGTTCTGTCGTACCAGGCTTGGGCATCTATTTCCTCAGCCCCAAGGAACAGAATTGGGACTTGGGAGTCATCAAACGCGAACTGGCTTACCTGCGCTTGATCGACGTGGGGGGTGAGGCATATTTCCGCAGCCAGTTCCTGACAAAGAACGAAAAGGGAATCTACGATTATCTCAAATCAATCTATTATCCCTATCCTGCCATCATGCCAGCCATGACCTGGCAACACGATGTCACCCCAGCAGCACCTGATGTCCAAGTGAAACGGACTGGTCCCACCACAGTCCGCCTCTCCTGGCAACCTGTCCGTTCAGGAGGCTCCACCTGCCGCTACATCATTTATGCCAGCCGCGAGATGCCTGTGGATATCAGCAACCCCGCCAATCTGATTACCATCGTAAGCGAACCTGAATACACCTACAACCTTTTGACTGCCACGCTCTGGAACCTCCATCTGGCAGTCACGACACTCGACCGCTATGGCAACGAATCCTTGCCTCATGTGATCGATATCAATCTACCCAAGAATTAAAAACTTTCAAGGCTATTGTGTCTGAGCTTAGGCTCCTTCATCCGCAAGCTTGTCTAAGTCTCAATGACGGGTTCCTTCTCCCTCCTCATCCTGATGCGAGGCAAGGTCGAACTGCTTCTTTCCGGCAGTCCGACAGGTGCGGACTCTCAGTCCGTCGCGTTCGGACTCCCAGTCCGACGTGTTCGGACTGAAGTTTCAACACGTTCTTCCCCTCTCCTTCTCCTTTTCTTCAGACGGGATTCAATGGTCAGGCGTTGGGAGCATGCTACATCGTCTTTATCCGTTGACGCATACTTATAATCTCCTGCACATTTCCCATGATGCTGACGAAGCCGACAGTCGTGAGCAGGGAAAGAGCGGTGGCAACGATGACTCGCGAATTCTCAGCAAGCCACAACAGGAAGCCAGCCTGCACGTGGAAGGTGAAAAGGGGGACATCGGCTGGTGCAGAGAGGATAAACATAATGGCGGCAATGCCGCTGATTACGCCTACGACGAAGGCTGCAACCATTGCCATCCTGTAGCGGCGAAGGGTTGCCTCCTGATACTGTCTGATGTATTCCACAGCATCGAGGCGTTGGGTAAGACGGGCCATGAACTGGGCCTTGTCGTCGAAATGTGGTGTTTGGGCGAGGAAAAGCTCCTCCAAAGCTTTATCTTTCATAATAGCTTTAGTTTCTCTTTCAGTTTGTCGCGACCACGTGAAAGCTGCTTCTTGACAGCCTCTTCTTTGGTCTCTGTAATCATGGCAATTTCTTTGATACTGTACCCGCTGAGGTAGAAGAGCGTGATAGCTGACCGTTCCTTGGGTGGAAGAGTACGCAAGGCAAGATAGAGGTCCTGGTGCTGGAAGGCGGCATCTGTGGAGGTGCTGCTGATGAGCTTTCGTGCCTCGTCGATGCTCTCTGTCATGCGCAGGCTTGCTTTGTGGTTGAGGAACGTGTTGTGCGCAATCTTGAAGAGCCACGAGCGGAACTTTCCTTTGTCCTGATAGCCTGTCGAAGAGATATAAGCCTTTACCAGCGTATCTTGCGCCAGGTCATCAGCATCATCCCTATTACCACAGCAGAGGGCGAGCAAGAAGCCGCGAAGGGCCTCCTGCTCACGTTCAACATGGGTAATGAAAACTTCGCGTGTCACTTGCTCTCTGCCTGTGCTGTCAGTATCTTCTCTTCTGCCTCAATCTCTTTAGCAAGCAACTTCTTGCCCAGGAAATAATTGACGAGGAAGGCAATGCCGATGGCCAGCAAGACCAAGCCAAAGATAATGGATGCCAGCGGGTCGTTACTACCTCCTTCTTCCGCAGAGATAAGCCATGCACCAAAGCCTATAAAGCCGAGTCCAAGCAGAGCGGCGAGGCTGCCCCACAGCAGTTTGGCCAGCAGTTTCTCTTTTAGCAGCTTCTTCTTTGGCGAGATCTTCTTTATCAGTTCCTCGATATCCATATCAGGATTCTTCTCGATGGCTGCCAATACGATTTGTGTACGCTTGTCGGTATCGTTCATGTGCCGACGAACGACCTGCCAGATTGCATAGATGGGGAGTACACATCCACATAAAACAGTTGCCAGTAAATCACTTAATGCTGAAATTGAAAGATGATCCATTTTCTTCTTTTTTATATTGTTAAACTTCTGTTTTCTGAACCGGTTACATCTATATAACAAGCCAGAAGGACAAAAGGTGACGTCAGAATAGAAAAATATGATCGATACTCATCTTCTGCACCAGCACATTCCTCTAAAACGTGAGTTCGAGAGGAGAAAGGCAATCAATAGCGCTCCACAAAATCGCGCACCAGACGGAAGACTGGCTCGTAGCTGTCGAAACGAACGGTTTTGTACGTATCGTAGATGGTGTGGTAGTATTGGAAAGCATCGCCCTTCTCGTTCTCCAGAAAGATACAGGGCACATGGCGAGTGGCGAAGGGATAATGGTCGCTATTGGCTGCCAAATCGCCTCGATGGAGCGAAGTGAAGTGCTTCTTCTCGTTGTTTATCTGCTCGAACAGGTTGAAGCCACGCATTCCTTCGTCGCTTACCTCGCAATATATTACTGGGTTATTGTCGCCAATCATGTCAATATTAAATAGGTATTTAATCTGGCTCAGCGGCACAACAGGATGCTCGACAAACCAGGTGGAGCCGCGCAGATTGGCATCCTCACCTGAGAAGGCAAGGAAGTACATGTCGTACTTGGGGCGATGTTGGGCGAAGTATTCAGCAAGAGTCACAAGGGTAGCAGACCCTGAGGCATTATCATTGGCACCAGCATAAAAGATTTTCTTGCCCAGATTGCCTAAATGGTCATAATGCGCCGTGAAGACATAACAGCTGTCGTGCTGCTGACCTTCCACTTTTGCAATGACGTTGAAGCACTCGTAATCTTTCAGGAATTCGTTGTCCACATCCGCTTTCACTCGCTTCACTCCCTCGATTGCCTCAGGCGTTACCCAGATGATGGGCTTATCCACCACACGATGACCGTAAGCCTTAAAGAACTTGATAGGTGATGGCCATGTATAGATGAGTCCTGCATTATTGCATTCACCCGCTTTCTGCAGGCGAGAGAAATCCTTGCTATGCTTATAGGTGAACCAGAACTCACATGCCACCAGACAATTGGCATACTCAGGCTTTGCCAAGTCTGCAAACATCTGGTCAGCATCATAATTCAAGGTATCCACATGGTAGACAGGGAACTCGCCGTGTACACCAGGGGAATACTCGCGCATGGAAAAGTCAACACCAGGCTGAAGTTTCTTTCCGTCGGCCCACATCTCTATTTTTCCGCAGAACGTGTTGATATCCAGTTTGAAGGGCTGCAAGGTCACTTCATCCACACCTGCCTTTTCATACTCTTTCTGCAAGAACTTCCCTGCCTTGTTGGCACCATCCTTTGCATATCCGCGCCCTTGATATTTAGCAGAACTCAACTCCTTAATAATCCGTTTGTAATGCGTCAAATCCTGTGCAGAAACCTGTAACGTGGCAAAAGACAACAAGGCAATCAACAGTTTTTTCATAATATTCTCTTCTTATTTAGGTTCAACATGTACAGCAATGTGGGTTTCAGCGCCATAATGGCTCCTGAGCAACTCCTCTACCTCAGAGGCTTTGTCGTGTGCTTTGGAAAGGGGAATGTTGCCATCCATAAGGATGTGAAGCTCTATGGCATAGTGATTGCCAATACGACGGGTCCGCAAGTCGTGCGGCTCATCTACTCCCTCGACAGAGGAGACAAGCTGTAGCATCTCAGCCTCGACTTCGTCTGGCAGAGAATGCTCCGTCAGGTCACCAATGCCTTTGCGCAGAAGATCGATGGAAACCTTTATGATGAACAGTCCGACAACAACAGAGGCAACAGGGTCGAGTACCGTCCAGCGCTGGCCCAGGAAAATGGCACCTCCAATGCCGATAGCAGTTCCAACAGACGAAAGCGCATCGCTGCGATGATGCCATGCATTGGCCTCAACTGCCTGCGATTCCAGTTGACGTGCCTTTCGCATTGAGTAGCGGAATACGGTTTCCTTCAGTACCACCGATAGCAAGGCCGCCCACAACGCTAATGTGCCAGGTGCTTCCAACTGGCCGCCATCTGCCCACACCACAATCTTCATCACGCCACTATAAAGGATTCCAATTGCAACAGCCAACAACGCCAATCCAATGATAGTCATGGCCAACGTTTCGTACTTACCATGACCGTAGTCATGCGATTTGTCCTTCGGCTTGCCGCTGATGTGAACGAAAACAAGTACAATGATGTCTGTCAGGAAATCGCTGAGCGAATGAAAAGCATCAGCCACCATCGCAGCACTATGCCCTACGATTCCTGCCACAAATTTAAAGACGAGCAACAGCACGTTTACCGCACTACCCACAAACGTCACTCGATAAATTTCTTTGTTTCTTTCCATCATCGCATGTTTCTCGCTTCTTGAGAACTCACCTTTCAAACCATCACAACATTCTTTTCATCACAATTCGCGACAATCAGCTATTACATCATTTGGACAACTTCTCAAAATATGCATTCACTTTATCCCAGTCAATACGGACGACTTCGATTGGCTCACCATAATTGGTGGCCGTGGCCATGCGATTCTTCAAATCAAACCTGACAACAATTCTGTCGTCCACACAGACGCTGAAGGAATCGAGAGGCACAACATCGTAGAGTTTCTCATCCACGTTTCTTTCATTATCCTTAGATTCAGAAACAGGAGTCTTTTTATACTCGTAAAAGCATTCCTCATCGGGTTTCAGATGCCAGATGAACGTGTGCCTGGTGTTACCTTTTATCTCAGTCTTCCTGAGGGTCACCATAGCTGCTTTCTGCAGTTTTCGAGTTCCATACTGCTGATGAAAAACTATACAGACTATCGCTATCATAATAAACATCGCACAAACAACTGGTTGTATCAAACAGCCAAGAAAGCAGCCCTTCCATCGTTTGTGCATGAATCCATAAAAAGGAATGGCAAAGGAGATTGTCAACAGTACAATCGATATCAGGGTGATCGCAACGTACAAGCCAAAGTCTTGTTCTATCATCTTATGATTCTATTTCTGATGGTTATAAGTGTTATAAGTGACCTTCTTATTTTGTATATTGGACGGTGAGCATTGTCATGTCATCACTCTGCTCTGCATTCCCAACGAAAAGCTGTACAGAACTCGTCATAGCACCAATAAGACTCTGAGGCTGATTGAGGGAGACCTTGGCCACCTGTTTTACGCGTTCCATTCCAAACTGATGATGACTGATGTCCTCAGCCTCGTTGAGACCATCCGTATAGAGGAAGATAGAGGCTCCACTCGTGAGCTGGATGTGCTGGACGGTATATTTCCACTCATTCATCACGCCGACAGGAATGTTTGGGTCGCACAAGAGAACGTTTACTTCCCCATTATTCACCAGCAAGGGCGCATTGTGGCCAGCGTTTGAGTAGTTCAGATGGCCCGTTGCCAAATCGAGCACACCAATGAAGAGCGTGACAAACATACCTGTGTCGTTATTGCTGCTCAGAGCTTCGTTGAGTGCTATTACGATACGGTCAGGCTCTGCAGTATAGGCTGCAATGTTGCGGAAGAGGGAACGTGTGACTGCCATAACCAGCGAGGCAGGTACGCCCTTGCCTGAGACGTCACCAATGCAGAAGAAGAGTTTCTCATCGCGAATGAAGAAGTCGTAGAGATCGCCGCCCACAGCCTTGGCTGGCGTCACCTGTCCATAGATGTCGATATCATGACGATCAGGGAAGGCTGGATACGTCTTGGGCAGCATTGACATTTGAATATCGTGGGCAATCTTCAGCTCACTCTCCATTGAGGCTTTGGCAGCAGTCGTTCTTTTCAGCTCATCGATGTAAGTGGCCAATGAATGCTGCATGTTCTCGAAAGAGTCGCGCAGCATACAGATCTCGTCGTCGGTCTTGATGGTGGGCAACTTCGCGCCAAACTGTCCCCCTGCCACCTCATCGGCTGTTGCCGCCAAAAGTTTCAGAGGCTTGGCTGCGTGTCGGATAGTGAGACGGCATACGAGGAAAGTAACCAACAAAACGAGAGCGATCACCAACAGCATCAATGCACCAATAAGAGTGCCATACAGGTCTAATACCAACTTGGGAACAGACACAGCCAACATCCAATCCGTATCTCTCAACGGGGCATAGAACAGATAGGTTTTGGTCCTGTTCACAAGCAGCACATTGTCTGTTTCGTTGCTACTCTTCTTGCCTTTCGACATCCTTTCGATGGCCTTCTTTGCCTTGCCAGGTTCATCAGCATCCTTGACGTGAACAAAGAAATTGGCTTTGAGTATGCGTTTGGGGTCTGGATGAGTAATATAGGTACCATCCCGCGAAAGGACGTAGCTATGGAACGGCTCTAGAACCATTGCACTTATTTCTCCCCCTTCTATCATGAAAATGCTGTCCTGTTTCTGCAAAAGCTGAGTCATGAAGTCGAGCGACAAATCAGCCCCAAGAATCGCCACCAATCGCCCCTGCTGGTCATGAATGGGATGCATATAAGCTACCAGAGGTGTCTTCGCATCATGCCCATTCAAGAAAGGTTTCGACCAATAGGCAGAGTCAACGGCAATGGCCTCACGAAACCACTCCTCCTCTAAATAATCATCACTAGGACCATCCAGTCGTTGTCCCTGAACCTGTCTGTCGTTGCGCCACGCATAAGGACAGAAGCATCGCCCCTTGTGTGGGTAATAGTTCTCTATAAAACTGATGCCACAACTGCGAATACGAGGATTCTGGGCAACGATGCGCTCCAGAATGTCCTGAAACAAATCGGGCTGATTGAGATGCTGCTCAACCTCATAGACATTATTCTTGACAGCTATGCTGACATCCGACATGACGTCGCAGATTGTCCCTCCAGACGTCTGCATACTGCTGTGAAAAGTGTCGGCACAGACTTCCACTATGACACTCTTTGCCAGCTCATAGATAAGGAATGACAAGCCGCTCATCATGATAAACAGTACCGCCATGATCCATCGGGTCAGCTTTCTAGCAAACGAATGATTGTATTTCTTTTTCTTCATCTTGCTTTTGGTCGTGTTGACACTGCAAAGATAGATTAAAAAATCTTATTTCCGACTTATTTCCAAGAGATTCTACACATTTTTTTGACGAATGCATTCTGTAAAAAGTGACGATATGCCTTTTTACGATAATGTAAAGGACAGGATAAACTTACAATTCGCTGTTTATCGCCCATTCATTGGCTGTATTCTCATGAACTATTGGCATTAGAAGACGACGGCCAAGCCTAGGGATACGAAGCCTTAATTGACGAAGTTCCTCAATGTTTGCTTCACGCAGTTCTCGCTGTTCTTCGGTCTCGGGTGTCTCTAATCCGCTTTCTCTAAGCATCAGACGCGACTTAGCTGCCAGGCTTAGTTCAATGTATAGTCGCACATAAACAATCATATCAAAGAACACCTCCTGCTCAAAGTGGCCACCTATCTCCTTAAGATATTGTCCAGCACGGGTATTTGCCAATTCGCCACGCCTGAAGGCCAACAACATATTAACATCATCGTTGAGGGTAGAATCAAGCCAACGGGTTATGCGATGATTATTAATAATATCGATAAGCATGAACAACAAGAGAAAGACAACAACAACAACAAACAATTGAACGAATGGAATGAACAGTTGCATATTGTGAAGCCAATGAATCAATATACTAGGAATGAAGGCAAACAAACGCCACCACCTGCTGACGACAAGAGCCAAAGAGGCTATAAATGCAGTACAACCCATATGAAGGAGCGCCGTGCCGAAGCCCCGTATGATGGCTGTGCCAAGAGCCATGTCAGGTACGAACTGAAGATACAGGATGTTTTCGAGAAGTGCGAAACCGCCACCCACAGATGCGCCATAAATCATCGCCTCGCAAAGAAATGCCATTCTCTGCTTAGAAATGAAAAATAGCAGTATTAACGCCTTCAGTATTTCTTCAAGAGTTGGCGAAATCCATGTTGCCTGCCATCCTTGTCCATCGTGCAATGCCTTCCAACAAAAAGAAATTGCCCATAGTATAGCAGCACACGCCATACCATAGACAATTGAATACATAACTCTGCGCCACTGCATCATCCGAAAAGCGTCTGTCTCACGCAATAAGAACAGGTAACAGACAATCGGTAGCAGTGATATCAGGTAAAGCATTTTGTCAATTGGTCATTGACAATAAAAAGAAGATAATTACTCAGCGACGGGCTCGGGCTCGGAATAAACCATGTCTTCGTTAAGAAGAAGAGCAGGAGCATTGCTCCAGTAATCTATCTCATCATCATTCTGGGTGATAAGAGCATTCTGCGTGCAGAAACTTGCCATGATATCACGAATGGAAGCAAGAGAATTTATCATTTCTGGTTGAGAAGAAAGATACTTATCCGCAGCGGTTACGAACTTCTTTCCAGCCTTGATTTGTTCACTAAGAAGGTCGTAAGCTTTGTCTGGCTTGTTCTCTGCCTTCTTGCATTTCTTCTGCAATGTTGCAAGTGCGGTAGCTGCATCCTTCAGCTCCTGTGCGCCCTCATCCGTCAATGCTTCAGCCTCCACACATGCCCAATTCGACACAGCAACAAACTCTGACAAACGCTGCTTGATGAGTGGCATCTGTTCATCCGGGTTTGAGATTATAGTCTTGTAAACATTTGTACGGTTGATGTCTCCTGCCGTCTGACTCTCATCTGCACAAGGCAATCCATAATATGCGCCAAACAGATAACCTGCACCACAAGCCACAATCGCCAAGATAAAATATTTAAAACTTGATTTCATAATTTATTTGAATAAAGAGTTTACGTTAGAGTACAAGAAATTAATGCAAAGATAGTTAAAAAAGAAATCAAGAACAAAAAAAAAGGATTTTTTTTGTTGGAAAATGAATATTGCTGCCATTTTTTGAAGGTTTAGCAATAATACCTGTTGCAATTGTCACAATACTCCACTTTTTAAACCTTTTCTGATTAAGAATCGGCAATGCCGCAAAATGATGTAACGTTGGAGCCAATAGCCAATAGAATATATAAAAATATGGCAAAGAGTAGACATAGTAAGAACAACAAAGGTACAAACCCTTTTGAATTAGATGATGTTCTCGCCTCACTTCCGAATGACTTATAAGACAAATTGATGAATCCAAGAAAAGGAGCACCCAAACGGATGCTCCTTTCATTCTATATTAGATTCAAAAACAAACAGTTTCTTACTCCCACTCAATTGTTCCCGTAGGTTTCGGAGTCAGGTCATAGAGGACTCTGTTCACTCCTGGAACCTCCGTAATGATCCGCTTGGTGATATGGTGCAATAGCTCATAGGGAATCTCCTCGATGGTGGCTGTCATCGCATCACGAGTATTCACGGCACGGATGATGACAGGCCAATCCCAACTGCGCTTATTGTCCTTCACACCAGTAGACTTGTAATCGGGTACGATGGTAAAATACTGCCAAACTTTGCCTTCCAAACCATTCTTGGCAAATTCCTCACGCAGAATGGCATCACTCTCACGCAGTGCCTCCAGACGATCTCGCGTGATGGCACCAGTGCAGCGAACACCCAAACCTGGACCTGGGAAAGGCTGACGATACACCATGCTATCGGGCAATCCGAGTTCCTTACCCACAACGCGAACTTCATCCTTAAACAGCAACTTGATGGGCTCCACCAACTCAAACTGCAAATCTTCAGGCAGTCCACCCACATTGTGGTGGGACTTCACTGGACCAGACTCCACAATATCAGGATAGATAGTTCCCTGAGCCAAAAAACTGATACCTTCCAGTTTGCGAGCTTCCTCTTCAAACACGCGAATAAATTCAGCACCAATAATTTTACGCTTCTGCTCTGGATCAGCTATACCCGCCAACTTGTTGAGGAACCGATCGGTAGCATCCACGTAAACCAAGTTTGCGTCCAGTTCATCACGGAACACGCGAACCACTTGCTCAGGCTCACCCTTGCGCAGCAATCCGTGATTCACATGAACCGACACTAGTTGCTTGCCAACAGCCTTTATCAGCAAAGCTGCCACTACGGAAGAGTCGACACCACCCGAGAGTGCCAGCAGCACTTTCTTGTTTCCAATCTGAGCACGCAGCTCCTTGATCTGTTCATCAATGTATTTCTGGGCCAAAGCAGGAGTGGTAATTCTCTCCATATCAGCTGGCCTCACATTACCTGTACTCATAATTATTTTATTTTTGATTTTGTTATGCAAAAGTACAAAAGTTTTTTGAATTATTGAGGTTATAAATAGAAAAAGAAGCGAAACCGTTACGATTCTGCCTCTTTTTTCTTTAGAATACGGTTGATTCTATTACTCGTTCCTTGTCTCGAACACATCAAAATTGAATCCTGGACACCTGTGCCAAATCATTTCACAGCTAATAAGTTTGTAGATGTAGTATCAACTAGGTTGATTGGTCCATATTGTTTTCGCTTAATCTATCAGTATCAGCTCTTGGCGTTTGTAAGAAATGAGTAGCTTTTGTTTGCCGAGTACTTCGCAGCCAAAGAGACCGGCGATGCCTTTGCTCTCTTTTAGATGAGACACATCGGAGAATGCTGTCTGCAGTTTCTTGAATGTCCGTCCGCCGAGCGTGAGGGTGGTCTTGCCCCTTGCGACTGATGCCCGTCCGTCGCCATAGCCTATGAGATGGTCTTCCCTGATGCCCTTGACGGAGGAAGGATGCTGCTGGGGCCAATCGGTGGCGAGGAGGTTGGTCTGTGCGCCGCTGTCGAATGCAAGCATTGCGGATGTACCGCCTACTTTGCATTCAAAGGCTAACAGATGACCTTTCTTCACGCCTCTCACCGTCTGACAGCGATAGCCCTCGTCCTGCAGCCATTGGCAGGTCATATCAGGGTTTAGCAGCACTATCTCGCCACGCTTGAAGTCGAACAGCACGTCGAAATCCTTGTAGAAGCTCTGCCCCAGGATGCCGTGCACCGCTATGCCGACGGTCTCCAGGTTGCTCAGGTCGGAAGTCATGATGTCCGTCTCACCGAGCGCAATACCGCTCATATCTAATGATGTCACATGGTGCAGGCCGCTGACTGAGCCTGTGCCGACAACCCCATGACCGCCGCTTCCCATCACCTGCCCGTCAATGTTGTGATCGAAATACTTGCTGTTGAGAATGACGCCTGGGGCACCTGTATCGAGGAACATGTTGCAGGGTTGGCCATCGATGGTGACGCCTACGACGGGCAGTCCGCCATAACGATGCATGGGGATGCGCACCATGTTCACTTCCGGCTGCGCCTTGGCCGTCGGGGTGGCCTTCCTGAGTGATACATCTGCATTCAGCAAATCGGCTTCGAGCACCAGGTTGTCGGCATTGAAGAGGAGTGTCGCCTCCGAGGTGGTGCTGTCAGGTTTTGTGATGATGTAACGCAGCATCAGCCCCGTGCTGTCCTGTTCGGTGCCCGCCAGTTCCCAACCCGTCATGTCGGGCATTTGGGCAATAATCTGCTTCAGCACCTTGGCAGCTGTCGGCTGTTTGATGTCGGTGAAGCGGAAGTCGGGGGCCAACAGGCTGTCAATGCCGTCGGGCGTATGACTCTGTGCGGCTGTCAGGATGCGCTCGGCTTTCGGTTGGCACGTGCTTAGGTCCTGTGCCTGCGCCGTCACTACGACGAGGGTGAGCATCGCAGCGATGAGGGTTTGTCTGTTTGTCGACTGCATGGCTTTACTTGGTTGTAATCTGATAGATGTCGTTGGTGTTCCCTTCCGTACAGGCCTGTACGGCTGCTGCCGAGCCCCGCTTCAGGACCTTAATCTCTTTGACCTTATCCGGGACGAGCTTGCTGAAATCGGCCTTGGAGGCCTTCTCTCCGTTGATGAAATAGGTGACGGCCTCGGGCAGCTTCTCGGTGAAGAGTTTGATGACTCCGCCCTTCCCCTTTTCGCCGTAGGACTTGGCCACTTCGCTGCCGGGCTGATAGACGTCTATGCTCTTGATGTTATCTGTGCCGATGTCCTTGTAGATGTTGCCTGTGAACTCCTCTCCATCAACGATAATCAGTGGGTTGCGCATCCAGGCCTTCACGGCACCCGAGGCAAGGGGGAGTCCCTCGGCCCCGGCCTCTTCGGCAGTCAGGGTACGGACGGTGGCGGCGGAGTTTGTCCCGGAAATCTTCACCCAGTCGTCGGTGGTGAAGATATTGTGGATGGTGGCATGCTCCAGGCGTTTGAGCTCGTAGTGCCTGACGGTCTTGCCCTCGAGCTGGGAGCCGTCGAAGTTCTCTATGCGATGACCATCGATGAAGTAATGGTTCTCTTGGGCTGATGCGGTGAGGCAGAGCAGCATTGCACCTAGTGCAAGGAAGATGATTCTTTTCATATGCTTATTGTTTTTATTGATATTGTTACATTCCGGTATTGATGGGGACTACGTGGAATCCCTTATCGTCATCCGACAGGCAGACGATGTACGAGGAGGAGGTGCCGTCGGCCAGCGTCTTGGTGACGATGGTGGCATCGCCTACGGGCCGTAGCCTGTATGACTCCACCTGTTCGTTGGCGTAATTGGTAGCAGACATGATGTTGTTTATATACTGCTCCGTGACGGCATCGCTTCGGCTGGCTGGCTCTCCCTTCTGCCTAGTTGAGGAGGCATCGCCCGCTTGTTTATATGTCAGCAGGAAAACGGCGACGACAACTGCTGCGACGGCAGAGGTTATCCAGTAGGGAACGGTCCGCCTGGCCGGCCTCTGTGCCATCAGGCGGTCGAACTCATAGCCCTTTTCCTCGGACAGCTCAAACTGGCCTGCAAGGCTTGCCGAGGTCAGTATCAGCTGTCGCACGTCGCTCTCTTCGGAGCTCAGCACATCGTCCGTCTGGGCGTAGTACTGCCGAAGCAGCTGCTCTTCTTCCAATGTCGTCTCGGCATTCAGATACCTGTTGACCAACTGCATCCTGGTGTTCGTATCGTTCAGATTTGTCATTTCTTATTCCTCCTTATCTTTAAGAGTTCCATCATCTTCTTTCTTGCCGCACAGATCATCGTCTTTGTACTGGCTGTTGTAGCATTGCAGGCAGAGGCGATTTCCACCATACTCATGCCTTCGCTACGCATCAGCAGCATTCGCCGCTGTGTGGCTGGCAGCCGGTCAAGAGCCTTAATTAGGCGTTTTTTTGCCTCATGCTCGATTAGCGTTCGGTCAGCATGCTCATCGGCTTCCACATATAGGCTCTCGTCTAACGTGTCATGCCAAGTCCCGCCTCGTTTCATGATGTCGATGCAGACATTCTTGGCTATCAGAATCGCCAAGGCTTCCGACTTCTGCCGTCCATCCATCTTTTCCTTGTGCTGCCATAGCCGCAGGAGGGTTTCCTGCACGGCATCCTCGGCTTCGTATGCCAGTTCCTGACTGTCGAAGAACTGGGCACACAACTTCAGGAGGCGTGGTCGGAGTGATGATGCGATATGTTGAAAGTCCTGCTGTTCCATTTTGCGATATGCTCTACTATAATAACGATTGAAACCGCAAAAGGTAAACTGAAGAATGGGAAAAAGTCGCTTGATGTGACTTCAAGCGACCTATATATCAATATATGTTCTCCCTCTTTAGTCTTCATTTTCATCATCGCTGCTACAAGATGCAAGGGAGAAAGCAGCAAACATCAAAAAGGCGCCGATTAAGCGAGAGGAAAGTGATGCTGCATTACTTTCCCGAACGTGAGGTGGCTCGGCCATAGGCCAAAGGCGAGTTTTCAAATCTTCATTGTTTTCATTTTCGTTATAATTATGATGTTTATGTCCTATTTGATTAAACGCCGAAAGTCGGAAATCTTGCACTACTGGGCGTTTATATGGGGCAGCGTCGGCACAGAGGCATCCTGCTCGCGTCAACATGGGTGATAATACTTTGCGCGTCACTTGCCCTCCGCCGCCGACTGCCCATCGGAAAGGGAGAGATTTATAGGCGGTTGCGCTCGCTTTGTCCTGCGTGACTTCCTTTGTAACGGCTCTTCGTGGAATTGAATCTCCAAGAAACATTGAACCCAATTCGGCGGGCATCGCGATAAAGACTATAGGTATTTCTGTACCCTATACCTCCGTATGCCGTTCCTTCGTCATATTTTGTGCGCAAGAGGTCACTGGCGACGAGGGCCACATCGAGGCTTTTGTCTCGCAGGAATTGTTTGCTCAGACGAAGGTCGAGACTTCCAGTTGTCTTATTTATCCAATACGCTGACTTCTGATAGGGCGTGATGCTTCCCGTTACATTCAGTAACCAAGCATGAGGCAAGGTGAAAGTGTTGTCGAACGTGAAATCAGTCATCAATCCGTGCCAGTTGTAGGCGATGCCCAACTCCCCGTAATCAAGGTCTTCCACTGCAAACTCTGCTGAATAGTTCATCTGCCAGATGCCGATTTTAGGTGTGAGGTTAAGGACAACCATATAGTACTGCGTCTTTGGGACTGTGCGGAAGTCGGTCAGAATCACACCGGGATGGTTGACATCGTCATAGGCAGAAGCCATAGAGTGATAGACATTTTTTTGACATCTGTAGATAGCTTCGGCGTGTATCCACTTCCATTGCGATTTACACACAAAGCTGTGGCTGGTTTGTGGCTGAAGGAAGGGATTTCCGCTCTGGTACTCGTACTTGCTGGTGTAAGTGACAGCCGAGGACAAAATGGAATAAGGAGGGTTATGTCGCGTACACTGATAGGAGAGTGAATGGGTCCAAGATGACTTCTGATAGGTGATAGACGCACGGGGTATGAAGACATGATAGTCAGGGCTCATCTCATCGTTGCGCACACCATTGAGGTCGTAGCGGTTTTGTTCATTCTGCCAGCGCAGACCTGCATTGGCAGAAAATTTTCCCAACTTCAGTGCATAGTTGGCAAAGACGCTCCACGTGGTGGTCTGCTGCTGAATGTGGTTGTCGGCAGAGAAACCGCTCTGAGTAAAGTCGCTTGTGCGGTCAACTGCGGAAGTCTCTTCGCCAAAGGTCAGGTCGCCAACGGGCATCGGGGCTGTGACGACCAATTTTTCGGCAACAAGCTGGTTCTTTTTATCTGTGTTGCTGCTGACGGGTGCCTCGCCGTCAGTGCCTCCGCTCATTTCGGAAAGTGAATGGGCATTGTAATAGTCAGCACTGAAATCTACTTTCCACTTCCCAACCTCTCCGACATAATAGGCATTGGCACTATGCGTCAGCTTGGGTTTCGTCAGGGTTGTTGTCGTACTGTGGCCTCCGTCCACCATGATGCCATCCTGCCACGTTTGCTCATCGCTGCTGCTGATATACTTGCGGTTTCCAATATAGTTGTTGGCCGTATAGGTGAAGCCAACAGAGTGACGGTCGTTGATTTCCCAGTTCCATCCGAAGTCTGCAAAGTAGTATTTCATGTGATTGCCGTATTCCTTGTCTTTCAGATAGTTCCAGATGGACGATGCCTGTAGTCGCACATCTGTCGTGCTGGTTGTCCGTGTATTATTGGCCGTCAGATAGCCTCTGGCGAAAAAATCCATGCCGTTCTGCAGACGATAGTTGAGAGATACGTTGGCGTTCTCATAATGCTCATGCCCTTGTCGGTAAGCACCGGACAAACTGCCGCTGAGTCCTTCACCTGTACGACGGATTGTCTTTATGCTGATGACCGAGGTAACTGTGGCGTCATACTCAGTTCCTGGCTGAGTGATTATCTCCACAGATTTGACTTCATCGGCCCGTAAACGCGCCAATTCGTCCTCGCCCCGTACCTTCTTGTTGTTGATATAAACTTCAGGCTTTCCATGGCCTGCTATTTCACCGTTGCTCATCATCAGGGGCAGATGACTGAGCATTTCGGTTACAGAGCCAAATTGTTCTAATGGAGTACCTTGAATTGAAACCAACAGGCCCTTTTCTGTGGAAGTATAAAGCGGTCTGTGACCTTTTACGGTTACGCCTTTCAAGGCATAGTTATCCATTTGCATCCGTATTGTTCCCACCTCAGGCTGTTCACATATCTTGTAGATGGTCTTGTAGCCGATGTAGGAGATGCGGGCAAGGACTTCGTTTTGCTCGTATGGAATGGCAAAGTAGCCGCTCTCGTTCGATACGCCACCTGTGATGAGTGTGGAGTCAGCAGGATTGAGGATGGCGATGTTGGCGTACGCTACGGGCTGATCTTGTTCGTCGATGATGGTGCCCGTCAGGTGGCGATCGGTCTTGTGCGTACACTCCACATAGATTTCGTGGTATTCAGGTTTCACAATCATACGAATGGGATAGAAGCCTATCATCTGTAAGATGGCATCGGGCAGAGACTTTCGCGAGACAGTAGTGGTGATGCGGAAGTCCTCCAGTTCATTGTAGAGGAAGTTGATGACGTAGGCCGTCTGCTCGTTGTTCAGCTCAAGCAGGGCATCGCTGAGCGAGACATCCTCATATTTACCATTTACCCATTTACCTTTTAGCATTTGCTGCGCCTGAACCGGACAACACGTTAGAAGCAAAATGGTAAAGAATAAATAAACCGTAAATCGTAAATCAGTAAATCGTAAATGAAAAAGCTTTCTCATCTTACAATCAGCTTTTTGTCTTCTACGACGATATTCACGGCATCGAAAGTGTTCAGCTTTTCTGCAATACGGGCAAGGCTGTCTTCACGCTTCCAAACGAAGTGAAAACGAAGCCCGCGAGCCGCGTCATTCTCAAACTCCACCTGTACCCCGTGGGCGGCAGCAATGGCTGTGAGCATGGAATCGAGTGGCACATTATTGAAGACGCAAGGCTCAGCCGGGATGGTGTCGGCCTTAACCGTTTCTACGGGCCGGGAAGTGACTGGCTCGATGTCGGTCGTTTGCTCCGTTGTGGGCAGTTGTGGTTTGGAAGTGCTGATGTTTCGCACAACTTGGATGGCGGCAAAGGCTATGCCCGAAGCCAGGAGTACACCGATGAAGGATGCCGCTATCTTGTGGGGTGCGAGGAAAGCGAGAAAACGGGGCTTATGTTCTCCTTCATCAAGGGCATCCAACTCATTCGCATGGCTGGCTGCAAACTTCTCCCATTGGCCCTCCACCTCAGGAATATCGTTTTTAAGTTGGCTTAGCCTTCTTCCTTCTTGCTCGACAGAGTTGATGCAAGCATCATTCTGCTCTCGCCCATTCGTCAGTTCATCGTGCTTGAAGGCACGCTTAGCGAAGCCGAGTTGCTGTACAAGCTGGCGCATCTCGTCGTCAGCAAGTATCTGCTTCAATTGGTCATCTGTCAGTTGTTCAGGGTGCTCCTGCAATTCCAGAAGCCACTCTATACGCTCTTCTTCGGTCATCATATTACTTTTGAGTTTGAATTGAAATACGTTCTTATTTTCTCCACGGACTGCTTCAGGTGGGTGTGGACGGTCTGGCGGCTGACGTTCAGCGCCTCGGCCACCTCCTGGCAGGTCATCTCTCGCTGGTAACGCAACCGGAAGACATTCTGCTCCATCGGTGACAGGTTATCCCGCACGTAGCGCATCAGTTCTTCCATCTGCATCTGCTGTTCTGCTGTATCGTCGCTGGCGAGTGTATCGCTGTCCTCTATGAGCAGGCGGGCAAACCGCTCCTGCACCCTCTTGTGCTGCAACACATTCAGGCAGCCATGGCGCACACTTGCCATCAGGAACGCCTTTGCATTGTCTGCTCTCATGACTGTTCTGCCGCTGAGCAGACTGGCGAACACCTCGCTCACCACGTCCTTGCTCTCTGCTTCATCGAAGAGCAGCGTGAGTGCCAGATGATACATCTGCATGTAGTGTGTCTTGAACAGACTTTCAACATCTTTTCGTGTCATACACTTATAATACAGTTCAGACGAAGAAAATGTAAAGCGGAAATGCGATTATTATCAATTCAAACTCATTTTTTTTGCTACTCAAAAATGCCCTACACTCTACACCAGTACCATGTAAGATGTTGAAAAGCAGTAATTTGCATGGGTGTAGGATGGTGTAGGCAGCCTACACCCGTATATTCTATTGAAAAATAGTATATTACGGAGGGTCGGTGTAGGGTGTAGGCTACTTTTGAGTTCTGATGAATTCGCCATATGCACGCTAACGAATGCCCATATCGAAGGACTTTCCAAAAGCCCCTGCCAGTGGGTTGTGACGCTGGTCGATGTAACTCGCAGCAACACCCCCACTTGGAAGATGACCACCTAGGAACAGATGCTTCAGAACAGCAGCCCATCAAAGTAGTGATAAGATGAGCTCAACCCTTTGACGTAATGCAAGAGAAAACACAACACGTTGAAACCTCAAAGTCAACGTGTTGTGTTTGCCATCACATCGCATCACGTTGCTCCTTTTCAGATACTGCAGGGCAATTGGGAACAAAAGAAATGAGGAGGCGTTAACCTCCTCACTTTAGTTTTAGAGAATAGGGATTCTCCTATAACTCATTTGTTGATTACTCCTGACTCCAATCTTCCTGCGTCTTGCGAACGTAAGACTTGTAGCGAATCTGGGCCATCTTCTGGGCTTCTGCAAAGAGCTCTTCAGCCTCGTTGGGATAAGCCTTCTTAACGGAGAGGTAACGAACCTCACCCATAAGGAAGTCATGGAAGTTCTCCCAGTTAGGCTCTTTAGAGTCGAGGGTGAACGGATTCTTACCTTCCTCGGCCAGAGCTGGGTTGAAGCGCCACAGGTGCCAGTAGCCGCACTCTACAGCCTTCTTCTCCTCGGCTTGGCTCTTACCCATACCACCCTTAGCCTTCAGACCGTGGTTGATACAGGGAGCGTAAGCAATGACGAGGGAGGGACCGTGCCAAGCCTCAGCCTCGCGAATGGCCTTCAGGGTCTGTGCGTGGTCGGCACCCATAGCAATCTGAGCAACGTAAACATAACCATAGGTGGTAGCAATCATGCCCAGATCCTTCTTGCGGATACGCTTACCCTGAGCAGCGAACTGAGCGATAGCACCGAGAGGAGTAGCCTTAGAAGCCTGACCGCCAGTGTTGGAGTAGACCTCAGTATCGAGCACGAGGATGTTGACGTCCTCACCAGAAGCGATGACATGGTCGAGACCTCCGTAGCCGATATCGTAAGAAGCACCGTCGCCACCGATGATCCACTGAGAGCGCTTAGCCAGATGAGCTTTGCCCTCCAGAAGCTCACTCTCTAATGCACAGCCGCGGCACGGGCAGATCGGACTGCCTGCTGCCTTGGCATCTTTGGCTTCCTTCAACTTCTGTGCAGCCACCTCGGCACCATACAACTCAATGCCCTTACCTTGCCAGAACTCGATGGCTCCATCGATAGGCAGTATGGCCTTCTCGAGTGCTGCAACAAATTCATCGGTTGCCTTGCGGTTGGCGGTAGAGTCATCATAGGTATCAAGCCACTTCTGTGTGGCCTCGCGCATCCAGTCGAAAGCTGTGGTGTGTACCAGTTCCTCTGCCTTCTCGCGCAAGATACCACGCATTTTCTTATGTCCAAGTTGCATACCCAGACCGAACTCACAGAAGTCCTCGAACAAAGAGTTGTTGAAGCATGGACCCTGACCCTTCTCGTTCTTGGTGTAAGGAGTAGAAGGAATAGATGCAGAATAGATGGATGAGCAACCAGTAGCATTAGCAACCATCTGGCGGTCACCAAAGAGCTGAGAAATCAATTTAACATAAGGAGTCTCACCGCAACCGGAACAAGCGCCTGAGAACTCGAACAAAGGCTGTGCAAACTGAGAGTTCTTCACGCTCTGCTTGGTATCTACGAGATGCTGCTTGCCAGGAACCTTAACAAGTTTATCCCAATCGGCAGCCATCTTCTTCATGTCGGCAGCATCGGGATTGAACGGAACCATCGTAAGAGCCTTGCCCAACTTAGGATTGCCTGGGCAGATATCGGCGCAGTTGCCGCAACCCAAACAATCGAGGACAGAAGGCTCGATGACAAAGTGCATGCCCTTCATAGCGGCGGGAGCCTTCATCTCAATTGTCTCCAGACCATCAAACTGAGTCATCTCATCATTGGTAAGAACGAAGGGACGAATGGCAGCGTGAGGACAGATGTAAGCACACTGGTTACACTGGATACAGTTATCTTTGTTCCAAGCAGGAACGAAAGCTTCCACACCACGCTTCTCATAGGCAGCAGTACCAACTTCCCAAGAACCATCAACGGTGTTGTGCTTTACAAAGTCGCTGACCTTCAGCAGGTCGCCGGCCTGAGCGTTGATGGGACGAACCAACTCCTTCACGAATGCTGGAGCATCGTCCTGCTTCTCTGCATCGTCAGGCAGATTAGCCCATTCGGGCTTTACGGTAAACTGAACATACTCACCACCACGGTCGATAGCAGCATAATTCTTGTCAACAACGTCCTGACCCTTAGCGCCGTAGGACTTCAGGGCTGCAGCCTTCATCTTCTCGACAGCCAACTCAACGGGAATTACCTCAGTGATACGGAAGAAGGCACTCTGAAGAATGGTGTTGGTACGGTTGCCCAAACCAATCTCCTGTGCAATCTTAGTGGCGTTGATGGTATATACCGTAATATTATTCTGTGCGAAGTAACGCTTTACCTTGTTAGGCATGAACTTCTCCAGCTCTGCATCGTCAAAGATAGTGTTCAGCAGGAAGGTACCATTCTTCTGCAGACCACGAGTCACATCGTACATGTGGAGGTAAGCCTGTACGTGGCAAGCCACGAAGTTAGGCGTTGTTACCAGATAGGTAGAACGGATAGGTGTATCACCAAAACGCAGGTGAGAGCAGGTGAAACCTCCCGACTTCTTAGAGTCGTAAGAGAAGTAAGCCTGGCAGTATTTGTTGGTGTTGTCACCAATAATCTTCACAGAGTTCTTGTTGGCACCTACGGTACCATCAGCACCCAGGCCATAGAACTTAGCTTGGAACATGCCAGCACCACCAAGTGCAATCTCAGGAACCTCAGGGAGAGAGGTGAAAGTCACGTCGTCTACGATACCAACAGTAAAATGATTCTTGGGCTCAGGCATAGCGAGGTTGTTGAACACGCTGATAATCTGAGCGGGAGTGGTATCGCGGCTACCAAGACCGTAGCGGCCGCCTACGATAACAGGACGATTCTCTACTTCGTAGAAGGCGTCTTTGACGTCGAGGTACAAAGGTTCACCATTGGCGCCAGGCTCCTTGGTACGGTCCAAAACAGCAATCTTCTTGACGGTCTTGGGAACGGCTGTAAGCAGATGCTTCACAGAGAATGGACGATAGAGGTGAACGCTGATCATACCCACCTTTTGGCCATTAGCGTTCAGATAGTCAATGGCCTCGCGGGCTGCATCGGTAGCAGAACCCATCAGGATAATCATGCGGTCGGCATCCTCGGCTCCATAGTAAGAGAAGAGGTGATACTCACGACCGGTAATCTTAGAAATCTCGCCCAGATATTTCTCAACGACCTCTGGTACATTATCATAGTAAGAGTTGCAGGCCTCACGGTGCGTGAAGAAAGTCTCGGGGTTCTCTGCAGTACCACGGGTAATAGGACGCTCAGGCGACATGGCACGATCGCGGAAACGTTTAACAAACTCTTCCTTAACGAGAGGACGGATATCCTCCTGATCCATTATCTCGATCTTGTGGTACTCGTGAGAGGTGCGGAAACCATCGAAGAAATTAACGAAAGGCACGCAAGTCTCAAGAGAAGCCAAATGAGGAACAGCTGTCAAATCCATCACCTCTTGTACAGAACCAGAGCAGAACATAGCAAAGCCTGTCTGGCGACAAGCCATCACATCCTGATGGTCGCCAAAGATACAAAGAGCGTGAGAAGCCAGCGTACGGGCAGAAACGTCGAATACGCAAGGAATCAACTCACCAGCAATCTTGTACATGTTAGGAATCATCAGGAGCAAGCCCTGAGAAGCAGTGAAGGTGGTAGTGAGAGCACCAGCCTGCAAAGAACCGTGAACGGCACCAGCAGCACCTGCCTCAGACTGCATTTCCTGCACAGTTACGGTCTGACCCCACAGGTTCTTGCGACCACGGGCAGCCCATTCGTCAACGTGCTCAGCCATAGGTGAGCTTGGAGTGATGGGGTAGATAGCAGCTACCTCAGAGAACATGTAACTCACGTGAGCTGCAGCCTCGTTACCATCACAGGTAATAAATTTCTTTTCTTTAGCCATAATAAACGTTTATTGGTTTTTAATTATATAATTATGTATCTATATCATTAGCAGTCTACAACTGAGTCTCGATAAAACTTAATCTCCATTAAACTAATAAAGGAAACCATACATCCAAATAGGAATCTCCTGATTGGATCCTTTACGGATATTTGAACGAGCGTAAATAACCTCTGTACTGCGACGCTTGGGTTCTTCGGTAACTATACGGAAACGAAGTTTGCCGTCCACCAGAAAAGTACTGCTCCGATCGCCCATATTGACCTCATGACGCCCCCAAAGAGCATTCTGAAAAAAAGTTTCCAGCATCTCCTGCTCCTGCACACCGTCAGGCGTCATGACGTACATCAGATTAGTGTTATGCATATGCAGGCATCCTGGTTTCTTGGGAAATGAATCACCATGACGATAGACCATGTTGATGAGCCGAGCATCGCTCAAATATTTGATATAATTCATTACTGTAGCGCGACTGGTTTGCAGATCAGAAGCCAACTGAGACACATTAGGAGCACCTACCCCACTCACAGCTAACAGATAAAGCAATTTCTTAATCTTTGTCAGGTATTTCAATTCAATCTGTTTTATGAGGAGGATGTCAACTTCGATTATCATGTTCATCGTCTTAAGTAGCGTCTCCGAAAAATCCCCATGATCAAGATAGAAAGGGAAATAGCCATGACGAACATAGTCCTGGAAGTGAGGTAAAGGATCCACCTGAGAGAGAATCTCATCAGAAATGCGCTCATGACGATTGAGAATCTCGCTGATACCATAAGGGCGTAAAGTCAGCCCACACTGAATATTGAGATACTCTCGAAAAGAGAAACCTCGTAAATTGTAACTGACTACAATGCCATTCAACTCAGGGTTTTCATCTTTGAGACGCATCACGCTACTACCAGTGAAGATCACGTGCAAATGGGGACAACGATCATATATAAGACGCAACTCATGGCTCCAATCTGGCTGTTTGAATACCTGATCAATAAGCAAGACGAGTCCTCCGCGATGCATAAATTCCAAAGCAAACTGGAAAAGAGTTTTGCCTTGAAAGAAGAAATTGTTCATATTGATGTAGAGACATCGACGATCGTATGGCCCAAAGTTTTCTTTGGCGTATTGGAGAAGGAAAGTAGTCTTGCCAACTCCACGACTTCCTTTGATACCAATCATACGGTCACGCCAGTTTATCTCATCCATCAAAGCACGACGAACGGGAGCCTGAATACGCTCTACCAAATACTGATGAGTGCGGAAGAAAGTCTCCAACATACCTTAAACAATATGATTTCCTGTGCAAATTTACTCATTTTACAGTAAATTGCAAAGTCCAGTTAACAAAAAGTGAAACTTTTTATGTTATTTTTGAGGGAAAACGTCAATATGCTTCATTTGCTTCATAATGGCAGTCTGACGCCGAAGCATATAAGAAGACGGATTCTGGCTGCTGAATTTAATAGGATTAGGCAAGGTGGCAGCAATCAGAGCACAGTTGGGCCGGGTCAAATGAAGTGCAGAACGAGAGAAATGGAGTTGGGCTACTGCTTCTGCGCCATAGATGCCATCTCCCATCTCTATACTGTTCAGATAAACCTCCATGATACGCCTCTTACCCCAAATCATTTCTATCAAACAGGTGAAATATGCCTCAAGCCCCTTACGAACCCAGCTATGACCAGGCCAAAGAAAGACGTTCTTTGCGGTTTGTTGACTGATAGTGCTGGCTCCACGATTACGCTTACCGCTACGGCTTTCATTTATTGCAACATGTATTTCTTTGAAATCGAAGCCGTGATGGGTCAAGAAACGCTGATCTTCGCTGGCCATCACAGCAACTGGCATATATATGGACATAGAGTCCAAGGACACCCAATGATGACGCATACGGATGGTCTCCCCACGACTAACTTGCTGCACACAACGAATTGCCATCAAGGGTGTAACCAAGACAGGACACCACTTGTATAGACAGACAAAAAAGATTGTGCTCCCAAAAAACAGGAGCACAATCCATTGTAAAAGTCTTTGAATCTTCCGAAATATCTTCAACGTAGGAGAAGATTTAAAGTGCTATCAGAAAAATTACTGAAGAGTGCCTGCATTAGCAGCCTCAATCATGGCAGCACTTGCATAGAGATAAATCTCAACACGACGGCTTGCAGGACGATTTTCCTTGCCATTTGCATCGTAAATCAAATAGTTGGGATCCTCGCCATAACCAGTTGTGCTAGCAATCTGAGAAGAAGCAACTCCACAAGAACCTGTCAGATAATTCTTAACAGCATTTGCACGATTCTGACTCAGAGTCAAATTGGTAGCATCAGAACCATCGCTAGAAGCATAACCATAAATGGCAACGTCGCAATCAGTATAAACGTTCAGAACATTCGTGGCAAACTTCTTAAGAGAAGCCTGAGCAGCTGACTGCAGAACATACTTACCAGTAGCAAACAGAATACCATTATCGAGGGTAACCTTCACTGCCTCCAAGCCGTTAGCGTCAGTAGTAGAACTTACTTCTGCATCAGCCAAAGCTGCGGCAGCAGCAGCCTTTGCCTTATCCATCTTCTTGCCAATAAGAGTTCCAGCTGTCGTACCTGCAGCAACACCTACACCAGCACCAATGGCAGCACCCACCTTGGCACCACTCTTTCCATTAACCAACGCACCGATAGCAGCACCTATACCCGTTCCGGCAGCACCACCACCAGCAGCACCAATAAGTGCACCCTTGCCCTTGTTTGACATATTACCACATCCACTTACCAACATGGCAACAACAAGTGCGCCTACAATACTTTTTACTTTCATAGTCTTATCAATTTTGTATTCTAATAAATTTTGTTGTTTCAAAAAACAATGCAAATATACACATTTTTCAAGACACCAAACAAAAATCAAGGTTTTTTTCGTAAATTTGCACCAAATTTAAAATAATTAAACAAAGTATGGCAAAAGAATTGGAATTCCTGACAAAGAGAAGTGAGGATTATTCAAAATGGTATAATGAATTGGTTGTCAAAGCAGATTTGGCTGAACAGTCAGATGTGCGAGGATGTATGGTGATTAAACCTTATGGTTACGCAATATGGGAAAAGATGCAGCGTATCCTTGATGACATGTTCAAGGAGACAGGTGTACAGAATGCATATTTCCCTCTGCTCATCCCCAAGAATTTCCTTTCCCGTGAAGCAGAACACGTGGAAGGCTTCGCTAAGGAATGTGCAGTAGTGACCCACTATCGGCTAAAGACTAATGAAACCCATGATGGGGTGGTCGTAGACCCTGCCGCAAAATTGGAGGAAGAATTAATTATACGCCCCACCTCGGAAACCATTATCTGGAATACCTTCAAGAACTGGATTCACAGTTATCGTGACCTACCACTATTGATTAACCAATGGTGTAATGTTATGCGATGGGAGATGCGTACCCGACTTTTCTTACGTACGAGCGAATTCCTCTGGCAAGAAGGTCACACAGCACACGCTACACGCGAAGAAGCTGAGGCACGTGCCCAGCAGATGTTGAAAGTATATGCAGACTTTGCTGAGAATTATATGGCTGTACCTGTCGTGCAAGGTGTAAAGAGTGAAACAGAACGCTTTGCTGGAGCTTTAGATACCTACACCATAGAAGCTATGATGCAAGACGGGAAGGCACTCCAAAGCGGCACAAGCCACTTCCTTGGTCAAAACTTTGGCAAAGCCTTCGATGTACAATTCCTCAACAAGGAAAACAAACCAGAATTCGCATGGGCCACCAGTTGGGGTGTAAGCACTCGTCTGATGGGCGCTCTAATCATGACCCACTCTGATGATAATGGTTTGGTATTACCACCTGCATTGGCTCCCATTCAAGTAGTGATCGTTCCTATTGGGAAACCTAATCAAATGCCAGAGTTGGATCAGAAGGCTAATGAGATTGTTAATAATCTGAAGGCATTAGGGGTCAGTGTAAAATATGACAATAGCGACAACAAACGACCTGGTTTCAAATTTGCCGATTACGAATTGAAGGGAGTACCCGTACGTCTTGTATTGGGTGCCCGCGATCTGGAACAAGGACTTATCGAGGTAATGCGTCGCGACACACTGGAGAAAGAAAACATCAACATCGAGGGCATTGAGCTGTATGTGAAGAACCTTCTGGATGATATTCAGAAAAACATCTTCAAGAAAGCCAAGGATTATCGTGACGCTCACATTTACGAGTGCGAGAATTACGATGAATTCAAAGAGCGCATCAAAGACGGAGGTTTCTTCCTTTGCCCATGGGACGGCACTCCTGAGACTGAAGCTCAAATCAAAGACGAAACACAGGCCACCATCCGTTGCGTGCCATTCGGTGTAGAACAAAAACCTGGTATTGATATGGTCAGCGGAAAACCATCAAAAGCCAGGGTCTTGATAGCGAGAGCATATTAAGGAAACCTTATCGGAATGAAATCACGTTGGACTTGGGTTCCCAGTCTATTTGCTGCAGAGGAAATACCTTCTGCAGTAGTGATTTTTGTAGCTTTATTGATGTTCCTGCAGATGGGTTCTTCATCAGCTGAAGCCACTTTCCTCACATCTCTTCTTACCCTTCCATGGATATTCAAGCCTTCCGTTCAGAGTTGGGTAAACAAGATAGGTCATTTCAAACAGATTCTACATGTAATAGAGCTCCTGCTTTTTATTGGTTTGATAGCCATTGCAGCAGCTTTCTCGTGTGGACGAGGATGGATTTTCATCTCTCTCTTCATAGTCAGCATGCTATGTGCTTGGCATGAACTCACAGCCCGAATGTACTATGAGCATGTGTTCAGTCCGCGCATCCAGCGGCTTTTCAATGGACTACGAATGTTCTCTGCTCAAACAGCTCTCGTAATGACCTATGGAGCGCTGATTATCGCAGTAGGTGCTTTAGAAATATATTTCCGACAAATTCGACCTGCGTGGTCAATGGGGTGCTATATCCTAGCAGGCATATTTCTCCTTTTTGCACTATATCACATGCTTATTCTGAAGGATTTTCCTAAAGGGAATCAAGGTACATTCAAGCAAAGAGCAAAAACGTTGGAAAATGACATGATCATATTAGAACGCACAAACAAGCAACGAGGGAGGTGGCATCCATTGCTTACACTATTCTTGCTGTTGCTTCCCCAAAGCTTGATGTTCCACACAAGAGTACTTTTCCTTATCGATCCAAAAGAAGCAGGAGGTTTAGGTTGTACCATTCAAGACATCGGTTTCGCACAAGGCACTGTAGGCGTAATTGGATTCAGTCTAGGTATTACGCTTGGATTCAGGCTGATGAAAAAATATAATTCAGAACGTCTCCTATGGCAACTTGCCATTATGTTGGGAATTTCTCCTTTAGTCTACGTTTGCATGACCTACTTTCCCCCCAATAATCTAGGGATGCTCTGTGCTGCAACTCTCACAGCTCAATTTTTCTTCGGAATGGGCCTCAACGTATGCAGAATACCTGTGCGCCAGATTTCTGGGGAACAATATCGTAACAGCATCGACATCCTCAGCATTCCCATCATATCAGCTTGCATGATTATCCCTATGGCTATCAGTGGATTACTTTCCACACAATTGGGATACAAAACTTATTTCATGATGGATCTAATGACTGCTCCAGGAGGATGGTTGGGAGCATATCTTCTTACTTCATCTCACAAAGAGGATTAATAAGAAAAATTAGCGTTCCGTATACTTGCCATATTTCAAAGCTGGGAATCCAAGGGCCATAATAGCATACTGTTGATGCTTCTTAGGAAGATGGAGAAGACAAGAGACACGGCTGGAACTCATGTATTTAAAAGCACTTTGAACAAGTCCCATATAAACTTGGGAAACACCATGAGCCTGAGCCATCAAAGATGCATTCTGATAGGCCAGATTACAATCTTGCCAACCAAAATCATATCCTTTGGGAGCACTGAAAACAAGTATTGTAACTGCATTGCAAGTACAAGGCCGTTCTCCTGCTTTCCATCGTGTCTCAAATCGTGACAACTCGGGTGCCTCATGATACAAATTGGGAAGGCATAATCTGGTAATTGGTCGGATTATAGGATTCATCAGAATACGAGACAAACGAAGGAAGAAATTCATAGTGGCATCCTCCACCAGTTGTATCTGTTCAGCATGAAGAACCGAAATCTTCACTTTTCGAGAATTCTCTGCCGTAGGAGCATAGCGTGCTGCCTCTAATATGTCTTGTATGGCTTCTTTAGGAATGGAGGTATCTGTAAACGTGCGATTAGAGCGACGACTACGAATCAATTCCATCAACGAAGATGGCGTAGGAAGCAGACTATAATTGATATAATGAACCTTCTCTGCAGGAAAACTCCCATGAATAAGGGCATTGGTGGAGCATACGTCCACACAATGACCACACTGGATGCAATACTCAGGACGTAATACCTGAATAGCAGAATCTTTCGTTCCTGAAAAAACAGAAGAAGGACAAACCTGAACACAACGACCACATTGAGCACATCGCTGAGTATCTATATTTATGGCAGGAGTCATTGGCATAAAGGAAAAGGTAAAGGGAGGAACGGTCATCAGAATCGCATCCTCCCTTTACCTTATTTATTTAATATACTCTTCAAAATTAACTGTATCTGAGAATCTGACCAGGACGCAAGACTGTTTTTTCAGAAATGCGATTCAACTTGCACAACTTCTTCACCGTTGTATGATGCTTCTTGGCAATAGAGGAAAGACTCTCACCCGACTTTACCTTATGAACTGAAGAACGACGAGCTTGCTGGCGCTCAGCAATCTTCTTTTCCTGGAAAGCATGACTCTCGCGAGCCTTGTCGTTGATTGCTTGTAACTCCTCAGGAGTAGGCTCATTGACATCATGAGCAGCAAGCAGTTCACCACGACCAGTGGAACGGAATACATAGAAGTCTGCCAACACATCCTGAGCCTCAAAGTTGAATAACTTTTCTGGGTCGATAAACTTACCTAACAGACGAGTCTCAAAATGCAAATGGGAACCCGTACTGCGACCTGTATTTCCACCCAAGCCAATAGGTTGTCCTGCTTTTACCATCTCGTCAGGATGAACGATCTGACGACTCAAATGACCATAAAGAGTCTCCAAGCCGTTGGGATGACGAATGACGATATACTTACCGTAACCGCCACCATTGTAATCAACAACGCGAACCTTGCCATCAAACGCTGCGTAAATGGTATCGCCCACATAAACTTTAAGGTCAGTACCATAATGCTGGCGACGGAAAGAGCGGCGATAGCCGTAATGGCTCGTTACCAAACGACTGGTAGTAGGCATGCAGAAACCACGTAAGTCAATCTTATACTCACCTGGAAGATCCACTCCATATTGGGTAGTATATTCGTTGCTCCAATCAGGATAGAGATTATCGGCTGGATCACCAAAAAGTGCTTCTTCGCGTATAAGTTCCCTGAGTGCCACACTGTCTATTGCTTTCAATTTCTTATCCACAGGAGCCATGTTAGCCAATTTGTCCTGTGCAACAACTGGTATACTCAAGCAAACTACGCTTATCGCGACAATCAATTTAGAAAAATATCTCGTTGTTTTAGTCATATCTTAGTTAAGAATTTTCATCGTTGAGAAATTGGTTAGAATTCATCCACAGCATAAAGGCGATCCATGTTGAGGTCTCCCAAATCGTAGATTTCCTCAGGACGGAAGAAACGCGCCAACTCCACTACGGCTGCCTCAGGAGAGTCTGAGGCGTGGACGATATTCTGTTGATTGCTCATACAATAGTCGCCACGAATGGTTCCAGGATCTGCCTTACGTCCATTGGTATAACCTGTGATATAGCGTACAACTGCAATAGCATCGACTCCCTCGAGGCACATCGCTACAACTGGAGTCTTCATCATTGATGCTTTGAGAGAAGGAAAGAATGGTTTTTTGAGCAGGTGGGAGTAATGATCGTTGAGGATTTCTTCATTCAACTGCATCATTTTCATACCAGCGATACGAAGACCTTTTTTTTCAAAACGACTTATAATTTCTCCGATAAGGGCTCTTTGCACCGTACTTGGTTTGAGCAAAACAAGGGTTCTTTCCATATTAATTCTTTCGCGCATAATGCTGTCTCGGAATTACATATTTGCACTAATCGTCGACAAAGATATAAAAAATAGCTTGAAACGCCAACCTTTTTAACGTTTTTTCCGATAGAAAAAGGGATTAAAGGGGAATTAGACTGATTTTACTCTAACTAACGGTTAAATATATTTAATTTGAGGCACAAAAACTATCCTTTCAAGAAATCACGCTCCAATCAAATTCATGCTGGTGGAGTTCACGTAACTGCTGCCAAAGAATTGCATTCTGAGCAAGGTTCTGGTCAGGATCGTTTTCAAGAACATAACTGGCTGTGTCTCGTGCCAACTGAACAATCTGGCCATCACGAGCCAAATTTGCAATATGCAAATCAAAAGCAATACCACTTTGCTGCGTTCCCTCCAAATCACCTGGTCCACGCAATTTCAAATCTGCCTCCGCAATCTCGAAACCGTCGTTGGTTTCCGTCATGATTTGGATACGCTTACGCGTCTCTTTGCTAAGTTCATAATTCGTCACCAAAACACAAAAAGACTGGTCTGCGCCACGCCCCACACGTCCTCTCAACTGGTGCAACTGCGAAAGTCCAAACCGCTCAGCATTCTGAATCACCATAACGGAAGCATTCGGCACATTCACGCCCACCTCAATTACAGTGGTCGCTACCAAGATCTGCGTCTCGCCAGAGATGAATTTTTGCATCTCAGCCTCTTTGTCGACAGGTTTCATTTGACCATGCACCATACCTACCTTAAACATGGGGAACACCTTCTGCATATGTACGAATCCCTCCTCAACATTCTTGTACGACAAACGTTCGCTCTCCTTGATTAATGGGTATACCACATAAACCTGTCTGCCTTCTTGTATCTGCTGATAGATACCTTGGTTGATGAGGTCAGGGTTGTTGTCATACATATGGATAGTCTTTACGGGCTTTCTGCCTGGAGGAAGCTCATCAATGACAGAGACATCCAAATCGCCATACAGGGTCATCGCCAGTGTTCGTGGAATAGGAGTTGCCGTCATTACAAGCACATGAGGCGGAATGATGTTTTTCTCCCACAATCGAGCCCGTTGAGCCACGCCAAAACGATGCTGTTCATCTATTACGACCAAACCTAAGTTCCGAAACGTCACGTTGTCCTCGATAACTGCATGTGTGCCAACAAGTATGCTGACCTCACCCGATTTCAGTCCCTCCAGGACAGATTTGCGTTTCTTCCCCTTTACAATGCCCGTCAGGAGTTCCACCCTCACATGCATATTGCCCAGCATGGAGCGGAAAGTTTCGACATGTTGCTCTGCCAAAATCTCTGTGGGGGCCATGATGCATGTCTGATAACCGTTATCGATACCTATTAGCATCGCCATCAGCGCCACCAAAGTTTTGCCACTTCCCACGTCACCTTGCAACAGACGATTCATCTGTTTTCCTGAGCCCATATCCTTACGCATCTCGCGTATGACACGTTTCTGGGCTCCCGTCAATGGGAAGGGAAGATACTGATGAAAGAACGTGTTGAAGATCTCTCCGACATGAGCGAACACGTGACCCCGACTGTGACGTTGTCGTTCACGTGAATAGCGAAGGATAGAAAGTTGGATATAGAAAAGTTCCTCGAATTTAAGCCGGAACGTCGCTCGCGAGAGCTCATCTGCCGTTGTTGGATAGTGAACGCAACGAAGTGCCCGATCGAGCGGCATGAGGTTCAGCCTTTGCAGGATATATTCTGGCAAAGTCTCAGGAATCGTGAGATCAAGTTGCAGGAAGAGTGAACTGGTGAAATTCTCCAACGAACGGGAATTCAATCCACGCTTCTTCATCTTATCAGGGATAGAATAATAAGGCTGCATGCTCATCTTGCTCAGCACAAGAGAATCAGCAGAGTCTACATCAGGATGGGAGATGCTGATACGGCCATTGAATTCGGAAGGGCGACCAAAAACGATATAGTCGCGATGAAGATGGATGTTCTTAGAAATATACTTAATGCCATTGAACCACACCAAATCCATGAGCATGTGACCATCCGTAAAATGACCTGTCAAGTGACGCTTGCGCCCCACTCCACTCTCCTCGAAACTCAGAAACTGGCCTTTTACCTGAACAAAAGGCATATCAGCCGTAAGTTCCGAAATGGAATACAATCGACTGCGATCTATATGTTTATAGGGGAAATAATAGAGTAAGTCGTGCCACGTGTTGATGTTCAACTCTTCACGCAATATCTTCGCTCTGGCAGGTCCAATACCTGGCAGATAGGTGATGTCGGTATGCTTCAAGTCGCGTGTCACTCTGTAATTTCTCGCTTTATTCAGAAACCAGCATTTCTGCAAACTTCAAGTCTGCTGGCGTGGTAATCTTGATGTTTTCCCGATTTCCTTCCACTAAGGTGATTGGGTGTCCCATTGCTTCCACAACGGATGCGTCATCCGTAAAGAATGATTGATAAGGTTGGCAATAAGCCTCCTTGAGGAGCTGAATCTGAAACGTCTGAGGTGTCTGCACCAATCGATAATCATCACGATTCACTGTCTGACTGCTCCCGTCAGGCAGAATCTGGCGAACAGTTTCCACCAGAGGAATCACAGGCACTACTGCGCCATGCTTCTCAGCAACTTGATAACATCGATGTATTGTCTCTATAGAAACAAAAGGACGCACTCCGTCGTGAACCCCCACGACACCTTCCGCATCCAGAGGGATTCGAGAGAGTCCATTCTTTACAGAATGAAAACGGGTCGCACCACCAGAGGTAATCTCCACAGGCTGCTTGTAGTTGAATTCCCTACACAGCTGATGCCAATACTCCTGTTGCAATTCAGGCAGAACCAGAATGATGTGGATCGCTTCGAAAGCCTCCACGAAAGAATCGATGGTCCGCATCAAAACTGGGCGTCCGCCAATGGGCAAAAACTGTTTGGGAACTTCGCCACCCATGCGCGTTCCCTTGCCACCTGCTACCAGAATAGCATAATACTCCATCAGCTTAGGAGTTGAGTGTACATCATGCCCTGACGAAGAGGTTCAGCAGCACCTTCACCCAAGAAGCATTCCACTATCTGGTAACCAAACTCGAAAGCTGCAGCTGGTCCTCGGCCTGTGATGAACTGGCCATCTACTTCTACCATCGCGCCCGTATAGTTTGCTCCAACCAAGTGGCTCTCCACGCCAGGATAACACGTAGCATTGCGACCATCCAGGATTCCCAAATGACCAAATACTTGGGGAGCTGCACAGATAGCAGCCAAAGGTTTACCTTCCTCGTATAGTTTCATGATACCTTTTCGGAGAGACGCGCAGGCATCCAGGTTCGTGGCACCAGGCAGTCCGCCAGGCAACACTATTATGTCTGCATCATCGAAATCGATGTCTTCTATATAAGTATCAGCCATGATTCCCACTCCATGAGCACTCATCACGACAAGCTCGCCTGTAATGGAAACCGTCTCAACTGCGAGACCTGCACGACGCATTATATCCACGGGTGCCAACGCTTCAATATCCTCGAAGCCTGTGGCTAAAAACACATAAATCATACTATTACTGTTTTTTTTGGTTTAATACATGCTGCAAAGTTAGAAAAAAACATTAACTTTGCCATCCAAAACAGGAAGAAATATGAACAGACGACTCAGATTTGCTCTTTTTGGGAACACATTTCAGGCAAAGAAATCCACCTCTGTCCAGAAATTGCTGGTACTTTTAGAGGAACGCAAGGCTGAAATCCTGATTGATCAGCAGCTGTATGATTTTCTGACCAAAGACATGCAGATCTCTGTTCACCCCACAGAACTCATCACGGGAAACGATTTCCAGGCTGACGTAGTAGTAAGTATGGGAGGCGACGGCACTTTCTTGGAGGCTGCACGACGCGTAGGAGATAAAGAGATTCCCATTCTGGGTGTCAATATGGGACGTTTGGGCTTTCTGGCTGATTTCTCTCCTGAGGACATCAGTCTTGCCATCAATCATATCTATGCTGGTGGAATCCGCACAGAACCGCGCTGCGTATTGGAATTGGAATATTCCCAAGGCTCACCAATGGGTTATCCTTTTGCCCTCAATGAAGTGGCTGTACTGAAACGCGACAACAGCAGCATGATCAGCATCCGAGTGGATATCAACGGCGAGTACCTCACTACCTACCAAGCCGATGGACTCATCATCAACACTCCCACGGGGAGTACTGGATATGCCCTCAGCGTTGGAGGACCCGTCATGACTCCTGAAAGCCAGGTCATAGGAATGGTTCCTGTGGCTCCACACAGTCTCAACGCACGTCCGATCACCCTTTGCGACGATATGGAGGTGAGCCTGACGGTGGAAAGCAGAAGCCACAATTTTCTGGTTGCCATCGATGGGCGCAGCGAGAGTTGTCAGGAAGGAGTGAGATTGACGATACGTAAGGCTGACCACCACATATACGTGGTCAAGCGTCCTGATGGTTCATTCTTCCGCACACTGAGAACGAAATTGATGTGGGGAACTGACGTCCGCATTGATAGTTAAGACCTGAAAAGCAGAAATCATGATCAGCGCAACAAAAATCCCAGCATGGATTTGGAAGACCTCGAAAGGGCTTCGCACGCAAGCCGTCCTGAATGCCATCGTGGAGGTCCTTTTGGTTGGACTGGATTTCACATTCATTTGGGCCACCAAACGGGCTGTGGATATTGCCACTGGACGACTGGCAGGAAGCCTCTTCTGGACATGTGCTGTCCTGATTGCCATTATGGTGTGCAAGGTGTTCATCTCCTTCGTCCGTCGATGGATAGCTGCCATCCTGGGAGTCCGCTCCCAGAATCAGATGCAGCTCCGACTCTTCGACCGCCTCATGCGCAGCATCTGGAGTGGGAAAGAGACTCACCATAGCGGAGATGTGCTCAACCGTCTCGAGAAGGATGTGAGCGATGTGACTTCCATCATTACAGAAACCATTCCTGCTGCATTTGGAGTAATTGTCCGTTTCCTGGGCGCATTCATCTTCTTCTTCCAAATGGATTCCACACTGGCATGCACCGTTATCTGCATTGCCCCTGTCTTCATCCTCCTCAGTCGTTTTTATGTGCGTCGCATGCGTGTACTTACTCGCGACATACGCGACACGGAGAGCGAAGTCCAAAGCCTACTTACTGAGTCCGTCCAACATCGAGTTGTCTTGAAGTCATTGGAGCAAGGGCCCACGATGGTAGACCGATTGGACAACATCCAGACGGGACTGCGTTCCCAAGTGCGCCACCGCACCGTCTTCTCCAGCGTTTCTGCCACCCTGCTCAACATAGGCTTTGGAGCCGGCTATCTGACGACCTTCATCTGGGGTGTGCATAGCCTTCAAGCTGGTTCTATCAGCTACGGAACCATGATTGCCTTCATCCAATTGATTGGCCAGATTCAAGGACCTTTCCGCGACATGACACGTTTCGTCCCCATGTTCATCAGCTGCATCACCGCCAGCGAACGCTTAATGGAACTGGAAGCCATTCCTTTGGAGCAAGAAGGTGACCGCATCCTCTTTTCCAACGGGGCTGGAATCCGATTCCGCAACGTGACCTATGCTTACGAACAAGACAAACGCCACGTCCTGAAGAATCTTACCTTCGACTTCCCCATCGGAAGCACTACAGCCATCCTGGGCGAAACGGGAGCTGGAAAGACTACCATGATTCGACTGATTCTGGCTCTGCTTCAACCCACGCAAGGAGATGTGGAAATCTACGATGAGACAAGATGCGTGCCAGCCAGCCCCATGACTCGATGCAATCTGGTCTATGTCCCCCAGGGAAACACTCTTTTCAGCGGCACCATCCGCGAGAACCTCCTGCTGGGCAATCCTCAGGCAACAGAAGAGCAGATGAAGGAAGTGCTCGAAACCGCCTGCGCACATTTCGTGATGGAACTCCCCAAAGGTCTCGATTCACGATGCGGAGAGCTTGGAGCAGGCCTCAGCGAGGGACAGTCGCAACGTATCGCTATTGCCCGCGCTTTGCTTCGTCATGGAAACATCCTGCTACTCGACGAGGCCACCAGTGCTTTGGATGCAGAAACTGAAGAACAACTGCTGCAGCGCCTCAACAGCCGGACAAAGAGTCGGCAGACTGTCATCTGCATCACCCACAGGCCTGCCGTCGTCGAGTATTGCTCTCAGGTGCTCAATCTGAAACGTCTGACAGTCTGACAAGCAGGATCTTTACCCCCTCAACACAACACGTTGAAACCTCGAAGACAACACGTTGAATTGAGAAAGACAACACGTTGATGTCGGAGTAATCGGAGTAATCAGAGTACTCGGAATACTCAGAATACTCAGAATACTCAGAAAACTCAAAATCAACCAAGAAAAACAAAAAGAATCCTTAAGCGCAGGGTGATAATTGATTAGATTAGAAAGTGACTACATTATTATATTTGTCAACGAGCATTCCGTCCTGCATGTGGAGCGTAAACTTCAGGTTTTTCTTTGCCCTTAGACGCAAAATCATCAGTTCGACATCACCTTCCACATATTTCTTCTCGCCCAAATTCACGAAAGTGGGATACAAGGATTTCTGCCCGTTGGTATGCAGTCGATCGTAGGTCATGTTGAGCATTCCAGGCATCCCTGGTGCCTCCACGCCCACGTATTCGTACTCATTAGGATCGTAAGGCAAAGCCAGACTGATTCCGTTCACGCTAACCAGTCCCTCACCCCTGAAACGAATTGCAACTTCCTCCCCAACGGCATATTGCTGTTTGTCGCTCTTCATGGAGACACTTCCTGCTACCTGAGGCACCCTACGGCTACTCACACCATCCTCCAACTCGATGGCAACGGTATTGATGTCCTGTACGTCAATCAGACCGTTCTGATTGAGATCACCTTTCGAGATGTAACCCTCGAAATCGCTGTCACCCTTGCGCAGACCCGTGTAGTTTATGTAACTCGTCAGGTCGTTCTCGTCCAAGCGTCCGTCCTGATTGATATCGCCAGGAATGTAGTATTCACTACCCGGAACGCGGAAGAGGTAGAGCTGCTGCCCACTTCCAAATCCGCCCACAGCCTCCGTCACCACGAGCCGCACATAACGCCACGTGCCGTCCTTCACGTCCTCAAAGGAAATCTCCTTCGGCTCAGCGGAACGTGACCAGTCGAAACGGGTCATGAGGGTCCAGTTTCTGCGATCCATACTGACTTCCACGCTGCCCTTCAACAAAGTCCCATTTCCAGCATCTACGCGAGGCACGTACAGCATCTTATCCAGCCGGTTCACACTCTTCATGTCCACCACAAGCTCAAACGGAACAGCCTTCTTCATCCAAGCCGTATGCCACGTGCTGCCCAAGTCAAAATCAAAAAGATGATGGACACTCTGGCCAGGCTGATTCTCACAACTGGTCTCACCTTTCATTCCATGAATGGCATCCTTCAACGGATCCTCGGTAGTCGTAGCCTCCAGACTTGTCCACTCACTCGTCCCATCCAGATTGACGGCACGAACCTTGATCTTATAACTTGTCTGAGGTAACAGATTATCCAGCATGTATCCTGTCTGGCGGATCGTACTGTACAGCTGATCTTGGAACTCCACCTCATAATAATCGGCATTGGGTACTTCGTCCCATTGAGGCATCAAAGAATAAGCCCCAACGTTTTCGTCCTCGATCCGACACTTGGGGGCTGACAAAGGACCTATTTTCTGGAGAAGATGGTTGGTTGTATCCACGACGAGACCTTCCGCCTCAAGCAAGATGTCATTGGACCTGACATCCATATCAGCTACATTGATCATCAATGCCTGAATGTCCATGTGCTCTACGTCACTCCTGCCGAAATACCAGGAATTGGGCATCTTCTTCCATTGCTGATAATTCTCTGCACGGCTCAGCTTCACCTTCTTCCCCTTCACCTTGAGGGTAAACTTCTTGGGCAAACTACTGCAATAAATCCGCAACTGGGTCGTCTTGTTGGGCTGGAAAGTATCGTAGGATCCCTGAGCAGGCAGAACCTGCACGCGGTACGTCCCTTGGGTATCCATACTCTGCTGAATCAGGGTGTTCACACTCTGCCCTTGCCTGTAGGCTTCTGTCCGACCATCATCGTCGTACTCCGTGAACTCGAAGTTCCCTACGCCAGGATAGAGGTCATAGCAGCGAAGCGAAGCATCCATCTGATTAGGTGTATTCGTAGGTTTGTGGGTAGGAATGATAGCTCCTCGTTTCACCAAAACAGGCAGTTTCCACAAGGGAGCCTCGAAGTCATTCAGAATGCGTCCACCCTCGTAAACCTGACCTGTGAAGAAGTCCACCCATTGTCCCTTGGGCAGATAGATCCCATCGCGTACATCATTCCCATCGGCATCCATGCGCGTCTCTTGGTAGATGGGAGCCACCAGGATGCTGGGGCCGTACATGAACTGGTATCGCGTACCGCTCTCACTTAGTGTAAAAGGATTCTCTTCCTCTAAGAACATGGCGCGTATCATAGGCTCGCCCGTCATAGCCGCGTGAGCGATACTGTAAGTGTAAGGCAAGAGGCGGCTTTTCAGTTTCAGGTACCAGCGATTGATGCTTGCAGAAGGTTCTCCCAAAGCCTGAGGATACTTGGGGTTTGAACCCCATCCGTCCATGTTGAGCTGCATGGGAGAGAATGTCTTCCACTGGAAATCGCGCACGTTCACAGGTGTGTTCTTCCCTCCGAAAATGCCATCCATATCACTCGTGATGTTGGGTTGCCCACTCAGTCCTGAGCCAATGTAGGTAGGGATATGGAAACGAATGTATTCCCACTCTCCTCCCGTCTGGTCACCCGTCCAGATGCCGGCATAGCGCTGCATGCCAGCCCATCCGTCGAGACTGATGATGAAGGGACGGGCATTGTTACCGTAATAAGGCATGATCTTGGCCACATCAGCCAAGCCATTCAGTCCAAAGCTGTATCCTGCGCCCACCCAGGCAACATCCGTCTTCAGAACTCGTACACCCGCATCGCGCACCTCCCTCACAATATCGCGTTGAAGAAGAGGTTCCACACCCTCCTTAGGATGCAGGTCACTCTGTGTCCACAAGCCAATCTCTACGCCTTTGGAACGGGCATACTCGCCAAACTCGCGCAAGTTCTGCACGTTGCCCTCCAGGCTTTCCGTCTGACCGTAACCAGCTCCGTAACCATCGTTAGGCAAGAACCAGCCCAAAGGATAATCGTTGTCCAAATAACGGTCAAGAGCTGCACGGGCACTGAACTGATAATTGCCTTTCTCGCCGTTCAGGCTTTCACGAATGCCTCCGTTGTCCTTCTGACTCTCGTTGTAAGTCTTCCCGTCCTCGTAGATCATGAAACCTTTCTTCCCTTCCTCAGCAGGTGTCCAGTAATCACGATTGTAAGCATTGAGGTGCCCTTCGTAGAAGCCGAACTTGGGCAGCAGAACATGATTGCCGGTAAGTTGATAGAAATCGCTAAGCAGCGCTACAGCCCCCTTGCTGACCATGATAAAAAGATCCAGATAACTGGTTTCATGAGTCAAAGTGGTCACTGAGGGATTCGTTTTGCCAAAGTCATACCTTCCAGAGCTGAAAGTGTACCACATCACACCATATCCGGCTGTGCTCCAATAGAAAGGTGCAGGGCTTGCAACACCGCCATCCACCCAGTTGTTGGTATTCTCGATCAGGATTTCCTCACCTCGATGGCTGAAACGTCCGTTCTGTACGCCACCTCCAAAGAAATAGTCAGTAGGGCTTTGAGCGAAACTTAAGGACATCTTCTTGCCCTCACAGGCAGCAGGAGCCGTTTGCTGCACGACAAGCTGGCCATCACGCAACACGTTGAGAAGTCCTTTCTGGGCATCCACTCGAACCTCTATCTCCTGAGTCTTCAGCACATTGCCCTCGAGAGTCATGCTGACCTCACGGCGAGGATTCTGAACCAAGATCTCAGCAGGCGGCTCTGCTTTTGGGTCACGAATGATGCCTCCTTCAGGATCATAGAACACACGAAAGATATGCGGACCGTAGAAGTCCAAATACATTTTCTGTCCATCAGGCAGATTCACTTAAGCCGTAGTTGGATTCAGCATCTCCAAACTCTGGGCAGACAGGCACAAAGTACCCATCATGACGTATATGCAAAGCAGTACCTTCTTCATAGTATCTGTTTTCAACTGGAACATTCCATATTTCCCCACAAAATTACACATTTCCCTCAATCCCACAAATTAATCTGAGTAAAAAGTTCCAGCCCCTTCTTTGTCATTCCCATAAGATATCGTGACTTTGCTCAATGAGCATCACAAGCCACATTACCACCCGGCACCGACGGCTATATGCGCATCGGCAACATAGAAATCTACGGCACGCATTAGTTTATGCACAATGTACATCGCACAATGTTCCGTATTCTATGTACTATTAGTAGGCTATAGTACCTTGGAAAAGAGCGTCTGGCCGTCGGCATCCACTACACGGAGTGTGATTGTCCCGTCCCCAATATCCAAGCGCAAGGCGGAGTTGTAGCCCTGGACGATGGTGGGAAAGGTTGAGCCCTCGGCAGGTTCCTGGAACGTGTATGTATCGGGATGGAGATGGCCACACACCATGAGGTTCACATTGGCACGGTTCAGAATGGGCACCATGAGGTCGGAAAAGAACTTGGCTCCTGCTTGGGCAGCATCCTCAGAAGTGCAGGGGATGGGCAGGTGGCTGATGACGATGCGATAGCGGGCTGTCTGATACTCAGGTGTCTGGATAAGCTGCTCCAACCAACGGGCTTCTTCTTGACGGTAGGGATTGTAGAGGGCCAGAGTGCTGGAAAAGGCGGTGGGGTCGTCGTCGGGCAAAGCCTCTCCCCCATCGAGCATCACCACTTCGAGGTCGCCCCAGCGGTAGGCATTATAGTTCTTGCCGCTCTGGTGAGGGAAATATTTGCCGAAGTAATCGGCGGCATCCCCCTTTGTTTCGTGGTCACCTCGTAGCATGGAGAAGTCCTGCCGTGTGGCAAAGAGCTTGACGCTGCTGTTGATGAACGAGGCGTACGGTTCCTCACGAGGCGCTGCCGTACTGGAAACGGTGCCCACTTGCATGTTGTCCATCATATCACCGGCATAGACGATGTGGGAGGCCGTCGTGTAGTCGAGTGCAGTGAGGAACTTCTCCAGCACATCGGAACGGTTATGCATGTCGCTCATCACAAGCAGATGATGCTCCGTGGCCTTGGTGTCAAGGGGGGTAAACGTGTACCAGTCGGAGGCATACTCGGTGGAGAGTTTGGCACTATAGGGTTTCATCTGATCGATTTTCTGTGCGCAGACACGATATTCGTAGGTGGTTTTCTCGTTGAGGCCATTGATGCGTATCACGAAGTTCTGGACGGGAAGTGCTACGGAGGGTGCCTGAATATAGTCATAAGCCTGATGCTGTCCCTCTACCTCGTGATAATATTTGGTAACGGTGGCCTGCCCTTTCTTGCGCAGCTCCACCCATGCGAAGGTGGGGACGGTGTTCTCGAACACTACCGTAACCCCATCGTGGGAGAGTTCCTGCAAATATGGCCCACCGCGGAAGCACGTTGTGGTTGCCGACAAGAACGCGGGCATGAGGAAGTGAAGAAGCAAAGAAGTGAGGAAGAAAGAAATATGTGAGGTTCTCATTTGTTCAGTATCTTTTTGTTATTGACTATTATAATAGGACTCGTATGACCAGAAGGCAGTCGGCGACCAGAGAGGTCGTAAATGGTATCGGTACCTTGACGCTTTAACCCTGAACTTTGAACCATCTCAATTCCGTTTCCAGTATTTTGCAATACCCTGAAGGTTTCCTGACCTTCGGAATAGGGAATGTAGGCCGAGCCAGCTGCAACCTGCTTCGATGTAGCTTTCTGGAAGCCCACCTCGCCGTTTCTCACCTTCAGCAGGGAGATGGTGCCAGAGACAATGTTCTTCTTGTCCTCGCAGCAAGCCACCAATACATTTTCCTCGACAGGCGCAGCTGGCTCCACGGTGCTCCAAAAGTTGTAGGTGCCCTTGGGCGCATGGATTATGACGGCTGTGAGAGCGGGAATCACTGGCTTCGTGTATGGTTCGAGAAAGAGTGTTCCGTCCCTCTCGGCCACGGTATATATCTCCACGCCCTCTGGTACCTTAGCAGGAAAAGAGACGCTCAGCACGTTCCACCCTGAACTCTGAACCGTCACCTGATGGTAGGCACGCTGGAGCCGCCACGATGAACAATAGCCGGGATAGAGGTAATCCTGCCCCGAGGCGATGACGACATCATCGGTCTGTTTTCCGTATGGACTCTTCTCGCTTCCTGAAGGGTTGGCAGCCGAGAAGAATTCTGTTGGCGCAGAAGCATCCGCCACCGTGAACATGCCCTCGGTGTCGTAGGCGAAGACCTGTGCGGCACCCGCATAGTCGGTCGTTATGGGTATGGTGAGATTGGCTGACGGACTTCCCACCCACCGTCCCAAATAATCCTGCATGGCGATGTGCTCACCGATCGTGGTCAGGTGGAACGCCGTGGAACCATCGTTGATGGCCGCATCGTTCCAGCGCAAAACGAGCTGTCCGTCGACTTCCTGCTCGCGCATCACCTTCTGTTTGTCTTGTCGTAGCTCGAAGGCACGGTAGGCACTCGTCAGCCAATAATAGCCATCTGTCACAGGGTTCAGGGATTCGGCTGCGGTTGCCTCGTAGGTCTGCGTGGCCTGCGCGAGACGTGCCGTTATCTCCTCGGCCTGCGCGGCTGTGGTGTTGCGGTCGTCGGCCAACGCCTGTGCTTCTTCTATACATGCTCGAAGGGTGCTGCTCAGCAGCGGTGCCACCTGCCCAGGATTCTCCCCACAAGGGTAAAGTGCCAACACGCCACGAGCATCGCCTAGCGCCCTGCGGATGACGAGCGAAGGCGTTATTTTTGCTGTGTCTATCGGCGTTAGCACCTGCAAAGCATCAATGCTCGCACCCGTAGTGGCCAGGGGTTCAAAGTTTGCGGCATTCTGTACCTGTTGCATGATGTATTCGCCTTCCGGCCAAGGGGATGAGTCGTCTTGCGTACGTATGTGGAAACGGTGCCGAGGACGGGCGCTGTGTATCACCAGATGGCGGTCGTAACGAGCCACATCGAGGTAGGAATATGCCTCTCCCGAACAACTCTGAATTATGTAGCTTCCATCGCCAGTGGAGGAGAAATAATACGTCTTATTTGCTTGATTTGCACTTGTCTCGCTCATGAGATACATATAGGCAAACTCGCCGTTTCTCCCCATCGGATTGTTGTAGTCGATGGCATTGCCGTATTGGTCGCGCACAGCATTCGTGTCATACGAATACAGGTAGCCCATACCATCCTGTTGTATGGTACTCAGCATATAGTAGCCGTCGGGGACTACGGGTGTCGGCTGTGCCCACATGGCATTAGCCATCATCAGAGGAATTATCAGATTTATTCTATTCATTTCCTTATTCCTCCAGCCCAGTAGTGATATAAATCAGTTTTTTGTCTGTCTTTCCATTTTTTACAGTCTTTTCCAGGAGGACTTTCCCCTGTGTGGAGACAATCTTCATGTGGATGGAACCGTCGGCAATATCTATGCGCATGCCGCTATGCGCACCGATATTGTATTCCTCAAATTTGTTGCCCTTGTTCTTATAGTTCTTATCTACATAAGTATAAGTGGCGGGATGATAGTGTCCACTTATCAGCATGTCAATGTCGCATTGTTTGAGCAGCGGCAGGATAAGACTGATGAGCTGGGGTTCACCACCAAACTCGTTGGTGGGCAATCCGTCGTCCAGCAACAGAGTGAAATGGCAGATGACAATGCGATACTTGGCCGTCCGAAACTCATCGGTCTGTATCAGTTCCTGGAACCATCGGGCCATCTCCTCGCGGTAGCTGTAGAAGGAGGCCATGCCATAATACTCCTTGTGGCTGTCCAGTTTGTCCTCGCCGCTGTCCAGAAGTACGATTTCCAGGTCACCCCAGCGGTAGGCATTGTAGATGTGTCCGCTCTTGTGCGGAAAATAGTCCATGAAATGGCGCGACATATTGCCACGCGTCTCATGGTTGCCGCGCACGATCTCAAAGGGCTTGTGCTGTGCAAACAGGTTTACGCTGGCATCGATATAGCCGCTGTAGGGTTCGTTGTCGCCATTTTGCAGGTAATTGGTCATGTCCCCGTTGTAGATGATACGGTCGCAGGTCTTGTAGTCGAGCAACTTCAGCAACGCCACCAACGAGTCGGGGCTGTTGTGCATGTCGCTGGTAATGAAGATATGGTGCTCCGTCTGGTTGGGGTCTTGTGTGGTAAATGCCTTCCACGAAGAGGCATACATGTTGCTCGCCCCCATAAGTGCTTTCACACCATTCGAGTCGTGCGACTGTATCTTGTGGGCCCTCACGCGATACTCGTAAGTGGTGCCCGGCTTCAGCCCTTCTGCCCTGATGACAAAGTTCTGCACAGGGACAGCCGAGTTCTTGGTACTCAGTATTTGGCTGTAAGTCTTCACTCTTCCGTTCACCGTCTGGAAGTATTTCGTGGTCTCTGTCTGCCCTTTCTCGCGAATCTCTATCCAAGATACCGAAGGAATGCCATGTTCAAATACCACGGTAACTCCGTCTGGGGTGAGTTCCTGCAAGTACGGGCCACGTGTAAGCCATGTCTGTGCCTCGGCCTCGAACCAAGCAAAGGCGAATAGCACAATGGGTAAAACAAATCGGTTTCTCATTCTCGCTTTATTTTGGTCGTACAAAGATATACATTATACTTTATTTAGAGAGTCACATCCCCCATTTTTTTGAAAAACTGAAAAAAAGGCATAAAAATTATCGCAGGAACAATATTATTTGTAACTTTGTGAGCAGAATCATTCGTTAATAACGAGAAAAGAGAGCATAAATCTAGATAACTCACAAACTCTAAAAGAATCTAAAACAATGAAAAAGAACATCATTTCATTAGCATTATTGCTTTTGGCTGGTTCCGTTTGGGCCGACGATACTACCGTCAATTCGGCCGAGGACTGGCAGACAGTATGTTCCAACGCCGAGGCATACGCCAATGGGACCATCACGTTTGGCGGCGACTTCGACGTAACGACAGCCTTTCCCAGCCCGTTCACAGGTACGCTGGACGGACAGGGACACACCATTACGTACAACCTTACCAATCCTGACAAGTTTGCCCTGATTAGCTCCACTGGCGAGGGCGCGGTAATCAAGAACCTCACGATTGCCGGCTCCATCGAAGCAAGCACGGGCGTGGCTGGCGTGGTTTATACCGTAAACGGGCCAACCACCATTCAGAACGTAAAGGTGAGTGCCGACATCAGCTCCAGCTCCTATCCCCTGAGTGGATTCGTGGTGGAGGGGAAGAGCAAGCTCGTAATCACGGGTTGCGAATTCAGCGGCACCCTCTGGTGCTATGCCTCGAAATCGGCTGACTGTGCAGGCTTCATCAGCCGCCTTACGGACAATGGTGCCTTTACCATCAGCAACAGCTGCTTTAGCGGAACTGTTAAGGAAGAGACTAAGAACAACACAGCCGGCTCGTGGCGTGCTTCGGGTTTTGTGAGCACGGTAGAGAATATTGCCGAGGCCGACGACTGCTTCTTCAACAACTGTTCCTACACAGGCGCCATCCGCCAAGGCAACGGGAGCGTGCGTCTGGGTGCTTACGTAGGCAGCGCCAATGCCAGCAATATCAACTATTATTTCAAGAACTGTCTGATGGCTGGTTCCGTAGAGCATTGGAAGAGCAACAGCGACCCCACGTACGATACGGATGCCAACAACATCATCGTGGGCTCCACGAACAAGGCGGGCAAGTTCTACAGCGAGAACTGCTATATTGTGCCCTCGCTCTGCCTCATCGAGAGCTACGCCAATCCGCCCGCTTTCACAGCCGTCACCCCAGAGCAAACGGCCAGCGGTGCCCTATGCTTTGCACTCAACGGGAACCAGGAGGAAATCAGCTTCTACCAGACGCTGGGCACAGATGCCCTACCCGTATTGGACAAGACACACGACCAGGTATTCGCCAGCGGACGCAAGCATTGTAACGGCGAGGACTACGAAGGCGTTACCTATAACAATACGGCAGGCGAGACACAAACGGACGACCACAACTTTGTGGATGGCGTCTGCGACTACTGCAGCCAGCTGAAAATCGACGAGAACGGCTTCTTCCATGTAGCCAGCCAGAAGGCATGGGAGACGGCTGCGGAACAGATTAACTCAGGAAATGCGGGGCTAAACATCAAGCTCGAAACGGATGTCGAACAGCACAGCACGCTTGCCAGCGGCTACTTTGGTATTCTGGACGGCCAGGGACACACCATCGACGTAACGATGGGTTCGGAGGACAAGACAGACGGTACCATAGGTAGCGGCAAGGTTTCGCTTTTCGGTACTATAGGCAACGCAGCCATCCGCAACATCGTCTTTACGGGTACGCTTACGGGCAGCTCGAACACGGCACCTATTGCATGTGGTACCAATGGCGAGGTGACCGTAGAGAACGTGGTATCCAAGGTTATCATCATTCAAACGACTACGGACGATGGCAACTGCTCCGGCATGATTGGTAATGCCTCCAACGACACGCACTTCAAGAATTGTGTGTTTGCAGGAAAAGTGAACGCCACGAAGGATGCCGGCGGTTTCCTCGGATGGTCGAACGGGCATTCCCACAGTCTGGAGAGTTGTATCATGATTGGCGATGTGGCCATCAACCAGGGTGCCTCGTCGGTCTTCTTCCGCATCAAGGACAACAATACGGTCAATATAACAAACTGCTTCTATGCGCCCTGCACTCCCACCATCCTGAACGGTAACGGCAAGGAGATAGCCGGCAACGCCCAGCAAATCGAGACGGAGCAGATTGCCAGCGGCGCGCTCTGCTACATGCTCAATGGCGACCAAAGCGCAATCCGCTTCTACCAGACGCTGGGCACGGACGAGTTCCCCGTACCCTTTACCGACGGGCATGCCCAGGTGTTTGCCAACGGACGCAAGCATTGCAACGGCGACGACTACGAGGGCATCAACTATAACAACCAGAGCGGCGAGACTGTCCAGGACGACCATGACTTCGTGGACAACGTGTGCACCTATTGTGGCGCTATACAAACCGATGAGAGCGGCATCTTCCACATCCTGAACGAAGCTGGGTTCGTGGCCTTCTCGAAGACTGTGGCCAAAGGTAATACCAAGCAAGCTGCGGTTCTGGAAACCGACATCAGTCTGAACATGGGCAACGGTACGGACTGCCCGATAGTGGGTGCTGCCTCTGGGTATGAGGGAGTCTTCGACGGACAGGGCCACACCATCTTCGCAAATGTGGATGGAGGCAACAGCATAGGAGGCATCTTCAGCGTTGTCAAGGGTGCCACCATCAAGAACCTCGTTGCCGAAGGTTCCGTCATTAATGCCACCCAGGCAGGATTCGTGGGCTCCGTCGATAGCAAAGATGCCCTTCTGGAGAACGTTATCGTCAAGATGAACATCGAGGGCACCTTGAATGTGGGCGGCATTGTGGGCAATGGCAATAATCTTACGGACCATACTCTGACGTTCCGCAACTGTATGTTTGCCGGTAAGGCCAAGTATGTGGGCGCAAATGCCAAGAACGGCATAGGAGGCCTTCTGGGATGGTGCGGTTCGGGTGCGAAGTTCGCCGTGGAGAACTGTATCATGATTGGCGAAATCGACCTGGGCAACATACCTGAGAAGTCGGCCCAGTTCGTACGTGCCAACAACGGATGCACGATAACCGTTAAGGATTGCGCCTACGTGCCCGCTCCCGACATCATGTATGTCAATGGCCATAGTTCTGAGGCTAATGCCAAGCCTGTTGCATGCGAGAATGCCACCGATGGCCAGCTTTGCTATGCAGCCAACGGATACAGCTTCCAGGCTCCCGTATGGTATCAGAACCTCGGAGTGGACGACATGCCTTCGCTTGACAACACGAAGGGCATTGTCTATCAGTCCGTCGAGGGTTATTCGTCTAATTCAAAGGAGGCATACGCCGAGATAGCAACCGACCTCCTGGCGATGGGTGAGGCATTCGTGAACCTCGAAGAGCATCCTGCCCAAAAGTCGCTCACCGATGCCTATCTGGAAGCCATGGAGTCCTTGAAGACGTGCACCTCCTTCGATCAACTCGTGGCCGCATACTATCCTGCCATCGAGGAACAATACCAGTTGGTAGTGGCCAGCCAGAAGGCATACGCCGACTATATCCAGAAGGCCGAGCAGACGCGCCAGTACATCGAACAGAACGCAGCCGACTTCAGGGGCGGACCTGCCTATCAGAAAATGGAGTCGTATCTGAGCGATGAGCTGACCGACCCCTCCGACAACGGTTTCCCCAACGGCTCGCTTGCTTATATCATCGACCCCGAGAACCTGCTCCTGGACGCCGAGGGCCTGAAGGCCGAAATGGAGTTCATCGACAAGCTGCTGAACGATGCCCTGAACGAGGGACTCAACCCGGGTGCCGACGCCACATCGTTCATCGCCAATGCTGACTTCTCAAATGGCTTCACGTCGTGGGAAGGAACACGCATGACCACCGCTGCCAAGAGCGAGAGCTATGCGGACTTTTATGTGGCCGAGAGCTGGTCGGACAATGGTTTCGACATGCACCAGACCATCACCCTGCCCGAGAACGGTGTCTATGAGCTCACCCTGAACGGCGCCTACCGTATCAATGAACTGGGCAACAGCCATCAGCACTCGGCAATGGTTTATCTGAATGACTGCAAGAACTATCTGCCTTCCGTCTTCGAGGATATGCTTCCCGCTGCCGACGCTCAGGACAAGGTGAACTGCTGGCTGACAGGCACCAGCGACTATGCCATCAAGGATGTGCTGCAAGAAATCATCGGCTACACCACCCATGGCCAGCAAGGCGCAGCCTGCGCCTTCAACACGGGACGTTACCCCGTACGCATTCTCGTGAATGTGACGGACAACACCCTCACCATCGGCTTCCGCAACAGCCACGTGCTGACCTCCATCAAGGAGTGGGTTGCCGTGGGCAATCTGAAACTCACTTATCTGGGCGAACTCTCCCAGGCTGGCGAGGCGCTCGATGCCACGCTCCAGAACATGAAGGCGCGGGCCGAGTACATGCTGGCTCAAGACCCCGCTCGGGAGAATGCTGACGAGACAAAGTACTATCCCAACTTTGATGCCCGGCTGCGCACGGCCCTTCAGACCAAGGTGGATGCCATCGACACTACGACAGAGGCTGCTGACAAGTATGCTCTCATTCAGGAGATAGGCGACCTCTTCGAGCAAATTGTGGAATGCAAGGCCAACTACGGCAAGCTGCTCCAGATGGCCGAGGCCTTCATGGACACCGTAGCAGCGATGGAGGGAACTGGCGACGTGAGCCAGGAAGAAGGCAAAGCAGCATACGCAGCCATTATGACGACCATGAACGGCTACACCGACGGCCTCTATACCAACGAGGAAGCAATCGTGGGTGGCGATCTCTCTACCTCTGCGATGTATCCCTCCTTCAGCGAAGACGGCACCATGCAGATAGCTTCGAGTGCCCAGCTCAGCATCTTTGCCGTGCTGGTCAATGCAGGAAACACCACCCTGAATGCCTGCCTGACCGCCGATGTTAGCGTAGGCGAGAGTTTCGCCATGATTGGCAAGGACGGCGTAAACTATGCCGGCACCTTCGATGGCCAGGGTCACACCATCGAGGCCAACATCAACAAGCCTGAGAACGATTGCGTCGGCATCTTTGCTTACGCGGGCGATGCCACCATCCGCAACCTCCGGGTTACGGGCTCCATCGTGGGCCGCACCAATGTAGCTATGATTGGCCGCAGCCTTGGCAAGACCCACATCTCAGGTGTGGAAAGTAATCTGAACGTACTGGGCTACAATAACATAGGTGGCTTCATCGGCAACGCTTCGAAGGGGCCACAGCAGTTCTTCAATTGCCTGTTCACGGGTAAGTCAACCGTCGATATGAACATTTCGGGCAGCAGCGGTGCAGGCGGCTTCGTGGGCTGGTCGGCCGAGAACACCATGAGCGCCAGCCATTGCTTCTGCATCGGCGAGGTGGAAGGTGCCCAATTGGCATATTATTTCCGTGTGAAGTGCGACGGCACCGTGGGTACGGCTGGCTCTGCCGGCTGCTATGTGACAGCCGACCATCTGTATCTGCTCAAGCGTGGCTGCAAGGACCAGCAGAGCGAGGTTTACGGGCAAGAGGCCCTCGTCAGCGGCACACCACTCTGGTGGGGCGAGTTCCTGACCGACGTTATCGAGGTGGTCGAGGCAAGCCAGGTGGAGAGCGGCGAAATCTGCTTCCTGCTGAACGATGGGAATACCGCGGAACCCACTTGGTTCCAGACGCTTGGACAGGACGCTTATCCAGTGTTGGACAAGACACACGGCATCGTTTACCAGAACGCTGACGGCACCTACACCAACGTGAAACCATCCGACGGGCCTGAGTTGCCAGTGGCTGACCTGCTTGATGTCGTCTTCCACGAGGACGGAACAGCAGAGGACGTATCACCCATGCACAGCACGGTTGAGATAGGCGGAACGACTGCAACGACTTACTTCAACGAGACCTACCAGCGCTATGCGGCCCGCTTCGACAATCCTTGGGGCGGCACCTGCACAGGCTACTACAAGGTGGACTTCGAGCAGAACGATGCGATCCGCAATGCCCTGGCCGACGGCCACACCCTCGAGATGCTGGTGATGGGCGATTACGAGGGCGCCATCGAGGACAAGGAGGCCAAGCCCTTCAGCGCCATGCAGGGCGGTGGCACAGGCTTCCTCATCTGCAAGACAAACAGCATCGGTCGCCAGAACGAATGGACCTTCCTGCCCAACGTGACGGAGAACGGCAACAGCACCTGGCGCTGGACAAACAGCGGCATAGTGCCTCAGGCAAAGACCTTCTACCATGTCGTTGGCGTATGGAACAAGGCAGCTCAGAAGGCCTACATCTATGTCGATGGCGAGCTGAAGAACACCGTGGATGCTCCAGGCGAGTTCCGCTTCGCCAACGCAGGCTGCAACTGGTTCTGCATCGGTGGCGACGCTGATCCAAGCGGCGGCGGTCAGGGCTGGAAGGGCGACGTGGTGATAGCCCGCGCCTACGACAAGCCTCTCACCCAGGAGGAAGTCGATCTTCTGTGGAACAGCATACCGACAGGCATAGAGTCAATTCGTGGCTCACAATTCACAGGCAATGACGTCCTCTACGACCTGACAGGTCGCCGCGTACAGAAGGCCACGAAGGGAATCTATATCCAGAACGGTAAATTGGTACTGGTTAAGTAAAAAAACCTTCCCAACCCTTTTGCCCATCTTCGGGCGTTGCCCTCACCAATCGCTTAAACGAATAACGCGCGATTGCCTGAGGAGAAGAGAATGAATAGAAAATAGCCCGCTGGCGGATTCGCTGGCGGGCTGTTTCGGTTTATATTTCTCTGGACGCTTCAACATAAACACACATTCTCATACCGACTTTTTAATGTGTCTTACACATTTTCTTATTGCTACAAGAAGTTATTACTTTTTGGCGTAAATTTGCCTTATCTCGACCCCTCTTTTTATACCTTCAATAGCGATTTTCCATAGAGAGCAGTGTGCGGTATTTTATAATTCGTTGATTTGCAACAATTTCCAGTTTTTCTTTGCTCGAATATTTTCCATAGGCAACTGATACAGATTTCAAAATAACGCCGTAACTTTGCAGCCGAGAAATCATGAAAAAAAACGATAACGATGTTTATGAGATCATTATACATAGTTATAATAGGCGTTCTGATTGTTGCCTGCAGTAAGCTACAGCAGGACTCAAACTCACAAACGGCAGTACGTTGTCTTGAGAAAGCTGAGACAGCATTGGCCAACGATAGCATTCTTCAGGGTGAAACTTTGCTCAGAAAGGCCATACAATTGTCGGAAGAGTCTGAGGATTGGCACACCAATTACATCGCGTACCAACGACTCGCAGAAGCATTATCGCAGAGCAACCATGAGGAAGCATTGCGACTGATGAAGACAGCCCTGACCATATATGAGCAGCATCCCGATGATGAGCGCAACTATGTCATATTACTTGACTACGCAGGCACATACGCCGCACAAATGGCTTTCAACACAGAAGGTTCATACGACGAAGCACTTGATTTCATCCACCGCGCATACAATATCGCCGAGAAGAAACAGATGACTGACTTGATGTGCCAGACACTCACCAGTCTTGCAAACATCACTTGGGCTCAGGAAAACTATCGTCAGGCTCTCGACTTTGCTCATCAGGCAGAATCAACAGCGACAACCGACCTGAGACCTGCCACATTACAAGTGCTGGCTCGCAGTTACCTCAGCCTGAACATGCTCGATTCTGCAGAAACTGTTTATCGACAGATTGATCCAGGTGATGATGTCCATCTGGCATACATTGTGCAGAGTAACCTCGCAAAGATAACACTCCGACGGTTGGGAGCCACACAGGTGGAGGACAGCGTAGAGGAAGCTTTCGCGCAAGTGGAGGACTTCTATTACAAGGCGCTTGAACAAAAGGATGAGTACTATCAGGAGACGTTGAGGCAGGAAATGGAGAATCAGCAACTTGAATACCGCTCACAGATGTATGGTCGTACACTCCTTCTTGTCATCATTGCCTCGCTCATCATCCTTCTTGCGGTTGTGATGGCACTTCGCTATCGCATCCGTATGCAGGAACAGGAGAAACGTCGGCTCCAGCAAGAGGCTGAGTATCAGAAGACCTCGTTGCACCAGGCTAATGAAGTGGTGGCATTCCTACAAAACTACATCCTCGAACGTACAGAAGAGGTAAAAAAGCTTTACCAGAGCGGCGATTCGCTCATCACCCTCACTTCACACGAATGGAGCGAGATAGAGCGTACGCTCAATGCCATCGACGGTAATCGTTTTGCCAAGATACGTGAGAAATACCCCAATTTGCAGGAAGACGACATCCGCCTGTGTATCCTCACCCGGCTCGGCATCGGCAACCGCACTATTGGCAACATTTACTGTATCACCGTCTCAGCCGTCCAGCACCGCAAACTCAAGCTAAAGAAAGAGGTGTTCGGAGAGAGCAATCCAGAAATCACTCTGGAACAGGTGCTCAACAGCATATAAATGTCAAATAACAACAAATACCATAACGACAATGAAAAAACTATTATCCTTATTCATTTTGATGCACTTGTCAATGTTGGTAAGTGCCAATGACGGCGATACATTTAGTGCAGAAACTATAGAAGGTATTCTATTAAATTACACCGTTATCAGCGAATCTGAAAAAACCTGTATGGTTGGTTTCCAATATGAATGGCCTGTTCCAACTTCATACTCTTCAGCCAGTAGAGTCTCCAAAGCTCCAAATTCTCAGATTTCAGGAGACATTACCATACCAGAAGAGGCAAGCGGATATAGAGTTGTTCGTATTGAAGACTATGCTTTCAATCAAGCTGCTATTACCAGTGTTTACATTCCGAACAGCGTTGAAACTATTGGATCCTCGGCTTTTACGGGATGTACTGACTTAAAATCTGTCAGGCTGCCTATGCAGTTGAAAAGTATAGAATCGTTTACATTCTATTGTTGTGAAAGCCTTACCAGCATAGACATTCCAGAAAGTGTGACCTCCATTGGCGAATATGCATTTGCCTGTTGTAAACAATTGAAAGAAGCTATCATTCCATCAGGTGTGGAACATTTTGGTGAAGATATATTTTGGAATACTGGTTTCACGTCTCTGCCAAAGCTCCCCGAAAATCTCACAACCATTCCCAATGGAATGTTTTATCAATGTACTCAGTTGACATCTATCGAGATACCGCAAAACATTACGCGTATTGGTGATACCGCATTTGGAAGATGTCCAATCTCTGAAATAGAAATACCTGCCAGCGTGGTCCATATCGGTGTAGCAGCATTTGCTAATTGCAAGAACCTGACAAACATCATGATTCCCGATAATGTGACGAGTATTGGTATGAATGGATTTTTGGGGTGCTCAGGATTGAAGACAATCACACTGTCCAATAATCTCAGTAGTCTCAGTAAAGGTGTTTTTAGTGATTGTACCAGTCTGGAATCTATCAACATCCCAAGTGGAGTGAAAACCATTGGAGAAATGGCTTTTATGGGATGTTCTTCGCTAAATACCATCTCAATTCCCGAAACGGTAGAGAGTATAGATAGTCAAGTGTTCTTTGGTTGCTCATCACTCGCACAACTTTTCATTCCCAAAAGTGTTGTGAATTTTAAAATAAATAAGGATGATAATTGGTGGCAGTATTCTTATCGGTCGATTATTTATGGCTGTAACAGTCTGACTTCTCTTATTGTTGACAAAGAAAACCCTGTGTATGATTCCAGAAACAATTGTAATGCCATTATTGAAACGGCCAGCAATACATTGATTGTAGGATGTGCCGCTACCAAGATTCCTGAAGGCATTACCACAATTGGCCTTCATGCGTTTGATGGTTTCCAGAATCTTGCATCTATCACTCTGCCACGTAGTCTGAATATCATAGAGTTAGGAGCATTCAATGGGACTGGACTCCGCGAGATAAAAGTACCTGAAAATGTAAACTCCATTGGGGCTTATGCATTCGCATGGTGCAATAACCTTAAAGATTTTTATTGCTATGCTGAGAAAGCGCCAGAAGCAGAGGATCCAGTTTTTAATTACACCAATATCAAAGAAGTCACACTCCATGTGCCTGCTGCATCTGTCGGCGCTTACCAAGCCGTTGAACCTTGGAAAGATTTCAAAAAAATCGTAGCACTGACACCTCAGGATGATTATCGCCCCTTTGTTGAAGAGGGTAAGCATTGGACGTACGACAACTTTATGCCTTTGCGTCCAGCCGAGTACGACCATTATTATTACTATGACCTGAAAGGAGATACCCTAATTGCTGGACGGCAATGCCTGAAAATGTATTCAGATACCAGATACAACGATAGTGCCATCCGTTATGAGGGTGCCTTATACGAGGAGAACAAGAAAGTTTACTGCTTCTTCCCTAATCAGGATAAAGCAGAGTTGCTGTATGATTTTGATTGCGTAGTGGGCGATACGCTTAACGTCTATGCTGGCCAACTGGTTGTGACGGATATCCAGTCGGAAGCCATTGGTGATATTGCCATCAAGAAATATACGCTCCAGCCTGTGGTACCCATTGAAGAACAAATGGGTGAAATCTTTTGGATAGAAGGCGTGGGAGCCACGAAAGATTTCTTTGGCATGCTGCCGCTGCCTGGCAACTACAACACTCTTAATGCCTGTGAACTGAATGGCGAGATGCTCTATCAGAAGATTGAGCAGGATCTGACAGAAGAAGGTTATCATAGGATGGCTATCGAAGGAAAGCGCTGGAACTACATCCATTATTATATAGACGAAGACGGTGAGCACTATGACCCCTATTCCTACGTAGTAAAGGGCGATACCGTCATCAGGCGTACCACCTACAAGAAACTCTATTATCAAGATGAGAAAACAGAACGTTTCGAATGTCTTCTTCTTGAAACAGGGCGAACGGTGTATAAGAATACAGACTTAGGCAACAACTCCTACGACTCAACGATTTTGACGTCCTTCTTTGATTTTGACCGCAATGACTTCGGAAGGGTGTTCACATGGAAGTCAAAGGTTAATTCAGGTAATACAAACTGGATGCCTTATGGCGTTGATACCATACAGGTGAATAATCGTCAGTTCCGCAGATTCACCTGCCTGCAAAAATATTCGAAAGACGGTGAGACGCTGACGACCATAGAATACGGCGGTGAAGGAGTGTGGAACGATATCTGGGTCGAGGGTGTCGGATCGGCAAGCAGTGGTATTGAGGACCAGTATCCTCCCCACGAGCCACCAATGAGAACACCTGGCGAATACACCGCTTTCGTTTCCTGCTATGAGGACGGAGAGTGTATCTTTACGGCTGAAGACTTTACGAAACTTGGTTCTAGCGACACCACCCCGCAAATGGCCTATTATTACTACAAAGGAACTAAGATTCCTTTGACCTTGAATGAGAGCAAGGTCTGTGTCAATATTCCTAAAGAATGTAAAGGAACCAGCGAAAGGGTTCAGGCAAATGCCAAGGTGCTGACTACGATAAATGACGATACCTTTGACATCTTTGTCATTTCTCGATCGGATTTCGAGAAGTTAACCTCACTGGATTCTTGGAAGGAAGACTCAAAGTCTGTGATATTGACTTCAGTCTATTTTACAGAAAGGAACGAGAAGGTCTATTCCACCCCACACCTGTATGTTAAACTAAAGAAGGAACAGGATATAGATTTGTTGAAGTCATACGCAGAGAAGTATAAACTCAGGATTGTCAAGAATATGCCATCAATGCCTTTGTGGTATATCCTGTCCATCACTCTGGAAAGTGAAAAAAGCCCATTGGAATGCGCGAATGAATTATGGGAAACTGGCTATTTTGCAGCAGCAGAACCAGACTTTGCTGCTGATAATGATTACTGGAAAGAGGAACCCTATCGCCCCTTCGTCGAAGAAGGTAAAGTTTGGAAGGTGGGAACCATTCCGACCATTCTGGGTAATCCTGTGCAGATAGTTGACTACTACTACTTCGATGGCGATACGATCATCGATGGAAAGTCCTGCAAGCTGATGATGTGCCAGCGGTATGTTAGTCCAGACTACTCAAATGATTATTGGACACTAGAACCTTCTCTGAACATAGTGGGAGCATGGTACGAAGAGGGTAAGAAAGTGTACTTTTACAACACGGAAAAGGAAAGAGATCATTGGAGGTTGAAGTATGACTTCTCCCTCGATGCTGATGAGACCGTGTGTCTTTTTGATGATTATCCACCTTTTATAATAGGACCCAGGCAGACTGGAGGATTAGAAGGCTTTAAAGGTGTTTATAGGGATGTCATGATAAACCAAGACATCAGAAGTACCATCTGGTTAGAAGGTGTCGGAGGTCTTGATGCTCCGTTCAGAAATGCCTATCCTGATAACGTGGATCGAGTGCCAGAGTTCCTAATGTCCTGTACCGTTGGCGATGAAGTCATCTACCTCAACGACGGATATGAGGATGGGGCTACCCCTAAGTCTATGGATGCCAAGAAAAACCGCTTCGACTTCACACATACCATCAAGACAAAGCCCCATGCGCCGAAGAGGAATGGGTTACTCGACGCTGAGGAATCGGAAATGCAGCCGCTATATGGTGAATACAACGACTTACAGCTAGGCATTCATCTGAACTCGCTCGATGACACCTATCTGGTACGCATTACTAACGAATCAGGCCAAGTCGTCTACGAGAAAACCGTCAACGCAGGCAACATCGTAGCCCTCAGCATTGACATCTCTGCCTACGCAAAAGGCCGTTACACCGTAACTTTGGAGAATAGCCGTGAGTCCTTCACTGGCGAATTCGAAGCGCAGACGACAGGCATTGAAGCAATAACAAATAACAAGGAAGTAATTCGACATAACATCTACAACCTCCAAGGTCAGCGACTCAGCTCCTTGCAGAAGGGGTTGAATATCGTCAACGGCCAAAAGATTTTTGTAAAGTGAAACCGTGCCTTTCGTGACAGGAAAGTTCCATCTCTCTGAGATTCTGGTACTCCCGTACAAGATTTCTGATTGGCGGAAAGACTTCAAAAAGAGAGTGATAAAATACGGCAATCATCAGGAATTTCTACAAGTTCCTCATGGGCAGGCTGGACACAAAAGCCTTCGGACTGAAGAAGACCAGCCGCATCAAAGCCTTCGTGTTCAAGTTCATCAGTGTGCCAGCCAAGTGGATAAGAACGGCAAGGCACTATCAACTGAATATCTACACGGACAACCAATCATATCTGAACCCTTTTGCACTCGCTGACGGATGAGAAACAGACTTTGCGGGTCAACGACAGCATAAAGCCCCTGTAATGCTCGACGGGGTAAGGGGATATTGGGCGGGGACAACACGTAAT
>JAFRTJ010000049.1 GCA_017427185.1 Bacteroidaceae bacterium | reverse complement strand
TTCGTTGTCAATCTTGAAAAGATGAATCATAGCATTAAAAGACGCTTTTTGTAATGTTCACAAGAAGTCCCACATGGAAAAAACAAAAAGCGAAGTCGTGTGACCTCGCTTTTTCTGTAGGATAAATTGGAATTTACTTACTTATGTACCTTACAGCTCCTCCACTGCCAAAGGGATAGTCAGAGACATCTTTGTTGAGATATGTGGAATCATTGAGTAGTTTGCCTTCAAAGATGCAGCGGTCAGACTTAAACTTCGTACCATCTTCCGCTACATCTGTCCATTCCCAAGATGTTATTTCTATTACGCTGCGGACAACGCCTTTGTATACACCAAGCACGTACTTAATCTTTTGAGGCGCACTCTTGCCGATTTTCCAGTACTTGCGAGTAGCCTCATAAATGTCAATTCTGCGATATACTCCATTGGCTTTTGCTTGGTCAAAACTTTTGTTTAGACTAACTAAAAGCAATGTATCCCTTTGATTTACTTCTATTTTCATACAGTTGTATATTGAATCAATTTCATCAACATCTTTAATACCCTCGTCCCATTGATGATGACCAGAAACAATATTTGCCAATATATTTGTCTTGTTAAATTTGCTATATGTAAGCAAGTCAATAAGTACAGATTCTACAACATACGCAGTATCTTCAGTCAGATTGTGCCGTAAAATGTAGAGACCTACTTGTTTACCTTCTCTTAAAATACTTCTTATAATATCAAGTTTAAGACTTTGATCTTTATTGTCTAAAGCATCTTTTGCATGTTGAAAAATCCTATTCCCTTTCCCTTTTCCTATATAGAAAATCCTATTATCTCTCGGATCTATTAAAGCATAAACATAATATGCTAAAGACTCTATTGTTTGTTGATTAAACGCATTTATCTTACTCATAAATTCCGATTTATTGGTTGTAAACATACGATTTTCTTTCCATTTTCCATTTATAATCCTTGTTAAGATCATGCTATTTGGCAATCAATGGAAAAGCAGAGAACAACTCCAGCGCAGAGGATGTCTCATTAATGAGTTTGCTTCTGACAAAGGTCTTCGACTTCGTGTCGTTCAGCACCTCGCCAAGTCCCTGCATCAGGAGTTTAGGGCTGGCCTCACGCACATGCTCTGCACACCATGCAGCATATTCGTTTATGCTCTTCCCTGTTCTTTCCATGACAATCTCTTCATTTATCTCTGTATGGTTCTGTAAGAAGAACCATACATCATAAATATCACGTGGAGAGAGGCGTTCACCCATAGCACAAAGCTTATGAGCGAACATATCAGGCATGGTCATCACTCTAATATCTGTACCTGCCAACGAACGCACCTCGTAGTGGTTCGGGTATTGACGGATAGAAATTTCCACCTTTAACATTCTTTCTCCCTTCCCATAATTCAGTACAAGCACAGGACCATAGAGTTTCTTCGCTTCATCGTCAATCGTACCAAAACGAGTTAGTATGGCGCGCACCTTATCATATACCATATCAAGTTTATCTGGTTCAAGAAGGTTGAAATCCAGGTCAGTAGAGAAACGGTGGAGGTTGTGGAAGAACATCAATGAGCTACCACCCTTGAATGCCATGACATTGCAGAGATCCTTATCTTTAAAAATAAGGCTTAGGATCTGAGCCATATAGAGTTTATGCTTATTCTTGTCCATGATTATTTTAGATTTAGCAATTCGGCAGCTCTCTCTGTCAGCACCTTCGACTGATAAAGTGGAAGCAATTGTTTGACTTTTGTTTTGTTCAATGGATGAAGGTTGTCGAAATAGCAGTTTCCTGCGCTTAGATAAACCATGTCGAGGAATGCCCGTTCGGGAGTTGCTATCAATATGTTGTCATGCTGCTCAATACCCTCCATTCCAATCCATAATTCTGGATTGATGATTCGAAACCGATAGGTCTTGCCGTCTATTTCAACTATACGATTCAGGTAACTTACGCATGTTATGGCGTCGTCATACTGAAACACTACACCTGCTCGTTGAAGCACATACTCCAGTGAGATATAGGCAGGACGAAAGAGGCTACAAGCCATTTCCTGCTCATTGTAGGATGCTTTGGTATAGATACCACGACGAGGATTACTTATCTTGCCCTCCTTTATATAATAATGAAGTGATTGAGTAAGTTTCTGACTATTTTCACTCTTCATCAACATTCTTAGTGATTGGATGTTGAACACAGATCGAGAGCTACTCAGAATCGCTTCCAATACATTTTTTTGCGAACTCATAATCAGAATAATTTTTATTATTGGTTTGCAAAAGTAGTAATAAATATTGAATTGTGCAATAATTTACTGGCAATTTCGCATTTATTAATTATTGTACTTCTATACAAACATATTTCATCTCTTTTTTCGTTTTTGGACAAGCAAAGTAGATTCCTGCACTCGCAAAATTGCAGCTGTCCGTTGTTTCCCACGTTAAGATTTGCTAAGCAGATGTTTTCATTTTGGGGTTTCTGAAATTTTTGTTCCCAGTTTGTTCCTTTTGCCGTTTTCGTCTTCTCAATAAAGCTGTGCATCAATTACTTATGAACAATCAGCAGTTTTTCAAGAAGAAAATCATGATGGTCATTGAGGGCGCGTAATGCCAATGGCTCGAGTTCTCTCAAATGCTTCTTTTGTCTTTCTAAAACATAAAACGTAGTGCTTCTTAGCACTAACATATTTATAGTCAGCGTGTAAACAAAAAGAGGAATTCCAAGGGACGAAAATGGCTCAAAATTCCCTCAAAAAATCTGCTTTCTTTTGTTGGTAATACAGAAGAAAAGCTGTACCTTTGCAGACAGAAATTCCCTATAAAGGGAAGGGAAATAAAGAGACTTAGCTAAACTAATTTTCGAGGAGACGAAAGAGGCTGAGATGAAAGTGGCTGCAGAGATGCATTCGGCTCGTTTCGCTGCAAACGAAGGAGGTCATTCTTGGCGTCTTCTGTATAACGAATGGTATACATCTTAGCCTATGCGCTTTAAGAAAGACTCCAAATTCTCTCCAGGCAGCATCTCATAGTATTTGCCTTGACGATATTCATCCTCGCCCTTGTCGAGCTTGACCAAGAACTCCTCACGAGTCATTTCCGTGGGGTCAGCTTCTTTTTCTTCCACCAGCTTGCGCAGGTATTTGGCTACTCGCTTCAGCATATTCTCATCTTCAGCCAACGTGCCCAGGTTACGCAGTATTTCTGCATTAAGTTGCATTGCTGTCATTGCTAATATCCTTTTGTTCTGCGTACAAAGATAAAGATAAATACTGATATCTCAAAAAAATCGAATTAATTAGAGTTTTTGCGTTGACTCAACTTTATTGTAGTTGGGTAGTTCTCCGCTTATCCTCCCTTCATCTTCTGCCAATATCCCAAACAGACTTCTCGCCATTCCTGGGCATTCCTGTACTGCAGCTCCAAGAGGTGGTCTACTTCCTGCCAACGCTGGGAATCCACCAGGCTCTCAAACTGTTGCCATACGGAGCGATAACCTTTCACTTGGCTCACTCCACGATCGTAGTGCGCCACAAGATTCTCCCAAAGGGTCTTGCCGTTGCGCATGGGATGGTCCCAGTCGACACGATGGAACCAGAGGAGGTATTCCTCTGGGCATTTCCTTAGGCTGTCGTATCGCTTCCTGTAGGGGCGGCGGTACTGGGCGACGGCGTCTGTGCCTTTCGCTGAACGCTCGAAGCCTATCCCCTGGGCATCAGCTTTGTGGTAATAGACGGGGCACCACTCTATGGGATAGTCAGCCCTGAAGCCGTCTGGCTCTGGACCATAGTGGTGGTCGAACTTGAAGATATGATGCAGCCCCAGGGGCATCATGTAGTCCACGCAGTCCTCGCGGCTTCCCTCCATCAGTTGGGAGAGGGAGGAAACGAAATGCTCCTCGCGGCTGAAGGTCTGCATGAGCCATTCCTGGGAGATGGAGGCTGAGGACAAGGAGGGGTCCCACGACAGGCGGCCAAAGGCGTACCAGTTGGCTTGGGAGAAGGGATGGCCGCAATAATTGGGGTCGTCTCCAATGTTTGCCACGCCTGCGATGCCTACCAGCCGCTGGGGGCTGACAAAGCGGAAGAACTCTTTCCACATGGGAGCCAGATAGACGAGGTGCTTGCTCTGGCCCAGATACTCCTGCGTAATCTGGAACTCCACCATCTGAGGCGTCTGCCTGATGTTGTCGAAGATAGGGGCATAGGGCTCACGCGGCTGGAAGTCGAGAGGGCCGTTCTTGGACTGGAGGATGACGTTCCTGCGGAACTGTCCGTCCATGGGGAGAAACTCGCTCACAGCCTGTTTGACGCGGTCCTCGCCCTTATGGTTGGCTCCATAGACGAAGGAGCGCCACATCACGATACCTCCATAGGGCTCCAGGGCTGCCGCCAGCATATTGGCTCCATCGGCATGCGTCCGCCCATAGTCGCCAGGGCCTGGCTGTCCCTCAGAGTTGGCTTTCACCAGGAACCCTCCAAAGTCTGGTATCCTGGCGTAAATCTCGCTGACCTTGTCCCTCCACCATTGCTGAACCCTCGAATCGAGCGGGTCTGCCGTGTCCGTTTCCCCCAACGCCATGGGCGAGGCGAAGTTGATGGAGAGAAAGGTCCTGATGCCATAAGGCCGCATGGCTGCTGCCAGCACCGCCACCTTGTCGAGGTAGGCTGGAGAGAGGATTTTGGGGGAGGCGTTCACATTGTTGAGCACGCTGCCATTGATGCCCAGCGAGGCATTGGCGCGACAGTACTGCACGACACGCTGCTCTACCCCACGGCTCATCTTCCTGGCCTGACCGTCGATTTCCTCCCATTTCCACAGGCTCTTGCCTGCATATCCGCGCTCCACGCTGCCATCGAGATTGTCCCAATGGTTGAGCAGGCGCAGGCTGAATCGAGGCGCACTCCTGAGGTTCCTGATGCCTGAGGTCTGTTGCTGGCGCAGCAAAGCGTATGCGCCGTAAAGCAGGCCTATATCCTGGGAGGCACGTATTTCTGCCCCATCGCCCTTTGCCAGGATGCGGAATCCCTCGCTGGGCAATCCCTTGTCGATGACCAGCTTCACGCTCGAGAGGGTGCCATAGCGCTCCAGCTCGCTTCTGGCTATGGCAATCGTGGGTGAATGGGTGTCGCTGCTGACCTGGGTTTTGTCGAGGGACGTATAGCGCAGCCAAAGGCTGCTGCCATCCTCTGCAAAGGCAATTCCATGGCAGAGGAAGAAAAACGTGAGCGAAAAGAGGATTTTGTATATTCTGTCCATAAAGGCATCCTGATATTTACCACAAAAATAAGCTAAAATTGCCATCAGACCAAATGATAGGGATAGAGAATGGGCAAAAAGGAACCTGATGAGGAAAATTAAGGGGGCAGACCTTCAATTTGTAGAAATAATACATTATTTTTGCAGTATGAAAACCGCAAAATGAGACGCTATCTATCTTTGTTCCTTGCCCTCGCCTGCACATGCTGCATGGACGCTTCCGCACAAGCCATCGACGCCTGGACGGGAACGTGGGCGGCAGCAGCTGAGTATACAGGTCAGGACGACATGCCTCAGACCACGAGCCTGGCAAACACCTCTCTGCGCCAGGTGGTGCGCGTCAGTATAGGAGGAAAGAGTCTGCGCCTGCAGCTCTCGAACGAGAACAGCGCTGAGGCAGTGGAGATCAAAGCTGTCTATATCGCTGAGGCTAAGGACTCGTGCGACATCGACAGGAAGACGGTGGCTTACCTGGAATTCTCAGGGAAACGGCAGGTGACCATAGAGCCAGGCAAGGCCGCATGGAGCGATCCCCTAAGATACGACCTCCAACCCCTGCAAAGGCTGTCTGTCACCATCTGCTATGGCGAACAGGTGCCCACCAACGCCACGTCGCATCGAGGAAGCCGCACCACCTCGTTCATCAGCAAGGGGGAGGCGAATCCCAAGAAAGCGTTCCTGAGCATCGAGCGGCTCGACCACTGGTACAACATCAGCAAAATCGAGGTGCCTGCTGAGGGTAGGAAAGCCATCGCCGTCCTGGGCAACAGCATCACTGACGGACGAGGCAGCACCACCAACAGCCAGAACCGCTGGCCAGACATCATGGCGGAAGCCCTGAGCCAACGCGAGTATGGCGTTCTCAATCTGGGCATAGGGGGCAATTGCGTAATCAACGGAGGACTCTCGCAACCTGCCCTGCAGCGCTTCGACCGCGACATCCTGGGGCAGAGTGGCGTGGAGACCCTGATTATCTTCCAAGGCACGAATGACATTGGCGAGTCGAGCCACGCAGAAAAGACTGCCAGGCAACTCATCGAGGCCTACAAGACGATGGCTGACAAAGCACGCAAGGCGGGCATCAGACAGGTGGTGGGAGCCACCATCACCCCATTCAAGGGAAGTGGCTGGTACTCGCCTTTCCACGAGGCTGCGCGCCAGGTGGTGAACCAATGGATAAGGGAGACCAAGGTGTTTGATGCCGTCATCGATTTCGACCAGCTGGTGCGCAATCCAGATGACCACGAACGCCTGCAGGAAGAGCTTTCCGACGATTGGCTGCACCTGAATCCACAAGGCTATCGCGCCATGGGGCAATATGCTGCCCAGATTATCTCGAACATCAACAAATAAAACTATATGGCAAATCTATCATCACAGGAAGCGAAGGGCTTCTACAAGTTGAATTGGTTACAGCGCATCGGCTTTGGTGCAGGTGACTTAGCGCAGAATCTGATTTACCAGACCATCTGCATGTATCTGTTGTTCTTCTACACAGATGTGTATGTCTTGGGGGGAGACGCTGCCAAATCGGCTGGCTTGGCTGGCACGATGTTCCTGGTGGTGCGACTGGTCGACGTGTTGTGGGATCCGCTTGTGGGCACCTTCGTGGACAAGCACAATCCGCGCTGGGGCAAATACCGCTCGTATCTGGTGATGGGAGGCATCCCCCTGACCATCCTGGCCATCCTCTGCTTCTGGGACGGATTCAAGCCCTCTATCCTCTATGCCTACATTACCTACGTGGGCATGTCGATGCTTTATACCTTAATCAATGTGCCGTATGGAGCCCTGAACTCTTCGCTCACACGCGATACAGACGAGATCACCATCCTGACCTCTGTACGCATGTTCATGGCCAACGTAGGCGGCTTATGCGTCTCCGCTGGTGTGCCTATCCTGGTGGCTGTGCTGGCTGGCGCAGAACTGCCTCTCCAGATGGCTCTCTTCATGGGACTGGGCTCTCTGCCTTCGTTCATCTTCATGCCGCTGGTGCCTGCCATCAAGAAAAAGGTGGGCAAGAAGAACATGTTCTACATCTTCCTCTCGATAGCCATTCTGGGCATGGCACTCCTGTACGTCATCAGCCGGCTGGGCACCATACAGGAGAACATCGTATGGGTCTATATCGCCCAGTTCATCAAATCGACAGGTGTCATTGTGGCAACAGGTTACATGTGGGCTCTCATCCCTGAGGTCATCTCCTACGGCGAGTTCACGACAGGGCGCCGCATCTCTGGCATCGTGAATGCCCTGACAGGCATTTTCTTCAAGGCTGGCATGGCGCTGGGAGGCATGGTGCCTGGTTTCGTGCTCTGGCTGGTCAACTACCATCCTGTGGCTGCTGAGTCCAGCAATCTGCCCAACGACTCCCATGCCTGGTTCCTGACCATCCTGGCCTATTCGCTGGTGGGACTGGTGCTGCTCATCTTCTGCTTCTCGCAGACCAAAGAACGTGTGGTGATGGATGAACAGGAAACCAAGAACGTGAAGGTCAGTGACCTCTGGATTGAGTTTATGCGCAACCGTCCCCTGCGTGTCATCGCCCTGTTCTTCATTACAGCCTTTGCCATGATGTCGGTAGGCAATGCTGCTGGCGCATACTTCATGAACAACATGGAAACCCTGCCTGCACTGGCTCAAGAGGGCATCCGCTGGCTTGTATGCGTCATTCCAGCCATCCTGCTCGTCCTGGCTATGCTCATCATCTCCAAGTACGAACTTTCCGATGAGTACATCGACGAAATCAACAAAGCCATCGAGGAAAGAAACCATCAGTAGAAACCTATAAACCAACACATCATTATGGCTAAATCCAGATATTTGTTTCCAAAGGATTATATGGCAGACCCCTCTGCCAACGTGTTTAACGGACGCCTGTATATCTATCCCTCCCATGACTGGGACAGCGGCGAGTGTTTCGACGACGACGGCGGACATTTCCAAATGCGCGACTATCACGTGCTCTCTCTGGATGACGTGATGAACGGCGAAGTGACGGACCATGGCGTGATACTCGATGTCGACCAGGTTCCCTGGGCAGAGAAGCAGATGTGGGACAATGATGTCGTGGAGAAGAACGGCAAATACTATCTGATCTTCTCAGCCAAAGACTACAATGGAGTCTTTCATCTGGGCGTGGCAGTTGCAGACCGTCCTGAGGGACCATTCATTCCTCAGCCTGATCCCATTCGAGGCAGCTACAGCATCGACCCATGCGTGTTCAAGGACGATGACGGACAGATTTATGTCTACTTTGGCGGCATCTGGGGAGGGCAGCTGCAATGGTATCGCGACAATAAGCTCAAGCCTGCCGCTTCTGTTGGACAGGAGGCTGCGTTCCGTCCTACCATGCTTCCTGAAGGTGACGAGGACCCGTTGCCCTCGCGTGTGGCACGCATGACAGACGACGTGTTGCAGTTCGCTGAGGAACCTCGTCCTGTCGTGATTCTTGGCAAGGACGGCAAGCCCCTGAAAGCCAAGGACCCTCACCGCTTCTTCGAGGCCTCCTGGATGCATAAGCTGAATGGCAAATACTATTTCTCGTACAGCACTGGCGACACACATTTCCTTTGCTATGCCGTAGGCGACAATCCTTACGGCCCATTCACCTACCAAGGTGTCATCTTAGAGCCTGTGGTGGGTTGGACCACACATCACAGCATCGTGGAGTACAAGGGGAAGTGGTATCTCTTCCATCACGACTGTGTTCCCTCGAATGACACAACCTGGCTGCGAAGCCTGAAAGTCATGCCCCTGGAAATGGATGAAGAGGGACACATCAAGACGATGGTGAGCGAATAAGACTCCAGCCTTATCTCGCAGACAACATAATAATTGGGAACCATGATGCCTCAAGGCTGCCATGATTCCCAATTCTTTTCACTTAGTTCTCGCGATTACTTTACAACAATCTTCCTTCCATTCGTAATATAGATGCCTTGAGGGAGAGAAGCCACGTTGAGACCAGATGTGGCCAAGTCAGAAATGCGCATGCGGCCCATGAGGTCATAAACGGGGGAGGAATGAAGCAAATCATCTTCATTCAATGCCCCCACCCCAACAACAGAGCCATCAGTGGTGAAATGGTAGGTGCCTGAACCCAGGGTGAACACCATACATCCGTCCTCGTATCCCACATAAGTAACGCCCTCTGCCTCGCGGGCAGGCACTCCACCCTCCATCAACGCGATATCCTCGCTGGCAACAGGCAGTCGCAAGGTGGCTGTGGTATTGGCTGGAACGGTGCAATCGTAGACAAGACTTTTCTTGTCAGGTGCGGACCAGGCGGAGCTAATCTCACCATAGCGGCTGCAATAGGAACCGCTGGCTGAAGTGATGAGCGACTGACCCCTGGGTAGTACACCACGACGGTCTGGCTGCGGCTGCAGGATGAAATGACGGAAACCAGGCTCCTGCTCATCAGCCTCGATGCCCAGCATGTATCGATACATCCATTCTCCCACAGCACCATAGGCATAGTGGTTGAACGAGTTCATGCCTGGATCGCCAAAGCCTGACTCGATGGTATAGGAGTTCCAACGCTCCCAAATGGTGGTGGCACCCTGATCCACGCTGTAAAGCCACGAGGGACAATTACGCTGGAGAAGCAGGTCGTAGGCGTAGTCTGTCAAACCAAAACGAGAGAGCGTAGGATTGATGATACCTGTGCCAACAAAACCTGTATTCAAGGTGTAGCTGTTGTTGCGTATAGCCTGTGCAAGACGAGTCTTGAAGGTGTTCTGCTCTGCCGCGCTGGAAAGCAGGTTGAACTGCAGGGCAAGCAGATAGGCCGTCTGCGAGGTCTGGCGTATGGTAGGCACGATATAACGGCTATGGAACTCACTACAAATGTTCTCATAGAGCTTCTCATAGGACTTGGCCTTCTGGGCATAGGTGTCATTGGCAGAAACACTCAATGCACGCGCCATCTTTGCCATCAGCTGGGCATCGTAGGCATAATAGGCCACGCTGACATAACGCGTCTCTGTACCCACGAAGGAAAGCCAGTCGCCATAAGCCAGACCTGCTCCCTGATACTTGTATCCGTCGCCTGTCTGGGTGGCAAGCCAATTCATGTACTTCTCCATGGAAGCGAAATTCTCGCGCAGCACTTCCTTGTCGCCATACATCAGATAGATATTCCAAGGAACCACGATTCCTGCATCAGACCACGCTGAATTGCCATAGCCCACCCAGTTGTAGGGTGCCACGTCAGGATATGCTCCATTTGAGTTCTGCGAGTCGCGCATGTCCTGCATCCACTTGCGATAGAAGGACTCCGTATCAGCAATGTACATCGCCGTATGAGAGAAAATCTGCGTATCTGCCGTCCAACCCAAACGCTCATCACGCTGCGGGCAGTCAGTTGGAACACTTAAGAGGTTGCCACGCTGTCCCCACGTGATGTTGGAGTACAGTTGGTTCACCAATGGATTGCTGGTGGTGAAGGAACCTGTGTCATCCGTACTGGAACTGATGGGCTGGGCTTCGATAGAGAGAATCTCCACGTCATCTGAAGGCATAATCTCGCAATAGCGGAAACCAAAGAATGTTGTGCTGGGCTGATACTCCTCGCCCTCTTCCTTACCAGCAAGGGTATAGTAGAGCTGTGCCTTGGCTGAACGCAGGTTGGCCAAATAGAGTGAGCCACCAGGTCCATCGTTGCCACGCCCCCTGTCGCCAGTATCATTCTGCATCTCAGTAAAACGCATCCGCAAACGATTGCCTACCTTTCCACGAACCTTGAAACGAGTCCACCCCACAACGTTCTGACCAAAATCCAAGATGACGGCCTGGCCCTTGCGAAGCTGAATGTTGCCCGTATTCTGGGTAGAAACCACATTGATCATCCCATAGGTGCTGCCTGTATTCTTGCTACCTTCATAGATTGTAGCCTTCTTTACGGACTGAACCTTGTCGCGAAGCTGCAGTACATAGCCACCCGTGAAAGCATCTATCTGACCCTTGAAATCAGTGTTCTGCTCCACTCCGTTCCACTGGCTGTCGTCGTAGTCCGTCGTAGTCCATGCCGACTCGAGACGCGCGTCATAGATTTCTCCATCATAGATTTCTCCTGCCCGCAAAGCGCCGCCTTTCGAAGAATGCCAGGTGAGGTCGGTCTTGAGTGTCTCCTGAGTACCATCCTCATAGGACACCAGCATCTTGGCAATGAAACCTGTCTGAGGCGAACCATATACCCCATGCATGACTGCTCCTGCCCACCAACCTGACGTGACGATTGCACCTATGACATTGTTGCCCTGACTGAGCAAAGAAGTAACATCGTGGGTGGAGTAGAAAACACGCGAGCGATAGTCTGTCCAGCCTGGTTTCATCTCTTCGTAGATAGTGCTGCCATCTGGCTGCACATGTCCCACACGCTGCCCATTGATGAACACGTCGTAGACACCCAGTCCTGAGGTATAGAGGATGGCTGACTTTATAGCCTTCGTAAGGGCGAACTCCTTGCGGAACATGGGAACGCCATTGGTTTGCGACTGCATCACTTTTCTCTCGCCTGATGCTGACTGCACGTGGCACATGCGGCTGCCTGCCATCTGCTCGATGACAGCATCATAGAAATACTCAGAGGACAGGTCCTCGAAGTCCTCGCTAAGGGCAACAGCACTGGCTCCAGCCTCATCATAGGTGGTAAGTGTCAGATTGTCGTAATAGGCTTCCTCGCCACCTCCGCTGGCATCGATACGCATACCTAAATCGCCCATCACAGCAGTTCCTGACGTGTCTGTGAAGGTGTCTACCAAGGTGCCGTCGATATAGGTCTTGATGATGCCTTCCTCCACTTCAATACGATAGTGGTGGAGATGACCCAGCAGTTGAGCCTTCGTGAAGCTGTCGAATTCGCTGTCATTGTAAGTCAGATTACCATTGACGTACACATGGCGGCGCACGGCTGGTTTGTCGTGGTTGTGGCAGTTGATTTGCCACATGTGATAGGTGCTGGAACCTGTGTAGGCAAAGATAATGGCTGCACTGGCTTTGACGAGATACATGTCGTAATCGATGGCATAATGAATCTTTCCGTCACCAGTAAGAGAGCGCTGCCATGCATATACGTTTCCTCCTGTCACTCCCACCACACGAAGCTTGCCATTAACAAGGGTGCCTGCCGTGAAGCTGTTGCCAGAGGAGAAATCCTCCTTGAAGAGAATTGTGCCATCTGACTTTTTGACAACGATGTCATCATAGACACCTATCTCTGGCTTGCTGTCTGTCTCGCCTTGCGCCTGGCGAATACCAATCTTGCCATACTTGAAGTTGCCGCTGCGAGTATCCACCAACACATTGTTGATATACGTGCGTGCACTCGAGGCGTTGGTTACTTCGATGCGAAGGGTGAACTCGTCCTTATTGTTCAGGGCGACCTTTCCTGTAAGGTTGACATTGGCCAAACAAGAAGCATTGCCGCCACTCCACTGATGAGGACGCAGGCGAGGATAGCTCCCTTCAGTATTGAGCTGCCAGAAGTAGAAATTGCTTTCGTCCTGCATGCCAAAACAAATGCCTGCAGCCGTGTGCTCGATACGCACCTTAGCCTCTATGGTATAATTCTTGATTTCCTCCGCCTGCTCGCCATTCTTCAGATTGGAGGCTTTTATCCAGATGGCAGGCGAGAGGGGATTCTTGGCTGACGACATGAGACCTGTATTGAAATAGGCTGTCTCTGTCGAGGTGGACATGTTGCCTTTGTTGTCCTGCACAGTCACATGCCAATAATAACGCGTGGAGGGCTTCAAGGAAAGACCGTTGGCTTTCACTCCTACGGATGTTCCTGACTGAACAAGGCCTGAATCCCACACGATGTTTTCTCCCTGGGCATCAGAAGTAATCACCAGCTGATAGGCTGTCTGCACGACATTGCGCTCGTTGGACTGCAAATGCCATGAGAAAAGTGGCAACTTGGTGTCCACTCCTTGAGGATTAGGCAGAGATTGCACACGAAGATGATTCACGCTCAATGCCATAACCTGAGACGAGAGGCACAGGAACAGCATGAGACAAAGAGAGCATTTCTTTTTCATAATAATGTTTTTATAAGATAGATTCTGATTCATTCCAAGACTTTATTCCACAGTAATGAACGTTAGGGAATGGGCAGGGATACTGACGGTCGAGTTCTTCACTTTAAGTTTCCGCTGCTCTGGCCGCACATGCTCATCGCCGCGATCGTTGTAATCATCGGCTGATCTGCCAGCAAGCACCCATGCAGAGACCTCTTTTGGCTGACGCATTCCCATGGAGGCGAAATCAATTGCCATGCCTGCGTCCTGATTGGGATCTTTGTTGACTACAGCACAGACAAAGCGCTTTGCTTCTTTGTCACAAGTCACTATCGCATCCAGCACACTTGTCTGCTTGTCGTTATGAACAAGGGGGGCAAAGCTGGTCTTGGCTGGAGCATAATACTTCTCCAGATAGTTGGCATACATGAACAGGACGAAATACGTGGTGCGACGTGTTATTCCGTCCTTATCAACATGTAGTGCTCCTCGAGTGTTGACGATAGGCGAAAAGCATGCTATGTCCACGATATCAGAATGTCGCAGACAGGCATTGAGGAAACAGGCGGAGAAGAGAGCATCCGCCAGGGTGTAGGTGGAAGCGATGTCGTTCTTCCTGCGAGCCTCAAAGTCGAAGCCACGCCGCAGGTCACCATGCCAGGGATGATGCCAATTCCGCAGGTTCCACTCATCGTACGCAATCTTTATCTTGCCACCTCCAAATCCTGCCTGGTCCAGAATGTCTATGGTGCGCACGATGTCACGTTCAGGAGCATCTGTTTTCATCATGCAATCGATGAAGGGAGCAGGATTATTCACATGAAAGAGAGGATCCCAGTACCCATGTATGCTGATGTAATCCAGGGTCCATCCAGCTTCCTTCAGCAATGGAAGGCTCCAGTTGGGATCGCTCGTGGCAGCAGCGAAAAGCTTGATGTCTTTTGTCACAGAACGCATCAACTTGGCACTCTCACGCACCAGAGGTCCCCACTCAGCCACTGTACGCGCTCCCAGCTCATGACGTCCCCAGTTCTCATTGCCCACACTCCAGTATTTCACATTGTAAGGCTCTGGATGGCCATTCTGAGCTCGCAACTTTCCCCACTTGCCAACGTTCAGATTGCAGTATTCCACCCAGTCGCTCATCTCCTCAGGAGTTCCTGTTCCTGCATTCGTGCAGATATAGGGCTCGCATCCTATCTTGCGGCACCATTTGACATACTCGTCTGTCCCAAACGTATTGGGATCTTCTGCCTGCCACGTCTTGTCGTATACAGGCTGGCGGTTGTTTCCCACGCCATCGAGCCAATGATAGGTCGAGACGAAGCATCCGCCTGGCCAACGCACAATGGGTGTCTTCAGTTCCTTGATGGCTTCGATGACATCTGTGCGGAATCCATCCTCGTCAGAGAGAGGGTTGCCTGGATCGAAGATACCTCCATAGACTTGATTGTCGAAATGTTCTATGAACTGACCGAATATCATTGGATTGTACTCCACGAGCTTTCCTTCCTTCTCAAGGGCTAAGCTGTTCTCCTGAGCTTGTGCAGAAGAAAGCATCATAAGGGCAGCAGCCATCACAGCCTCTCTAATTCTCACTTTTATCATCCTATTTAAAGTTCGTATTGAAATTCTACGTGCAAATTTACGAGTTTTTTTCCATATTCCGCAAACTAATCCAACGAATGATTCAGCATTTTTTCTGATAATGGAAAATATTGACTTTTTTTCCTTATCTTTGCCAAAGTAAACTAATATCGCACTGCGAAAAGAACCAACATCATCAAGCATGAGAAAAGTATTATTGACGCTGGCATTAGGCTGCACTTTCTCGACAGTCACACCACAAGGCTCATACAGGATACCTGTCAGTGAGAAACACGAAAAGATGCAAACGGGAAAGTACGAGCCAACATGGCAATCGCTCGAACAGCATCAGACACCTGAATGGTTTCGAGATGCCAAGTTTGGAATCTGGGCTCATTGGGGCGCACAGTGTGTAGAAGGCAGTGGCGACTGGATGGCTCGAGAGATGTATATGGAAGGGAGCTACAAGTCAAACTTCCATCGTGAGCACTATGGGCATCCGTCAGAGTTTGGGTATAAGGATATCCTTCCTTTGTTCAAAGCTGAGCACTGGCAGCCGGACAGCCTTGTGGCCCGCTATAAACGCTGTGGTGCGCAATATTTCTTTGTCTTGGGCAATCACCACGACAACTACGACTTGTGGGATTCGCAATACCAACCTTGGAACTCGAAGAACATTGGGCCCCAACGTGACATCCTGGCTGAATGGGCTGCAGCAGCCAAAAAGCAAGGGCTGCCGTTGGGCATCTCGTTCCATGCTGACCACGCATGGACGTGGTTCGAACCTGCACAACGCTACGACTTGGAAGGTCCGAAAGCTGGTGTCTTTTATGATGGTAACTTGACTAAAGAAGACGGTAAAGGCAAGTGGTGGGAAGGACTTGATCCACAGATGCTCTACCGCCAAGATCATCCTATGAGCAAGGGATCTTGGGACAATGGAGCCATCCATGGTCAGTGGGATTGGAGTCATGGTGCCTGTCCGCCATCCCAGGAGTTTGTAACCAACTTCTATGATCGGACACTTGATGCCATAAACCGCTACAATCCAGATCTTGTTTACTTCGATGTGACTGTATTGCCATTCTATCCGCTCAGTGACTGTGGCCTGAAGATTGTTGCTCATTTGTATAACAGGAATCCACGAGCCGTAGTCTTTGGAAAGATTCTCAATGAGGAACAGAAAAAAGCCCTCACATGGGATGTGGAGCGTGGAGCTCCCAATCAAATGGTGGAGCTGCCCTGGCAAACATGTAACTGCATTGGCGACTGGCACTACAACACGAACACATATGACCATGGTTACAGATCAGCAACGAATCTGGTGAAACAGCTGGTAGATATCGTATCAAAGAATGGAAATCTGCTGCTGAATATACCTTTGCGTGCAGATGGAACCTACGACGAGAAGGCTGACAGTTTCCTGAATGAGCTGGAGGCATGGATGACTGTCAATGGTGAGAGCATCTTTGGCACACGACCTTGGGTAAAGTTTGGCGAAGGACCTGTAGCTGAAAAAGATATCCAGATCAATTCCCAGGGTTTCAACGAGGGACAGTATAACGGAATGGATTATCGCGACATACGTTTCAACCAAACGAAAAAATATCTCTATGCCACCGCTATGGGATGGCCTAAAGATGGCTGTCTGGTCATTAAGTCACTGGCTAAAAAGAATCCTGATTTCAGGAAGAGCATTACCAGTGTCCATCTTCTGGGATATGGCAGATTGAAAGCGAAGCAGACAACAGAAGGATTGGAAGTCAGGCTGCCTGAGCCATGCAATAAGATTGCTCCAGTGCTGAGAATCACGAAATAGGAAAGAGTTATGCGTTACTTGGAACTTGGAAAGACGGGAATGAGGATTTCCCATTTGAGTTTTGGCGCTTCGTCGCTGGGAAGCGTCTTCCGCGAGACAAAAGAAAAAGAGAGTATCGAAGCGGTTGAAGCAGCTATCGAGGGTGGCATCAACTTTATCGATGTGAGTCCATACTATGGCCACTACAAGGCAGAGACTGTGCTGGGAAAGGCACTCAGGAACATTCCTCGCGACATGTACCTCCTGAGCACGAAGGTGGGACGATATGGAAAGGATGGCGTGAACACGTGGGACTATTCGGCTCGTCGTGTCACAGACAGTGTCTATGAAAGCATGGAGCGATTGGGCATTGAGTTTATTGACTTGATCAACGTTCACGACATCGAATTCCAAGCAAATCTGCCTGGCGGATTGCAGAAGGTGGTCGATGAGACATTGCCAGCACTCGTTGAACTGAAGGAAAAGGGAGTGGTGGGTCACGTAGGAATCACAGACCTGCAACTGGAAAACCTGAAGTGGGTAGTGGAGCATTGCCAAGCTGGTATGGTAGAAAGTATCCTGAACTTCTGCCATTATACGCTCAACGACGATGCGTTGCTTGACTACCTGGATTTCTTCGAGCAGCGAGGCATAGGGATAATCAATGCATCACCTTTGGCAATGGGACTGCTCAGCCAACGTGGTGTACCTTCATGGCATCCTGCTCCCCAGCCATTGGTCGAGGCATGCCATCGTGCTGCAGAATATTGCAGTCAGAAGGGATATCCAATAGAAAAACTTGCTGTGCAGTTCAGCGTAAGCAATGAGCGTATCGTCTCTACCCTATTCTCTTCAGCCAATCCTGCGAATGTGCGCCAGAATATCCTGTGGGCTAATGAGGAACTGGATTGGGATCTCGTGTGTGAAGTGAAGGAAATCATTGGCAACCAACAACGTGTGACATGGGCAAACTCATAATTGACACACACTCCCATTTGTGGCTCAAACAAGACACAGAAATTGATGGGAAACGCATCCTCTCACTCCAGAACGGACGAAGCATCTTTCTCGATGAAGAAGTGCAGATGTTGCCTCCTTTCATGATCGACGGAAGGAATACGGCTGAAGTCTTCCTTTCGAATATGGATTATGCGCAGGTGGCAGGTGCAGTGGTGGTGCAGGAAGTGATAGATGGTTGCCAGAATGACTACCTTGCCAACGTGCAGCAGCGTTATCCAAACCGTTTCTTCTGCATGGGCATGGCTTGGAATCAAGATGAGGCAAAGTCGGTTATCAGCATGGGACTCAAGGGGATAGCTTTCCCTGGCCATCGCATGAAGCAACCATTGATACAGCTGATGCCAGTCTTCAAGCTGATGGAAGAGGAAGGGCTGGTTCTCTCCATGTGTTTGAGTGAAAACGAAAGGCAGATTGGAGAGATGAGGGAAGTGATTCAGGAGTGTCCCAAACTGCGTGTGGCAATTGGACATTTCGGCATGGTGACTACCCCTGCTTTCCGCAGTCAAGTGATGCTGGCTCGCGAGGGTAAGAATGTCATGATTGAGTCAGGAGGTATCACATGGCTCTTCCATCGCGAATTCTATCCCTATCCCTCAGCCATTCGCGCCATACGGGAGGCTGCTGAATGGGTGGGAATGGATCGCTTGATGTGGGGCAGCGACTATCCTCGCACCATCACAGCCATCACGTACAGGATGTCCTACGACTTCGTGAGCAAAAGCAAAGAGTTGAGCGACACGGACAAAGCCCTTTTCTTAGGCGAGAATGCCCGACTCTTCTACGGCTTCCACAACTTGCCAGAACTACCATATATAAAAAACATGTCAGAATGAAAGCAATACAGATATCACATAACCAGCAATTGGATGTCATCGAGGTGGAACATCCTCAAACGCCTAACGACAAAGAAGTTCTCCTCAAGATCTGCTACGCAGGTTTCTGCGGCTCAGACCTCAATACGTTCATGGGGCGCAATCCCATGGCGTTGAACCCTGTCATCCCAGGTCACGAAGTGGGCGCCGTCATTGAGGCGGTTGGCAAAGACGTACCTGAGACATTGAAACCAGGCATGGTCGTAACATGCAATCCCTATACCCATTGTGGCAAGTGCGCCTCGTGTAGGAACCAGCGCGTCAATGCCTGCCAACACAATGAGACACTTGGAGTGCAGCGTCATGGAGCCATGAAGGAGTATATTTCCCTGCCGTGGGAGAAAGTCATCCCTGCTGGATCCCTCACGCCCAAAACGTGTGCCTTGATTGAACCCATGTCTGTCGGCTTCCATGCTGTAAGCAGGGCTCAAGCAACAGATATCGATGTGGTTATGGTCATTGGCTGCGGCATGGTGGGAATGGGTGCAGTGGTACGTTCTGCCATGCGTGGAGCCATCGTCATAGCTGCCGACATCGATGACGAGAAGCTGCAGCTGGCACGCCAGATGGGAGCATCTCATACCATCAACACGAAAACGGAAGACGTTCACCAGCGTCTGCAAGAGATTACTGAGGGCTACGGCCCAGACGTGATCATCGAAGCCGTGGGCAGCCCAGCAACCTACCAGATGGCTGTCAACGAGGTTGCCTTCACAGGACGTGTCATCTGCATCGGCTATGCAAAAACGGAAGTGTCCCTCCAAACCAAGTATTTCGTACAAAAGGAACTTGACATACGTGGCTCGCGCAATGCCCTGCCTTCTGACTTCCGCGCTGTCATTCATTATTTGGAGCAAGGCAGCTGTCCTGTTGAAACTTTAGTCACTAAAGTCATCCATCCAGAACAGGCACTCGAGACCATGCGCTGGTGGAGCGAGAACCCTGGCCGCGTGTTCCGCATACTGGTGGATTTCAATGCGTAAACCATCTACGCTCAAAGGTAGCAAACCATTCACCAGATGTCCATATTCTTGCAACGTGTTGAAAGGAGGAAATCAACACGTTGAAACTGCCGACACAACGTGTTGTGATTGCAAAGTCAACACGTTGGTATCTGAGTACTCTGAAAATCCAGGATACTCTGGAAGAAATCAGAAAAGAGGACCACGAATGTCAAGCATGAAAGAAGCACGTCACTTCACCACTACCTTGCGAGTTACCTGGTCGGTCTTGACGATATAAACGCCTGGGGAAGGAGCAGTAAGGCGCAGGTCTGTGCCTGATTCCGTGAGCAACTGGCGACCATCCAAAGTGAAGAGGGTGGCGGTAAGGAGACGATCGCTGACAACACGGACCTGACGGCCTGAAGCATAAATCTGAGGCTCAGAAGCATTGGCAGACGAAACACCATCAGGTTGCTGAGTGCCCAGATAAGTGGCTGTGATGGTCTCGAGAAAGACATTGACAGTGATGCTGTAGTATCCATTCTGAGCCAAGTTCCATTTGTAGTCGTGGGAATAGTTGTAAGCTACCTGAGTCGCATCGAGTACAGAAGCATCCTGAGTGAAGGGATGGAGCGACTTGGGGTCCCATCCGTACTGCCCCAGTATCTTGAATCTTTTGGACTCCATATTGCCTGAGTAGTTCTTGAGCAAGCCTCGCCACGTCCAGACGTATGGATCATAAATGCTTTGATACATGGGCTCAGCTTTCTCCAACAGCCATTTTTCGGATTGGTCTGGGGCCACACATCCTCCCACAATCCAAGCCTCGTACCACCATTCGAAGAGTTCTCCCCTGACGGTAGTCGTAGAGGGATCCAGCACGAAACGGTAATTGTCGGCTGAGAAGAGGACTTTCCAAGCTAAAGAGGGCGAGTCACCTCGTGAGGAAGTATAAGGAATGCCATCGTTGACGATGTTGGAATCCTCGTACTTAGGGGCGTAGCAGAGCGAGGAGGATCGCAATGTGGAACTGGTGGTGAGGAACAGATCGCCAGGCTGCAAGGTGCCATGAAAGTGGAAGGTTCCATCCTCGAACTTCTCGAGCTGTTGTGACTCACCAGGAACTGCGCTTCCAACAGCATAGACGGCACGCTGAGCCTGAGCAGAAGCGACAAGGAAAAGGAATGCGAGTGAGAAAAGTATCTTCTTCATCTTAGTATGCGGTATTTTAGAGATGAGCCATCGTCTTGGGTGCGCCAAGAATACGGATATTAACAGGAGAAGAGCAACTGCGGCGAGGCACAGTAATGACGAGCATACGCGAGTCTGCATCGTAGTGGCAAACCTGGCTGTCGGAGAGAACATCCTGACCATCGAGAGTAACACCCTCAGGCAGGGCCTCCTGACCAAGGAACTCGACTTGCCAAACACGTTCAGCAGGCATACCTTCGAAATGCCCCTCGCGAGCGGCAATCTGGAAATCGATGTTCTCGCCAGCACGACGCTGGGAGAAACGAGTATCAGCGAACTGAGTGGGATAATCCTGAGTGTTGCCTGCATCCTCGTAGAATCTTCCCTCGCCATCGGCTCCTGGTACAACCTGCACGATGATTGTGTCAGGAGTAGTTTGAACGGTGCGTTGATCTGGATAGTTGGGAATGATGGAGCCAGCACGGTAATAAAGCGGAATCTCATCAGTAGTGAAATATCCCACGAAGGTGCGATTGCCAGAAATGAGACGACACGATGATGTATCCCACCACTTGCCTTCAGGAAGCCAGATGCTGCGATGGGCATAACCATCGGATTGAATAGGTGTATAGACAGGAGCCACAAGCATGTCATTTCCAAAGAAATACTCATCCTCGTACTTGTAAGCATTGTTCTCCTCAGGATACTCGTAATAGAGGGGACGATTCATGCCGATCCCTGTCTCGAACGTCTCGCGCGCAGCTGTATATAAATAAGGAAAAATACGATAACGAAGACGAACGGCATCGAGCAGCTGCGGGAAGTTGCTGTAGCGCCAAATGCGGCGTTCGAGATTGCTGGCATTGGTTGCATGGGAACGGAATATGGGAGTGAAAGCGCCAAACTGCATCCAGCGCAGAAAGAGTTCTGGATCATTGTTGCCCCCCTGATGGCCGCCCAGATCATGGCCCCAGTAGGTATAGCCAACGTTGCTTGCCTGACTGGTGAAACCAACCTCGAAAGCGAGGGTGCTCCAAGCAGAGAAGGTATCGCCAGAGAAACCTATCTGATAGCGATGGCTGCCAAGACCACCCCAACGATGGAAGATAACTGGACGCACTTCAGGACGGTTGAGACGCATATCCTCGAAGAACACATGATTGCACCAAAAGGTCTCCCCCAACCCATCCACATATGGATTGGTTAGCCATTGCTGCCAATCAAGCCACCAGAAATCCACTCCCTCTTTCTCACGAAGACGAATGATGTTGTTGAACATCGACTTGTAAAACTTGTAATCATTGAGCTGCCAAGGAATAGTCTCAGTGGAAGTGGAAGGCAATCCCATGTCGGCTCGCAGAAGAGGATAGTTGTCCTCGTTGCTCTCCACGCCAAACGCAGGATGAAGATTGAGACTCGTCTTGAGTCCATGCTGATGGAAATAGGAAATCAACTGCTTGGGATTGGGAATCAGATTGGTGTTCCAGGACCAGCCCGTCCATCCGTTGATGTGCCAATCCGTGTCCACAATCATCACATCAATGGGGATATTGTAGCGCTCAATTTCCATCACAAGCTGACGGAACTGCTGTTGAGTATAGGCATAATACCGGCTGTACCAATATCCAAAGATATATTTGGGAGGTAATGGAATGCGACCTGCTATGAGAACGAAGTCACGAAGGCATTGCTTGTAGTCGTGGCCATATCCAAGGAAATACCAATCTGTGGCAGAAGGATCGACAGGTTGGTCAAACCAATAAAAGCCATCACTGGTGGGCTGAAAAACAAAACTGCGACTGCCATCTCCTCGCTGGGCTGATGGTGACTCGTCGATAATACTCCACCCAGCACGCGAAAGAAGGCCTTTCTCAATGCCAACCTTGAAGGAATCACCCCAAGCATTGTCGAGAGTGCGTCGTGTCCCTCCCAAATTGAGGGCATCATCCTTGCCTGGATACCAGACTACAGACTGACCATTGAGAGAAAAAGTAATGCTCAGATTCTTGGTAGAGTGGTCGCTCGCTTTTGGTTGAGAACCAATTCGATAGCGCAACTCCAGGTCAGAAGTGGTAATAGTGAGATATCCATCCTCAGTTTGAGTAGTGAACTCTGGCACAGGGAGATTACGATTTACCACAGCAAAGCTGGCACGGTCCTCGAATTTGGCAGTTGAACTGTACTGCATGCGTATCATTCGAGACGTGAGGACAGTGAAGCGCATATTGCCAGAAACAACCACAGCTTCAGGATGAGGAACTGGATTATAGCCATCCTGGGCCTGGAGGATAAGTGCACTCAGAAGTCCCAAGAAAAGGACGAGATAACGAAGTTTCATATTAGATAAATGATGTTTCAAGTTGCAAATTTAAAACATTTTGAGGAATTCCAGAATACGAAGACAAAAAATAGGGAAGATTTTACATGAAAAGCAGTCATCTTACGTCTTTTTTTTGTACCTTTGCGTGCGAATTTGATAAATCCTTTATTTTTAAATAAAAAATGAGTAGTCAAACAGAAAAAATCAAGGAGTTGGTAGAACTCCGTGCCAAAGCCCGCTTGGGTGGTGGCGAGAAAGCTATCGAAAAGCAGCATGACAAGGGCAAGTACACTGCCCGCGAACGTATCTCAATGTTGCTGGACGAGGGTAGCTTCGAGGAAATGGACATGTTTGTGCAGCATCGTTGTACAAACTTTGGAATGGACAAGAAACACTATCTGGGTGATGGCGTAGTGACTGGTAGTGGCACCATCGGAGGCCGCTTGGTTTATGTCTTTGCACAAGACTTCACTGTTAGCGCAGGTTCCCTCAGCGAAATGCTTGCCAGCAAAATCTGCAAGATTATGGACATCGCTATGAAGGTGGGTGCACCCGTCATCGGACTTAACGACTCAGGTGGCGCCCGTCTGCAGGAAGGAATCAATGCCTTGGCTGGCTATAGTGAAATCTTCCAGCGCAACATCATGGCAAGTGGTGTTATCCCCCAGATCTCTGCCATCATGGGTCCTTGCGCAGGAGGTGCCGTATACAGCCCTGCCTTGACTGACTTCACCCTGATGATGGAGAACTCGTCATACATGTTCCTCACGGGTCCTGCCGTAGTAAAAACCGTACTTGGCGAGGTTGTTACCCAGGAACAGTTGGGAGGTGCCAGCGTGCATTCCACCAAGTCAGGTGTAACACACTTCACGGCTTCCACAGAAGAGGAGGCAATGGCTATGATTAAGCAACTCATAAGCTATATTCCTCAGAACAACTTGGAGAAGACGCCTCGTGTTCCATGCACAGATCCCATCGACCGCAAGGAAGATTTCCTCAACGAAATCATTCCTGAGAACCCCAACATGCCCTACGACATGTACGAGGTCATCGCAGGCATCGTTGACAATGGTGAATTCTTTGAAGTACAGCCAAACTTTGCCAAGAACATCATTGTGGGCTTTGCCCGCTTCAATGGTGAGAGCGTGGGCATCGTTGCCAACCAACCTAAGCAACTGGCAGGAGTGCTTGACTGCAACGCCAGCCGCAAGGGTGCACGCTTCGTACGTTTCTGCGACTGCTTCAACATCCCTATCGTCACTTTGGTGGACGTGCCTGGATTCCTTCCTGGTACAGGTCAGGAGTACAATGCCGTCATCCTGCATGGTGCCAAGCTACTCTATGCCTACGGCGAGTGCACAGTGCCCAAGGTGACCGTCACGCTGCGTAAGTCTTATGGTGGTTCTCACATCGTGATGAGCTGCAAGCAACTGAGAGGTGACATGAACTATGCATGGCCTACAGCAGAGATAGCCGTAATGGGAGCAGCTGGTGCTGCCGCCGTATTGTATGCTAAGGAAGCCAAAGCCCTGAAAGAAGAAGGTAAAGTGGACGAGGCTAAGGCCTTCATCAAGGAAAAAGAGGATGAATACACCAACCTCTTCGCTAATCCTTACAATGCAGCACGTTATGGCTACATTGACGACGTCATCGAGCCACGCAACACACGCTTCCGTATCATTCGCGCCTTGGCACAACTTGAGAACAAGCGTCTGACCAACCCTGCTAAGAAACATGGCAACATTCCTCTGTAATCATTAAAACGCAAGTAAGATGATACTAGCAACCAATTGGACAACGGCTTGGTTAATGACAGGCATGGGCATCGGAGTGGTATTCGCCATTCTGGTATTGCTCGTCCTGATATTGCAGATCTTCAGCCTAGTTGCCGCTGGAAACGACAAGAAGACTGCTCTGGTAAAAACAGTGTCAAAAGACAACGGCGAGGAGCATCCCCTCCTGAGTGAATACAAGGATGACATGGCAGCCGTAGCCACGACCCTGTACTTGTACTTCAACAACACGCATGACGAGGAAAGTGGTGTTCTTACCATTCACATGAGCGAGCACTCGGCTTGGCATGCAGAACTGAATGCAGCACTATAAAAAGAAAAGAAAATATGAAGAATTTTAATTTTAAGATAGCTGGTAGAGATTATACCACCAAGGTAGAAGAACAGGAGAATGGCACTCTGCTGGTTACAGTCAATGGGAAAACCTATGAGGTGAATATGCCTGAACAAGCCCATGCCATTCACAAAACCATCGCAAGACCTGCAGCAGCAGCCACAACTCCTGCAGCACCATCAGCTACACCAGCTGCAGCAAAGGCCAACACGATGTCTGCTCCCCTGCCTGGCACCATCACCAAGATTGTAGCTCAGAAAGGGCAGAAGGTGAAGAAAGGTGACGTGCTCATTGTGATGGAAGCCATGAAGATGGCCAATGACATTGTGGCAGAATCCGATGGGACTGTAAAAGACATTTGCGTCAGCGTAGGACAAAGTGTCAATCAGGGAGATGCTCTCGTGGAGTTCCAAGCTGATGCCACTGCAGCTCCTGCACCCGCTGCCCCCAAGGCTGCACCCACTCCCCAATCCGCTCCTGCACCCGCTGCTGCAGCTCCCAAAGCTCCTGCTGGAGCCAACAGTGTCACAGCCCCTCTGCCTGGCACCATCACCAAGATATTGGTACAGGTAGGTCAACAGATAAAGGCTGGTGAAACGGTCCTCGTCATGGAGGCAATGAAGATGGAGAACAACATCACAGCAGAGTTTGACGGCACAGTCAAAGCCATACTTGTACAGCAAGGAGCACAGGTCCAAAGCGGAGACGCCCTCGTTGAAATGGCATAAGAGTAGAAGAATTATGAAACAGAAATTTTTCTTCCTAAGCATGCTTGCCACGCTGCTTATGGTGGCAACGCCAGCAATGGCTGCCGACTTCAACACGAGCGATGCGCTGGCCAAGTTCTGGAACGACATGGGGATTACCTCCTTCTTTGTGGGTGAGGGATGGAAAAACGCCGTGATGATCTGTATCGGCTGCTTCCTCCTCTACCTGGCTATCAAGAAGGAGTACGAACCCCTGCTGCTGCTGCCCATTGCCTTTGGCATGATTCTGACAAATCTGCCTGGTGCCGGCCTGTTCCATACATCTATGTGGAACGATGAGTTCCTGAATCCAGAGAGCCCCTTCTATCACAGCTACCGGCATGTAATGGCCGAAGGCGGATTGCTCGACGTGCTCTATATCGGTGTGAAGGCGGGTGTCTATCCTTGCCTGATATTCTTAGGCGTAGGTGCCATGACAGACTTTGGACCCCTGATTGCCAATCCCAAGAGCCTCATTCTGGGTGCTGCTGCCCAGATAGGAATTTTCGCCACCTTCCTGATTACCCAGATGGATGTCTTCGGCTTTAATCCGCAGGAAGCTGCATCTATTGGTATCATCGGTGGTGCCGATGGTCCTACGGCCATCTTCCTGACCACCAAACTGGCTCCCCACCTGCTGGGACCCATTGCCGTAGCCGCATATAGCTACATGGCCCTGGTGCCTGTTATTCAGCCCCCCATCATGCGTGCCCTCACTACGAAGAAGGAACGTATGATACGTATGAGCCAGCTGCGTACTGTTAGCAAGAAAGAGAAAATTGTATTCCCCATCGTGGTGGCTATCATCGTATCGCTGATTCTGCCATCTGCTGCTACACTCATCGGCTGCCTGATGCTGGGTAACCTGATGAAGGAGAGCGGCGTGGTGGAGCGTCTGAGCAAGGCTGCCCAGAACGAACTGAATAACATCGTAGTTATCTTCTTGGGTACTACGGTGGGTGCTACGGCAACTGCTGAGGCTTTCCTCAACATACAGACCATCAGCATCCTTTGCGTTGGTATAGTAGCCTTTGGCTTCGGCACGGCAGGCGGTGTTCTGTTAGCTAAGATAATGAACCTATTCTTGAAGGAGAAAATCAATCCTCTCATCGGCTCTGCTGGTGTAAGTGCCGTCCCCATGGCCGCCCGCGTGAGCCAGGTGGAGGGTGCCAAGGCCGATCCGCGCAACTTCCTGCTGATGCATGCTATGGGCCCCAATGTGGCTGGCGTGATAGGATCAGCTGTGGCTGCAGGTATCCTGCTCAGCTTCTTAGGTTAAACATTCAATTCAACATGAAGAGAATCATCACATTTATACTGGCTGCCATCATTGGCGCCAGTATACTTTTTGCCCAAAAGGATCAGGAATGGTCACAAGCTCGCCGCGAAATCCATGAGAACATCCTGATGACAGGAAGCAACTTCAAATCCTATATGGAGCCCACAGAGAAACCGACTCGAAGCCCTAAAGGATATGAGCCTTTCTACATCAGCACTTACGCACGACATGGAAGCCGATGGTTATGCAGTGATAGCGAATACACTGATGCAATGGGAATCCTGGAAAGAGCCCACGAAAAGAACAATCTGACGGAACGAGGTGAGCTGTTGCGCGAACAGCTCAACCAGATTCACGAGACCGCTATAAACCGCATTGGTGACCTTACTCCACTAGGCGAAAAACAGCATCATGGCATCGGGAAGCGCATGTGCCAGAATTTCCCAGAAATCTTTGGTGCCAAAAATTGCCAGGTAGATGCCACCAGTAGCGTGGTGATACGGTGCATTCTCTCCATGGTAGCTGAATGTGAAGAGATAACGGCCTACAACCCTAAGGTCGCTATGCACAATGAGTCGAGCCAGAAGTTTATGTACTACATCTCTGGTCCTCGCGAGCAACGCATTAAGGACAGCAACAACGAACGATCTGCTCGTCTGCGTACCAACTACAAACAAAAGATGACTATTTGGCCACGTTTTTGGGCAGAAATCATGAAGGACACGACGTATCGCGATGAGAAATTCAAAGATCCAGGAAGTTTGATGCGTCGTGTGTTCGATATCTGCCGCAACATGCAAAGTCACGAGGGAATGGAGATTGCGAAGATAAATCTGTGGGATCTCTTCACTGAGGAAGAGGTGTACGGACAGTGGTACTATCGCAACATAAACAATTATATAGGCCTTTCCAGCGGATTAGCGCCGTTTTTCATGAAGAGCCTTTTGGAAAACTTTCTCAACACAGCAGATACAATCGTCAACAGCAAGACTTATCATGGAGCTACCTTACGTTTTGGACACGAAGTATGCCTGATGCCTTTAGCTGCTTTGCTGGAATTGGACCACTGCTATCCAGAGATAGCTGTAGAGGATGTAGACACGCTGAACCGCGTTTGGTCAGATACCCGCATCTTCCCCATGGCAAGTAATGTGCAGCTCATTTTCTATCGTCCCAAAAAGAAAAAGAAAAACGGTGACATCCTCGTAAAGGCAATGCTCAACGAACACGAGGTGAGCATGCCTGCTCAAACCGATAATTATCCTTATTATAAATGGGCTGACCTGGAGGCATATTACCGAAAGAAAATAGCTGATTACGATAGCGGAAGATGACCCCCATTACTCTTTGGGAACTAAACAATAAAATTAGAAGTGTCATTGAGAGTAACCTTGATGACACTTATTGGATAACGGGAGAACTTTCCGAAGCCAGACAGGCAAGTAATGGACATTTCTATGGGGAACTCATCCAAAAAGACGAAAACGGACGGAACGTCATAGCACGTGCAAGGGTAAATTGTTGGGCCCAACAATACAACCTGATTCGGCTGAGATTTCTCCATGAAACGGGACAAGAAATACGGGCAGGATTGAAAGTCTTGCTGGAAGTGCAGGTTACCTTTCATGAACAGTATGGCTATGCATTGAAGGTAACAGATATCGATTCCACTTACACTCTGGGCGACTTGGCTCGCCGCCGCAAAGAGATATTGAACAAGTTGGAGGAAGAAGGAATTCTCCATGACAACCAGACACTGACCATGCACAGACTGACATGGCGAATAGCCATCGTCAGTGCTGAAACAGCAGCAGGATACGGAGACTTCTGTGACCAACTCCTCCACAACGAGTATGGCTTACGTTTCCAAATCAAATTATTCCCAGCTACCATGCAGGGACAGCATGTGGAAGAAAGCGTCTCGGCTGCCCTCTTCCAGATTGCAAGCGAAGAAAACAACTGGGACGCTGTTGTGATAATTCGTGGTGGTGGTGCTGTGGCTGACATGTCGGACTTTGATTCCTACCAATTGGCCAGTATCATTGCACAGTTCCCTCTCCCCGTCATTGTGGGAATTGGACACGAGCGCGACGAGACGGTACTGGACTACGTAGCCCATCAGCGGGTGAAAACGCCAACTGCGGCAGCGGCTTTCCTGATTGACCATCAGCTGGGAGAACTTGCATTACTGAATCATTTTCAGCAACGAATCTCGCAAGCGGCAAATAATCTGCTGAAGAATGAAGAAAACAGACTGGAAAGACAAAAGGGACACATCTCCCTACTCTTTCAAACCATAAGCCAACAGATTCGTCATCAATTGGACCTTTTTTTGCAAAAACTTCGTCAGAACGTGGAGCGTAAACTCCAAAACGAATCTCACCAACTGGATCTTCTCGAGAAACAAATTGAGAATTTGAATCCCAATCGGATTTTGAAGTTAGGATTCACCATTACCCTCCATAAGGGGAAACCTGTAAGAAATCCCAATCAGCTCCATCCTGGTGACCATATCACTACCCTTACTGAACATGGAAAAATTGAATCAATAGTAGAAGCATGAAATACGAAGAAGCAATGGCTGAACTGGAGAAAATCAGCAGCCAAATGGAGAACAATGAACTGGAAATAGATCAGCTGGCAGAAAAGTTGCGCAGAGCACAAGAACTAATCAAACTTTGCAGAAGTCAACTGGTCAACATAGGACAAGAAATACAGGACATTTTGTCTGATTCCGAAAAATAACCTTCGGAAAGAGTATTTTTTTTAAGTCTTTACACATAATTCAACGGAAAATTGTAACTTTGCTGACTGAATAGATTAAGATTTATAATCAAAAAGCAATCACTATGAGCGAAATTGATTGGAGTAACCTCTCTTTTGGTTACAGGAAAACAGACTACAACGTACGTTGCTATTATAGGAACGGCGCTTGGGGTGAAATAGAAGTTTGCAGCGAAGAGACAATTCCCATTCACATGGCAGCAACCTCCCTGCATTATGGACAAGAAGCATTCGAAGGCCTGAAAGCATATCGCTGTCCGGATGGAAAAGTCAGAGTCTTTCGTCCAGACGAGAATGCTGCCCGATTGCAAAGCACATGTCGTGGCATCTTGATGCCAGAACTTCCCACAGAGAAATTCATTGAGATGGTAGAGAAGGTGGTTCGCCTCAACGAACGCTTTATTCCTCCCTATGAAAGCGGCGCTACCCTTTATATCCGCCCCTTGCTCATTGGAACTAGTGCTCAGGTAGGTGTTCATCCTGCTTCTGAATACCTTTTCTTGATCTTTGTGACTCCTGTAGGTCCATATTTCAAAGGAGGATTTGCTACCAATCCCTACGTTATCATCCGTGAATATGACCGTAGCGCACCCCTGGGCACAGGTATTTACAAGGTTGGCGGAAACTATGCCGCTTCTTTGCGTGCAAACAAGATGGCCCATGACCTAGGTTATAGCTGCGAGTTCTATCTTGATGCGAAGGAGAAGAAGTACATGGACGAGTGTGGAGCTGCCAATTTCTTTGGAATAAAGGATAACACATACGTGACCCCCAAGAGTTCTTCCATTCTACCCTCCATTACCAACAAAAGTCTGATGCAATTGGCTATGGATCTGGGACTGAAGGTTGAACGCCGACAAATTCCAGAAGAAGAGTTGGCAACCTTTGAGGAAGCTGGAGCCTGCGGTACTGCAGCCGTTATCTCTCCCATCGAGCGAATCGATGATTTGGATACAAAGGTAAGTTACGTCATCAGCAAGGATGGCCAACCTGGCCCCATCTGCACGAAGCTATACAATAAACTGCGCAACATCCAATATGGCATTGAACCTGATACCCATAATTGGACCAGAGTCGTAATCGAATAACATAAATAATCAATCAGTATTAGTACATTTGGGGATAGGTACCTGTGAAGGCACTTATCCCCATCTTGTTAAATATTGAATGGCAAACATATGAAAACTGGATTTTTTAGCATGGGAACAGGAACCTATTGGGAACAACGCGAGGAACTGTCAAGAAAGCTTAGGTTATGTATTTTTGTCTCTTTTGCCCTCATCTGCACTTGGGCTGATGCTGGTACCAAACAAGCCAGGGAAATGAACTTTTCCCGTCTGCAGAATCAATTCGCCAATCCCACGAAGGAATTCCGTACAGCACCTTTATGGGTCTGGAACACAGATGTTACACAATCTGACATCGACCGTATGCTCACTGAAATGAAGGAGCAAGGTTTCGGAGGCGCATTCGTACATCCTCGTCCAGGCTTGGAAACAGAGTACCTAAGCTCCCAATGGTTCAACCTGTGGGAATACAGTCTTGACAAAGGGAAAGAGCTGGGGCTCGATATTTGGATTTACGATGAGAATTCCTATCCAAGCGGCTTTGCCGGCGGTCATGTTCCTCATGAGATGCCTGAATCCTACAACCAGGGACAGGCTCTTCTTGGGCAGCGATCCAGCGAGCCGCCTCGCCCAGATGATTGCTATATGTGTCTGCTGAGGGATGGCGACACATTCCACGACATTACATCCCAGTTGTCAGATTACCAGGGACACAAGGGTGAGTACTACATTTACCGGCTTGGATACAATGGTGCCAGCACATGGACTGCAGGTTATCCCTACGTGGACCTGCTGGCAAAAGGAGTTACAGAAAAGTTCATAGAAGTGACCATGAAACGTGGCTACGAAAAACACTTTGGCAAAAGGCTGGGAAAGGAAATCAAAGGTACATTCACTGACGAGCCTAACATCGTATGCCCCAGCGGACGAGACTGCCGATGGACTCCTGATCTCTTCGATACCTTCACGCAACTGTGGGGCTATGACCTTAAGACACACTGGCCCCAGTTGGGAGAGGAAACAGGCGATTGGAAAAAGGTGCGCCACGACTACAACGCCACCCTACTCTATCTCTTCATTAACCGTTGGAGCAAACCTTGGCATGACTACTGCGAAAGCAAGCAAATCAAATGGACAGGCCATTACTGGGAGCATAACTGGCCTGATCTTTCACAAGGACCAGACAACATGGCGATGTATGCCTGGCATCAAATGCCAGCCATCGACATGCTCTTCAACCAATACGATGACAACGACAACTGCCAGGCGCAATTCGGCAATGTGCGCTCTGTAAAGGAACTTCGTAGTGTAGCCAACCAAATGGGATATGTACGCACACTTAGTGAGACATACGGTGGTGGAGGATGGGACGAGCGCCTCCTCGACTTCAAGCATCTGGGTGATTGGGAATATGCGTTGGGAATAAACTTCATGAATCAGCATCTTTCCCACATGACCATCACTGGCGCTCGAAAGTACGACTATCCTCCCGTTTTCAGCAGCCTTTCCCCCTGGTGGCAGGATTATGGTGAGCTGAACACCTATTTCGCACGTCTGTCTGCCGTCTTGAGTCAAGGGGAACAACGTAACGATTGGCTCATTCTGGAACCTACGACCTCACTCTGGATGCACTATACCCAAGTGGCTGGAGGTGAACCGCTTTGGCAGATTGCACGTTCGTTTCAGTCGCTGATTACTGAACTTGAAAAGAATCAGATGGAATATGATTTGGGATGCGAGGATATCATCAAGAACTGTGGTTCCGTCTCTAAAAAAGGCTTTACCATAGGTTGCCGCACATACAACACAATCGTCCTGCCTCCTTATATGGAGAATGTGGAAAGTCCCACTTTCACGCTACTCCAACAATTTGCTGACAGGGGTGGACGCATCATTGCTATGTCGATTCCCTCGCGACTCGATGGAGCAGACAACGCACAAGTGAGAGAGTTCTTCAGCAGCGATAAAGTGATGCACAAAAATGATGCTGGCGGACTGCTTTCCTTGTATCAAAAGGAAAGCACCTTGCAGATACGGCACCAAGGAAGCAAGCATCTCTACCATTATCGCAACACGTACAAGGATGGGCAACTTCTTTTCCTCGCAAACTCCTCGTTGGAAGAAAGCTCACGCATCACCTTCAGCCTACCAGGGAAGTATCTCTACGAACTCAATGCTATGACAGGTGGTATCAGTCTCATCGAGAACAAGAGTCAAACGCCCCAACGTGTCGAGACATCCGTCACGCTGCATCCTGCTGGAAGTGCCCTTTACTTCGCGTCTGACAAGCGAGTGCTCAAGGCCAATGAAAAAACTCATGCAGACGAGTTTTCCCCCACAATCGAGGCACAGACTTCCGTCAAAGTCCATCCAGTCCGTCCCAATGCTCTGAACCTCGACTTCTGCAACCTCAATGTTGAAAACGAGGAATGGAGGAACCTGTTCCACAAGGTTGCCAACGATAGATTGTGGAAGCACTTTGGCATGAGCGACCCATGGGAAACAGCTGTACAGTTCCGCCACGACATACTGGACCGCGACACCTTCACTCACGGCGACATCACAGTGGAATATCCCTTCTTCGTAAAGGAGGATTTCGACTGGAGCGACATGACACTCACGATAGAGAAACCCCAGATGTGGCAAGTCTCTGTCAATGGAAGTCCCATAACGGATTATACAGAGGACAGCCTTCTCGACCATCGCTGTGGCGTTTACAGGATTGGCAACGCTGTGAAACGAGGTGAAAACAAAGTGACGCTATATATGCCCAAAATGAACATACAGGCTGAGATTGCACCTGCCATCCTCATGGGACACTTTAAGGTTATCCCTACGTCACACGGATTCATGCTTGGACAAGCACAACAGACAATAAGTCTGGGCGACTACACTTCACAGGGCTATCCGGAATATCCGTGGGAAATGGCCTATACAAAGCGATATCAGATTGATGGGACAGCCAACCGCCATGCTGTCAGATTGGGCAAATGGAATGGAACTGTAGCCCAGGTATGGGTAAATGGTTCCAAAGCGGGCAGCATCGCATATCCGCCCTACGAACTTGACATCACGCACGCCTTGAGGAATGGAGACAATGAGATAGAGGTGCGCGTGCTGGGCTCAATGGCCAATCTCTATGGTCCCCACTATTCCGACAGCAATGGAATCATGGGGCCGTGGATGTGGAACGGAGTCAAAGAACAGCTGCCTGGCGCCCGTTACCGCCTGTTCCCCTACGGACTCGAGGAGGATTTCCTGGTGGTTAAGTACTATGATCTTACAATTGTTCCTTCTTTAAATAACTAAGATTTATGAATACATAGAAAAGAAAAACAGACAGCTCCTTTGGTAGGAGTGTCATCATGATTGCACTTGCGCTGCTCTCTCTGTCCCTGGTCGAGCTTCTCTCGTCCCTCCTTGAGATGCAACGTGTTGTCTTTGCCATTTCAACGTGTTGTGTCGGCAGTTTCAACGTGTTGATTTGTCCGATTCAACACGTTGTCTCTTTTTGCCCATTTCATATCCCTGCAAAAACTCCTTCGCTAACCGCTAACCGTAAAGAAAAAGGAATAGACGAAGACGATAACGAGGACGAGAAAATAGGACTCCGCGCGCAAGAAATGGGAATCGTAAATGGGACTTCAACCTTGCTCGCCTGAGCGAAGTTTTTTATGAACGCAAAAATGCCCTACACCCTACACCAGTACCATGTAAGATGTTGAGAGTCAGCAATTTGCATGGGTGTAGGCTGGTGTAGGTAACCTACACCCGTGTATCCTATTGACAGATAGTATGTTACGGGGGTCCGGTGTAGGGTGTAGGCTATTTTTGAGTGGATGCGGATCTGCGTCAAATTCATCTTCGATTCTGTCTCTTGACTCCAGGCTTTTGGCCATCAACGTGAGAATCCTTCACTTGCTCCAAAGCAGGGTGCCATCGCTGGCCTGCCCCTCTGCCTCCACGCTGATCTGGGTGGTGCGTGAGTTGTTGTACACAATTTAGTAACATTCAAAGAAACAAACGTTCAAACATTTCACTTTACGCTCACTTACTCAACACCATTTCTGTCTACAGAAGGATATTTCTTTAGACATTTATAATGAATGGGAGTATTGTTTACCATGCTTTCGACCTTTCTGTCAGGGAAAGTAAATCGGATTATGTGGGGAATTGTGTCAGAATCTTCAAAGATAAGCAGGCATTTTTTATATAGCCCTCGCCAATCATGCCCTTTTTGTAATATATCTATTTGTATGGATATATCTCTAGCCCACCGTATTTCTTCTATTGTATCTGATCCACATATTCGCACCATATCCGTCTCTTTCCCTCCTTCATACGGAATTATTGAATGGAACTTATCATTTAAACATATTCCATCTTCGCTTTCTATGGATAAACTTATAATAGAATCCTCACAGCCTTCGGGAAACGGAGGGGTTCCTCCGTAATAAAAAGGAAGTATTTTCGTCTTAGCTACCTCTATTTGCGTAGTCCAAAGATAAATCTTTTTTGGGGACAGGATGGAATCTTCGTCTATGATAATTCTTTGAAAACTAACATCCTTAATTCTATATGACTGAGGTATCTTATCAAAAAAGCATGATGTCACATAGAATAACATGACACCAATTATTATACATTTTATGAAGAGCGAAACAATTGTACTACGCATTGTATGATGTGGCTGAAAATCTATTTAATATCATTAAAAAATCAGTTAAGTGGATCTTGTCCAGCTGTCCAGAAGGTCTCATCTCTGTCGCTATTCAATAATTTTGTCTCCGAGTGTTTTGTCGCGTGGCCATGACCTAATATGCTTCGTCGGCAAAGGGATGTCGGCACGATGGCCATTTGCCATGCAAGGCATGACGTAGGGAGAATTAAGGTCCTTCAACGTGAGTGGCAAAGGAATACCCATGTCCTTTAGTTGCAGAGTTAGTTCTTGTTCCGTCATGGGGTCATACCAATCGGTTGTGAACCGTTTTAGGATCCAATAGTGAAACTGTCTGCTTTCAAAGATCTTTTTCTGTCCCTCGTATGAATAAGCTCTTAACGGATAATAATCCGAATAATCACTTTCGAGGTTTTCATCTACGAGGTAAGAACGTCCCAGTACTTTTCCAGGAAAGACAGTCTCAAGCACGATACACGAATCCATTTTGCACCGCCGTCTTATTACACCAATATAAACTATCACGGCTGAGTGTATGATAGATTCATGCAGAGTATCTGTCTGACCCGAAGGACGATGCACATAAATGGGATACATGGCAGATTTAGGAGTTACAGAAAATGCCAAGGAATCTGTCATGCCCCAAAGATTGATTGGTCTCAGATCATGATAAGGCATCTCTCGCGTGATGGTAGTATCAATAAAGCAACTGTCTGGCCGACAAATCTTACAATACCATCCGTTGCCGTACTCTATATCTATGTCCATCGCGATTAATCCAGTTTCCTGGTTGTCTAACCCACTCACACATGACAGGAGCATGAGAAGACTTACTCCTGTTTGTGCGAGAAAAGTTAAATGGCATTTAGTTGTTGACTTCATCTTCTCTTTGTATATGATGTAATCTGATATGTCCCAATATACTTTCCGCTCACTTACTCAGCACCATTTCTGTCTACGGAATAATATTTCTTTAGACATTTGTAATGAATGGGAGTGTTGTTTACCATGCTTTCGACCTTTTTGTCAGGGAAAGTAAATCGGATTATGTGAGGAATTGTGTCAGAATCTTCATAGATAAGCAGACACTTTTCAAGTGCTAAATTAACATGATGTCCCTTTTGTAAAATTTCCTTTTGTTTAGTAAGATCTTTGTTCCAGAGCACTTTTATTGTATCTGATCCCAATAGTTGCATATAGGTGATTTTTCCCCCATTTCCCTCTTTCATTGAATGGAACTTATCATTTAAACATACTCCATCTTCGCTTTCAATGGATAAACTTATAATAGAATCCTCACAACCTTCACGGTACGGGGGCCGTCCACCGTAAAGAAAAGGAAGTCTCTTCGTCTTAGCTACCTCTATTTGCGTAGTCCAAAGATAAATCATTTTGTTGGACAGGATGGAATCCTCGTCTATGGCAATTCTCTGCAAACTCACATCCTTAATGCTATATGATAGAGGTATCTTTTTATAAAAACATGATGTCACACAAAGTAACATGACAACAACCACACTCTTCATGAAGAGGTTAAACAGTATCCGTAAAAAAATCTTTTTCTTCATTTTGGGAAATGTTTTAAGGAAATAACCCTACAAATATGATTTTTATATATAAAAAAAATCTAATAAAATCATAGATGGCATGAGTCCGAATGTACTGCTGCAAGGCCTTGTCCCCACCCGGGAACTGCGCATCACGAACTTCCTGCGCATAACTGCAGCAGAGGAAACTCAGGAAGAGAAGGCTGAATGAAATTCGTTTCACCATATCATTTTCTTTATTGATTCACCAACTAAGACGCAAAGATAGCAAAAATGTAACATCAAAAGAGAGTTTTTTTGCAAAAATAATTGTTTCTTCGACATGAACGCAAAAATGCCCTACACCCTACACCAGTACCATGTAAGATGTTGAGGGTCAGCAATTTGCATGGGTGTAGGCTGGTGTAGGTAGCCTACACCCGTGTATCCTATTGACAGATAGTATGTTACGGGGATCCGGTGTAGGGTGTAGGCTATTTTTGAGTGGATGCATATTTATGATGAACATACAGATACATACAGATGTTTTCAGGAAAATTCTCACGCGTACATATATGCGCATATGTACGCAGGAGTATTTTTTCAGAATATCACCGTATCATCTGTATCTGTATTTCCCTCATCCCCTTCGTGGCCATAAGGGAAAGCGCAG
>JAFRTJ010000048.1 GCA_017427185.1 Bacteroidaceae bacterium | reverse complement strand
TATATATTATTATATATATACTTTAATAAAAGAAATGCACAATTGGCAGATGCTTAATGTTACAAAGTTACATTGTTACATTGTTACATTTAAGTGTCTGGGTAAAGTCAGTAGGCAGCAGTCAGCAGTTAAACAGATAAGTAGGTAACTGCACGAAATGAGCGCTTTCTTCAATTCAGGCGATTTTGGCATCTTCGCGCAAAAATGGCCTCAAACCGATGGTCGGAATTTGGTGGCGCGAGGAAAGCTTCGTGCCTTTGCTGTCGTGAAGACACTTCCGCTCGACCATACAATTAAATATTGTATCGTGCTCGCTTAAACGTGCCTTTGCAACGTGTCAGAAAGAGGAAGACAACACGTTGAAAGTCCGGAGACAACACGTTGAGGAACTCCATCCGACACTTCGTCCAGAGGCGCAGGGCGAATGAGGGAAACGGTTCTCTTGCTGCACCAATTGCATTATACTAGGCAAAAGTATTGTGGATTCCAAAAAAAAATCGTATCTTTGCAGACAGGAAAAAAGAATGAACGCATATGAAAAGAATTGCTTTACTATTAACCGCAGTACTTGCCCTGTTTTCGACAGTCAAGGGCAACAATGAAGCAGATGCCGTGCTTGGCAAACTCTATTTCGTAAATCTCAAGGAGGGTGAGCAGCCCGTCATGACCGGTTTGAGCCTGTTTGGCAACCGTTGCATCAGCGAAGATTTCAACCATAAACCCTGCGCTGCCGAGGGAATCCGTTCGGTCTTTGAACTCGACGAATGGATAGAGTTTCATCCGCAGACAAACGCAAAGAAAGGCATCAAAGTGATGGTTTTCAAGCACCATGCAGACCAAGGCTTTTACCTGAAAAAGGCTTTGAACGACGAGACCCCTGGCTATATCCAGGAATGTGAACTGAACAGAGACCCTGATGCAGAAGAGAGCGACCCCTGGGGTTCGTTCTACCTGCATCCCGATGAGGTCGAACCTGGCTACTACGACTTTGTTTTCCTGTACGGCAACAAGGTTATCGCCACCATGCTGACGAAATTCTACAAGCCCAACGAAATATGTGAAAAATCCGATTCGGAATTGGAGAATCTCATGAAGCAACCGGTCAAGCAATAATGCTGTCTGCAGCTCCGTGCGACAGCGAGAGAAGAAGTTGCAACCAACTGACATTAAAGCACATCGCTGAGCAACTCCAGACCCATCGCAGATTTCACCCTGCGAGCTAATGAATCAAGAAGATTAGAGATGGGGAGATTATTTTGTCTTGCTTGAAAGTTTTCCTTCTATTTTTTGCATATTACGGAATTTTTTCATATATTTGCATTCAAATAAGACATTTCTACAAATTACACATTTAACTTAAACAAAAAACTGTATGAAAAGAACTCTACTTTACCTAATCGCAATGACCGCTTCCTGGCTGGGCCTACAAGCCCAAGACTCTGCATTGGAGCGGCTAACCATTGTGGACGACGTTGTGCAGATTTCCTCGGCCGAGGACTTAGCCAACTTTGCACAGGCTGTCAACGAAGGCAATTTGACGCTGGATGCTGTGCTGACTGCCGACATTGCCGAGTATTCTGAGACGGCCATCTCTTTGGAAGGAGAAGCCAATGCCTATAGTGGCACGTTCGACGGCCAGTATCACACCATTAACATCAACCTGACGACCACAGGTGCGAACTGGGGTTTGATCCGTGCCCTGAAAGGAACGGTGAAGAACCTGCATGTGAGCGGCCAGTTCACAGCTGCCCACAACCGTGTGGGTGTCATCGTGGGTGAGATATTTGGTGGTACCATCGAGAACTGCTGGAGCTCGGCAGACATCGCTGCCAATTATGGGGGTGACGGTGCCATCTCTGGTATCTGCGGACGCGCCAGTGGAGCTGGCAGCACCATCCGCAACTGCGTCTATTCAGGCAACGTCAGCTCTGGAGAGACGGGAACCTACAACTGTGCAGGTATCGTGGGATGGTGTCCTAACCCTATCGACATCATAAACTGTGTTGTCACAGGAACTTTCGACACTGACCACAGCCAAGGCAACGCTCGTCCGCTGGCCCGCTATGATGATGCCACCAACACGAACGCCCAGTGCAAGAACTGCTACTACGTAGACCCCAATGGTGACAAAGTCCAGCCTGGCGCAGAGCAGGTGGAGCCTGAAACAGTAGCAAGTGGAGCACTGTGCCATCTCATGAACTTCAATCTGGATGCTCCCATCTGGTTCCAGAACTTGGGTGAGGATCCCGTACCTGTGCCCTTCCCCTCTCATAAGGAAGTCTATCCCGTTGGCAATCTCCGTTGCGACGGTCATGCAGAAGACGGCGCAACCCTGACCTTCACCAACGACAAGAGTGCTGCGAGCACACCTCCTGCCCACAACTATGTGGATGGCGTCTGTACCGTATGCGGTCAGGCTGACCCCAGCATGGCCACTCTGGTGGACGGATACTACGAGATTGGCACTCCTGAGCAGATGGCTTGGTTTGCTGCCAAAGTGAATGGTGGCGACGTAAACGCCAACGGCAAGCTGGTGGCTGACATTGAGTTGCCTGCAAGCTTCGCTCCCATCGGCAACAGCAGCAACATCTATGCCGGCATCTTTGACGGCCAGTATCACACCTTAGAGATCAACATGACTACGCAGGATGCAAACTACGGCTTGTTCCGTGCATTGGGTGGAACTGTGAAGAACCTGCATGTAAGCGGTATCTTCACAGCTGCCAACAACCGCGTGGGTGTTATCGTTGGTGAAATCTTCGGAGGTACCGTCGAGAGCTGTTGGGTATCAGCTGACATCGATGCCGCATTTGAAGGCGATGGAGCCATAGCCGGTATCTGCGGACGTGCCAGTGGAACAGGCAGCACCATCCGCAACTGCGTCTTCTCAGGCAACGTGAGTGGTCCCGCTTGGAACTGCGCCGGCATCGTAGGATGGTGTGCCAACCTGATCGACATCCAGAACTGTCTGGTGACAGGTAAGTTTGAGACCGATCACAGCCAAGGCAACGCACGCCCCATCGCACGCTATGATGCAGCCAACAACACGAACGCCAATTGTACGGACTGCTTCTACGTGAACCCCAATGGTACAGACACGAACATCAACACCACTCAGGTGACGATGGAACAGGTTCAGAGTGGTGAGATGGCTCTGCGCCTGAACGAAATCTGCGGCCAAACCATCTGGTACCAGCGCATCGGCGAGGACGAGGTACCTTCTCCCATGCCCGACCGTGGTGTAGTCTATGTAATCAACAAGATCTATGGCAATGCCTACGACAGCGAAAGCTTCCAGAACTTCAGAGAAGCCGTTATTGATGCAGAGAGGAACTATGCCGAGAATGTGATTGCCCAGACCATCCTGAAAGAGGAATACGGAGCTGCTGTGGCTAGCAATCTCAAGGGCAACAACATCGAAGAGTTCCTGGCAGCATGGGCAGAAATAGAGCCTCTCTATCAGCAAGTGGCTGAGAACGAAGCTGCCTATGCCGCCTACAAGGCCAAGGTGGAAGAGATTATCAGCGACCTGGAGAAGAACGAAAACCTGCAGAACATAAAGCGTGACGAACTGGAGGACTACCTGACAGAGTTTGAAGATCCTGGAACGATTTACGCCAACGGTTCTGCACCATACATTCTGGAAGAGCGTCAGCTGAATACGGAAGAGATAAAGTCTGAGACAGCCAAGATTGATGCCATGTACAACGCTGCGCTCACCTACGAGCCCGCTTCTGGCACAGACATCACCAAACTGCTCACCAATCCTGACTTTGCCGACGGCTTCAACGGATGGGAAGGTACTGTAGGCACGAAATATGGAAGCGCTGCCGGCAGCACCGTACGAGCAGCCGAGTGCTACAGTGCCACAATGGATATGTTCCAGACACTCACTGGACTCCAGAACGGCGTCTATGAGCTGCAGGTGAATGGAGCCTTCCGTCCCTATCCTGGAGCAGACAACCTCTATAACACCAATTATGCCGCCACACTTTATGCCAACGGCAACCACAACTACTTCCAGGCCATCATCGAAGACATGATTCCCGTAGGTGAGGACATCGACGGATACAATTGCGACCACTCAAGCGACTGGCCCGACTTCGAGGTGAAGGACATCTCTGATAATGTGGTTGGCTACGTGGTGCATGGTTTAGACGGATGCTGCTATGCCTTCCAGGCAGACCGCTATTTCAACACCATCCTTTGCGAGGTGACCGACGGCACCCTCACCGTGGGTATCCGCCAGCCTGGCACAAGCCAGCAGCCTGATTGGGTGGGCTTTGGCAACCTGAAACTTATCTATCATGGTACGATGGACGAGTCACACGATGCGCTGCAACGTGTTCTGGAGTCACAAGCCGCACGTGCCACCACCATTCTCGAGAACTATGAATACAGCTCAGGTCCCGACTATGCTACCTATCCCAACTTCTCTCAAGAGCTGAAGGATAAGCTTCAGGCACTCGTTGAAAAGAGTTCTGAAAAGGTTTTGAGACCTAACGCTGAATACTATGCTATGATCCAGGAGTTCTCTGACCTCTTCCTGCAGGTTTACGAATGCAAGAAAGCTTACATCAATCTGTTGGATCAGGCCGAGAGATGCAACGACATAGCAGGTTCGATGAGCGATCTCTTGGATCCTTCTCAAATGCAGGAGGTATATGATCTGATGGACAAGCTCAACGAATGGTATGAGGATGGTACCGCCAGCATCGAAGAAGCTCAGAAGAACTACACGAATGACTTCTCGTTCTTCCTCAAGCAAATCGATGGCATTTACCAGATAGCAACTCCTGCCGACTTCATCCAGTTTACAACGTTGGTGAACGGCAGCAAACATGATGCCAACGCCGTCCTGACGGCTGACATAGATATGGACGGCCACGATTTCACGGCTATGGGTACCAATGAATCAGCAGACACATACTATGCTGGCACGTTCGATGGTCAATATCACACGCTCAACATCAACATGACAACGCTGGATACGAACTACGGCATCTTCCGTGCTCTCAGTGGAACGGTGAAGAACCTGCATGTGAGCGGACTTTTCACTGCTGCCAACAATCGCGTGGGTGTCATCGCTGGTGAAATGTTTGGTGGTACCGTTGAGAACTGCTGGGTATCGGCCAACATCGAAGCCACCTACAACGGTGACGGTGCCATTGCTGGTATTGCAGGACGTAGCAGCGCCGATGGAAATCTCATCCGCAACTGTGCCTTCACAGGCGACATAAACGGCATTTCATACAACTGTGCCGGTATCGTTGGATGGTGTGCCAACCTGATAACCATTGAGAACTGTCTGGTGACTGGTCTGTTTAATACAGACCAAAGTCAGGGCAACGCACGTCCCATTGCACGACATGACACAGCCAACACAAACGCTGCCTGCCAGAACTGCTATTATGTGAATCCCAACGGCACGTTGGAGAATGTGAATACTACGAAGGTAACAGCTGAGCAGCTGGCCAGTGGTGAGGTCTGCTTCCTGCTAAACGGTAGTCAAAAGAACATTCAGTGGACTCAGACTTTGGGAGAGAGCGAATTACCCGTTCCCTTCCTGAATCAGAGTACAGTCTACATCCATGGCGATCTGAATTGTGATGGTGTCACTCCCAAGGAAGGCAGTGAAGTGTCCTATGCAAACACACCTTGCACCACCATCGACGAACACGATTTCGTAAATGGTGTATGTAGCAAATGTGGTGCAGCAGATCCTGGTATGGCAGAACTGAAGGATGGCTATTATCAGATCAGCAACGTAGATCAACTCCTGTGGTTCGCAGCCAAGATAAATGGCGGAGAGACCAATCTCAATGCTCAAATAACAGCTGACATCGACCTGAGTGAGACTGAATTCCCAGCCATCGGTTCATCAGAACAGCGCTTTGCCGGTATCCTGGATGGTCAGAACCACACCATCACCATCAATCTGACAGCTACAGGCAGCAGTTACGGATTCGTACGCTATCTGACTGGTACCATCAAGAATCTCCACCTCGACGGAACCTTGAACACTCCTTTCAACAAGGTAGGTCCCTTCGTGGGAGAGAGCTTCGCTGGTACATTGCAGAATTGCTGGAGTTCAGTGAACATTATCAGCACACAGGGAGGCGATGGTGCCATCTCTGGTCTGGTTGGTCGTGGAAGTGCTGATGGCACAATCATCGAGAACTGTCTGTTCTCAGGTACCATCACTGGTGACAGCTACAACAGCGCAGCCTTCATCGGATGGTCTGGAAGCAAATCTACCGTCCGCAACTCTCTCTTCGCAGGAAGCATCGAGGTGGATGCCACTCAGGGTAATCCCTACGTTATTGCCCGCAATCCTGGAAACGTAACTTGCGAGAATGTATACTTCGTGAATCCTTATGGAGAAGTAAACGAAGGAGCTGTTCAGATTACTGCTGAGCAGGTTGCCAACGGTGAGGCACTCGCTTTGCTCAATGAAGGTCAAGAGACTGCCCAGTGGTATCAGGCAGGAGAATTGGCTATCCCATTCTTGAGCACAAATGCCATCGAGAGCATTGCAAGTGACACCAAGACAGGAGACACCAGCATCTACAACCTGATGGGTCAGAAGGTACAGAAGGTTCAAGTCTCTGGCATCTACATCACAGGTGGACGCAAGGTCTTCATCAAGAAGTGATCTCATAACCTATAAAGTGGTAGCGTCGAGTGACTCTTGGCGCTACCACTAACCTTTTTTAATCTATTTCTCTAAACAAAAGTACACCATGAGAAGGTATACATTCTTTTTGCTCACGAGCATCTTGATATTGTCAGGATGCACAGAAGAGATAGACAAGTCGGCTCGCTACGTCTTCAAGGAAGTCACCATAACAGACTACCTGCAGAAACACGAAGAATACACTCAGTACACTGAACTGCTGAAAATAGTACCCGTCAGTGAACGAAGCAAGTCCTCCGTGTTCCAGCTGCTGACTGCACGAGGCAACTACACAGTCTTCGCACCAACCAACGAAGCCATCCAAAACTATCTCCAACAGTTGACCGACAAGGAATTCATATCTGCCCCCTCATGGGAAGCTTTCACTGACAGCTTCAAACTGGATTCTATCCGAAAGGTCATCGTCTACAATAGCATCATTGACAGCGGGGATGACGAGGAAGCCATGCAAACCTTTGATTTCCCAGAAAAAAGCAATGGAGAATTTCCACAAGCCAATTTATATGACCTGAAACTTACTGTCTTCTACCCTGAAAAGAGTCCTGACAGCATTTACATCAATCGAACTTGTGCCATCAACAGCCGAAACCGAGACATCCCTGCCATCAATGGCTACATTCACCAGATGGAGAGTGTCATTGCTCCTGAGGAAATTACGATGGCTGGTATTCTAACAAAATACATTCAAGGCGATCAGCAAGGATTTCTCGTGATGGCAAAACTCTGCGATGCATGCGGACTTATGGATACGCTTTCCAAGATTCGTGACGAACGTTATGAAAAGCTCTACCAATCCGGCCTCATACGAGAAAAAATGCCCGCAAATGGAATGGCATCTGTGGAGACAGGATATTCCTACACTCCTGAACACCGCAAATACGGGTTCACCATCTTTGCAGAACCCGATGAATTCTGGGAAGAACAATTAGGGAAACCAGCTCAGGAAATCTCGCCTGCCGATGTACAGCAATGGGTGGCACAACAGGGATACTATCCTGAATTCCAAGCCACGACCAATTATCGCGATTACAATAACCTGCTCTACCAATGGACCACATATCACATTATCGGATGGAAGTGTGCCCCCAATCGTCTCATCTTCCACTATTGCGAGTTCGGTTATGACTATCGGTACAGCAAGAATTACACCATCCCTGTGATGGAATACTACACAACAATGGGCAAGCGTCGTCTGCTGAAACTTTATGAGAGCCCAGAGGCAGGAGGAATTTACTTGAACCGTTTCCCCATCATAGATAACAAACGACGCGGTACTGGTCACGAGATAGGATGCGATGCCGACAAAGTAGGCAACCGTATCTTTACCGATGACCCAACTATGGAAAGCCACAGCGGCATCAATGGTTACCTTTATAGCATCGACAAACCCTTGGCTTACAGTCAACAAGTCCGCGACAATCTGGGGAAACAACGCATTCGCATGGATGCTATGAGTTGGTTCCAAGAGGCCATGAACAACGATATACGTTGCATTCCTTTGAGCGATCCCATCCATGGGTGGGTTCATTTCCCTGACGACTTGGAATACAAATATCTGGAAAACTTCAGCATAAACGAAGGCTCAACCTTTGTCTATTGCAATGGTTACGGCCACAACTGGGGTTCCTATTGCGCCGACGAGATCAAATGTGTGGGACGCTGGGAACTGGTGTTCCGACTGCCTCCTTTCCCCACAGGTGGTACTTGGGAAATACGTTATCGCGTCCTGTCTAATGGGAATCGTGGAGTTGCCCAAATTTATTTCGGCACAGATCCCAACAATCTGCCCGTTGCGGATATTCCTGTAGACTTGACCATGGGAGGCGAGGATCCACGTACTGGATGGAGAGCTGACACAGACGATGATGACTACAATGCTGAAACAGACAAACAAATGCATGCCAAAGGATTCCTGAAAGGAGAGAAAGCCATCGACCGTCTTAATGCAGCATTAAACTCTCGTGTGAACAGCAGTAGCAATATCGTACGTCATGTGATCGTACGTCAGACGATGGATCCCGATAAGACATATTACATCAAATTCAAGAGCGTTCTTGACAGGACAACTGCTGAATTCTATATGGATGGTTTGGAATTCTGCCCCAAGGCAGTTTACGATAATCCCAACGAGCCCGAAGATATATGGTAAGGAAGAAAATCCTTCTCTCAGTATTATTTGCAGTCGCTATTGTCCCTTTGCTGGCACAACCAAAGTTCAGCAAACCTCACGGACTCTACAAAAACCGCTTTACACTGAAAATCACAAAGAGCGATGCCAGTTCAGAAATTCGTTTCACCACTGATGGTAGCGAACCTACAGCAGACAGCAAGCTTTTCAGTTCCAGTTCAACAATAGTTCAGTCAACCACAATTCTGAGGGCTGCTGAATTCAAGAACAACGAGCGGATATCTCCCATCAGCACAGTCTCCTATATCTTCCCTAACGATGTGCTGAAGCAATCCAACACGCCCCAGGGATATCCTGACACGTGGGGACGCTTCACCTCCATCAGCGGAACGGCTCCTGCCGACTATGAGATGGATCCTGAGCTAACAGCAGACAAGCAAATGGCGGCCAAGATCACAGAAGGATTCCAGACGCTGCCCATCCTGTCTATCGTCACGGATCGCGAGAACCTTTTCAACAAGACAAAAGATGAGCAGACAGGCGGCATCTACATCTATACAGGCACCTCTGACAGCAACGGACGAGGATGGGAACGCGCTGCCTCTGTGGAACTGTTTGGAGGGCCACAGGAACACGACCTTACCATAGATTGTGCTCTAAAAATGCACGGTGGACAAGGTCGCGTACCCGAAAAGAATCCAAAACATTCGTTCCGCCTCACTTTCAAGAGCGATTATGGTCCAAGCAAACTCGAATACCCCATCTATGGAGAAGATCGGGTAATGAAGTTCAACTCACTCATCGTAAGGACCTTATACAATTTCTCATGGTTGCATACAGAATCTGGGCAACGCTCCAAGGCTCAGTACACCCGAGATGCTTGGGCTCGATGCACGCAAAGACATATGGGATGGCCCACGAGTGACTGCCTCTACGTTCATGTTTTCCTGAACGGTCTCTATTGGGGCATGTATAATCTATCGGAACGCATTGATGACAATTATTGCAAGTTTCACTTCGGTGACCAGAAAGTCAACTATGATGTCATCAAGCGAGAGGATTATATTGAAGCCGCTGAAGGCACGCTGGACCGATGGAACGAGATGATGCGTCTCTCCGAACGAGCCTCTGACATGCAATACTACCAGATGCTCATCGGGCAGCTTCCTGTCAGTAACGAACGCGAACCCGAAATGCTTGTCGATGTGGACAATCTCATCGACTACATGCTCATCAACCAATACATGGGCAATGCAGACTGGGATCATCACAACTGGATAGCTTTCCGCAACCGTGAGCGGTTGGACCAAGGATTCCGTTTCATCTGCTGGGACTCTGAGAACACTCTCAACAGCGTATCGGCCAATGTGCTCGATCTGAACAACAAAGATTGTCCAAGCTATCTTTTCACCAACCTGATGAAAAACCGTGCTTTCCAGCACAGATACATGGACCGTGCCTGGAAACACCTTTCAAACGGAGGCATGCTTACCGAAACCTGTGCCGTAGAATTGTGGGACAGCCTCTACCAAACCATCTCTACTGCCATCTATGACGAATCCGCACGATGGGGCGATTATCGACGCGATGTGCATCCCTATTCCTCAAAAGGTGAGCTCTACACCCCCGACAACCAATATCAAAACGAACGGAAACGTCTCTTGCGTGACTTCTTCCCCAAACGTACCGCCAATCTTATCGCCCAACTCCAGGCCAAAGGATGGTACACGGCTGTGGAACCGCCAAGATTCATCATAAACGGTCAAGAGAATTCCCTCTGCGACACTCTTAGCCTGGAGGACGAGCTCACGCTCTCCGGCAGCTATTATATCGTTTATACTCTCGATGGAAGTGAGCCTGTCAACTGGATAACCTCTGCCAGCGGAACACTCAGCCCAACAGCCAAGACATTCAGCAATGGGAACATTCTTCAGGACCTGAAAGGCCAGCAGGGATGGGTAAACATCCGTGTCATCTGCAAATCAACCAAAGGATGGAGCCCTATTGCAGACCGTCGCTTCTATATTCTCGACACCAGTGGCTTAGAGGCTATTCCTGATATGGCCAAGCAGGGTACGCCCGACTTCATCTACGACATTTCAGGCCGACGCATCCCTGCCCCACCGCAACGCGGCATCTATATCCGCAACGGACGGAAAATATGGCACTGATACCATACTAGGGATATACAAGTAAACAAAGCGCCTCGGCTACCCGCTGGTGTCTGAGGCGTTTTGCTCTCTCTTTCTTTCACAAAAGGGTCACACGTTAGCTCCACGGTTTCAACGTGTTGATTTTGCAGTTTCAACGTGTTGACTTCATGGTTTCAACGTGTTGTGTCTCGAACTCGAACGGAAAAGCCACACGATATGGAAACTTTTTTTGATTTGTCTTCTGGCTTTTTTCCGAAAATGGCTTTTTCATCCTCAAGTCTCCTTGATTCGACTGGCAAAATGAGTGAAAACTGTCGGATTATTCTTATATTTGCATCAGGTTTTCTACATACTTGATGATTTCAGAATGAAGATTGCAATCTATACGCTCACATCAGAGCTTCATGACGAGAATGCTACCAGCAAAGTGACAAACGATTTCTTGGGAAGCCTTCAGGCAGATTTTGTTTTCATGGGTAATGACTATTCCGACTATGGAAGTCATTCCCTTGACTTGATCTACATACAAACAGGAGGAACCGAAGGTCTCTTCAAACGCATGCTACCCAAATTGAGCAGCCATACAGATCGCCCATTCTATCTGCTGACTTCCGGCAAGAGTAACTCTTTGGCGGCTTCTATGGAGATTCTCTCATTCCTTCGTCAGAACGGACTCAAAGGAGAGATTCTTCATGGGGCGCCTGACTACATATCCAAACGGATAAATTTGTTGGCAAAAGTTGGAGAGGCCAAGCGAAAACTGAAAGGAAGCCGACTGGGCATCATCGGAGAACCCTCCGACTGGCTGATTTCAAGCCATGCTGACAGGAATCTGATAAAAGGTGTATTGGGATTAGACCTTATTGACATTCCAATGCAGGAACTTCTCAACGTGATAGCATCCACTCCTGTCAAAGAACCCAAAGAGCGAGGCCTGAGAAGCAACATCAGCCAAGCCCTCCCTGGTGCCTACCAAATATACGATGCATTGAAAGTAATCGTCCAACAATACCAGTTACAAGGTTTCACCATCCGTTGCTTCGACCTGCTAACGGCGCTACACAACACTGGCTGCCTGGCATTGGCGAAGTTGAATGCCGAAGGCATCGTTGCAGGATGCGAAGGCGATGTGCCAGCCATGCTTTCCATGAGGATTGCCCAATCTCTCTTGGATGTCAGCGGTTTTCAGGCCAATCCTGCAAGCATCGACCCAGAGACAGGCAGGATGCTGTTCGCCCATTGCACTATTCCCTTCAACATGATAGAACACTATGAATTGGACACTCATTTCGAGTCAGGCATTGGCGTCGCCATCAATGGATACATGAAAGAAGGTCCCGTAACAATATTCAAGCTAGCAGGCGACTTGTCGCGCCATTTCATTGCTGAGGGTGAACTGATGGAAAGTCAATCCAACCCCGACCTGTGCCGCACGCAGCAGATCATTCAATTGGCAGACAAGAAACAAGCAACCTATTTCCTGACGGAACCCATCGGCAACCATCATATCATCCTGCCGGGCCATCACAAAACATTGCTGGAAGAGATGGTGAGATGAGTCTGAAAAAAGAAGAGTAAAAAGACAATATGTAATTTAGCATCCTTTTTCTCTTTGATTTATCTTACATTTTGCAAGCAAACGAGTCAACAGAAAACGAATGGAACAGAAATTCAACACATCAACTCTGACGTCTGAACTGCTGCTTCTACAAACGTTCTGCAAACAAGAGGGCGAATCCGTTACCTACAGCAAGGGCGAACAACTGGAACTCGAGGGTAATCCTGCCCATTGGTTCGCTTTCGTGACTGAGGGGTGCTTCAAGTATGTTAAGCATGGCATGAGCAACGTTAAGCCGCACATCACATGGTTCTCGTTCGAGGGTGAATTCGTATGCGACTACCCCACGTTCCTCTACGGCCGTCCGGCACAAACCACTATCGAGGCAATGATGCCCAGCCGCGTGCTAAGAGTCACAGGACAGCAATTAGAGAATTTCTTTGATCAGAGCAAAGAAACGATGAAACTTCGTGCCATCATCGACGAGCACATTCTCTGCCAGTTCCGCTCGCGCTATCTCGACCTCCATTGCACAACGCCTCGTGAGCGTTACGAATTGTTGCTGAAGCGTTGTCCAGGTATCGTAGAGTTGATTGACTTGCAGGATATTGCATCGTTTCTCAATGTTACTCCCAAGACTATCAGCAAGATCCGCAAAGAAATCACTTTCGCTAAAGATTAACCCCAATTCCCACAAAACTCTTAACTTGAGTTAAGACCTGCGCCCTCGGCACCCGCTTTTCGGTCATGTCGGGGGCTTTTTCGTGGGACTTTCTGTAACTTTGTGGCATAAATGTGTATAACGATGAAACAAGCTCGAACATGAACAAGAAAACCCTCATCACCATCCTGCTTACCCTTGTCACAATGGCGACTATTGCACAAAAGAAGGTTTCGTGGAAGTCTTTCTTAAAAGCTGTGGAGTTTTCGCAGCGTGATTTTGTGGATACAATCAAAGTGAAAATAGAAAGCGGTGCGGTGATTGTACCCGTAGAGATAGCAGGGCGGGAACGGCATTTGCTTTTTGATACGGGAGCAGAGCATGGTTTCTGGTTTGGCAGTCAGGAGGAATGGATGAAGCCGATAAACGCGGACAGCACGAAATGGCGCGATATCAACGGCAAGACTGGTATGGCATCTCTCGTCCAGGTTCCAGAGATGAGGATGGGCCGTCTTGGCATTAGCAACTATCCTATCAGCGTAGGCGGTCATCTTGGTGACTACATTTGCGGAAGGTTTGACGGATTTATAGGCTTCGACCTCGTGAGCAAAGGGCTGTCGGTGAAACTCGATACGAAGGACAGTCTGTTGATAGTGACTGACCGCAAGGGTTTCTTCGACGAGGAGGCGAAGGGGCAGCCCTCCGTGAAGTACTGGCTCGCAAAGCCAACCTATCCGATGGTTTATGTAGAGTTGCCTTTCGGCAGTACATATATGTCGTTCGATACGGGTGCCATCGGACATGGAATAGACTTGTCGAACGAGGTCCTGGCACAGTGGTTGAAGAAAAAGAAGAAACGTGAGACTATAGAAGGCGCAACACTGCTGAGCGACACGACACTCAATGTGAATATTGGACTCTCAGGGGCTATTACCGACACATTGGTGGAGCGCATAGTTCATCTGCCAACTGTTCAGATGGGTAGTCTGACCATTAAAGATGCTTACGTCTCATCGGCTAATATGAGTTGCCGTGTGGGTTCCGCACTGCTGAAACATGCTTCGCTTATTATCGACAGCGCAAAGAAACGGTATGTGTTCCTGCCGCATGACGGAACCTCTGACATTATCCTGAACGACAAGGCTCACCACAGCATGAGTCTCGTTCCTAAGGACATCACAGGTATTCTGCAAGCAGTCATCCGCAAGGGTTCAGAAGCCTATGAAAAGGGTGTCCGCACAGGCGACTATCTGATAGAGGCCGACGGCATTCCCATCGATGACGTTTGCACTTACATTACTATCCGACAGCAGAAGAAGCCCGGTGAGGAAATTCATTTCCTGTTTCGTTCGCCCGACGGCACGGAGAAACGAGTTGTTATCGCACAAACAGAATAAGCTATACGGAAACGATAACACGCAAAAAACGATTCCAGCTCCTGCTGGCGATGCTATTGGCAGCAACATTTTCGGTTGCACAACAAACGGTAATTGTCAAGGATAGCATCACCAATGAGCCAATATCATTTGTGAGTGTATATTTGGGGAATAATTCTGGTGGCTATACGGATGAAAAGGGAGCGATTGCTATTCCAAACGAAGCAGCACAGATACGCTTATCACATATCTGCTATGAGACTAAGATCATCGATAATGTAACAGCCAACGCGCATACAATCTTTCTTGTTCCGAAGAGTATTAATCTTGATGAAGTCGCCATTAGCGCAAAGGTCCCCAAACGAATAAAGACCACAGAAGTGGGATTGATGAAAGCAAAGACACAGACCAAGCACAAAGGAGCCAATGGGTTTGAGATGGCTTTGTTTATTCCATACGACAGCACATGGACAGAGACGCCATACATCCATTCTATATTGGCAAGCCTCAATTATTCCACCCATTATTTAGCATTCACGGAAATCAAGAACCCTATCTATGCCACTCTCCGCTTCGACCTCCGTATGCCAGACGCCAAGACTGGTGCCCCCAAAGACGAGTCCCTCATTGATGGTGGCATCATACTCCCTTCCGGTCAGAAACTCAATAAGGATGGCATCAGTCTTCCCCTTCCTATACCATTCCCTCAGACAGGTGTATTCATTGTGGTGGAATGGATAACCACAGCGCAAGTCTCGGAATCATACAATCTTGTTCCCTCGCTCAACATGACATTGAATAAGAGCGAAAAAAGAACTTGGAACAAGAAGACATTTCGAGGCATGGACTGGATGCAGGAACAGAACGAACCTGCATATCAGAATAAAGAGACACAGGTCTTTTATAAAGGCAGGATGCCATCTGCCAAACTCGGTTTGAAAATATCAAAGTGAAAAACATGAGACGTCAAGATCCTGCCAGTTTCAACGTAAATATACAAATGTCAGACAAATGTCAGGAAGATAATTCGTTTGTCAGGCATAAATGACAGTACCTTTGCACTCGCGAATGTTAAAGCCTGAACGATTCCTAAGGAAGTGTGTATGTTATAATGATTAAAACATCATATTAAAATGAAAAGACTGATTCTTTTTTCAATGGTTTGCCTGATGACCACAATAGCACTGGCGCAGACCGACAGCATCAAAAGCGAAACACTGCCGGAGGTGGTGGTGAATGCTGACGGACAGATAGAGATGGCCGACAAAACTGTACTGCTGCCGACGACGCTGGAGAAGAAACATTCGGCCAACGGCTTCGACCTGCTGAGTGTGATGCAGACGGTGGAACTGGACGTGTCGCCACATACAAGGAGCATTACGACGCACAGCGGCGGCGAGGTGGTGATTTGTATCAACGGCATGGAGGCACAAGCCGAAGACGTGGCGACGCTACGGGCCAAAAATATCCGCAGCATCGAGTACATCCGCACACCGAGCGGCAAGTATGCGGGCAAGGCGGGACTGGTGAATTTCATCACTTACAAACTGGAATATGGTGGCAACGTCTATCTGTCGGCTACTGAAGGACTGGCTTACAAGTCCGGTGACTATCTTGCCTTTACTGACTTTACGAAAAAGGGACTTACGCTGTCGCTGACGGCATCGGGCGATTGGGCGCACGACCATAGTTATTCGGAAGGGCACGAAGACTTCATGTTTTCTGACCGTTCGACGCTGACACGGGACTTTACAAGCGAGTCATCTCTCCGCAAGACGAACAACCAGGCCGTCCGCCTGAAACTGACATCGAGGGGCAACAGCCACCGGCTGAACGCTTACGTCAGTCTGACCCGTCAGGCCGTGCCCAGTGCGGAGGCGGCGATGAAGGCTCTCTACACGGGCCACTATGAAGGCACGACCCAACGGCTCACCTCGTCGGACAGTCGCGGACTCGCCCCTGCCGTCTATGCCAACTACACGCTCTGGCTACCCAAGGATCAGACGCTCGACTTCACTGCGTCAGCCTCATTCGGTCACAACCGATACAATAGCCGCTACACGGAGACCGCTCAGAGCGCGATGACCTCCGATGTAACCGAGGACAACAACACCATTCGTGGCAACGCCCGCTATTACAAGTCGTGGAAGAACGGCCTGACGCTATCCGGCTCGCTGACGCACGACCATAACCATTACAAAGACACCTACACGGGAACTTCTGCGGGCAACCAGCGGCTGACTACGGACGTGATGATGGGCCTGGTGCAACTCAGTGGCTCAGCGCAGAAGTATTACTACTACGTGTCGGCAGGCGTGTCGAACTCTGCTGTCAAACTGAACAGCAACCACTACAACTATTGCAGTCCTGTGGCATTCTACGGCGGCAACTATGCCCTGAACCAAAAGCATTCTCTCGCGCTCAACGGCCTTTTCACCCACACGCTTTTCGACCCGTCGAACAAGAACGACATGACCGTACCCACCTCGTTCTTCGAGGCTGTCAAGGGCAATCCCGACCTCGCCCCGCTAAAGGTGCTGGGCAATACGCTGTCATACAACGGGCAGATAGGCAAGTCGAAGATTTCCATATCCTACGACAACAGCATCTACTTCGACAACATCCTGCACCGCTACGATGCAGACCTTCAGACCATCTACGACAGCCACACGAACGACGGCACCTACTACGGCAACATGCTCACGGGCACTTATGCCTACAGCGTCTTTGCCGATAAGCTGCGCCTCAGTGTGACCGCCATCGAGGAATACAACATACTGCGTGGCGACACCTACGACCTGTCACGCAATATCTTCCGTATGAAAGCCTCCGTCACCTACCTCACGGGCGACTGGATGCTACGCTTCAACTACCACACACCCTATACGGCACTCGACATCCGCGATCCGTACCTCATCAGCCGCCGTCCCGTCTATGAGTGGCTCGTCAGTTGGAATCACAAGAACTGGGCTGTCAAAGCACTGGTGCGCAATCCTTTCAGCCGCTATACGAAGCAGCACATAACGATGGACTACGGCTGCTACCGCCGCGACATCTGGAACTACGGCGAGGCCGACGGCAGGAACATCAACCTGACTGTGACCTACAGCCTCGGATACGGCAAGAAGTCTGAGCGTGGCGATACCGACATCGACAAGC
>JAFRTJ010000047.1 GCA_017427185.1 Bacteroidaceae bacterium | reverse complement strand
CTCCCTTCATTGGCGAAGGGCAGGCAGGCTGTGTACACCTTATCTATAATCTGTCCGTAGTCCATCACTTAATTTGTTTCACCTAAATTCCGCAGCACTTTAATTTAACTTTCTTTATAAGTACCTGAGCAACAAAAAGTTGCTCAGGATTTGGTCATGTCAGATTTTTCACTTACCTTAGTGCTGCGTTTCAAGACAAGCAAAATCGCACATGACATGGCAAAGGTAAGCATAAAATCTGAGAAAATCACTCCTTTTGGAGGAATTTTTCAAGTGAGAGCTTTTTTCCCGTTACGTCGGCCCTTTTTTCTCCGCTCGAATCTGACAACGTGTTGAAACCTCGAACACAACACGTTGAAACTGCAGACACAACACGTTGTCTTTCATGTTTCAACGTGTTGCATCCCACAGAGCGAAGAGAGGCAACGAGGAATTATTCCGTTGGGGGCAGGAAGAGCTGCACCTCGCTGAGCAGGGGACAAGCACGACTGCTCCTTACCGTAATGCGAAGGGCAGAAGCATCCATGCTGGGAAGGCGAAGAATGCGACGCGGCCCAATGGTAGTACCTTCAGCGATGGTCTGCCACTCACCAGATGTGCTGAGGGCTTCAACGGCAAAGGACTCTATCCTCTGTCCCAACTGAATGGGTTCCTTCAGTCGGATCGCATAGAGATGCTCAACCTGTTTCAGGACCATCGTCATCGAAGCCTGCTGAATGCTGTCATCTGTGGCCCAATAGGTATCCTTCTTGCCGTCCATTACCCTGCGGACTCCAAACTTTCGGCTTCCGCCTCGTTCGTTGGTGGCGCTCAATTCCTTCACGTCCTTGCCTTGCAAGGGATTGCTGAACTCAAGTTTCAATGCCTTGCCAAACTCTGCGAAACGAGCTGAATCCACAGGATGTATGAGCCCCTCTTTGTTTGGCGGTATGTTCAGGATAAGGTTCGCGCCACGACCTATTGACTCATAGTAAATCTTCATCAAGTTCTCCACACTACGTACCTTGTCGTCCTCAGAAGCATGATAGAACCAACCAGGACGGATGCTCACATCCACTTCAGCTGGCACCCATCGGTTGCCATTGGGATTGCCGTTTTGCAGGCTGTTGTTCCCAGCGTTGCCAGGCGAAGCACCTTCCGTATCCATGATAGCCCAGTTGGGGTCGCCCACATATCCGCTTTCGTTTCCGCACCAGCGAACATCAGGTCCGCCATCGCTGAAGATGCAGGCCATAGGTTGCAACTCACGAACGATCGAGTCAGTCACGTCCCAACCATAATATGTTTTGCTGTCCACGCGACGTTGCTCGCACCGTCCCCCGTAATAGCCGTCTCCACCATTTGCACCATCCTGCCAGACCTCAAAGATTGGGCCGTAATTGGTGAGCAGCTCGCGCAGCTGACCTCGATAATAGTCGATGTAGTCAGGTTTGCCATAGCGCAGATCATGACGGTCCCAGGGTGAGAGATAGACACCAAACTTCAGCCCTGCACGATTGGCTTCTTTCGCCAGATCGCCCACAATATCCCCTTTGCCATCGCGCCAAGAACTGTGGGCCACACTGTAATCTGTCAGTTTGGAGGGCCACAGGCAGAAGCCGTCATGATGCTTGCATGTAAGCACCATACCCTTCATCCCAGCAGACTTGACGACTTCAACCCATTGGCGCGGGTCGAATTTGATGGGCTGGAACTCATCAGGATCCATATCTCCATACCCCCATTCCACATCGCGATAAGTTGCTGAAGACAGACAGATGAAGGCATAGAACTGAGTCTCATGCCATTCCAGCTGGCGAGCGGAAGGTGTGGGGCCATAGGCTGCAGGCGAACTCACACTCTGGCAACCTGACAAGCAGCCTGCAATCAATGCGAAAATCAAAAACCTGACCTTAACCATAACTTATGCATTATACCTAAATTCTGTAACACTTTGCTTTCATTTCCTTTATAAGTTCCTGAGGAACAAAAGTTGCTCAGGATTTTTGCCATGTCTGACTTCCCATTTGTCTTGATGCAGCGTTCGTTTAAAGATGGGCAAAAATCAGCTACGACCTGGTAAAGGTAAGCATAAAATCCGAGAAAACCACTTCCTTTGGATGAATATTTCACGCAAGAGAGTTTATTTGCTTTCTGCGGGTCCCGTTACCGGCAAAATGTTGGGGGCTGCGCAACACTTCTTCCGGTTCAGACTCCCCTACTCTTTTCCTTAGTCATTGAAGAGCTTCAGACACTGGTACTCTGAGCGGGCATCAAAGCAGGGACAGTCCTTATGGACATTGGGCAGGTCGCGGTGGCCGAGGATCTCAGCATCGGGATGCTCTTTCTTCAAGCGACGCAGCAGTGTGAGCAATGCCTGTTTCTGCATGGGCGTGCGGGTGTCGGCAGATTTACCTTGCTCGTCGAGACCACCTTCGTAGCAGATGCCGAGCGAGTGCCGGTTGTAGCCTTTGGCATGGGCACCGACCAGATTCTCGTGGCGCGTCTGGTAGATCTTGCCGTCGCGGGTAATGTAATAGTGGTAGCCCGTGAATCCGAACTTTTCCTCGTGCCAACGGATGAGGGCTGTCACAGAAAAGTTCTGGTCGCAGCGCGTGGCTGAACAGTGAATCACAATCAAATCGATGTGCCGCATGACCGTACAATGAAGCTAAGGATGATGACGATGAGCACAAGGATGATGATCTCTTCGATGACGGGATAGACGAGATACCTGCCATAGTCGGGCAAGACCTCGTTTCTGTTCTGATGCAATACGTACAAAATCATGATTGTTTGTTTTTTGTTTTGGTTTGAGGTTTGAATATAATATTTTGTTTCTGTAATGTCATGGTTGAGATGAATACAGATACAGATACATACAGATGTTTTCAGGAAATATCTCCTGCGTACATATATGCGCATGTGTACGCAGGAAGGTTTTTTCAGAATAATAGTGTATCATCTGTATCTGTATTCGTTTCAGGGACAGGAGTCTCGGGGGAGGATTCCTGAGCCATCAGGGTACGAAGTGACCGCATCTCTTCCGGCAAGCGGCGAACGACGATGTAGCCGCGCACGTTCCTGCACGTCCTGCGCTCGAAGCCCAGTTCCATGAAAGCCCGTCCCAGCAGCACACTGCTGAGCTTCTGCGTGATGCCCACACCCACCAGCTGCAGGGCCAGCGCCACGCTGATGAACTCGCCAGGTTCCTTGCCTACTGGCCTGCGGAAATACTGCTGCACCAACTCATGCTCTAAATGGGGCGTCTCGAACTGCTTGTTGCGGACCGACAGCCGAAGGATCTCCTCACGGGAGAACCAGAAACGGAAGCCCTGACGATAGAGTGCATACGCCTGGGAGTAAATGCCCGTGTAGTCAAAGGGCGTGTCACGAGGCGACTCTATCGACTCCACCTCAAACGGCAGCCAACGGCGGTTGCCCGTCGGGTCGGACAGGAACTGCGCGTTGTTGCCTGTGCCGCAGAACGAGGCGATGTGTTTTCTGTGCTCGTGGAAATGGGCATACGCCGCCCGCTCGTCAATCGACAGCATGGTGACCGCCGCCTTCAGCTGGTTCAGTTCGGAGGGGCGCATCGTGTCCAGCTCCTCGCAGCACACCAGTCCGAACCTCGCCAGCGCCAGCAGGTCATCGCGCCCCATGCGGTTGGCGTTGGTCTTCGTATAGAAATAGCTCGACAATTCCGGCGGAAGCAGGTAGTTGAACCACGTCGTCTTGTAGCTGCCCTGCTCGCCTATCAGCACCAGGATAACGTTGTTCACCACCGTGTCGTCCACCCATCCCGCCACCATACCCACCAGCCACTTCGTCAGGTACTCGCCAAAGAGCATCTGCTCCTCCACCTCACCCTTCACCAATACACTCATCGACATGGCCAGAATATGGTTCTGCCCGTCCCAGGGCGGCAGGTGCTGGAGATAGAACTTGAACGGATGGTATTCCGGCACGAAATCCGACTCGATCACCCGATACAGGTCCTGCACCCTTACCATCTTCGTTTCCGACAGTTCAGTCCAAAGCGAATTGACGACACGGTCGCAGATGGGTTGCCAGTCTGTACCCTCATGCTCGCAACTCGACGGAAGCCGGTACTCCACCCGCCCCATAATCACGTTGTGACGCAACAGGATCCTCCCTATCAGGAAGTTCTGGATGTCCTCCACCGTAGCTATATACTCCTTCCAGTTCAGCTTGTGCTCACCATCCGTTTCCTTCTTTTTCCACTTCTTTTTAGGTTTGTCTTCTTCCATACCGACAATGATTGACAAAAAAATATATGTCTGACCACAAAGGTATGAAATCAAACAGGCAAACGCAAGCCCTTGCACCACAACTTCCCGTCGTGGTGCAAGATAGTAAACCGAGAGTTTACAACCCCCTAATCAAAGAGGTCGCGGACACGCACTTCAAGCACATCCGCGACCTCATGCAACCGGCTCAGCATCATATCCCGCTGGCCGTTTATCCAGTAGTTCACTGTCTGCCGGCTTACCCCTATGCGGTTCGCCAGCCATACATCACTCACATTTTTTTGTTCATTACCCGTCGCAGGTTCAACTGCGACTCAAATCCTTTTTTGCACTTCATTGTTCAGATTGGTTAAATTAGCGGACCCTACCTAATTTGTCATTAATAGAATATGCTATGGCAAAATAAACTTCACGCTGCATTTTTCCCCCTCGCTGTTCTGGAGGACGGCCACATAGGTGCCAGGTGAAAGCAATCGGACATCTACTTGTCCACAACCGTTTGAAAAATTTTGCTTCTGGCTCATGGCAAGTGAGCCTCCGAGCGTGTAGACACGAACCTCTACATCAAGTGGTGTGTTGTTCTTGAGGAAAAGTATGTTATTGGAGAAGCGTATGCTCATGTCTCCATCGTGAGCCACGAGATTCTCCATTCCATTCTCCTCGTTACCTTCCACAGCTTCACCTTCCCAGAGTGTTGCTATCATGTTTACAAAGTTCTGCTTTTCTATTGTGGGGCGTGCCATGTGATATACTTTGGTTCCTCCATCGGGGAAACGACCGACAGATTCCCGCCCCTCATGCGCACAGTACACCAATGTGTCTGTCCAACTCTCATCAGCTGCAGTAAGGAGTACATATGCATTGTCCTCGTTGGCCAACTTGAAGGAAGCATGGAGTTGACTAATTGGCACTTGCTTGTCACACCATACAATCTTGTAACCATGTGCCGGAATATGGGTGTCTGTTTTTGTTCCTTCTGATGAAATGCGATATTTTTGGAGATTCTTTACATCGTCGCTGAGGTACATGCCTTGCAAGTCAATTGCTTTGTCTGTTTGGTTGTAGAGTTCTATCCAATCACTCTTCTTATAATATTCGTTCACAAAAATGCTGTTACCGGCACTCACCTCATTTATCATCACGGGGGGTGCCTTTGGACATTCATCGTTCTCCTGTTTCCTGAAACAAGCTTTCAGTTCCATCTGACCAGAAGGAATAGTAAATTCTGCCTCTGTGGAAAGGTACTGAGAAGAAGTTTCGGAAAGAGTAGTATAGGAGAGCTGGGCATCCCAGTAAATGTCGCTGCTTTCTGGAGTATGATTGTGAACTTCTACTGCCACAACGTTCACTCCCTCCCGAAAGAGATCGCTGCTGATGGTAACCATTCCACTTAGGGGATTCGTGCCAGCATACGTAGTAGAGAATGTTTGAAAAGTCGCTCCCCCAGAAGGCATATTGTAACGACACGCCTCTTTTCCGTTTATGTACAGGATGAAACCATCGTCTACATGATATTTCAGGTGGAACACTTTACCCTTTGGCGCATCCTTCAGAGTGAAAATTTTGCGGAAATAGTAAGTGGGGAATTTATTGTTGCTATTCCCTCCATAAGTGAGGTTCGTTGCATAGCCTCCAGCAGCACTTCCATATCCGAAAGGAGCAATTCCATCTTTCCAAGTGCTGGTTGAATATCCCAAACGTTTCCACGATTTTCCATCTAAACTTCCTTTGTCATAATATGTCCAACTTTCACCATGACTGAACACAGGTGTTCCTTCTTGTACATTGCCGGAAATAAGTTTCCAACCCTCGAACACATAGCCTGATGGGGCTTCTGCCATGAGCGTAACAGGAGCATAGGCTCGACCGTCGAAATGCCCCGTAGGGATAATCTGGCCATTCAAACGTAAGCGGGCCTCATCCAAATTGCTACTCAATTTCAAAAGTAAAGCATCAAAAGAACTTATTTTCAAGGGTGTGTAGTCTTCCATCACAGGAAACATGGCAGCGGCTTGATTGTTCAGTTTGTTCTTCAAATCATTTGCTCCATCTATTGTGGAAGTATTTCTTCCATATCCATTGTCAGGGAGAATCTGCATAGGGTAAACAAGTTGAGCCCATTCGTCGATGAGAGGAAAACAGCGTGAAGGTTCCAAAACAGAACCTGCCAAAATGCACACCGCATCTACAAAATGCTTGCGGAATTGTTCGTTGCGAAGCATATTCAGGAAAATTGTCACAGGCTCAATCTCCATCGTATAATTGCTCACAGGCTCTCCCAAAAGAGTATTGAAAGTGTGTATCTTCATTTCCTCGAAATGGGTAAAAGGTGAACCACAGGTGAAAGCTCCATCCATATCGTAGAGTAAATACCGCCACTTGCCGTTCTTTTCACGAGGCCGCCAAGCTTTCATGTTATTTCCTGGCCAGTCCCCATCTCCATAGAAAAGTTTGATGGCCATGTAGTTGCAGTATTCATCAATGTCCACCATTTGACATATTTCCTCATACGTCTTGTCTTTGTCTGCCGTTTTGCTCAAATCGTACCAGCGCTGGAGAGACTCATGTGTACCACTTTTCTGTACATAACCTGTGTCATTGTCTATCACGAAAAGGTCTATCTCGTCTTCATCCAGCCCATAATTGGAGTAAATGAAATGCTTGTTGTTCGGCTCGCGCAGATTGAGGGTACCCTTGTAGATGCCATTTATGTAATGAACGACAGGCTGATAGTCTTGAGCATCGATGTCGAGTCCGCTGCTTAAGATGAGCTTTTGCAAAAAGGCATCGCGCATTCGATAATTATAATCGCAATTACCTCCGTTCCGCAAAAGCAGCATCTTAGTCTTGTTATAGGGTTTGTCTTGGAAGAAAGGATAGTCCATTGTACTTTGGCCCTCGTATTGCTTTGCCGAATGGATCTTGAAGCTATACGGAGTCTGCATTCTGCCCCATCCGCCACATCGACGAATCTCTGCTTCCTGATTCACAAGTGAAGTACCTTTCTCATCCATGTATTCAAAATTTATGGGCCGATCCCAATCCATGTTCCAGTTGCATTTCACGGTTTGTCCAAGTCCAGGACGGCCATTTACTCCCTTCACAAAAATACCCAATTCATCACTATATAGATTGTCGGGGTCTGTTACTACCGAAAGGATAGGAAGGCAAAAATTCTTGTCCTTCTTCAAGTAAGAACGTGTGATGACTTGGCTTCCCATCTTTCCTTCTCCGTAGAAAGCCATACGCAACACCATGCTTGCTGCGATGGTGAACACACCATCTTTGCTGGTCGATCCGTTGTCAAGTGTAGGCGTAGAACCATTTGTTGTGTATCGTAGAATGGCTCCTTCCGGTATGGGGACATGCACTTGAAACGGTTTACTGAAAAGACCACTTACAGCATCGGGTTCTGGAGCGGGAAGACGATCGTTGAGTGTCATACGTTCTCCATTCAATGCCAAACGAATTACATTGGGCGCCTCTGGAGTGGGTGAGTTTGAATAGCCCCAGTCACCCATAATATCCTCCATACGGGCCCAACTGGCACGGGGCACAGCAGGAGGATAGGCTTGGCTTAAAATGAGATTCCCATCAGGGTCACTCAGATAGAAAGTTCCTCCTTCAGGATTCAACTTCATATTCACTTGAGAGGGACAATACTTGTCGTGATGGTCGAACCATAGGTTTTTGTAGCTACGACCATATACCGTCACAGATTGAGTAATATGCACTTTCTTCAAGTTCTCCACATCATCACTCACCCAGCATCCACGTAAACGATAGGGCTTGCTGCTGGGATTATATAATTCCACCCAACCTCCAAAGTTCCAACTAGGATCTACAAATTGGTCGATGTTTTCTACTTGAATCTCATTGACTATGAGGTCTGCATTTTCCTGTGCGTTCCCTACAAAAGGAAACCATACTGCCACAGCCCATGCAAACAAGACATTTCTGCGCATCACTCTTCTTACTCCTCTTCAGTCGTTGTGTCAGAAATCCAAACTCTCATCTTACTATTGTCGCCTTTGTTGGCCCAAGTATAATAAGGTATTGTATAGGTCTCTTCATTGACAGTCTCCTCGCAGTACACCAATGGTCCTTGAGTGACGGCATGGCATTTGGCATCCTCCTTCACGCGCTCGTCGGCTACCACATGACGAGAGGGCATCTTTAGTTCAAGCTTCACCACATCTCCAGTCTTCCAAGTACGATCAATGACAGCAAATCCTTTCTCAATGGGGGCTTCCACTTCTGTACCGTTTACACAAATACGGTAACCACTTTCCGCCTTATCGCAGAACGTGTAAAGATTACCAGGCATAAATTCTTCTGTGCGGCACCAAGTGGGGATTCGAAGGCGGAGAGCAAAAGCAGTTTCTCGTGAGGGGTTGAGAGTCATTGAGACGTTTCCATCCTGTGGGTAATTGGTCTGCTGCGCAATTTGAACCTTGCATTTGCGCAAAGGAACAACAACTTCATTACCTGCATAAAGAGTGACATAAATGTCCTTGTCTGTATGACTGTACATGTAACCTGGAGTCTGAAGAATCAAACGAGAGATATTGGGAGGACAGCATGCGCAACCAAACCATTCGGCACGTCCTGCATGGCCATGGTTGAACTTGTATTCGCCATCTGCTTCCAGAGGGTTCACGTAGAAGAAACGGTCACCACTAAGACTGATACCAGCCAGAGCATTGTTAAAGAGACTTATTTCTGCAATATCCCAGTATTTCGCATCGCCTTCAGCAAGGAACATGGCATTGTTCCAAAAGACATTTGCACAGGCGGCACAAGTCTCGTCATAGGCTTCCTTGTTGGGCAAACTGTATTTTTCGCCAAAACCTTCAACACGACGATCAGCACCTAATCCACCCGTTATATGGATACGACTTGACACTAAATCCTCCCAAATGGCATCCAACGCCTCAGTGTAATCCGCTTTACCCGTAATGGCATCCACCTGAGCCATACCTGTGTAAAGATAAATGGCACGTACACAATGGCCTACGGCCTCGCGCTGCTCTTTCACAGGAAGGTGTTGTTGGGCATATTGTGGATGGTTTACACCCTCTCCATCAGGAACGAAAGTCACACCACGAATCTCAAGGAATTTCCTGGCCATTTCCAAATATAGTTTTTCTCCTGTGCAACGGTACATCTTGCACAGAGCCAATTCTATCTCTTCGTGACCGGGAGCTTGGTTCACAGGTTTGCCATCATTGTAGTTTGGATCACCTTCGAAAAAAACTTTATTGATGTGTTTTGCACTCTTTTCAGCTACATCCAAAAGTTGACGTTTACCTGTGGCAGCAAAATAGGCTACTGCAGCTTCGTATAAATGTCCCATGTTATAGAGCTCATGGCTATGGATGACATAGGAGTATGGCTTTTCACCCATCTCATCAGGATTAGGATTCCCGCAAATGTGGGAAATATACAGATAACCATCTTCCTTTTGACTGGCAGCGATAAGGGAAATGGTGTTGTCCATCCATGTTTCTAGTTTCTCGTTTGGACGAAGCATCAAAGAATATGCCACACCTTCCATCACTTTATAAAGGTCGCTGCTGATGAAACGGTGTGTTTGGGGAAGCTCTGTCTCATGTCCTGCCAAGAACTCTGCACAACGTCGGAACCGTTCTACCGCAGGGGCTCCATGTTCCACACTGAAGGGAACTGTCACGTCCAGTTCCGTTTGCATACGTTCTTTCCAGAAACCATTGGTCAGTTTCACATCCGTAAAAGGAATTGGACGAATGGATTTGTCAAAGGCTTTGCAACCAGTCATACAAGCTAGAGCAACCGCAAAGAAAAAAGTTTTTTTAATCATATTGTTGTCGTTGTTTATTTTATTTACCATATGTCCTCTGGCTCTTCTGGATTGTCATATACCTCCTTGGCACAGTATTCCAAAAGATCCATCATAAACTCTGTTCTGTCGCTATCCAATACAGACTTCATGCGAATATAATACGTCTCGTCGGGATCCAAAAAACCTCTGAAGATGATGCGTCGCATGGCAGAGCCTCCTAAAAAAGGATTCCGGCCAGTCCATTCGGCATTTTGAGGATGACACCATCCTTTTCCCGCTTTCATATATCCATTGTTGCGCATTCGTTTATCTACTTCCGAGTCATAGTCGTCATCGCCCGTGTCATACTCAAAACCTGTTTCTGGATTGTAAAGTTGGTATCTCATATCGAGAGGAATGTCAGTTGCAAACATTTTATCGCGACTCTTTCCCAAGAAAACCTGTGCCATTCCTCGACGCGGATTAGCATCGTATCCCCATCGTATTTCGTAAGTTCCTTTACGAGGAACGGGGGGGAGCTTAAAGGTGACATCGTAGAATCCTACGCATTTAACCTCATCAAAATACAGATTACTGTAATATTCTCGATAAGCATTGTAGTAAACAAAATAGGAACCTTCTGTTGTCCACATGTTCTCGAAGTACGGATAGACAGTACGTTCAGGAATATACACATGCTGGTATTTTTCATCTGTCAGATGATTCTTTCTGAGGTCATTGCTCATAGCCTCAGGAAAGAGTGTCATCACATCAATGCGCATCCGCTGCTTGTGGAGATTGTCGCGAACATCATCGCTATATGCAAGAGGAGCATCAATGGGGTAAATACAGGCATTGACAGTTTGAGTGATAATGGCTCGAGGATCTTCTTTGCCTACCTTACAACCCACTTTATTTGGTTCGCAGTAGAGTTCGTGGTTTGTCCCATGCCTGCCATTATCCAATTTTGGGAAACGATTCAAATAGATTCCGTTACTTTCCCTGCTCTCATAAATTTTCAAGAGACGTCGTTTTCCATAAGTTGTGTACAAATCGTACACAGGCGTAGCAAGAACACCTGGATTGTCAGCATTGTAACCATATTCATTTTCGTGGAATACCAATTTTGCCGCACTAATGCGCATGGGAAGAATATGATAGGTAAGCCACTGGTATAGCAAGTTATTTTCATTTTTGTAGTTCCTGTTAATCTCAAATTGGTCTTCGTCACTATATTGATGATTGTTCAGTACCCATTCCTGAAGCCTTTCCAATATATCTGGAGATTCGGGATCCAACCCCTGTTCCCGCCAGAAATCATCCGTTTCCGCAAAAACAGTGAATCCGTATTTCCTGTGTTGTGGCACATAAGCCGTGTTGCCCTCAGCAAAACCATGTGAGGTCATTCCCACCAGATTCTTGATAAGTCCTTTCTTGTATTTGGTCTCATATACTTCATCGCGTACAGCACGCATTGTATCCATTAAACCACATGCTTGCACAGCTTTTGCCATTACAAGATACGGTTCTGACTTTTTTTCTATGACATCTTGAAAATAATCCGCCAGTGTAGTCATAGAACAGGTTATTACTTTCTCCACTTGATGAATATAGCCGTTGATGACGGGTATATCGCGATTCTTGTAATTCAGAGGACATTTATTGTTGATGAGAATACTATCAATCTCTCCAATGGGAAAGCCTTCTTCGTCCAGTTTTATGCCTACCCCACCATAATACACACTCAGTTTCCTGTCATTCATGTTAGGAATCATAAACTCCTCTCCGTTTTTCAAGGGAAAATCAGAGACGGCAAAAGGATTGTCATTGTCTCCACTGTCTATGATACTGTTCAGTACAATTACCTTACGAATACTATCTAATTTTGTACTATCATCGAATGCCTCAAAAGAAGGTCTTGCGATTATCCCCGTGTCTACCAACTCTTCCAAATAATCTTGGATGGCCTTGTTATTGGGTGCAAACACAGTGTAATGTCCTCTTGCAGAAAGCAACTGGCCTACAGTTGTCTCACTTATGTCACTTACATGCACCTTGAAAAGCAAGTCTACATAAGTGCTATATGTTTCAGGGTGTTTTTGGAGATAGTTAAGTGCCGTGGGATCCTTAAACACGTAGCGTGCAGACGTATCAACATGTTCCGTACACGATACAAGACAGAATAAAATAGTTGCGAAAAGGAATAATCTTTTATACATTTAATAACACATCTAATAAATAATATAAACATCTAAACTACCATATATCTACTGGCACCTCTGGATTATCGTAAATTTCTTTTGGAAAAACTCTATGACATCCATCATAAACTCTGTTTTGTCGCTATCCAATACAGATTCAATGTGCAAACAGTATGTTTCACTGAGATCTAATACCCCTTTGTGAATGATGCAGCGCATGGGTGGCTGTCAAGTGGAACACTATCGACCTATATAGGGACTATGTCCATGCATGCCCATCTTTCATATACCATTGTTGTGCATTCGCTTGTCCATATGTATTCTTTAGAAGAGACCTGTAGGAGAATACCTGCCAATAATATGGAAGTCGTTTTTCATCGCTGTTAGTTATTTGATTTTTTTGATATGATGTGAAAATGCGGTAGCGCTCGTGCTTCAAGCGCTACCGCATTAGAAGAGTTTATTTATAAACTATTTCACAAGAGTCTTTCTGCCGTCAATGATGTAGATGCCCTTTCTTGCCTTTTGAACCTTCTGACCCATGAGGTTGAATACAGCACCGGCAGCCTTCTGATCCTGAGCGACACTCTCGATGGCATTCCTGTTACCATAGGTACCATCCTCGTTCTTCACTACATAGTTATGTGTAGCATCCAATACGGGGAATGCATCCTCTCCGAGGTTCTGATACCATACAAGATTGCTCTGTTCACCATTCAGAAGATAGCAAACCTCACCATTAGCAAACTCCTCGGCTGTCTTCTCAATACCCTGCTTAGTACAATACTCAACCACACCGCTCAGGAAGTAGCTGTTGTTGGTGTAAATCTCTCCGTTGTCCATTCCTTCGAGATAGCGAACATAGGTACAGAATCGGGTACTGTTGACCGACTTCGGAGCTGCGTAGCAGTTGTTCATCGTGATGCTCACATCGTAGCAACCCTTCCATCCAATGAAGATACCGCCGTGATTCTCACTTGGGTTGCCCGTATGGGTGATGTTGCCCGTGAAGGCACAGTTGTTGAAGATGATGTTGGCACCCATACCACCATTCCAGACATCGCCAGCATGACCGACAAGTCCAGCCATACAGGCATCACCTGCATTGGTGAAGATGTCGCAGTCGCTCGTGATGTTGGTCAAGGTGCAGACACCTTTGCCGTAGAGACAGCTGACGAGGCTGGCAGGATGTTTACCAGTTGTGGTGACCGAACCCGTCAGACGGAGATTCTTGAACGTAGCGTCCTTCGCATAGCGGAACAGTGCACCACTGAAGTCACCTGTAGTCTGCACATCGATGCCCAGTTTGATGGTATGACCCTGACCGTCGAACTCACCTTGGAATGGAGCATTCTGGTTAGCGGCAACCATAAAAGTAGGAGCGTCAGAAAGGTCTATGTCAGCAGCAAGTTTCACCTTCACAACCTCGCCGGCATTCACCATATAAGCAAACATTACCATGTCGTACTTGGTCTTGAGAATATAATACTCTCCGTCCATTTCGCCCTCATAGAACTTCACGTTTAGAGCCTCCTCTGTTGTGAAAGTACCTTTCTCGAAAGCGTCAAAGACAGCCGTTACCTTAGCTTCGCTAGCCTGATATTCCTCGAAAGTTATTGTGCCGGCATTGAGGGCATCTGCAAGAATGCCATCAAATGCATCAGCTGTGCTGGCCATATGGATGTAAGCGTTCTGGCAGTCACGAATAGCAGTATAAAGACCTGCGAAGGTCTCTATGAGCTGGTACTTGGCTTCGTTCTCTGTAGTGGTCTCTACAGCAGCAACAGCAGCAGCAAGTTGATCGCGGAGAGCTTGGCTAAAGTTGGGGTAGATCTTGTAGTTATCGCCAGAATCGAAAGGAGCGTTCAAGATGGTGTTGGCGCGTGCAACTTGTCCTGCCAATACTGCATCGAGACCATCTGTTGCCTCAGCTGCCTCACCCCAGTAGATGAGCTTTGTACGACCGAAGGTCACCCAATCTTTGGCAAGAGGACCGCCAAGACTGCGGACACCGAGTGTAAGTGTACCGTCCTTTACCTCCACGAGAATACGATTCAGATAGCGTCCAGCGTTGAAGGCGACATTGGCACCCTGGGAGCTGCTGGGGCAGTACATTTCCTCGTTGAAAGTACGGTCATAAGGCCAAGCATTGCCCTCGTTGATGTAGCAATTCACCTCGTTCTCAGCCGCATCGAACAACACACCATCCTCCTTGTAGAGCATGACAGGAACCTGATTCTCACCGGCAAAGAGATAAGCATTGTAGAAAGTGGGCTCGTCGCTATCATTGGTGCGATAACCTGCATTCATCTGTACCTCATAAAATCCGTTGCGGAGACCTGTCAGAGTCTGGCTCCACTCACCGGTAGCATTCCAGCACTCTGCCAAACTGAGGTTGGACAAAGCACAACCTCCCTTTGCATCCCATCCATCGAAACCTTCTTTGAAGGTGGGGTTGGCCATCAAGATGGTCACGTCACTACCTGCAGGAGCATCGTTGGCAGCCACCTTCTTATAAAGATTCTGAAGGAATACAATCTCCTCTTTCAACTGCTCGGTATTCAAGGGCAGCAAGTCAAGGATATAGAGAACAGTACCCTGGGGATAAGTCTCGTCGGGTTCGGCATCGTCTGTCAGGTAAGCATAGAGAATCTGGGCAGCCTCAGAATCGTTGCCTTCAATCTTAGCCTTTATGTCCTCTGCCTGTGCAGCATAATCTGCATAGAGAGCAATGTTCTCGTTGACGAGTGCGCGCTTGCTCTTCAATTCATTCAAAGCAGCTGCGAGTTCTTCCATTGTGGAGCACTCTCCGAGTCTTTCGATGCTCTCTTTGTATACGTTAAGAACCTCCTCGTTGGCCTTCAGTTCTTCAGCATTCTCCTCTTCCTTTTCGGCAATCAAAGCGGCTGCCTCTTTGAGGGACGCTTCATCGATGATGCTCACATAGAGGTCTTCCACGGCAATCACTACACCATGAGTGTTGTCGAGAACAGGATAGGGATCCTCACCCACCGTCTGATACCAAGTAGGATTGAGAAATTCGCCACCGTTCAAATCAAAGCAAACCTTTCCGTTTTGGAAGTCGTCGCTTGTGGCGACAATGGCATTGGGCACAGCATTCTGACCGGAAACCTGCTTGCAAGAAGATTCGAGCCATACATTGTTTTTCACATTGCCACTGCCCATTTGACCGACAAGGGCACCTGTAAAGTTGGTTTCGTCAGTTGCATTGCAGCGAACCTCACCCACGTTGAAGCAACCTTGCATTTGTGCACCTCCATTGTTCAGAATACCTACGATTCCACCCAACTGTGTGGCAGCGTCGTCGCAAATAAGTTTACCATAGTTAGCGCAGTTGATAATCTTGGAATCTCCTGCGTTCTGACCTACAATACCGCCCACATACTGAGCGCCACCGCGAACCACAATTTTACCCTCATTGGTACAATTGCGGATGTAAGTGTTTCCACTGGCTACCCAACCAATCACACCACCTACGCCTCTTACGTCAGCATCTTCGATGGTGATGTTCACTTTGTTGTGGATGTTTTCAAAAGAACTCTCCCAGCAGTCACCGATACAAGCACCGCTCTGAGCACTACCAGCCTTCAGGATGAGTTCGCCCTCGAGGGTGAAGTTCTTGATGGTGGTGAAGTGAACGCTGCCGATGAAACCACTTTCGAACTTGGCACCTGTCTGGTGGAAACCAGAAATGGTGTGGTTCTTACCATCGAATACGCCTTCATAAGCAGGATTGTCGCTGGTAGCGATGGACATACAATAAGGCATTTCGCTCATATCGATATCGGCAGCCAGATTAATATTGATCTTGTTGTTACCAGATTGAACTTGCTGAGCAAGCCACATGAGATGCTCGGCACAAGTAGCTTGATATGCACCGTCTGCAAATTCTGGCTCTATACCATAGATATATTTATAGAAGGAGATTCCCTCCATGGCCTTGTTGACCTGATCTACAGCATCGTCGCCGAATGATCCGTCCAAGAAAGCTGCTACCAACTGATCCTGCAAATCTTCCATTTCGGCAATCTGGTCATCGTTCAGAGACTCTGCCATATTGTTATTCACGAAATCAATGGTCTTGCGAGCAGCATCCATGGCCTTGATGTAAATCTGCTGGCTGGCCTTTGCCTTTTCTATTAGTGCGTTCAAGTTGTCGATGGCTTGCTGTTTTGCTTCGTCTGTCTTGGCACCCTCAGCGCTCTTGATAGCAGCTTTCAGCTCATCACGGATGGCTTTGCTGAAGTTGGGATATGTAGTATAGTCGTTAGCATCGGGTTGGATGTCAAGAATGTTCTGGGCGGCGTAGAGGGCACCTTGCAAAGCAAAGGTCAGCTCGTCATCTACATCCAAATTGAAATATTTGGTTCCGTCGAAGTCCACCACACCGTGTGTCTTGTCGAGGGTAGGATAAGCATCAGTACCTAAAGTCTGGTACCAACTGGGATTCAGAGCCTTGCTGCCGTTCAGCAGGTAAGCTGCCTCACCGCTTGCGAACTGCTCTTCCGTAAGTTCCTCACCCTGAGCGCCACCAAAGGCGGCTCCATTGAAGTAGTAGGAATTCTCAACATAGATCTTGCCATTGTCATTGCCTACCCAAGTACGGATGAAGGACTGGTAGCTGCCACTGTTGCTGATGCTACCCTTCACGGCTGAATAGCAGTTAAAGAGATAAATCTCCGTGCTGCTGTTGCCCTTCCATCCTACAAAAGGACCACCGTGGCTGTCACCAACATTACCTGTGTGGTTCAGGGTGCCGGTGAAGGCACAGTTGCGGAAAGTCAGCACTGTGGCTGGCCTTCCGCCGTTCTCACCACCCATACCGATGATACCTGCCAGGCAAGCATCACCTCCGTCGGTGTAGTTGTCGGTATCACAGAAGACATTCTCCACATTCACCGTACCTTCGATGAAACTGGCAAGCGCGGCACAGTGCTTTCCGTGAGTGGAGACACTACCGGTCAAATACAGATTCTTGAAAGTAGCATTGACAGCATAGCGCACGAGGGCACCACTATAGTTACCAGTATTGGGCACATCGATGCCCAGTTTGATAGTGTGACCTTGTCCATCAAATACACCCATGAAAGCGCAATCCTGAGTATTGGCAATCATAGTGGTGGGCATGGAAGTGAGGTCCACATCATCCGTCAAGGTGATGTTCACGTTACCATTGCCGGCGTTCACATAGCGAGCCACCCACATCATCTGTGCGGGATTGCCCACCTGATAGGCACCATCCTTCAGTTCGGGCATCGTTCCGTAAATCTGATCGTAGTAAGACACTGCCTTCAGGTCTTTCAGAGAGAGAGCCTCCTCGGTACTGTAGGTACCCTCCACGAAGGCTACCCAAACCTTGTCGTTGGCATCCTCCATCTCCTGATACTGAGCCTCAGTGAGGGACTCCTTCATGTTCTGGTCCACATACTCCAGAAGCTCATTGGCTTTGCTCACCATGAAGATGTAAGCCTCCTGACACTCTTTGGCCTTGGCAATGGCCTCGATCAGAACAGTGGAATTAGATTCAGAAGGATCTTGCTTGTAAGCATCCAGTGCAGCTTGCAACTGTGTGCGGAGTTCCTTGCTGAAGTTGGGGAAATTCTGGAAGTCGTTAGGATTGGGAACAATGCTCAGCAGGTTCTCGGCCTCTGTCAACAGTGCGTCCTGCTCCGTTGAGATCTCTTCAGAGGGATCCTCGGCTTCGTTCTCTGGAATCTGAGCCCAAGAGCTCAGTGCCATTCCTGCCACAAGGGACAGGATAAGGAAGAAATGTTTCTTCATAAATACAATTTTTAATTAGGTTAATAAATATAGGTAAGTTTTATTAATTCATAAAAACGAGTGGAAGCCGTTCCGTTAGACTCAACCTTTCGGAGTTGGTCGATCATCTGAGGACTTCGGCTGTCGATTGCATCTACTCTTTGACATGTTGTTTTTTGATGACTTGAGACGTATGGGCACAATCATCACTTACATGTGATAAGCTGTGACTGGTATTTGACGATCTGTACATATCTGTATATGTCATAGACGAGGTTGGAACAAAATTACAATAAAATCTACAAATTTCCGGTTGCATAGCAAGATTTTACCCCCCCCCCCCGATTTTTAACAAATCTTAATAAAACATCGATTTTTTAAAATAAAAACACAAGTAAATGCCCAAGAAAATGCGTGAGCTCTTCCGCATACACTTTGAGGATAGCGGAAAAGACCTTCTTAAGCTACTCAAGTATTGCAGGGAGAAGCCATTGTCACAGTTTAAAGCCTTGAATTGCGAACAGGAAAGAATCACTAAAAAAAAGTCGCAGGTTCAACTGCGACTCAAATCCTTTCTTACACTTCATTGTTCAGATTGATTAAATCAAATCATATATGTTGACAATTCATGATACCATACTTTACCAATTTGTGCGGGCGATACTTAGCAGGCAGCGTTCCCGTGTCGGCCAGCAACAGCATGCCTCCTTGATGAGACGCATGTTAAGCCCACACTTCTCGCAGCGCTTCATTTGTTTGTCGAAAGTCTTGGTAGTCTTGATGGTGTACTTCATACCTTGATGCCTAACTTGTTGAACATGTCATCAACAGAGTCATATTGAGTAACACGTCCATGCTTCACGTCGTCAAGGGCTTCCTGAAAAGCCTTGGTTTTTGTGATGTCGTACACTTTCTCCTTTGCGGGTCGCTGCACCTTTACCGATGTCACGCCCACAATCATCTTGCAGGCCTGCTTCACCTTCTGCACGAGGCTCTCGTCAGCGACTTGTAATACCAGTGTTGCCATATTATTTATTTAAAACGTTTCGGTTGCAAAGAAAGATTTCTGCCGATGAAGAACTAGATCTTTTTTTGCGTAAATTGTCTGATCTCACCAGATATCTTCCGGTTCATAAGGATTGTCATAAACCTCCTTTGAACAGAATTCAAAGAAGTCAAACATGAAACACTTTGTGTCGGTATCGAGGACAGACTTTATGCGAAGATAATAGTCCTTTTCAGCATCAATGTATTGGCGGACAAGTATTCGACGTAGAGTATGGGTATCATAACGTCCTGACTGCGATACGTCTCCTAAAGGACATATACTTTTACCCTCCTTCATGAAGCCGTTCTGACGCATGCGCTTATCTATTTCCGCATTATATTCGTCATCTTCCGTGTCTGCCTCCCAGCCCGAGATGCGGTTGTTGCCATCAATAGCAAAATTGACGGGAATGCCGGTGGGGGCCATGCGGTCTATATTGTCACCAAAATAGACTTGTGCAATCCCGCGTCCGCCATCAGCCCAATACCCGAAGCGCAACTCATAGATGCCAGAACGTGGAACGGGGTGCAATTTCAGAGTAACTTCGTATCGTCCTGTGCAGAGGACTTCATCGCCATAAAGATGTGGGCAACCGCCAACTCCATAGAAATTCGTATAGCGGAAATTACTTTGGTCACTTAACCAGAGATTCTCGAAATAAGGATAGACGGAACGAGGAGGTATATAAGCGAACTGACTATTATCCACGTTGGAGTGAGACAGGTCTTTTTTACGGATATCGTTTGTCATTGCTTCTGGAAAACAAGACATGAAGTCGAAACGTATACGTTCCTTTTGTAAGTTGTCGCGTACCTTATCGGTATAGGCAAGAGGCTCGTTTATGGGATAAATGCAAGCATTCACGATTCCGCTGATTTCTGCCATCGGACTGTCGCGGTTAATGCGGATGCCTTCCTTGTCGGGTTCGCAGTCTATCTCGTCACCATTTCCTCGTCTGCCATTATCGAACTTTGCGAAACGATTGAGCCGGACTCCATCGCTTTTTTTGCTTTCGTAAAGTTTAAGCAGACGACGTTTTCCATAGCAGGGGTAATACTCGGTCACGGGATTCCCAAGAACCCCTTTTAACCTTATATTATAGCCTATTTCCGAATGATGGATTACTAATTTGTCTGATACAAGACGCATGGGTAAGATATGGTAAGTAAGCCATTGGTTCAGCAGGTTATGCTCATTCGTATAATTGTCGTCTGTCGTAAACGCATCGGAATCGGAATATAGATGTTGACTCTCAATCCATTGCTGCAATTCCTGAAGAAGGTCGGGAGAGGAGGGATTCAACCCCTGTTCTCGCCAGAAGCTATCAGTCTCGGCAAAAATTGTGAATCCAACTTTACGATGCTCAGGCGAAAAGGCGATAAAGTTACCCATTCCTGCTGTGTTGCAATCGAGATCCCCAATCAGACCTTGTTGGTACTTCAGTTCATATTCGTCATCGCGGAATGTCCGGAGGGTATCCATGAGACCGCAGGCTTGAATTGCCCTTGCCATTACCAGAAACCCTTCCGTTTGACGGTCGATAACATCCTTTAAATAGATATCTGCAGTAATGTCTTTCGGAGCAATAACCTTCTCCATTTGATGAATTATGCCATTCATTACCCTGATATCGCGGTTCTTCACACTTATCGGACAGTCTTTATTTACCCACAAGCTGTCAGCATCCGTGTTGCTGTAATAAATCGATATGCGATGGTCGTTTAGAGTCGGGTCAGTCAGTTCCGCTCCGTTAATGATGGGGAAATCTCCCACCTCGTAGGGCATGCCAAGATCACCGCTGTCGATGATACTGTTCTGCACGATTACCTTGCGTATGCTGTCCAGTTTTGTGCTATCAGTAAAGGCATTCCAGGAGGGAGCCGTGAGAAACTCCTGTGTGGCTGCAAGTGTATCGAGATATTCCTGAATAGCCTTATTGGTGGGTGCGAAGATGGTATAGTGACCGCGTGCTGTCAGTAGCTGTCCCACAGTGGTTTCACTGAGGGGACTCACCGGTACTTTGCACAGCAAGTCGATGTATGTGCTGTACGACCCAGGATGTTTCTTCAGGTAGTCAATAATCGTATTCTCCCTGAACACATACCGAGCAGATGTATCAACATGTTCCGTGCAAGCTGAAATCAAGAATGCTAAGAAAAAAAGCAATAACAATTTATGCCTCATAATGATGTTTCACATAATTATAGTTTATATTGCATTGTCACCTTCTTACCCTTACGGTTCATATAGGTAATTCTGTAAGTACCACGGAATCCTCTGAAGCTGATTTTTCCGTCCATGTCAGCCTTTAGATTAAGGCGCGTTTTCCACTCGTGGTTTATCAGTTTGTCCAGAATCTCGTATGAGGGTTTGGGATTTCCGTTCTTGTCGAGGAGTCCTGAGAAGGAGGGTTCACCAGGTGCAGCTCCCCCGTCAATCAAATTCCACCAAGTGATTCCCCTTACATTGGGATGACTGAACCAGAGACGGTAAAAGTCTCTGGTCAGTTCCCTCTGTACGGCTCTTCCATACTCTGTGTCGTCTGGAGCACTGATGGTTACCTCACTGATGAAAGTGGGTCTTCCCGTCTCCATGAGGCAGTTCAGGGTGTCCCAAAGTCTCTTAGGAGATAGTATGTCGCTCTTGCCCTCGGCTATCTGCACGGCCTCATTGGGGTCGAAGATGTGCATCTGCACGCCGCAGTTATCTATTTTGGCACCTCGTTCTATGAGGTCGCGCACAATCTCCACATATCTCTTGTTCGAGCCCCAGTGCATGTCGCACTCGTTGGTGTTGAATGTGACTTCTTTGGGGAAATATTTCATCGCCCATCGATAGCTCTTGTAGGTATAATCATCGGGCATGATGCCTCTGTTTGCCTGATCGTAGCATTCGTTCACCACGTCCCAATTCTGAATGCGATTGCCATACCGTTTGGCCAGGGTCTTGATATGCGTCTCAAATTCACGTTCCATCTCCTTGCGCTCTTCCGATAACCATGTGGGGTGACCCCATCGTCGGATGCCATAGATGATGGCATGTCCCTTCATATAAAGATCTTTCTTCTGGCAGAACTCTACCACAGGGTCGGTGGGTGGACGGCGATATTCGTATGGACTGTCAGCAGTAAAGCGCAACAGTCCCTTTTCTGGCTCCAAGGTCTTCCAGTAGAAGGCTATTGTGGCCTGATTGAAGAGGGTTCCGAACGCATCCTCGTATCGCTGGTTCTTCTGAGGCGTATCAAGCTGACCATAGAGGAAGATGTTGCTGCCAAAGAGAAAGTCGCTTGTAACCTGCTCCACACGAACCTCCGTTCCAGCCTCGGCATTCTTCAGAACAATCATTGCGTCGGCTTTGCGATGCTTCTCTATGTTCTGGTCTATCGCCTGTTGCACGCTGTCGTTCCACATGCGCCGATAGCCCTCGCTCATCACCTCTTGGGCGGGAAGGGTGCCCGAAAGCAGCAATAGCAGTCCTCCCCATAAACACTTTTTATGCATCCACAAGTCCTATTTACCTATTATTCTTACGTCTTCTCCTGGTTGTACGAGACGGGAAGAGCTTGGTTTAAATTATAACTCAATAAGTGTACTGATGATATAACTACTCTGTATCTTTTCCTTCCAAAGTCTTGGGCAAGGAGTAGTTCAACATGATGCTTCCTATCATCGCACTGGCCACTGTGCCACAAAGAATACCCAACTTCGCATTATTTAACAAGTCGGCACGTCCAACAGGACCATAGCTCAGCTCTGCCATGAACATACTGACGGTGAAGCCTATTCCGCACAACATACACACACTGGCGAAAGAAAGCCAATTCGTATGCTTTGGCAACTGGACAACTTTCAATTTGACACTCATCCAACTGAAGCTAAACACTCCTGCAAACTTGCCTACAAGCAAACCCAGGAAGACTGCCAAGCCTACACCTGTGAAGAGATTGTCTATACTCATTCCCGTGAAATCAACTCCTGCATTAGCAAAAGCGAACAGAGGGATAATGAAATAATTGATGGGATGCTTCAGCATATCCTCGAGGTCCTGAAGGGGAGAAATCAAGTGGTCACTCGCACTCTCGACACTCTTCAAGAGAGAAATATCGTCCTCGTTCAGCAAAGCTGGCTTGTTGCGATCATCTGAGGACACCTCGATGACAGGAAACTTGCGGATATTGTTGCGGATTCGCTCAATGTAGAACTTTGTACCATCAGGCAGGTTGGCAGGAATGCAGAAAGCGAGCACTACGCCAGCCATCGTGGCATGAATACCGCTGTTGAGCATACAATACCAAAGTGCGATGCCTATCGACAGGTAAAACATCTTGGATCGCGTCTGACGCAAGTTGCCATAAACGAGCAGAAATACACAAGCAATGGCGCCCAATACGTAATTGAGAGAGAGATGATCCGTGTATTTGACACCAATCACGATGATGCCTCCCAAATCATCCGTTACCGCCAAAGCTGCCAGGAAAATCTTCAGTCCCATAGGAACACGTCGGCTGAACATGCTGAGGACTCCCAAAGAAAAAGCGATATCCGTGGCCATAGGAATAGCCATTCCACGCTCTGCCAGAGGGTCGGATGAAGTGAGACCACACAAGATGAAGAACACAATCACAGGGACGATCATTCCTCCACAGGCACCAATGATAGGCAGCAATGCTTTTTTCATGCTGCTGAGCTCTCCACAGAGGAATTCGCGCTTGATCTCAAGGCCAACACTCAGGAAGAAAATGGCCATCAGGAAATCATTGATGAAGGCTCCCAACGACATAGTATGTTCGCCGTGACTGAACAGATTGAATCCACCCACACTCAAATTGACAGGTAGGGTCCACACTTCCTTGTACAACTCACGGGTTGCATCCAGATTGGCTACCAAAAGAGCCAGAATGGTGGCGCCTATCAACAGGACACTACTATTGACATACTTCTTGAAGGAACTGAGGAACGCGTAATTAGCCATAAATTCCTCCTCTTATTTCTTCATGCATTGCTGAATGAAGGCCTTCATTTCCGGATAATGGCTCTCAATGCTGAACAACAGATGCAACTGGTTGTCGGCTCTCACAAAATTGTGGGTAGGATACTGGCATTTCCAGTACTTGTCGCCACTCAGATAATCCCAAAGGAAGCGTACACACTGCATATAGGGGAACAGGGCTGCTGCATAAGGCAAGTTCTCCACCTCGATGGGCAACAGGAACTTGGCTGCACTCTTCAGGTAACCTTCCGTGAAAGCCTTGTAAATGTCCATATTGAAACCAACTTTTTCCATGTCAGGACAATCCTCTGCCACAAAGTTGGCTGCGGTACGCAGGAAATCGCCATAATCGCTGAAGACGAAATTTGGCATCACGGTATCCAAATCAACCACGCAGAGCACATTATCCTGCTGATCAAACATCATGTTGTTGACCTTCGTGTCGCAGTGGCATACACGCTTTGGAAGAATACCTTCACGCCCCATTCGCTCTGCCTTGCACATTTCTTCTGCTCGCGCATCAATCTCTTTCAGCATAGCCTGCACCTGTGGTTCATCCACGCGACCTGCAGGATTCTGAGCAATCACCTCGCGCAACTGCTGAAGACGGAATTCCATATTATGGAAATCCTTGATGGTCTCACCCAATTCCACAGGAATGTCAGCCAACATGGATTCAAACTCTCCAAAAGCGAGTCCTGCAGCATAACTTGATTCTGGATTCACAGCCTGCTTGGTGACAGCATTCTCTATGAAAATCATCACGCGCCAATACTCTCCATTCACTAAGGCGTAATACTTCTCCTTGTCATTCTTCAAAGGAATGAAGGTAAGCACCTTACGGTCAATATCCTGCTCACCGCGTGACTCCAATTTCTGACGGATGTGAGTGGTCACGGCGAGAATGTTGCGCATCACCATATCCACATCAGGGAACACATTGTTGTTCACACGCTGCATCACATAGTTAGGCTGGTCCTTCTCAGCTGTCTCAATGCGGTACGTGTCATTTATCAGACCTGCTCCTAATGGCGCAATATTGGTCACTGTCCCTTGTACGTCAAAGAGAGATACGATCTCTTGAAGTTTTCTGTTTTCCATAATTTGTTTGTATTTGATTTCCGTTAATTTGAATTCTGTTAATGGGTCCTTTTTATCTCGACTCAGGCATGCTTTGCCCCGTCAGGAGCTCGCCAGCAGAACTCATACCTTCAGCGCTGACAGACAACTGAGTCTTTTGACCATTGTTATAGAACTGGAACTGAGCATTCCCACTATCATCCAACTTCAAATTGGGATTCCAGTAAAGAGTACGTCGATAATCTTTGTGCTCAGGCAAGGGTTTCTGGCTATAATCTGGCTGATAGAAATCCTCGCAGACGGAAAATCCTTGCAACACATATCGACGGTCACGATACGTGGCACGGCGGGCTCCGTTTCCATTCTCCAGCAATCTCAGGTCGACAGTCACTTCTGGTTGATTGCTGGCTTCGTATTTCTTATCTCCCTCACGACGAGGACTGTAGTCAGTATAGATATAAACTTTGTCCAAATAAGGAAGATGAGTGTAGCGATTACGTTCAGCATCCGACATGGATGTAGAGGCATTACGGGTATCGAAACGGAACTCCAGGGGATAACTGCGGTCTGTGTTCATGTCACCAATGTAGGTGCGAGCCACGTTGTAAGCAAGCGACTCTGAACCTGTGAACACACTTGTATTCAATCCGGCGTCGCACGCTTCATTGAAAGCCTGATAAGCATCCACCACAAAAGCAGGCTTGTTGGGATTGAATCGACTCATACCATTGCGTCTTGCCTTAACGGTGACCATATCCAGAGTGCGCACGCCATCTTCTGTTGCCTCCTGAGCCATTGCTGTACCCTCAGGAATCTCTGCCAAATGACTTTGGTACCAATTGTAGGGCTTCACGAAGCGAGGATAAATGGGGTTCAACTTGACATAAAACTCTGGATACTCCACACGCTCGTCTTTATCTTCGCCATTGCTTACCCAATCGTAAGCCTTTCCGTCCTTCCACTTGGTGCTGTCTGAAGCTCCTAAATAGAGATAGCATTTCTCAAAGAAACGGGGGGCTTCCAAAGTGAAGGTGCCTTTCTCGCTCATCATCTCGCCTACCACACCTTCCTCACCAGGTTTCACGAACTCGGCATGAACCAATACTTCACGCTTCAGGTTGCTCTCCTTCGCATTGAAGAGAGTGGTGCTTTTCTGGGCGTTGTTCGTCTGGCGATACTTGAAGTTGGCCTCTGCATCTTTTCGCATAGCTTCCATTTCAGCTCCCACGTCACCCATCTCTTCACCGCTGTTGCTGGCAGCTGCATTAAGCTTGCTGCTCGAGTCACTCTTTTGAGCTTCAGTCTCCGTATCCGTCTGCATGGCTTTTTCTATCTCAGAATCAGCAACGGAGAATCTATCCTCTTGTCGCACGGATTGATAGTTGTTGACACTACCCACGAATCGTTGGGTCTTCTCAGGCATGTGATTCAATACGAAGGCACCAGGAGTTGCCATCGTGTACCAGTCGTAGCGCCGCCATCCCTGAATCATCAGCAACAGGTCCAAGGCACGCTGATGTTCAGCATCATCCTTCTCGAAGAAATATTCCGGATTCTCCACGAAACCTCTGATCTGACTGCTCAAAAGCATCTCTGTCAGGATGTTCCCACTATCATATATATATTCGCTGTGGGCAGCATCATGGACTGCAACACTGATGGTGCTGCCTGCTTTTCCTCCCTGAACACCTAACTTCACTTGGGCATAGGGCTCCACATTCTTGGCATCCAAGCCTGTAAATGTCAAGTTCTCGGCCTTGAAATCTGATTGGCGAACGAAAATCAAGCGATCAGCATAGATACGCCCTTGAGCATTATAAATGGTCAACTGCAATACGCCTGTGGGGAACTCGTTGGCATTCAGGGAAGTACTCAAGTTGGCTCCCTTGCCCAGTTGGGTGAACTTCTGCATCACGCCTTGATTCATGACGGTCAGACCCAACTCTTCATTGGCAGCTTGCCCTCGTGCCTCTACCTTTACCTCGATTGTGCCAGCGTTCTGTTCAACGCGAAGGGCACATCCGTCAGCTTCCACCTCTGGCAATTTATCCTTCTGGGTTCCATCTTTCCACGTGAACTGAGCAGTATAAGATGCTCCAGCCACAGGGGTGAATTCCACGGTACCACGTCCACGCAATTCTGTCTTGGCCTCAGCAACCTTATTTCCTTTGTCGTCCGTCACGCTGAGAGTTCCTTCCAAATGTTGACCCTCATCATCATTTATCTCAAAGGCGACACGATTGAGTGCGCCAGCTATCAGCGATCCACCTTCAGGGAAGAATTTCATTACCGCCTCTGGCTTGGCATCCTTGCTCTTGAAATGACGACGCAGAGGACGCAAGGTCATGTCATGAACGAAATCGCCTTCCTTCGATGGCTTGTCGTAAACAGGGAACACGCGGCTGTACAGTTTCTCATAATCACGATAATAGTCGTGAGCAAACTTGCTGTTGTAGAACCACTTTTCAGCCGCTTTGGTGTGAGGATGCTGATATTCACCCCAATTAAGCTGCCAACGGGTGTAAGCTCTCAGCTCATAGTATCCTCCATAGAGCGTATCCAGCAAGCAGAATGAACCGTTTCCCTGCCCGTTCTTCATCTCAATCAACTGGCGCTCCACAAGGTATCCATCCTGGTTCAGCAACTCAGCATAGAGCACACCACTCAAGTTACTTGGTGCACCATTATCGCTTCTTCGCACATAAGCCTTATAATATAGAGTGTCTCCCAAAAAGTAGCAGTTGTTGTCCAGATGAATGAAAATCTGCTCCTGGGGAATACTCTTTCCAAACTTCTGCAGTCGATCTGCCCATCCCTCCAACGTGGTAGGCGCTGATGACGTCTGTGCCTTAATGCCCAATGTCATCAGGGCAATAAGAAAAGAAAAAATGAGTTTACGATTCATTGTTTTTTGATGTCTGTTTGTTCTCGAGGCGGTGATGAAGACTTGTCCTTGAGTAATGAATTGCAAATATGGAAAAAAAACTTGGAACATGCAAGAAAAACTTCCAAAGATTTAATCTTGACTAAGTTTTTACACGTTCGTCTATAAGTCGTGAAGCTGGAGACGGAAGTCCGCCATATCAGCATACTTGGTACCTGGGCGGCCATAGTTGGCATAGGGATATATGGAAATGCCGCCACGAGGAGTAAAGATTCCCTTGACTTCGATGTACTTGGGGTCCATGAGACGAATCAAGTCCTTCATTATCGTGTTGACACAATCCTCGTGGAAATCGCCATGATTGCGGAAACTGAAAAGATAGAGTTTGAGGCTCTTGCTTTCGACCAGACGCTTGTCAGGCAGGTAATTGATGACTATCTCAGCAAAATCGGGCTGACCTGTGATTGGACACAAAGAGGTGAATTCTGGACACTTGAGATGAACCCAGTAGTCGTTCTCAGGGTGCTTGTTCAGGAAACTCTCGAGCACTTCTGGTGCATAATCCTGCCTGTACTCTGTCTTCTTGCCTAATGCCTGCAAACCTTCGTCTGCACGTTCTGCTTTATTCATATTCTTCTACGCATGAAAGTTAAACAGTTGACTCCCCACGGGATTTCAGATATTCGTCAAGACCACGACGGCGAAGCTTACAAGCCGGACAATGGCCGCAGCCATCACCAGGGATACCATTGTAGCAGGTGAGAGTCTTGTAGCGTACGGTATCAAGGACGCCCAATTCATCGGCAAGCGCCCAAGTCTGACACTTGTTGATCCACATCAGGGGAGTGTGGATTCGGAACTGGTCGTCCAATGCGAGGTTAAGTGTGACGTTGAGGCTTTTGACGAATGAATCGCGACAATCTGGGTAGCCGCTGAAATCCGTCTGATTCACGCCTGTGACAAGGTCATGAATTCCATGCTGGCTGGCATACACAGCAGCAATGCTGATAAAAAACATATTGCGGCCAGGCACAAAGGTGGATGGAGGACCTCCTGCTGGTTTATCCTCTTCGATTTGAAGTGATGTATCGGTAAGACTGCAGCCAGAAATCATCTGACTGACAAAGGAGATGTCCATACATTCCCAAGGCACACCTGCCTCTCGAGCGATATCGCTCGCAAGAGACACCTCGATCTCATGCCTCTGACCATAACGGAAAGAAAGGGCTCGCACCTCATCGAAGTGCTTAAGGGCCCAGAAAAGGCAGGTCGTACTATCCTGACCTCCTGAAAAGATGACTAATGCAGAACTCATAGATCCTTGATTTCGATAATAGGTAATACAATTGGTTTCAGTTGACTTTAACAAGCGTGGCACCAAATCCATACTCACGGAAGGAGGCATCCTGCCAGGAGCAGTTCTTGTAGCGATACTTGAGCTCCTGCAATATCGTCTTACGCAAGACACCTTCTCCCTTCCCGTGAATGAAGACTATTTTCTGTCCCTTCTTCTTGATGTTCTCATCCATCACCTTACGGAACTCGTTCATCTGCGCCATCAGCATATCACCGTTGCTGAGGCCTGAAGTGTTGTCGAGCAATTCATGGATATGAAGGTCTACCTCGATGACATCAGGCTTCTTCTCCTTCTTGGATGGGGCTGCAGGAGCGACAGGTCGCTCGTCTGCTTTCTTCTTGTCCATCAGAGCCTCCTGAAGTTGCTCTGCATTGACGAAAACACTTCTTACGGGACGGTCATCGCGAATGACGTCGAGACACCAATTGGGATCACGGAAGAACTCATTGGGACGGAAGACATGAAGTTTATAGAATTTGGTCACATCGATGCGCAATTCCGTGCTCAGAGCGGGTTTTAGCTGGAAGGTCTTGTCCTGCTTCCAAGCGACCGTCTGAATGCAGACACGCTCAAAGTCATTGAGTACAGAGCGGTCGAACTCCTCAACGAAAAGCTTGCTGTTAGGCTCTATGATAGCCTGGAAACGGGCATGCCAGGCAGCTCCCTCTGCAGTCAGATAGAGAATCTGCATGTAATAGTTGCTATCGTTGACAAAGTAAGCCTCGAAAGTGGTAGTGCTAATCTCCTTCACTTCATTGGGCACGAAGCACAGATAGAGATTCAGCTTGTCGCCATCCTTCCGCTCGAGAGGCTTTGCCTTGAACGTGACGGGTTTGTCGGCTGGTTCTGTCTCGATGGGCTCTTGAACTGCCTTCTTGGTCGAAGCGACAGGCTCGCGCGTGTTGACCTTTGCTATGTTGTAGTCATCCGTATCGATTACCACCACCTGAGTCTTCAGCATGGGAATCTCGAAACCATCCGCATCCTCGACGAGAACCAGGTCTTTCCCTGAGAAACCTGTAACTACACCTCCACCAACTTCCGACAAAAATCGGACTTTATCACCTACTTTCATCACTCTTTTTTCTTATTTCGCCTGCAAAATTACACTTTTTCCACGAGAAAAACGTACCTTTGCAGAAATAATTGACAATGACAGAAACCAAGCACATACAAATCAGGGACTACAACTACCCCCTGCCTGACGAGAGAATAGCCAAATTTCCCCTGCCTGAGCGCGACAGCAGCAAACTCCTCCTTTATGATAAAGGGAAGGTGAGCGAGGACACGTTCCGCAACCTGCCCCAACATTTGCCTGAAGGCGCCCTGATGGTTTTCAACAATACTCGCGTCATTCAGGCACGCCTGCATTTCCGCAAGAAGACGGAGCAAGCCACGAGTGGACAACAGGGCGCTCTGATAGAAATCTTCCTCCTGGAACCTGCCGCCCCTGCTGAGTATCAGGAAAACTTCATCCAGCGCGGCCAGTGCTCCTGGTACTGCCTAGTGGGCAACCTGAAGAAATGGAAAGAAGGAAAGCTGAGCCGCGAGATAGAAATCGAGGGACAGACAATCGTTCTGACAGCAGAGCGGAAGGGCACTCACGGCACTTCCCACCGCATCGATTTCGAGTGGAAAACTGAATCGAACCCAGGAAGCACTCCACCCTCGTGGGCAGAGCTGCTGGAGGCCATTGGAGAGCTCCCTATCCCACCCTACCTGAACAGGCAGGCTGAGGAGAGGGACAAAACGACGTACCAGACGGTCTACAGCAAGATAAAGGGCAGCGTGGCAGCTCCCACCGCAGGACTTCATTTCACGGATCGTGTGCTGGCTGAGCTGGATGCTCGAAAGATAGATCGTGAGGAAGTGACGCTCCACGTGGGAGCAGGCACCTTCAGACCTGTGAAGAGCGAGGAAATAGGCGGTCACGACATGCATACAGAACATATTGCGGTCCATAAACAGACGCTTGAGAAACTCATCAGGCACGAGGGATGGGCAATTGCTGTAGGCACAACTTCCGTCCGCACCTTGGAGTCGCTTTACTACATGGGACTGAAAGCAAAGGAGCTGATGACACAAGGGCTGGATACAGGCGAGGCTGAGGAACTGCTTGTCAAGCAATGGGATCCCTATGAGAAGAACGTGTTGGAGACCCCCTCAGAAACAGCCATCCGCCACCTGCTGACCTATATGGAGAAACACAAGTTGGAGATTCTGCACAGCAGCACACAAATCATCATCGCTCCAGGATACAATTATCACATCGTCAGGATGATGGTGACGAACTTCCACCAACCTCAGAGTACCCTGCTCCTACTGGTTAGTGCTTTCGTAAAAGGCGATTGGCGGAAGATTTACGACTACGCGCTGGCCCACGATTTCCGTTTCCTCAGCTACGGCGACAGCTCTCTGCTGATTCCTTGATTCGTGAGGCAGGAAAAAAGACAACACGTCGAGTTGGCAAAATCAACGTGTTGTGTCTGCCATTTCAACGTGTTGTGTCTGCCATTTCAACGTGTTACCTTTTTTGACTCATCTTTGTCTTGCTGAAGAGCTGAGTGTTTGAGGAGAGTCTCAACTCCTTTCCGCTGAGGACTTTGATGCCTTTGAGGGTCACCTCTTCAGTTGGCAGATAAGGAAGAAGATTGGGGGCTGAGGCATCGCGCCTGAAGTCGCCAAGGACGAAGGGACCTGAATAGGAGTCGCTGGTGATGTTTGAGTCATCGATGGTGAGGCCTTCCACCTGAACGCGGCGAGGCAAATGGCAGACATAGCCGAAGTCATGCGTGCCTGGATTGGAGCCAGAGATGAGGGTAAGATAACGCTCGCCGGGAGAGGGCTTGAGCGTACAGTTCTTGAAGATGATCTCGCCGTCCCACGTGCTTCCATAATCATCGCGAAGCCAGACGAACGTGTTGCGATGCACCTCGCAATTCTTCATCAGCATGGTGCCAAAGCCTACCGCCTGAACGCCCATGTGGCCAAAGGTGCAGTTGGTAAGCGTGACGTTGGCGACTCCCATGTGTGCATCGAAGCGGGAGATTATCATGTCGTCCATTCGAAGACCTTTGCAAAAGTTGGAGGCAAAGAGTCCCCAATAGGCTCTGTCATCAATATCGATGGTCTGGCGGCAATGTTGGAAGAGCACATTCACGCAGTTGCCTGCCGTCATGTCATAGGAGCCCATAGAGACAGGTTTGCCTGCACTTCCAATGGTGCGGTAGGTCTTGTGAGGCGTGAGAAGGCAATCAGTCACAACGACGTCAGCACAATAGTTGAAGACGAGGAAGCCAGAATAGGGCGCTCCATGATCCAACTCGCCCTCAACATAGTGAGTCATGTTCTCGACCCTCACGTTGGAGCGATTGATCACAAAGCCTCTTCCTCGATAGGCATACTTTGATTCGGCTTGATTCGCAATGGTGGTAAAAAAACCTCCCTTGATGGTAAGCGTCTTCTTGTCGATTGGGAAGGCAGTCATGCGGGTAATCTCGTCGTAATCCCACGTGATGGGCGAACAGCTGTCTACGTTTCCCTTCTTGTCGGCAATGAAGACCTCCTTCTGAGGGGTACCGTTGTTCTGGTTGGGGCCAAAGCGGATGTAGACCTTCTTCTTGCTGTTCTCCACGAAGACGAGACTTCTGGCAGGCAATTTTACCCCCAGATTCTTCTGCTCCTTCTTCAGGTTGCGGACTCCTGTGATTTGAACGGCTTTCTGCGTGGATTCCACACGAAAGATGGGAGCCGAATGGGTGTCTGTCACCACGTCATTAATGATGAATTTGGCTTTGCCAAAATCCACGTCTGTCTGGATGATGGCCACTTTGTCACCCTGACCTATATAATAGGTCTTCCCATCTGTTGCCCGCACAGGAAGGCCCAGCTCGTTGGCAGCCTGGTGAGCTGCGATGATGGCGGCCTGGTCATCGTGAACCCCATCGCCCACAGCGCCGTATTCCTCGTAGGTGACATATTTGCGGCTGGCTGCATCGAGGATAGTTAATGAAGCCAGACACGACAGGATGATTGCTATCAGTCTTTTCGTCATAACTTTGAACTTCTTCTTTAGACTTATTTTACAATATGCGTGCCAAGTGCACTCGAGAACTCCATATCCGCCGCATTCTCCATCGCATCCGTCTTGGCACTTATGTTGTCGAGATAGTTGACGATGCTGGCTTCCTGGATACATGGGAGGACAGGGCTTCCGAACTCGCGGCTGCCATGATGCGCCAGGATGCAATGAACGATGCGTTTCGTCTCTTCTGCATCGATATTCTTTTGCTCAAGCACATTCTGAAGCTTGTGGGCACCCAGATAAATGTGTCCCAGCAGGAACATGTCTGGTTGCTTGTCGCCCTGCGTGTTGTACTCATAGACCTTTCCATAATCATGGAAGAGAATGGCCAAAATGCAGCGTTCCACCTTAATAGAATAAGGTAGGCAGGGATAGAGCCCTTGAAGCATGTGGAGCATCTGGTGAGTATGATTGAGCAAACCGCCAGGATAGGCATGATGTACGCTGGTGGCGGCTGGATACTTGCTGTAAGGAGCATAGAGTTTGTCAGCAAAATCCTGAATGATGGGCATCAGCTCCTCGTCTGTGCAATACGACAAGAGTGCCTGGATGGTCTGATCCCACTCGTGCCGCAAAATGGGACGAGGCAGGAGATGATAGAGCGGATGCATCGCATCAGGCATAGAACCCAGACGGAGGTCCGTAGCACCACAGGACATCTTTCCCTGGAAATCCTTGATGGAGAAGAAACTGACCAGTTGTCCCAACATGGGGCCAGCTGTGGGAGAAAGGTCCCAAACAGAAATAGCGAAGGATTCTTCCTTCGACTTCGCAACTTTGAGCGTCGCATAGGGTGAACCTTGGCGTGTTGTGCCGTTTGTTCGCCCGATAACCAAGTACTCTTCCATGTTAATTATCGTTTTTCTGACACAAACTTACATAAAAAGTTCCAAATCTTGATGCCTGAATGCAAAGATTTTTGTATATTTGCAGAGAATGTGACAAAGTTTAATGCCAAAAACTGACAAACGAAAAGAAATAAAATAGTTTTTCTATGGAAAAGACAACCAACTTCTTTGCCGTCGACCTGGGAGCTACCAGCGGAAGAACCATATTGGGATCTATCGAGGACGGTAAGCTGAAACAGCGTGAGATAACCCGTTTCCCAAACACCATCATCGAACTGGGTGGACATTTCTATTGGGATCTCTATGCTTTGTACAACGAAATCGTGAAGGGCCTGAAAGTCTGTGCTGACGAAGGCATCGAGCTGACCAGTATCGGCATTGATACCTGGGGGTGCGACTTTGCCGTCTTTGGTGCTGACGGAGGACTGCTGCGCAATCCTTATTGCTATCGCGACCCGCATACGGAAGGAGCGATGGAGGAATACTTCAAGCTGATTCCCAAAGAAAAGGTCTATGAGAAAACGGGAATTCAGTTCATGAATTTCAACTCTCTCTTCCAGTTGGCTACCATGCGCCGCAACAACGACTCTGCGCTGAGCATAGCCAACAAGATACTCTTCATCCCAGATGCCTTGATGTACATGCTGACGGGCGAAGCCGTATGCGAATACACCGTGTTGAGTACCAGCCAAATGCTGAATCCACGAACCAAGACGATTGATACGGACCTGATTGATGTCATTGGCCTGAAAGAAAGTCAATTCGGCCGTTACGTGAACCCAAGCGATCAGGTGGGAACCCTGACTCCTGAAGTGCAAAGACTCACAGGTTTGGGTGCCGTGCCTGTTGTGGCAGTAGCTGGGCATGATACAGGTGCCGCTGTGGCTGCCGTGCCGGCTCAGAATCCCAACTTTGCCTATCTGAGTTGCGGAACCTGGAGTTTGCTTGGCATCGAGACCCAGGAAGCTATCATCAACGAAAAGAGTTTCGAGTACAACTTCACGAATGAAGGAGGTATCGAGGGCACGACACGCTTCCTGAAGAATATCTGCGGAATGTGGCTTCTGGAACGTTGCCGCAAGGAGTGGACCGATGCCCCTGCCAATGTAAATCAGATCAACGAGGATGCCATGACTGCAGAACCTTTCCGCAGCTTCATCAATCCTGATGATCCGCGTTTCGCCAATCCAACCAGCATGGTGGATGCCATCCAAGGATTCTGCAAGGAGACCAACCAACCTGTACCTGAGACCTACCAGCAGATTGCACGCTGCATCTTCGAGAGTCTGGCAATGCGCTATCGCCAGATACTCGACTATCTGCGCGAACTGGCTCCTTTCCCCATCGAAAAGCTACACGTCATTGGTGGCGGAACATACAATCAATACCTGATGCAGATGGCAGCCAACTCCATCGGAATTCCTGTTGTGACAGGTCCTGTAGAAGGAACCGCCATCGGCAACATCATGCTCCAAGCTAAAGCCTCAGGGCTGGTGAGCGACATGTTCCAGATGCGCAAGATCATTGCTGAGAGCATCAAGCTGAACACCTATCTGCCTCAAGAGAGCAAAGCTTGGGATGAAGCATACCAGAGATTCATCAATTTATAAACCTAACATAAACAAACACAAAAAATCATGAACAAAGAAGAATTAGTAAAGAAAGCGTATGACGTAGCGAAGGAACGCTATGCCGAAATTGGCGTCGATACTGAGAAAGTATTGCAACAATTGCAGGATTTCCACCTGTCAATGCATTGCTGGCAGGCAGATGACGTGAAGGGATTTGAGGTACAGGCTGGTGCTCTCTCTGGAGGCATCCAGAGCACAGGTGACTTTCCTGGTGCAGCACGCAACATCGACGAACTGCGTCAGGACGTGCTGAAAGCAAAGAGCCTGATTCCTGGAAACCATCGTCTGAACCTGCACGAGATATACGGAGACTTCAAGGGTAAAGTGGTAGATCGCGACGAAGTGACTGTGGAATATTTCCAGAGCTGGATAGATTGGGGTAAAGAAAATGACACCAAGCTGGATTTCAACTCTACCTCTTTCTCTCATCCCAAGAGCGGCAACCTCACTCTGGCTAATCCTGACAAGGGCATTCGTGACTTCTGGATTGAGCACACAAAGCGTTGTCGTGACATCGCCAACGCAATGGGTGAGGCACAGAATGACCCATGTATCATGAACCTGTGGGTTCACGACGGATGCAAGGACCAGAGCGTCAACCACTACTTGTATCGTACGCTGTTGAAAGAGTCTCTTGACGAGATCTTCGCCAAAAAGCAGCCTATGATGAAAGACACGATCGAGGGTAAGGTCTTTGGTATCGGCCTGGAAAGCTTCACGGTAGGTTCTCATGACTTCTATACGGGCTATGCTGCCTCTCGACACATGATGCAAACCATCGATACTGGCCATTATCATCCCACAGAAATGCCTGGCGACAAGGTAAGTGCCCTGCTGACCTTCTTGCCTGAGCTGATGCTCCACGTGAGCCGTCCAGTTCGTTGGGATAGCGACCATGTAACCATCATGGATGATCCCACGCAGGACCTGTTCACGGAAATTGTACGCGCAGACGCTCTGGATCGTGTTCATTACGGTTTGGACTTCTTCGACGGCAGCATCAATCGTATCGGTGCTTACGTGATAGGTTCACGTTCAGCTCAGAAGTGCATGCTCCGTGCTCTGCTTGAACCTAAGAAGACCATCTCCGACTATGAGTTGGCTGGCGAAGGCTACAAGGTACTGACTCTGATAGAAGAGGAAAAGGGAATGCCTTGGCAAGCTGTCTACGACGAGTTCTGCGTTCGCAACAACGTACCTGTTGGTCAGGACTTCATTGCAGAAATCGACAAATACGTTGCTGACGTAACCAGCAAACGATAAGCTGAATTCTCGAACCACACACCCCTCCCACCTAAGAATGGGAGGGGACTTTTATTCAAACCTATCTAACAACGAATCAACATGGAAATTCTAATTGGTTTACTTATCATAGCAGTGGGCGCATTCTGTCAATCCAGTAGCTATGTTCCCATCAACAAGATCAAGGAATGGTCCTGGGAGTCCTATTGGATTGTGCAGGGTGTTTTCGCTTGGCTTGTTCTGCCCCTTCTGGGTGCTATGCTGGCTGTGCCTGAAGGGCATACTCTGTGCGAGCTCTATACGGGTGCCCCCTCTTTCAACGTCTGGATGACCATCTTCTTTGGCATTCTGTGGGGCGTAGGCGGATTGACTTTTGGTCTCTCTATGCGTTACTTAGGCGTAGCCCTTGGACAGAGTATCGCATTGGGAACCTGTGCTGCATTGGGCACGATCATGGGCCCTGTACTTCTAAACGTGTTCTTCCCTGAACAAGATCCTCTCTCAAAGTTGACGGCTGCCGTCATCATTGGCGTTGTAGTCACACTTATCGGTATCGCCATTATCGGTATAGCAGGTTCCATGAAATCAGCTTCCCTAAGTGAAGAGGAGAAGAAAGAAGCCGTGAAAGACTTCAATTTCCCCAAGGGAATAGTCATCGCCTTGTTGGCAGGCTTCATGAGTGGTTGCTTCAACGTAGGCCTTACCTTTGGCGCGGATATTCATTTTGAGGAAACCAACCTCATGTTCCGTGGTTTGCCTGCCACCTTCCTCGTGACACTTGGCGGATTCATCACCAATGCCATTTACTGCTTCTATCAGAACAGCAAGAACAAGACTTGGGGTGACTACAAAAAGACCCATGTGTGGGCCAACAATCTTTTCTTCTGCATCTTGGCTGGCGCCCTATGGTACAGTCAATTCTTTGGCCTCAGCTTGGGACAAGGTTTCCTGCAGAGCTCACCTGCCATGCTGACCTTCTCGTTCTGCATCCTGATGGCACTCAACGTAACCTTCTCTAACGTATGGGGCATCATCCTGAAGGAATGGAAAGGTTGCTCACAGAAGACCATTGCTGTGCTGATTGTAGGTCTGATAGTACTGATCATCAGCAGTTTCCTGCCTCAATTGATTGGATAATCTTTGTGAAACCAAATACAATATATTAAATATGAGTGTTTTGGATAACAGGCCTAATCTGAAGGCTGTGATTGACCAGGTGGCTGAAGTCACAGGTTATCTTTGGCAGAAAGGATGGGCAGAGCGGAATGGAGGCAACATCACTGTCAACATCACGAAACTCGTGGATGATGAGATACGAGCCTTGCCTGCCCTTGCTCCAGTAATGCAAATCGGCAAGGTGTTGCCTTGCCTGCAAGGGAAATTCTTCTACGTTAAGGGAACAGGAAAGCGCATGCGTGACCTCGCTCGCTGGCCCATGCAGAACGGTTCCATCATACGTATCTGCGAAGACTGTGCGAGCTATGAGATCATCGCTGACGAGCCCGTCATTCCTACTTCCGAACTTCCCAGTCATTTGGCACTTCAGAACTATCTGCTGGAAACAGGAAGCAGTTATAAAGCCACGCTCCACACGCATCCGATTGAACTCGTGGCTATGAGTCACATCAAGCGTTTCCTGAAGGAAGGTGAGATGACACGTGTCCTTTGGTCAATGATTCCTGAGACATTAGCCTTTGCCCCTCTGGGTATCGGCATCGTTCCTTATGCTCTTCCTGGCAGTATCAGCCTGGCTGATGCCACTTTGGAGCAGATAAAGACTCACGACGTGGTTCTGTGGGAGAAACATGGCACGTTGTCTGTAGGTACCGATATCATGGATGCATTCGATCAGACGGACGTGCTCTGCAAGGCTGCCAACATCTACATGTGCGCACGAAGCATGGGTTCTGAACCTGACGGTATGACGGAGAAGGACATGAAGGAAATCCAAGATGTTTTCAATCTTCCCAGGATGAGACCTTGCTGAGAACCTCTTAAGCAGAACAAAGAGAGCCGATGCATCAACGTTTGCACCGGCTCTCTTTTATCATGTATGATTCGTCGTTAGAATTCAGCGTTCTTGGGAGTACGGGGGAAGGGAATCACGTCACGAATGTTCTGCATACCTGTAATGAAGAGAATCAGACGCTCGAAACCAAGTCCAAAACCTCCATGAGGACAAGAACCGAAACGACGAGTGTCGAGATACCACCACATATCCTTCATGGGGATATTGCGCTCGTTGATCTCGTTCATCAGCTTGTCGTAGTTCTCCTCACGTACTGAACCTCCGATGATCTCGCCAATCTGTGGGAACAGCACATCCGTTCCTTGTACGGTTTGTTCCATAGGCTTACCTTCGAAGGTAGGAATCTGCTCATCAAGCTTCATGTAGAAGGCCTTGATCTTCTTGGGATAGTGAGTCATGATGACAGGTTTCTTGAAATACTCCTCCACCAGGTAACGCTCATGCTCGCTGGCCAAGTCATCACCCCAGTTGCATGGGAACTCGAACTTCTTCTTTCCCGTCTTGATGGCTTCTTGCAGAATCTCCACGCCCTTCGTGTAATCTAAGCGGACAAAGTCTTCCTTGAGGATGCCTTCCAGACGCTCTATCAAGCCCTTGTCGATCATCTTGTTGAGGAAATCCAAATCATCCTTGCAGTTGTCAAGAGCCCAACGGACGCAATACTTGATGAAATCCTCCTCGATGTCCATCAACTCAGGCAGGTCAATGAAGCTAATCTCAGGCTCTATCATCCAGAATTCAGCCAGATGGCGGGGAGTGTTGCTGTTCTCGGCACGGAACGTAGGACCGAAGGTATAGATGGCACCCAATGCTGTAGCACCCAACTCTCCTTCCAACTGACCGGACACCGTCAGCGATGTCTGCTTGCCAAAGAAATCATCTGAGTATATGATACTGCCATTCTCATCCTTCTTCAGGTCATACAGGTTCTTGGTTGTCACCTGGAACATCTGGCCAGCGCCTTCGCAATCACTGGCAGTGATGAGAGGGGTATGGAAATAGAAGTATCCATGCTCGTGGAAATAAGTATGGATAGCCATCGCCATATTGTGACGGATACGCATCACGGCACCAAAGGTATTGGTACGGAGACGCATGTGAGCATGCTGGCGCATGTATTCAAAAGTCTGGCCTTTCTTCTGCATGGGATAGTCGCTTCCGCATGCTCCCAGGACTTCTATCTTCTGCGCCTGAACCTCACTTGCCTGACCTGCAGCAGGACTCTCCACAAGTTTTCCTTCCACGCTGAGGCATGCACCTGTGGTGATTTGCTTCAGCACCTCTTCACTGAAATTAGCATCATCCCCCACAATCTGCACATTCTTGATCGTGGAACCATCGTTCAGAGCAATAAAGAAAATGCCTTTGCTCCCACGCTTGGAACGTACCCAACCTTTCACGCAAATATCAGCGCCGAAATCCGTACGCTTCAGAGCGTCTATTACTTTTGTCCTTTTCATCGTAAATGTTATTTACTGAAGTTTCGCTTGTTCTTCTTTTGTAGTTAAGTAGTTAAGTAGATATCGCTTCGCTCGTCATGCGGACAGTAGTTAAGCCAATACTATGTGCAAAGCGTTTACACCCAGACAAAACTATCGGCTTAACTACTTATCTACTGAACTACTGACTACTTCAAATACTTAAATTATTTATTCAAATGCACCCATGTGCAGCATGTTGACCTCTTGCTCTGTCAGGAAACGCCAATCGCCGCGACGCACATTCTTTTTTGTCAAACCTGCGAAGTATACACGATCCAGTTTCAGGACACGATAACCCAGGCTCTCGAAAATGCGGCGTACGACACGGTTGCGGCCTGAATGAATCTCGATTCCCACTTGCTTCTTGTCCGTCTCGCTGGCATACTCGATGGCATCAGCATGAATCTCGCCATCCTCCAATGTCACGCCGTCTGCTATCAGACGCATGTCTGCTGCCGTGACGTTCTTGTCCAGAAAGACATGATAGATCTTCTTCTTGAGATATTGAGGATGAGTCAGCTTGCTGGCCAATTCTCCATCGTTGGTGAGCAAGAGGACACCCGTTGTGTTGCGATCCAGACGTCCCACGGGATAGATGCGTTCGCGGCAGGCGCCCTTCACCAGATCCATCACCGTCTTGCGGTTCTGAGGATCATCACTGGTGGTCACGTAATCCTTGGGCTTATTGAGTAGCACATACACTTTCTTCTCCAAAGATACCAACTGGTCATGGAACAGCACCGTATCGGAGCGTTTCACTTTGGTACCCAATTCTGTCACAACCTGACCGTTCACGCTGACTACGCCAGCTGAGATAAAGTCGTCTGCCTCTCTGCGGCTGCACACACCAGCATTTGCCAGATATTTGTTCAAGCGGATAGGTTCATCGGGATCGACATGAGTCTCCTTGTACTCTATCTGCTTCTTCATGCTGTATTTCGCATTGGGATTGTAGCCGGCACCAGATTGCCTGCGAGGACGCTGCTGGCCGTAACCGCCACGATGCTGGTAGTTGTCCTTCTGGTAGCCATCTCTGGGACCGTTGTTATAGCGAGGACGCTGCTGGCCGTAACCTCCCTGACCGCCTTCCGCATTGTAGCGGGGACGGGGTTGATAACCACCTTCGCGCTGCTGGCCGTAGCCTCCCTCGTGTTGCTGGCCGTAGCCGCCTGGGCGACGCTGCCCGTAACCTCCATTGGGGCGACGGGATGGATAGCCACCCTGACCGCCTTCCGCATTGTAGCGGGGACGGGGTTGATAACCGCCCTGACGCTCCTGCTGGGGACGATAGGGACGACCACCTTGACCATCTGAACTGCCTCCGTATGTCGAACGGTTTATACGGGGACGCAAAGTGCGGCCATTCGAGCCAATACGTTCATTACCATTTGTGTTTTCTCTGTTGTAGGGACGATAGCCCTCTCGGCTGCTTCCCTCGCTGTTGCTGTCTGAGTTGAAATTCTCTCTCCAGCTTTCGTCTTCAATACTCATAATTTGGAAATTGAAAAAAATTAATGTTTTAAATACCTGTATAATTATGAGGAGTGATGGCACGCAACTCATCCTTCACGGACTCTGTTACGTTCAGCCCCTCGATAAAATCCTTGATTGTCTGTTCGTCAATGCCTTTTCCTGTTCGCGTAAGGGCTTTCAGCGCCTCGTAAGGATGAGGATAGGCTTCGCGCCGCAGGATGGTTTGGATAGCTTCGGCAACCACTGCCCAGCAGTTATCCAGATCGCGATTGATGGCCTCCTGGTTCAGCACCAGCTTGCGGAGCCCCTTCAACGTGCTTTGTATGCTGATCACCATATGGCCGATGGGCACTCCAACGTTGCGCAACACCGTGCTGTCCGTCAAGTCGCGCTGCAGGCGGCTTATCGGCAATTTCTGGCTCAGATGAACCAGGATTGCATTCGCTACGCCCAGATTGCCCTCGCTGTTCTCGAAGTCGATGGGATTCACCTTATGGGGCATCGCGCTCGACCCCACCTCGCCAGCCTTGATCTTCTGACGGAAATATTCCATCGAGACGTACTGCCAGAAGTCGCGGTTCAGGTCGATGATCACCGTGTTGATACGCTTCATCGCATCGAAGAGGGCACCCATGCAGTCGTAGTTGCTTATCTGCGTGGTGTATTCCTCACGCTCCAAGCCCAGCTTCTCGTCAACGAAACGGTTGCCGAACTGGCGCCAGTCATACTGAGGATAAGCCACATGGTGAGCGTTGTAGTTGCCCGTAGCGCCACCAAACTTCGCAGCTATGGGACAAGCCTTCAGCATCGCCATCTGACGCTTCAGACGGTACACGAAGACCATCACCTCCTTCCCCAGACGCGTAGGGCTTGCAGGCTGTCCGTGCGTCTTTGCCAGCATGGGCACGTCCTTCCACTCCTCAGCGTAATCCTCCAGCTGACCTATCAGCTCCTCTATCTGCGGATAGTACACATCCACAAGCGCTTCCTTGATGCTCAGGGGCACGCTCGTGTTGTTGATGTCCTGGCTCGTCAATCCGAAATGGATGAATTCCTTGTACTGCTCCAAGCCTCCCAAGGCATCGAACTGTTCCTTCAGGAAATACTCCACAGCCTTCACGTCGTGGTTGGTCACCATTTCTATATCCTTCACCCGTTGGGCATCCTCCTCCGAGAAGTTCTGATAGATGGCTCTCAAGCGAGGAAACAGTTCCGTGGGGAAAGTCTCCAGCTGAGGCAAGGGCAACTCGCACAGGGCGATGAAATATTCAATCTCCACACGAACGCGATAACGGATGAGCGCATACTCCGAGAAATACAAGGATAAAGGCTCCGTCTTGCCGTGATAACGACCATCAATAGGGGATATAGCTGTCAACAAATCCAGTTCCATAAAATGCTTATAAAGTGTTACCTAATAAAACAGGGTGCAAAGATACTGCTTTTTTGCCAAACAGAGAAACAAATTATGGAAATTTATGAAATAAAAACATTTATCCTGTATTGGTTTCATACAAGATGAACGGTAATCATTGCCGACTACCGTTTTTCCTCTTTATTTGTATGTTTCGTATTATTCTATCTTTCCTGCCAGGCGCATGCGGACGGAGGCGGGCGAAGCGGGAGCAGTGATGTCGGCTGTGTTCACTTGCTGTTGGTTGCCGTCGATGTTGAACTGCAGGGTGGCTCCATCGGTGCGTACATCGATGGTGACGTTGGAGCCCATCACGAGGGGCAGGTTCACGTCGCCATGACCGCCAGGGAAGCCGCAGAGCACAGGGATGTTGTACGCCTTCAGCATCTTGTTGAACATGGCCTCTACACTCTCGTAGGTGAACTCGTTGCCGCAGTCGGTGAACTCGCCAAGAATAATGCCCTTGCAGCGATCGAGCACGCCATTCATCTGGAGGATGCGCATCTGGCGGTCGATGTTGTGCATCGACTCCTCCACCTCCTCCACGAAGAGGATGAGGTCTTTGCCCATCGTAGCATCGGCTTGGGTGCTGAGGTTGGGTGCGAAAGTGCAGAGGTTGCCGCCCACGAGTGTGCCGCTAGCCTTGCCTGGTTAGCGGGTTAGAGGTTAGCGGGTTAGAGGTTAGCGGGTTAGAGGTTAGCTGAGAATTCTGAGTTATCCGAGTTATCCGAGTAATCCGAGTAATCGGAAACAACATTCGGTCATCGTTATCGTTATCGTCATCGTTATCGTCATCGTCGCAAAACTACTTAAACAAAAAATCTTTACATTAGGCAAAATGTGCAAAACCTCGATGAAATGGGCGTTTTTGGAAAAGTCGCCTCGATGAAATCGGAATTTTTTGACGAGTAGAAAGGGCGGAAAGAACACGTTAATCTTGACAAAAGAACACGATGAGGCAGGGGGAAGAACGTGTTGAAGGAAGAGGAAATAAAAAAAGCCGTTACCATAATCAAACAGGTACCGACTTCAAAAGAAACACTAACTCTAAAAAATCTATGAAAAAGAATGTGGGCGTTGACGGATTCGAACCGCCGACCCTCTGCTTGTAAGGCAGATGCTCTGAACCAGCTGAGCTAAACGCCCCTAAAAGGGTGCCATTCCGCTGAATTGCGGTGCAAAGGTACAACAATTCCTCGGAAAGGCAAAATTTTTCTGCAGAAATTTGTCAAATTATTTGGCAAAACGCTTGGATTGCTCCTGAATCAGGGCTTCATCCTCGAAATAATTGATCTTCATGGCGCGTCGAACGCTGTCCATTGTCTCAACGGCAGTCTCACGGGCTTTCTCGCACCCTTTCTTCAGGATGTCGTATACGGCAGGGATATCCTTCTCGAACTCTGCGCGACGCTGGCGGATAGGCTCGAGGGTTTCCTGCAGGACAGCCATGAGGAGTTTCTTGCACTTCATGTCGCCCAGGCCGCCACGCGTATAGTGGTCCTTCATCTCCTGGAGTGTCTGGTAATCGGTAGTGAAGCGCGCCACCTGCTCATCGGTAGCGAAGGCATCGAGATAGGTGAAGACGGTGTTGCCCTCGAGATGTCCCGGATCGCTCACCTGGAGATGCGTAGGGTCGGTATACATGCCCTTCACCTTCTTGTTCACCTCGTCGGCGGAATCGCTCAGATAGATGCAGTTCCCCAGCGACTTGCTCATCTTGGCCTTGCCGTCGGTGCCAGGCAGACGCAGGCATGCCGCATTCTCAGGCAGGAGGATGTTGGGCTCGACGAGGGTGTCGCCATAGATGTAATTGAATCGGCGCACAATCTCGCGGCACTGTTCCAGCATGGGTTCCTGGTCCTCGCCGGCAGGCACGGTGGTAGCCTTGAAGAGCGTGATGTCGGCTGCCTGGCTGATGGGATAGGTGAAGAAGCCCACGGGGATGCTGTCGCCGCTGAAGCCACGCATCTGTATCTCCGTCTTGACGGTAGGATTGCGCTGCAGACGGCTTACGCTGACCAAATCCATGAAGTAGAAGCTGAGCTCGCAAAGCTCTGGTATCTGGCTCTGGATGAAGAGCGTGCTCTTCTGGGGATCAAGGCCTGCTGCCAGATAGTCGAGTGCCACCTCGATGACATTCTGGCGAACCTTCTCAGGGTTCTCGATGTTGTCGGTAAGTGCCTGCGCATCGGCCTCGAAGATGAAGATCTTGTCGTAGAGACCTGAATTCTGGAGTTCCACACGACGGCGCAGAGAACCCACATAGTGTCCGATATGAAGGCGACCTGTGGGACGGTCACCCGTCAGAATAACTTTTTCTTTCGTTTCCATTGCTTGTATCTATTCGTTTTTTTATGTGTCTGATGAATGTATGTCAACTGAAGAGTTTGTCGAGCACGTCCTGCTTCAGGACGGCGATGATGGTCTTGCCGTCGGGCCCGTAGACAGACTCCTGGCAGGCGAAGAGCGACTGCAGGAGGTCCGACATCTCCTGCTGGGAAAGCACCTGCCCCACGGGGATGCTGGTGCTGCGCGCCAACGTGAGTGCCAGTCGGTGCTGGATTTCGTTCTCGATGCCTGAGGGTGTCTCCTTGGCAGACTCCACCATGTTGGAAAGCACCTGCCTGGGGTCCAATCCGTCCAACCCCATCGGAACGCCGTTGAGCGAGAAGCTGCCTTGCCCCAAAGGAGTGACATCGAAGCCCAGCGCATGCAGCTCGTCGGTCATCTCCTCGAGCAACATGGCGTCCGCGATGCTGAACTGAAGCACTTCAGGGAAAAGGAGGCCCTGGCAGGACACAGGCTTGCCCTCCATCTGCGAGCGATAACGGTCGTAGAGGACGCGCATGTGGGCACGATGCTGCTCAATGACCATGATGCCCGATACGGCACTTGCCAGGATATACTGTCCCTTCAGCTGGAAATACTCGCCACTGGTCTCTATCTTCTGGTCAATCTGCCCTTCGTAAAGGTCCTGGTGGGAAGGCTGGGGAGCAACCTTAAGGAACTCATCCGCCTCCTCAGCGTCCTGCCCCACCCCTTGCCCGGCCTTCGAGACTCCGGCATAGAGCTTGTCCCAATCCACAGGAGCGCGGTTGTAGGAACCTGACTCGGCATTGCGGGTAAAGGGATTGAAGGAAGTGTCCACCTCGACGCGAGGAGCCGAAGTGCCAGAGAAAGCCGGCTGCCTGTCGAAAGCAGGAATCTCAGGCCTTCCCTCGACATCGAAATCAATGGTGGGCACCGCATTGAAGCGTCCCAACGCCTCGCGGATGGCTGCGATGACTATCTGCCAGATGGCAGCCTCGTTCTCGAACTTGATCTCCGTCTTGGTGGGATGAATGTTGACATCGATGCAGGCAGGATTCACCTGGAAATAGAGGAAATAAGGAATCTGGTCGCCTGCAGGGATGAGCTGCTCGTAAGCCTCCATGACCGCCTTGTGGAAATAGGGATGACGCATGTAGCGCCCGTTGACGAAAAGATACTGGTAACTCGTCTTCTTTCGGGCAGAGTCAGGTTTCCCCACGTACCCATACAGATGCACAAGGCTGGTTTCCACATCCACGGAAAGCAGCTGCTCATTGATGCGCTTGCCAAACACATTGGTGATACGCTGACGCAAGCTGCTGGTGGGCAATTTCGTGACAAGCACTCCATTGTGGCTCAGCGTGAAGGACACGGAAGGGTTGACCAGCACGATACGCTCGAACTCCTGGATGATGTTGTTGAGTTCCGTCTGATTGGATTTGAGGAACTTCCTACGGGCAGGCACATTGAAAAAAAGATTCCGCACCTCGAAATTGGCTCCCACAGGACAGGAGCAGGGTTCCTGCGACACGACACGAGAGCCCTCGATGGAAAGCTCCGTACCCAACTCGTGGTCGATGGTGCGCGTCAGCAGACGAACCTGGGCAACGGCAGCGATCGAAGGGAGAGCCTCACCACGGAAACCCATCGTATGAAGGCTGAAAAGATCGTCCGCCTTGAGTATCTTGGAGGTAGCGTGGCGCTCGAAAGCCAATCGGGCATCCGTCTCGCTCATTCCCTTGCCATCATCTATCACCTGGATGGACGTACGGCCAGCATCCACCACAAGCACGTCCACATTCATAGCGCCAGCATCGACGGCATTCTCCATCAGTTCCTTGATGACGGATGCAGGGCGTTGGATAACCTCTCCAGCAGCGATCTGGTTGGCTACGCTATCAGGCAAAAGATGTATGATATCCATTCAGTTACGCTTTATGAATCCTCAGAATCTGAAGGTGCCCGTGAGCAGGTAATGCCAAACGATCAGAAGCAGGATGACGATAACGATGGCAATGGGCCAAGACAGACGTGTTCCCTTCTGCGAATGCCGCTTGGCACGGGGAGTATACTCGCTGAAAGTCCCTTTGAACTTCGTGGGATCGTAAGGCTCAGGAGGCAATTCTCCCTTCTCGCGTTTCACATCGTTGACCAATTTCTCCAGTTTGTCCCGCCGTTCATCCGTATAGATGCTCACCCTGCGGAACTTGCGAGGTTGTCTGGTGGTAAACATTCCCATAGTAGTCTATTTTTCTTTCTGTTTAACATTCTCAGTCTTTTCGGCTTGAGGCTCTGCATTCCCGGATGCCGCTTCAGCTAGAGCCTGCTCACTCTGTTGCTTGTCCTGCTGGTCATCCTCAGGCTCTGCGGTAGCCTTCTTCTTCTTTTTCTTGGAAATCTCGTTCAGGCGCTGCTTGGGAGCCTCGCGGCGGACACTCTCCTTGAGCTCGCTTCCTGCCCTCTTGGTCCGCCAATTGAAGATGTCATCCTTGTCAGAAGGGCGGATGTAGTCAAACCATGCGAAGTTCTCCAGATAGAGCTGCTCTGGCGGAATCAAAGGGATGGGATAGATGGTTCCAGTGGCTTCCGGCATCCATATTTTCTGCACCTTACGGTTGTCCATATATAGCTTAAGCTCAGTCGTTTCCACATGATTCATGCCTATCATCAGGCTGTCGTCATCGAAAGGATAATACTTGACAAGCACGTTCCCGTCCAACGTGGTCAGATAGATCTCCCCGTCGCGGAAATAGGAATGCATCTCATTGCCTGTCGCCTGATTGTAGTGAACGCTGTCGATGCGCTCCACCGAAAGAGCCTGACGCAACACCTGGACGCTGTCCACCGTACTGTCGTTGAGGAAAGCGCGTATCTCCTCGCCCACCAACTGCTGTCCCACCTGCCAAAGGATGGGATCGTAGTACATCACCATACACGAATCCTTGCTGTTGTAAACCAGAGAATCGCATACCGCCTGAAGATCCGACCGATACGCCCGCACGTGACGAATGCCATGCATGGTGCGATACATGCTGTCGGTGTCGATGAAATAGGTGTAGACCTTGAAGGAATCCGCGTGGACATACATCGTGTCAGGACCTTGGGAGAAATCCATCAGCACGGCGCTATCGGCAGCCTCGGCATACCCGTTCGCATCATCATAATAGGCATAATTGCCGGAAAACATGTTCTTGTTGACCACATCCACGAACTCTGCGTTCCCAAAAGCCTTCCCCACCTTCAACTCACCATCCCACACGACACTGTCGCCAACCAACTTCTTCCCATTGTCGGAGAGGATGCTGCGATCCAGGAGATAGGAATTATCGGTTTGGGTGTCGTAGTAACCGGATTCCGAATAGATATGGCTCTCACCGTGTTCTATATTAGAGGGGCCAAAGATACGAGCGACTCCAGATTGCGTGTTGTAATGCAACGTATCAGAGACAAGAGTGGTCTTGGTTTCAGCAGGGGGAGCTGGATTAAGCAACTTAACATTGTAGTTGAAGACGGCCTCGCGGGTAGCTGGGTTGTACTCTCCCCAATCGCTGGTCAACTGGTTCCCTTGATCGAGCAGTTTGCCTCCTTCGAAGAAATATCCCAGATTGTAGAGGCGGTCGTAGTCGAGGCTATCCGTGTAAAGCTCCGTTTTGAGATGCTTCAGAACCACATTGTGACGCACACGGGCCAACTGATCCAAACCGTTATAGTAAAGCACGTCGCCCGTCAGGGAAAGCGTATCGCCCTGCAACATGCGCACATTGCCGAAAGCATCAAACGAATTCGTGGATTCGTAGAAAAGAGCGCTGTCGCAATACATCAAGGTTCCTTCGTGCTGGAACTTGACGTTGCCTACCAGAAACTGGGCCGCGCTGTTGACATACTGGTCGAAATAAAGCTTGTCGGCATGAAGCAGGTGAACCCTGCTGTCAGACGGCCGTCTGGGGGAAGATTTCCGTTGCTTGGCTGGCGGCATAGCAAACACGACATACAAACCAAACAAGGCTAGGAGACATATACCCAGGAATCTGCGATTCATCACTTAACCCAACCTGGATAGCGGAATTCACAATCACGCCAATCCTCGTTAATGCGAACGTATGTGTTCTGTTGTTTCTCCTTTATCCAATCCTCGATGAGCTCGTCACTACGCTTCTGCTTCACAATGTTTCTCAAGATCTGGAAATCCTCACTCATGCTGGCACGATGGGACTTGATGCGGCTTTTCAGTTTAGCGATGGCACACACCGTTGCACCCTTCTTGTTCACCATCGAGAAAGGTTTTGAGATTTCGCCGATTTCCAATCCATCAACCACACGAGCCAACTCAGGATAAATGGCAGACAGCTGCCCCATCTCGAAACGGGTAGTGTGCTCCATGTGATCGCCCTGCTCCACCTCGTTGGAAAGAATACCATGATTGTTGCGCGTGTCCTTGTCCTCAGAGATGACAGAAGCACCTTCCTCGAAAGAGAACTTCTCCGTGCGGATATCGTCGGCAATAGAGTCGAGACGTGCCAGGCAAGCATTGATATCCTCTTCGGCCACCTGAGGACGCAAAAGGATGTGGCGGCATTTCACCTTATCTCCCCGCTTGTCGATCAGCTGAATGATATGATAACCGAACTCACTTTGCACAATCTTGCTGACTTTGCCTGGCTCAGTCAAGCCGAAAGCCACGTTGGCAAAGGCCGCATCCAACTCACCTCGCCCCATATAATCCATCTCGCCGCCTTGACGGGCAGAGCCAGGATCCTCGGAATAGAGGCGCGCCAGAGCATTGAAGGAGGTTGTCCCATTATTGACGCGTTCCGTATAATCACGCAACTTGTCTTTCACGCGATCAATCTCTTCCTGAGGAATCTTGGGTTGCTGCACCAGGATCTGCACCTCCACCTGAGTTGGAATCAAAGGAAGGCTGTCCTCTGGAAGGTCCTTGAAATAGCGGCGTACCTCAGCAGGAGTCACTTTGATATCGGAAGTCAATCTCTTTCGAACCTCACGCACAGTAAGCTGATTCTTGTACATGTCAAAGAGTTCCTCCCGAATCTGAGTCATCGTCATACGCATGTATTCCTCGAGCTTCTCCTTGGAACCAGCGTACAACACTTTCTGATTGATGTCTTGCTCCACATAATTGTTCACGTCGGCATCCGTCACTTCGATACTGTCGATAACAGCCTGATGGAGAAAGAGTTTTTGCACAGCCAATTCTTCTGGAATCACACAATAAGGGTTGCCTTTGACCTGATTGCCATACTCCATGCGGACCTTCTCCACATCGGAGCGAAGAATGGCCTCATCACCGACTACCCAAACAACCTCGTCAATCACATTACTCTTCTGTGCGAAAGAAGCGAGAGTCAAAAGCAAGGCGCTTATCAAAAGAATACTTTTCCTGCAAAAAATCATAGTTGAAGTCTAATGATTGTTTACCGTATCAAGCACATCCTGATGAATATCTACGGTATATTTCTTGCGCAGCTCAGCCACGAATTCATCCTCTTTCTTGCGCTGATAATCCGTAACGACCTGGCTGCTCACGTCTGTCCACTTCTTGGGACCTTTCTTCAGTTTCTCCCCCAAGACGCCCATATAAGGGAAGTCCTTGTTTTCCACTGTTTTAGCATCTTTCACCTTCAGAGCCAACGCATCAACATTGACATTGTCGCCCTGCTTGAAGACACGCTTCTCCATACGAACCATCACACTATCCTTGTTGAACTGCTCGCGTACAGTAGATGTCCACTTCTCCTCAGGAACCTTCTTGAGTGCCTTCTTGACAGCCTTCACGTCGGCTTTCTCACGGCAATAGTAAATCATGCCATTGAAATGAGGCTCGCTCCAAGCATATTGCTGCTTATGCTCATTGAAATAATTCTTCAGGCCAAGCGTGTCCTTGCTGGCAGGCTCCCACACTTCACGATTGCAGATTTCAAAAAGCAACAAGCCATCGTGATATTCCTGGATGAGATATTTCAACTCCTCATCCTGCTGGCAAAGGCGCTCTGTCTCTTCATCAAGAATCTCCTCCACACTTTTCTGAGGGTCAGACTTCTGGGAGATGCTGTCAAGCAACTGGGTAGCCAAACGATCCTTCATGCCCTGACTCTCAAGGAATTTGAGGATATTCGGCTGCAACTCAGCGTAGCTCTCAAGTGGCTTGCGATCCAGCATCTTCACAATATGATACCCTACGGGGGAAAGGAAAGGCTCACTCATCTCGCCCTTCTGAAGCCCATAAGCCACGTCTTCGAACTCCTTCACCGTCTGATTGGGTCCCAACCAGGGAAGCGTACCGCCACGAACAGCTGACTGAGGATCCTGAGAGATTTCTTTGGCCAATGCAGCAAAGTCTGCCCCACCCTTCAAGGCATTGTAGGCAGAATCAATACGCTCTTTTGCCTTATTCTGTTCTTCGACGGAAGCCGACTGCTGGACGCGAAGGAAGATATGGGCTGGCTGAATCAAATCGTGACCATTCAGGCTCTCCTGCATTTTCTGGTAATACTTCAGGCACTCATTCTCCATTTGAGTCTCAGGAACCAGCATGGGACGAATCTGCTGATCCCGATAGGTGCGAAACTCTTCGTTGAAACTGGTTAAAGTGTCATACTTGGCATCCATCGCTGCCAATACTTTCAGCTTGTAGTTGACAAACAGTTCCGTGTACTCCTTGACAGACTTCTTATCAACAACTCCGTCCGAATTATTCTTGTTGTAGTTGTATTCAAACTCGCTACGAGGTACAGGACTACCATTGATATGCATTACGATAGGATCTGCATCCTGAGCCATTCCAAAGGTGGAAAGCAGGAGCAATCCTACGGCAGACAAAAACTTCTTGTTATGATTCATCGATTTGTGAATTATTATCTTTTTTCCTTAATCTTTTCTTTTGGAACCCAGAACCGGAGACTCTTTCTCAGAGAGATTCTTTATTGGGGACGACTGTAGTTGGGAGCCTCACTTGTAATAGTGACATCGTGGGGATGGCTCTCTTGAACTCCTGCATTGGTAATACGCACGAACTTGGCTTTGTGAAGTGCTTCGATAGTGTTCGCACCACAATAGCCCATACCACTGCGCAAGCCACCTATCAACTGATATATGACTTCCTGAACACTGCCCTTATAAGGAACACGTCCGGCAATTCCTTCTGGAACCAACTTCTTGACATCCTTCACATTACCCTGGAAATAGCGGTCTTTCGAGCCACACTCCATTGCCTCCAAGGATCCCATTCCACGATAAGACTTGAACTTGCGGCCATTGTAAATGATCGTGTCTCCAGGACTCTCTTCCGTTCCAGCCACCAGAGAACCAATCATTACGCTATATCCGCCTGCTGCCAATGCTTTCACAACATCTCCACTATAACGAAGACCTCCATCGGCAATCAGGGGAACACCCGTGCCTGCCAAAGCATCTGCCACATCATAGACAGCACTCAACTGAGGAACGCCTACACCTGCTACCACACGCGTGGTACATATACTGCCAGGTCCGATACCCACCTTGACAGCATCAGCTCCAGCCTCAACCAACATGCGGGCGGCTTCACCAGTAGCCACATTGCCCACGACAAAATCAACGGTTGGGAACGCCTTTTTAGCTTCCTTCAGTTTCTCAATCACAGACTTGCTGTGACCATGTGCCGTATCGATAACGATTGCATCCACATCGGCATCCACCAGAGCCTTTATGCGATCCAACGTATCAGCGGTAACTCCCACTCCGGCAGCAACACGCAGACGGCCTTTGCTGTCCTTGCAAGCCATAGGCTTATCTTTAGCTTTGGTAATGTCCTTGTAAGTAATCAGGCCAATCAGTTTATTCTCCTCATCAACCACAGGGAGCTTCTCAATCTTGTTTTCCTGCAATATCTCTGAGGCTGCCATCAAATCCGTCTGAACATGGGTAGTCACCAGATTCTCTTTCGTCATCACTTCGTCAATCAAACGATCAACATTGCGCTCGAAGCGCAAATCGCGATTCGTGACAATGCCTACCAGATGACGCTCATCGTCTACCACAGGAATACCTCCGATGTGATACTCTGACATCAAAGCCAACGCATCAGCAACACGACGACCGCGCTGGATTGTGACGGGATCATAGATCATACCATTCTCGGCACGTTTCACGATGGCCACCTGACGAGCCTGTTCCTCGATGCTCATATTCTTGTGGATAACACCAATACCTCCTTCACGAGCAATCGCTATCGCCATCGTGGATTCCGTCACCGTATCCATAGCCGCTGTGACAAAGGGAATCTTCAAATCTATGTTGCGGGAAAACTTAGTACCCAGTTCCACCATACGGGGCAACACTTCCGAATAAGCTGGAACCAATAGGACATCATCGAAAGTGAGTCCATCCATAACAATCCTGTCTGCAATAAATGATGCCATAATGCCTTTATATTTATTGCGTGCAAAGGTACAAAAAAATCTGCTTAAACAATACGATTAAGTGCCAATTTTTCTTAATTAGCCAATTCTGAGAGGAACTTGATGCGAACCAAACGCACTTCATCCTCGCTATACTCGTCGCCCAACTCGTCGAGAGCCTCGTCCAAATCATCGGTTTCTGACTCATCGTGGAAGTAGTCATAGATATCGAGCATATGGTCCTCATCCATCACTTCCTCGATGTAATAATCAATGTTCAACTTGGTTCCACTATACACGATGGCTTCTATCTCATCGAGCAACTCGTCGAACTCGATTCCTTTGGCTCTTGCCAAATCGTCGAGTGCCACCTTGCGGTCAATGCCCTGAATAATACTTACTTTGTTCTTGCTCTTGTTGGGGACCGTCTTGACCCGTACATCCTCAACACACTCGATTTCATTCTCCTCACAATAACGCGAAATCAACTGACAGAATTCTGCGCCATACCGTTTTGCCTTTCCTTGACCTACTCCTGTAATGCAAGCCAACTCCTCCTCTGTGCGAGGATAAACAGTGGCCATTTCTGTCAGAGAAATGTCTTGGAAGATGACATAAGGAGGCAAGTCCAATCGCTCTGATGTCTTTTTACGCAAATCACGGAGCATGGACAACAGCGTGTCATCCAAGGCTGCAGGACCTGCGCTAACAGGCTCTTCGTACTCGTCAAACTCATTGTCTTCGCTAATCTCGAAGGAGACGGGATCCTTCATGAACTGACGACCTTTCTCGGTAATCCTCAACAAGCCATAGTTCTCGACTTCTTTCATCAGATATTTCTCTATCTGAGCCTGACGAAGGACTGCATTCCAATATATGGCCTCATGATCATCTCCGCAACCGAAACAAGAAAGATCATCGTGTCGGTGAGCAATGATTTCCTCTGATTCCCGACCTGTCAAGACATCAATGATATAGTCAATCTTGAAGTTTTCCTTCACAGCATCCACAACTTCCAGAGCCTTCATCAGGGAGTCCTTAGCCTCAACTTTCATCTTGGGATGCAAGCAGTTGTCGCAATTATGGCAATTGTCCTCTGGGTATTCCTCTCCGAAATAGTGAAGAAGTATCTTTCGGCGGCAGACACTGGACTCAGCATAGGAAGCCGTTTCCGACAACAATTGACGTCCAATCTCCTGTTCGGCCAAAGGTTTCCCTTCCATGAATTTCTCCAATTTCTGAAGATCCTTGGGAGAATAGAATGTCAAACAGATACCTTCACCTCCATCACGTCCTGCACGACCTGTCTCCTGATAATATCCTTCCAAACTTTTGGGAATATCGTAATGAATGACGAAACGCACATCTGGCTTGTCGATACCCATTCCAAAAGCAATTGTGGCAACAATCACGTCTATGCGATCCATCACAAAGTCATCCTGCGTCTCATTACGAGTAGGGCTATCCATACCGGCATGGTAAGCTCGGGCACTGATTTCATTGGCTCGCAGCACTTCTGCCAGTTCCTCCACCTTCTTTCGACTAAGGCAATAGATAATTCCACTCTTGCCCGGATGCTGCTTGATGAACTTGATAATATCCTTATCCACATCCTTTGTCTTTGGACGAATCTCGTAATAGAGATTAGGACGGTTGAAGCTGCTTTTGAATTCATCGGCATCTGGCATGCCAAGGTTCTTCTTAATATCCGTGCGAACCTTGTCGGTAGCCGTAGCTGTCAAAGCTATCACGGGTGCTCTGCCTATCTGGTTAATAATGGGACGAATGCGACGATATTCCGGACGGAAATCATGACCCCATTCGCTTATACAATGAGCCTCATCAACCGCATAGAAACTGATTTTGACATGATTCAAGAATTCCACATTCTCATCTTTTGTCAAACTCTCTGGAGCCACGTAAAGCAACTTGGTATGTCCTTTTTGGATATCAGCCTTCACCTCATCTATCTGGCCCTTTGTCAACGAGGAATTCATAAAGTGGGCAATGCCATCATCTTCACTGACCTGACGTATGGCATCCACTTGATTCTTCATCAAGGCAATCAATGGAGAAATAACGATAGCCGTACCTTCCATTAAAAGTGCCGGCAACTGATAACAGAGTGACTTCCCTCCACCTGTAGGCATCAGCACAAAGGTATCACGCCCAGCAAGCATGTTGCGGATAACTGCTTCCTGGTCTCCTTTGAAAGTATCGTAACCAAAGTACTTTTTAAGCTGCTCAGTCAGGTTTATGTCACTCATCGGCCTACGTTTAAAGATAACTTCTTTACAAAGATATAAAAAAACATTTGAATTCCGCAAACATTTCTACAGTTTTTCCTCCAAGAAACAAAAAAAGTGCAACTTATCGCTGCACTTTTCTCTCTCTTTAATAACAAAACCCTTCCAAAGGACCTATCCTAGACGTTGATGTGCTTCCACTTGGCGTTTCGCATAGTCAAGGGAAATCTCCAATTTGGATTTGCGCGATGAAGGCGCGTCAAACTGGGCATCTATCATAATACTCTCCATGATACTACGTAAACCACGAGCTCCCAACTTGTACTCGACAGCCTTGTCAACGATGTAATCCAGCACTTCAGGCGCAAAGGTCAGTTTGATACCATCCATTTGGAAAAGTTTTATCTGCTGCTTCACCAACGAGTTCTTAGGTTCCGTCAGTATACGTCGCAAAGCATCACGATCCAAAGGATTGAGATATGTCAGCACTGGCAGACGTCCAATGATCTCTGGAATCAAACCATAAGACTTCAAATCCTGAGGCAAAATATATTTCATCAGATCCTTGGAATCGATCTTCTGAAGGTTCTGCACACTGCGGTATCCCACCACATGAGTGTTCAGACGCTGTGCTATCTTCTTCTCAATACCATCAAAAGCACCTCCACAAATGAACAGGATATCATGGGTATCCACATGAATGTAGTCTTGGTCAGGATGCTTGCGACCACCCTTTGGAGGCACGTTGACGATACTTCCTTCAAGCAGTTTCAGCAATCCCTGCTGAACCCCCTCTCCACTAACGTCACGCGTGATACTGGGATTGTCACTTTTGCGAGCTATCTTGTCGATCTCATCGATAAAGACAATGCCTCGCTGAGCTGCCTTTACATCATAATCAGCGACTTGGAGCAAACGACTCAAGATGCTCTCTACGTCCTCACCCACATAACCAGCTTCAGTGAAGACAGTAGCATCCACGATGGTAAAAGGAACCTTCAGCAAATGAGCAATGGTGCGTGCCAACAAAGTTTTGCCCGTACCTGTACTTCCCACCATAATGATGTTGCTCTTCTCTATCTCGACTCCATCATCATCCTTCTTCTGGGCCAAACGCTTATAATGATTGTAAACGCTCACTGCCAAGTATCTCTTGGCATCATCTTGACCAATAACATATTGATCCAAATAGTCTTTTATCTCATGAGGTTTGGGCAGATGCTTCAGGTCGGCTTCCGTTATGGATTGTGACCCTGACTCTCGCCCGTAGAGATTCTGCTGTATGATGTTCCAAGCCTGTTCCGCACAATCATTACAGATATAGCCATTCAGGCCTGTAAGCAAAACAGACACCTCACGCTCGGAGCGTCCGCAGAAAGAGCATGTGTTATATCTTTTGCTTGGCATTCCTTCTCCTTGTCTTATCTGTTATTTCTTGCGATTCAGAACCTGATCAATCATGCCATATTCCTTGGCTTCCACTGCAGTCATCCAATAATCACGATCACTATCGGCCCAAACCTTATCGAATGGGGTATGACTATGCTCTGCAATAATGTTGTACAATTCTTTCTTTAGTTTCTGAATTTCGCGAGCGGTAATCTCGATATCGCTAGCCTGACCTTGAGCGCCGCCCATCGGCTGATGAATCATCACACGGCTATGAGTCAAAGCGCTGCGTTTGCCTTCAGTACCAGACACCAGAAGTACAGCGGCCATGCTGGCTGCCATACCTGTGCAGATAGTTGCCACGTCACTACTGATGAACTGCATCGTATCATAAATGCCAAGTCCGGCATGAACACTTCCCCCAGGACTGTTGATGTAGATGCTGATATCCTTTCCTGGATCTGCGCTGTCCAGGTACAAGAGTTGAGCCTGGAGAGTATTCGCTGTATAATCATCGATTTGTGTCCCCAAGAAAATGATACGGTCCATCATTAAACGACTGAACACATCCATCTGAGTAACATTCAGCTGACGCTCTTCCAGAATATATGGATTCAGATACTGGTTCTGCGTACTTATCACATCATCCAGAACCATGCTGTTTATACCCAAGTGGCGGGTAGCATACTTTTTAAAATCGTTGTTCATACGTTTGGTTTTGTTTAGATTTGGATTAAGGAGGGACGAACCTCCGTTAATGGGGGAACGTCCCTTCTATATATTATATAATGTATGTACGTGCACAGGTAATCGTTGCTGAATTCTTATCTTGTGCCACGAATTCTTCCTGGATTTCTTCTAGGCAGTCTTCTCGCTTTGGAACAAATTGTTGAACTCCTCCAGACTTACTTCTTTCTTCTTGAGGGTCAACACTTCCTGAGCTGCTTTGGCAATCTTGTTCTCTACGGTGCGAGATACCAATCCTTCTGCCTGTTCTTTGTTTTTAAGCATCTCTGTAGCATACTGCTCCAAAGACTCATCAGGAATATTCATCATACCATACTGAGCGAACTGCATGCGGGTAGCTTCCTTGGCAGCTTCCATCACATCTGCCTGTTCCACCTTGATTTGCAGCTGATCGCTCAACTGCTCTTTAATCAGATGCCACAACAGTTCCTTCAAGCTTCCTTCAAAATTCTTTTCCACATACTCTTCGTCATCAGGTTTGTTGAGCTTCATGATACGCTTCAGGATTGCCTCAGGAAACTCTACCTCGCCAATGCGATCGGTCAAGTAAGCACGCAAGTCAAGCATGAACTTGTATTCGCTATCGGCGACAAACTGAGTTTCCATGTTTTTCTTAATGTACTCACGGAACTCCTCCTCGCTCTTTACTACGCCTTCGCCAAGCATCCTGTCAAACAATTCTTGGTTAACGGGAGCAGGTTCGTAGCGAGTAATCTCTTCAACCTGGAAGCTGAAGTCACCCTTTTTCTCTGCAGCAACACTCTTATCCAACTTCAGCAGGGAAGCTAATTCCACCTCGCTGTTATTGTATGCATTAGCAGGATTAAAGACAATCACATCATTGACCTTTGCACCTTGGAACTTGGCTTTCTCGTCGTCATTCTTCATGTAATTGGGCAGCATCACAGCATTTTCTACCTGCACACCACCTTCCAGCACGTTGCCATTCTCGTCCAGTTCTGCCAAAAGGCCCTTTACCATATCATTATCCTGATATTCCTCCACCTTGTTGTACTGACCTCCACGTTGGGCATAAGCCTGTACCTGCTGGTCAATCATTGCATCGTCTACCTTGATGGTGTAATAAGTCAGTTTGTCCTTTTTACTGATCTTTCCATCAAATTCGGGAGCTAAAGCAACGTCAAAAGCAAAGGTAAACTCCTCTTGGGTTTCGAAATCCATTTTGGGAGTCTTTTCTTCGTTGGGCAGAGGCTCGCCCAAAATGTTTATCTTTTGTTCGCGGATATACTTGTAAACTTCCTCACTCAAGATCTTATTGATTTGTTCTGCCAACACCTCACTGCCGAAGCGTTTCTTCAGCAAGCCCATAGGAACTTGACCAGGACGGAATCCAGGAATGTTTGCTTTCTTACGGAAATCCTTCAGGGCCGTATTGACTTTCTCTTCGTAATCTGTCTTTTCCAACTTGATGGTAAGCAATGCGTTTACCTTGTCTACGTTTTCCAGTGAAATATTCATCTTGACTTATATGATTTTTGTTATTCTAAACTATAATTTATGCACGGTTTGCTTTAAAATGCGCGCAAAGGTACGAAAAAAAGTTTATCCCACAAAATTTAGACATTGAAAGTTTACACTTCTTGTGCAGAACGTTCTGCGTCCATCTTTTGGAAGTCCTTCATCCTCAAAACGAAACTATTGGTCAAGTACTTATCCAGCACAACAGGATTGACACTCAATTCATGAGGCGTACCATGAAAAAGTATCTGCCCTTCAAAAAGAAGATAGGCACGGTCTGTGATACATAGTGTTTCTTCCACATTATGGTCAGTAATAAGGACACCAATGTTGCGCTGTTTCAGTTTCCACACGATGTACTGTATATCTTCCACCGCAATAGGATCCACTCCAGCAAAAGGTTCATCGAGCATGATAAACTTGGGATCAATGGCTAAGCAGCGGGCAATCTCTGTTCTACGCCGCTCACCGCCACTTAACTGATCTCCCAAATTCTTGCGCACCTTCTCCAAATGGAACTCGGCAATCAGACTCTCCAACTTCTCCTTCTGATAATCACGAGGCTTTCCTGTCATCTCGAGCACACTGGATATGTTGTCCTCCACACTCATCTTGCGGAACACGCTGGCCTCCTGAGCCAAATATCCGATGCCTCTTCGAGCACGCTGATAAACAGGCAGTTTCGTGATTTCCTCATTGCCTATAAAAATATGGCCGGCATTGGGAATCACCAAGCCTGTGGTCATGTAAAACGAGGTAGTCTTGCCTGCGCCATTGGGGCCCAACAAACCGACAATCTCTCCTTGGCGGACATTGAAGGTCACATTGTTGACCACCGTTCGTTTGCCATAAATTTTCACGAGTCCCTCACTTCTCAATTCGAGAGGCAGGGATTCCTGAGGCTCGTCTTCTTCTGATTGATTGTTGACCTCGACATTCTCTAATTCTTGAATCTCGAGCTGGACATCCTTCTGAACTGTTTCCAGATTCAGGGTCGATTCCATGTTTTCTGTAGGGATATATGACTGACGTTGTTCCATTTGGCTGCAAAAGTACGAAAAAAAGGTAAAAAGCGTGCTGCCTATAACGTTTTTTAGGAGAAAATGAGTATTTTTGCACTCACAAACGCAGAAATAGGCATCTATGTTCATTACGAAAGGACTGGCCTCCTTTGGCCGATATCTAGAACTGATGGGCAAAGTTTTCAGCTGGCCCGAACGATGGCGCATGTTCATCAAACAATATGTCAAGGAGATGGCACAACTGGGTGTGGACTCCATCGGCATCGTCCTGCTGATCAGTTTTTTTATTGGTGCTGTTATCTGCATCCAGATAAAAATCAACATCCAAAGTCCTTGGATGCCAGCCTTTACTACAGGTTATACAACTCGTGAGATCATGGTCTTGGAGTTCTCCAGCAGTATCATGTGTCTCATTCTGTCCGGAAAGGTGGGGTCCAACATCGCATCCGAGCTTGGCACGATGCGTGTCACCCAGCAGATTGATGCATTGGAAATAATGGGTGTCAATTCGGCTTCCTTCCTGATCTTGCCCAAGATTGCCGGCATGATGACCACCATTCCTTTCCTGGTTGTGTTCAGCATTGCCGCAGGATTCGTTGGAGCCTATGCAACAGCGATTGCGGGAGTTATCACGGTGGACGACCTCACATTGGGTCTTCTCCACTCCTTCAACCAGTGGTTCATCTGGATGTCTATCATCAAGAGTTTTATCTTTGCCTTTATCATTGCCAGTGTCAGCTCTTTTTATGGTTACACGGTAGAAGGCGGTTCTTTCGATGTTGGCAAATCCAGTACAGATGCTGTAGTAAGCAGCAGTATGCTCATCCTTTTTGCTGACATCTTCCTAACGCCCTTGCTCTCATGATAGAAATCCGCCATCTGTATAAATCATTCGAGGACAAGGATGTTCTGAAGGATATCAATGCCGTCTTCGAGGAAGGGATAACCAATTTGATCATTGGTCAAAGCGGTAGTGGTAAGACGGTACTGATGAAAAATATCGTTGGACTGTTTGCCCCTACAAAAGGAGAGATTCTTTACGACAACCGTGACTTTGTTCAGATGTCCAAGCGAGAGAGAGTGATGCTGCGTCGAGAGATGGGTATGATCTTCCAATCGGCAGCCCTCTTCGACAGCATGACTGTCCTGGAGAATGTCATGTTTCCTCTGGACATGTTTTCCGACATGAATCAAACCGACCGTATCCGCAGGGCAAAGTTCTGCTTGGAACGTGTCAACCTGCAAGGAGCAGAGGAGAAAATGCCAGGTGAGATTTCTGGAGGAATGCAGAAACGAGTGGCCATTGCTCGAGCCATTGCGCTCAATCCAAAGTATCTCTTCTGCGACGAGCCCAATTCCGGATTGGATCCAAAAACAAGTCTCGTGATTGATGAACTGATTCATAGCATTACCCACGAATACAACATGACTACCATCATTAACACACACGACATGAATTCCGTGATGGGTATTGGCGAGAACATCATATTCATCTGCGATGGCAACCTCGAGTGGCAAGGCAATAAAGACCAGATCATGACCTCGCCCAACGAGCGGCTCAACTCTTTCATCTTTGCTTCCGACCTCTTCCGAAAAGTCAAGAATGCCGAAACCAAGGAAAGAGAATAACAGAACTTAGTTCAGTCGCTTAAGCAACGATTAAAAGATTCTGCCGCACAATCTCAGATTCAGGCAAGGATACACACTCATCTTGCTCATGATTCGAAGTACTTTGGCACCTTTCCCATCCCAATCTCCATCGTGCAGGACGATGTCGTTGCAGGTAATCTCAGGCTTTCCCCACAGCATGCAGCCAATATCAAACTTCACTCCCACGCGGCGCTTGGGCACAGCACGACCTGTTCCTAACCCCACATACAAACGTGTACCTTTCGTCTTGAAAGTCGCTTTTACATCGCCGCTCTCATTGGGAACCAGAAGATAGTCACCAAGTGTCACGCCCAGATAGTCTTGCTCTTCATAACCTTGAGCAGAAAGTATCGCATTGGCTCTTTCAATCTCTTGGTTTGCCTCCGTGATATACATCAATGCGCCAGATTCTCTATTATAGACATCAATCACCTCACTCTTGCCAAAGAATGCGCCCACCGTCAGATGGAATCCGCTGACAGGAATAGGATAGAAATTTACCAGAACCTTCCCGTTCATCATGTGCAATTTTCCCTGCAACGCTATTTTGTCTGCAGGAATATAAACTCTGGTTCCCTCCGCGCTACGGTAATCGCTGGCATTCAAGTCCAGATTATGGTTACTCGTGAATTGAGGCATGGCAGAGAAGCCGGCTTGGAACTGCAGAAAACGAGTCACGGGAAACGCAAGGTCTGCTCCGAAACCTGTCGTCCCTGCATTTGCACCCAATGACAGATGATTGAGGAGATTCAAATCAACAGGTTCATTTGCCTCTGCTGTCAGCATGCCCGCAAGTATCAGCACGATTGCTATCAATCTGTTCATACGTTTCTTTTCTTTGGTTTGTACTCTTTTTGCGCCTGTTTTTTGTATATGACGTGCCAAATTTACAGTTTTTTCCTTATATTTGCAGACGTTTTACATATTTTTTATTAAAGATTACTCTTTCTGATGAAAAGATTTGCATTTCTCTTATCTATCGCAGCAGCCTCACAAGGTTTTGCCACAAACGAGGGCACAGAACCCATGGACACCCTCTCGCAAACCCTGCATGAAGTAACCGTGACAGGCACGCGAAACCAAACCGACATTCGTCACCTCCCCATGACCATCTCTATCGTCAATCGCGAGCAACTGGTTGCCAACGAACGGGTCAACGTGTTGCCTACCCTGATGGAACAGGTTCCTAGCCTCATGCTGACGAGTCGTGGCGTGATGGGATACGGTGTGAGCACTGGAGGTTCAGGCGGCATGATGCTTCGAGGCATTTCTTCCGGGAGTGGACAACTTCTTGTCCTCATCGATGGACATCCTCAATATCAAGGCATTTACGGGCATAGCATAGCCGACAGTTACCAGACGATGATGGCGGAGCGGGTAGAAGTCCTGCGTGGTCCCGCCTCTCTCCTCTACGGATCCAACGCGATGGGAGGTGTCGTGAATATTGTGACTCGAGGCATGCAGCAAGATGGGGTTCGCACCAACGTGAATTTGGGAGCAGGCAGTTATGGCACTATCCAAGGTGAAGCCTCCAATCAGGTTCGGGCTGGCAAATTCTCAAGCACCGTCGCATTACAGTATGGACGAAGTGACAACCATCGTCCCAACATGGGTTTCGAGCAATATGGCGGCTACCTGAAACTCAATTATGACATCAACGACAACTGGAATGTGTTTGCCGATGGAGACATCACCCACTTCAACGCATCCCAACCAGGCGCAGTCTCCAGCCCTATGCTCGAGGCTGACCAATGGATCACCCGTGCCATCGCGACTCTTGGGGTGGAGAACCACTATGAGCGCACAAGCGGACGCCTCAGCATTTATGACAACTTTGGCCGCCATAAGATCAACGATGGCTATGCCGCCAATGGAGGCACTCCACAGGAACGGTTCTTCCGCTCAAAAGATGCTCTCGCAGGTGTCAGCTGGTATCAGAGTGCCAACTTCTGGACAGGCAACCGCATTACTGTAGGGGTTGACTACCAGCACATCTATGGACGTGCCTACTACACCAGCCGAAAGACAGGCGAGGTACTGGATACGCCCAACAAGCAATCAGGACACGTTCACAACAATGAGGTGGCAGGTTATGTGGATTTCCGTCAGGACATTGCTTCCTGGCTTACTCTGGATGCTGGTGTCCGCTACGACAATCACACCATCACAGGCGGCGAGTGGATTCCTCAGGGCGGTCTCGTGGTCCGTCCCATCCAGACGGGAGAGTTCAAGGCAATGGCCAGCAAGGGCTTCCGCAATCCTACCATGCGCGAGATGTATCTCTATCCTCCTTCCAACACAAACCTTGAGCCTGAGCGACTGATGAATTACGAGATCTCCTGGCGCCAGCGACTGCTCGACAATCGTCTCACCTATGGAGTCAACCTCTTCCTAATCGATGCAGACAACATCATCCAGACAGTCCCCAACCCTGCTGGACCACCTCCAATGATCAATCAAAACACAGGCGAGCTGAAGAACAAGGGGTTCGAGATAGAAGCAACCTGGTACATAAACAGACATTGGGCACTCAACACCAACCACAGCTACCTCCACATGGAGAATCCTGTTGTTGCCGCTCCCACCTACAAAGGTTATTTAGGTGCCCAAATGAGTTATGGCAAATGGAGTGTGAATGCTGGATTGCAACAGGTATGTGGTCTCTACACGGCTGTAGGCCAAAATGAGAAGCAGGAAGATTTCACTCTCCTCAATGCCACCGTAGGCTATCAGGCACTCGATTGGTTGCGCCTCTGGGCGAAGGGTGAGAACCTCCTTGGCCAGAAGTATGAGATCAATGCAGGCTACCCCATGCCAAAGGCAACTTTCATGGGCGGAGTTTCGCTGAGTTTCTAAGAAATCTCTCCCATGGATATGGGCTAAAAAAAGATGAATCACATAGACAAACCATTGCTTAAACCTTCTGCAAGAGTACGGATCATTTCGTTGGCACTCTTGCTCCTGACTCTCCCCTTCAGCCTCATCCATGCTGAGACATCCAACCAAAAGCGAGCCGAAGAAATCTTCCAGAAGGCTTACAAGCAATTCACGGGTCCTGAGGGGTGCTCCTTCTCGTACAAAGTGAACCTGATTGGCATCTACAAGAATGCTGGCACCATGTGGACGAAAGGAAAGAAACAGCGCTTCATAGAGAAACGTTATCTGGGATGGACCAATGAACACATTTTCTACAAGGTCGACCAGAAGAACAAGATCGTGGAGATCCATAAGCCCAATTCGCCCAAACGCGACAAATACTCCAGCAAATTCAAATTCAACGCAGAGGATTTCAATTACAGCGTGGAAACGGAAGGAGACAACTACATCATCTCGATGGATATGAAAAGCAGGGGGACCAGCACCATCAAGCACGCTCTTGTCACCATCGACCGCAAGACATACGCTCCAGTGAAGCTTCGCCTGAAGGTCCTCTTCTTCTGGGCAACCATCGATGTGGCAGACTTCAAGAAAGGCATCTCCGATGAATCCATTTTCGAATTCCCCAAATCAAAATTCTCTGATTACAAATTCAAGGATGAGAGAGGAAACGAATAAACCCCATACACGCCTGATCCACAAGACGATTGCCACTCTCCTCGTGGGGGTGGTCTTCTCTCTTTCCGCAAGCGGACAACAAACCGTCAAGGGAATCCGATACACGCTTGAGGACAACGCCTTGGGAACAACACTTCGCTCCATCGGAGTGGAGTTGGATCCTCATTTCCACGCTCAGCACGTTCCTCGCAGCGCAGGAGCAAAGGTCCAGGATTGGGACAATGTGATTGTGCCTCGCATCAAGAAGATGATGCCACAAAGTTTCCGTTGCATGGTGATGCCTGAGTGGTATGAACCACAGAATGATGACGATGATCCGACACACATCAACTGGGATGCGCTCACCTTCGAATCCCCAGAAATGCAAGGGTTATACAAGGTGCTGGATCTGGCAAAGGAAATGGGAGTGAAAGTCACCCTGGTGCCTTGGGGTGCCCGTTGTGGAAGTTTTCTTGCCCCAGGACCTCCCGGATGGGTCACCGTCCCCAAATATCTTGACGAGTATGCAGAGAACATCACGGCTCTGATGAAACATCTCACGGAAAAGAAAGGATACACTTGCATCGACGAGCTCACTCCTGGCAATGAGCCTGACGGATGGGGCATCAGTCCATCCCGTTACATCGACCTCTGCAAGGCACTCCAGAGCCGACTGGAAAGCGAAGGCATCCTGGGAAAATTCAAACTGGCGCTGATCGACAACACGGACCGTGGGGGGAGTTTTGATTTCATCGATGCCTGCGCCACAGGCCTGCAAGGCATAGCCGACGTGGCAGTAAGCCATACCTATATCTTTGGATATGAGACCACCACAGAGACGGTTTCTGAATGGGAAGCCAACAACATCCATTACGCCAAAGGAATCCCGCATTTCGTGGGTGAGTTCGGAAGCAACCTGACAAAAGGTTCTTCCCGCCAGACCGACATCGACTGGTACAAGCGGGGGGTGCTCATCGTGCGCAACGCCATTGCTCTGCTGGGAGCTGGAGCCACAGGCATCAGCTACTGGCAACTCTTCGATGAATACTATTCCAAGGGTGACAATTATGCTCAGATGCAGCAGCTGGGTATGTGGAAAAGTGTGAAGGCAGATTATGCCACTGAGGATTACTTCGACCAGATTGCCTACGATTACCAGCCTCGTCCCCAATACTATGCCTACTCGCTGCTGACACGATTCATCCGTCCTGGAGCGAAAGTCTATCCCTTGAGCAGCAACTCGACAGCCAAACAGCTGGCGAGGAATGCCGCCTTAGCCGCCCAGAATGAGGACGGAAGCTGGATCTACGTGGTGGCCAACATGGAAGAGGACCTCCCGTTAAACCTCTGCCTGAGAAACTCCAAAGATAAAGTCAGCGGAAAGTTTGAGCGATACCTCTATCGCGAAGGACACCTGCCTGCTGATGACGACATGATACAGGCCGACCAAGATCTGGTAGCGAGCCGCAAGGGGAAACTTTCGGAAACCATCCCCGCCAATTGCGTTGTTCTCTACCGCTCAGTCAAGAAGAAAAACACAACACGTTGATTTGCCCGACACAACACGTTGATTTGCATGACTCAACACGTTGATTTGCCCGACTCAACACGTTGATTTGCATGAGACAACACGTTGATTTGCCCCTGTCTGCCCGATGCTAGAGTCTCGTCTCAATCACGAGGACTGAATTGGGTTCAAGTTTGATGGTCAGGATGCCGTTTCGGATATCCAGAAGGGTCTCAGAATACAGCTTCGACGGACTCACCACATGGCCGATAGCCTCGCCATCCTTTGCACCCTCGATATGGATCTCGACCGTCCGGCTGCGGTTGATGTTGTCATTCTCGTTATATCGTGCCACCAGGGTTCGCACAATGCCGTCCCCCTTGGCAGCCACGGCATACAAGTCATCCTCCTGAGCCTCCGCCTTAACCTGCTTTCCCAGACTTGCCAGACGACTCCATGCATAGAAGCTATAGTAGGACGGAAGGGGCTGGAAGGAGTAGAAGTCGAACAAGCCATTATAGGGAGTCTCAGGTCGAGCATCGTAATACATCAGGATATCCACAGGCGCATCCTGGCAGGCAGCCATCGTGGCAGCCGTGAAGGCAGCTCCTTTCACTCCATGGACAGTCGCCAGGCTATACGGGTAATCCTCTGTCCAGCCTCGTATGTAATTCCATTCGTTCAGGATGGTTTCTGCCTTGTCGTAGCCATGCGAATCAACCAGTTTGCGCATGCGTTCGGCTTTCTCTGCAATCTTCCTGGGGTCGGTGCCGTAGATGTGCCACGAAAAGAAATCTATCGGCACATTGTTCTTCGCCATGTGAGCCAGGAAGCGATCCGCCCATTGTTCTTGCCCAGCCAAGGCAGGACCGCCAATCAGCAGGTGTGGGAAGCATTTCTTCAGGTGCTTGGCAGTAGTCGTGTAGAGGTCAAAGAACTGTTGCTCCGTGCCGCCCCATGTGCGAGGATTCGTGTTCCAAGTCTTGGCATCCAAGTCCGCCTCGTTCCAGATTTCCCAGTAGCGGATGTTCCATTCATGCCCATCGGCCCATCCCTCGTTGTAGTGTCGGATGATGTGTTCGCAAATCTGTGCCCATTTCTTGAAATCAGCGGGAGGAAGTATGCCATATTTCTTCACGTGATGCTCAATCTTCTGTCCCAATCGGAAGAAGACCTCCGTGCCCATGTCGCGAATGCGTTTCAGGTACCAGTCCGTAATGGCAAAGTCATAGGCGCTGGGATCATCCGCCTTCTTCGAGAAGTCGGGAAAGATGGAAGTGATGTCCACCGTATGTTCTGATCCGTAGGACTCGCTGAAGGCAGCATCGTGGGTACGTGCGAAAGGGAACTTGGCTGCCCGATAGTCGGCAAAGTTGTCGCGCGTCTGGCTGTCTCCCAAGCCGTAAGGTCCTGCTGGCCCATTGTTCACGCCATTCATCGCCTTGATGGGTCCGACTTCCTGGCTGGGGTAGACAAACACGCCCGAAAAAGCTATGCTGATATGCAGGAATGAGAGAAGGATGGTAAGCTGTCGTTTCATCTGTCTTTAACTGAAGATTGTTCTTTCTGGGCACTAAGTTACAACTTTTTCCTCATCCCACAAAAATTTGGCAGGAAGAATGTTCCGATTCCAGAAAAGAGAACGCTTTCGCTCAGCGCATCCATCCCTCGACGCCATAGATTTTCTCCGCAAGTTTCCGTTTCTTCCCCTGCTTGTCCCTGAACCAGACCTCAATCCGTGCGGCATAGCAGTCGCCCCAGTCTCCCTCGTAGATTGTGAACTGTCTGGCATCCACAAGGCACGCAAAGTGGTCTGTGCCCTCCACCTCCTGACTTGATTTCTTTTTTATCTTGGATTTCGACAGGGGCAAGTTTTCCGTCACCTCGTAGCATTGCAGCCAAATGGTTCCTTCGGGAAGGCTGGGATAGAAGAACGAATACTCGTAGATGCCGCCTTGGTAGCTGCGTCGCAACTGTAGGAAGGTTGTGGTATCCGAAGGATTGACCCCTTCCCTCAAGTCTTCGCCCTCGATTTTCGGCATGTGGTAGGCCAGCCCTTGGGGAATCGGATGATCCTCCGCAAAGCTTGTCGGAGCAGACGCCAAAGCCATTCCCGTGGCGATTACGGCAAAGAACATCAGGACTCCCACAGGAACAGCAAGGCAGAGCTGAACGGGTTTGTGTCTGCGAAACAGGAATACCAGAGCAATGATAAAGAACAGAAACGTCCAGAAGAGGATGTCCAAGTAGGAATCAGTCACCTTGGGAGAAGTCTCCATATTATGCCACGTCCCTCTCAACCCATAGTAGAAAATGACGGGGAAAAGGAACCAAACATACGATATGCCATGACCAACCTTATTCAGAAAAGCCAGTGTTTTTTTGAGATAAATCCTCAGCGACTCCATACCTACTATCTTAAGTTTCGGTTGTTTATGTTTTGGGGAAGACAAATCTACCAGATGTCCTCGGGCATCTCGGGATTGTCCCCAATACGGGACAAATATACAGAATTATATTTAAAAGGGGAAGAGAAAGGGGAAGAAAAACTGTAGGAAGTGCCAATAATATTGTGCTTGCTTTCCGAGAACAGCCATTCAGGGGCAAAAACGCGTTCTTTGGGGCGGTTTGATGCCTTGTTTGGGGTGTTTTAACGCGTTCTTGGGGTGTTTTTGATGTCTTGACAGGCCTTCAAGCGCGGCTTCCTCAACGGAATGAAGTGGAGCCGCGAGATTGAGGAATTCGTGCGCTGGTCGTTCCGCTACGACATGTGGTGCAAGATGTGGATTTTCGGCGAAAAGATGCGCAAGGCGATGGAACTGGACAAGGCTGTAATGACGCCTGGACGACGAAACCTGATGGAGTTCCTGCAAGACACCTTCACCCTCGATGACCTCAACACGGTACGTCGTGCACAAGGGATGAAAGGCGACGCAACAGGCCTTCTGCGCAAGTGGGTACAACGCGGCTACTGCAGCTACGATGCTGCCAACAACCATTATGTCAAGAGTCCACAGTTCCTGGCCAAACACCCGAAGACCACAGAATAGAAAGAAAACTTGAAAACCTCACAGGAAGTTATCCACTCTCCTGTGAGGCGTATGTAAGAAACTCTATTCTATCTTCTTGCCTCTGTAATAAGCGTCAAAAGTGTCTTGTCCATAACCGTTGCCCATATATTTGAAGGATGAAGCCATCACACCCTTCATCTTTTCGCCACAATAGTACACATTGAAGGCATCCTTGGCATAGCCACCGCCCAGTTCCTCGAACGAGCTGGCCATAGCATCCAATTTACGGTCACCGTAGTACACGTTCATGTTTGTCTTGAAATAGCCTCTGTGCGTGGGAGGATCCATTTCATTCTTCCCATGATGACGCCATGCGCCGCGCTCCTTAAGACGAAACGTCGAAGGGTCCACATTCTCAAGCACACGCCCATTCATGTATACATTATTGCGGTCTTTCGCATAGCCGCATCCCAGATCCACAAAACTACGTGCATCAGCATACATCACAAGTTCATTACCGAAATAAACCTTGCCACGATCCTTCTCATAGCGCTGAGCATAACCCATCATGCCCCAAGCAATCATTACTGCCAGCAAGGAAACCTTGCGTAAGAAAAGCATCTGTTTCATAGTCGTTGTTTTAAGAACCATTATTTGACTGCAAAGGTAGGCTTTTTTCAAAACCCGCAAAAGGGGATTCCCTATTTCTTTCATAGGAATTCCCCTATCATGCAGAAGAGTGCTCTCGCAGGGCCAACATAATTTAGACAGGCAATAAAAGAAATACCTCGCTTCATCTCACGACGCAGCGAGGCTGATTGAGAAAAATTACTTCTTATTACAATGATAGTGTCAAAAAAAAGTTTTCCTTTAATTATAGACCTACTTTACGCGAGCCTTTTCGAGTTGCTCTCGTGCCATCTGGAAATATTTACGATCTGTTTCGTTTTTTGCCTCCTCAATCAATTTGTCGATTTCTTCCATTACCCGTTCCCATTCCTCGGTAGAGTCTGGATTTTTGAAGACTCCATTCTCGCGACCCAGTTTGCAAAGCTGATAGATAGAGATAGCAGTAAGGACTGAGGTCTTTTTGTTCCAATAATGACGGCTGAGGTTGTAGAAATTGAGAAGGAAACTGGCATCATTCATTGTCTCGTTGATGAGCGAAACTGAGTCGCGCGGCAACAACATGTCATAGATATTGAATGATTTCAAATCTGGATATGAGATATGAATGGAGTCAAGACGTTCTTTAATGCTATCTATAATCCAAGGATTGATTTTAGGCATGTTTGACCGTGGCTGCATGGTGGCTGTGTAAGTTTGCGGTATCTTGGCATAGGTGACGATATAGCGGGCAAAGACATTACCCTTGTGGTCCTCTTTCCACTCGAGAGCGTAGGCATAGCGATGTGTCTTGGTGCTGTCAGCAACATCGAGAATGTTCACGTTCACATAGTTTCCGTATTTCTCACCAATTGTGACATAGCGGTTCACGTCGTCACCAATTATCAGGTTGCGTTTCCCTTCGTTCTGCACACTGCCCGTTGTCAGAGTGTTGATGCCATAGCAGTTAGGATTGGCGTGACCGTTCTCCTCGAAAGCCTTAATCATCTCGTCCAGCAAAGAACGTTGCTTTTTAGGAAGCATGAAAATCATGATGTCGCAGCGCCATTTTAAGGGAGTGCCTTCTTTCTGAATATCACGCTCCTGACCGAAACTTTTGCTGACCTCCACTTTATTATCGATGGCTTTAGAGATGAGACTGTTCATCCAGGACTCCAAATCCTGAACAATGACTTTTTGTGCTGAGGTGGTCAGGGTGACGAGCAACAAGCTCAACGTAATCAAACTTTTCTGTATCATTTTCATAATCGTATAAAGTTTTTAATGGTTAGAATGCAATGATGGGTTTGGATGTTTCTTCTCCTTTTAAACGGGTAGTATATGCACGCAAAGCCTCCGTCTGTTCCTGCAGTTCATAGGCCACTTGCAATACCTCTTCTGCAAGGAAGATATCCGCGAGGGCTTGCTTATCAGGTGGTATGACGTTTTCTTCCTCGTCAGGTATGGGGCGAGCAGCTTCCAGCGTTTGCTCTTGCTCTTTGTGTTCTATTGGTGTAATGACACCTGACTTTTCGTCATCTTTCTTCTTGGATGAAGCTGCTTCTGCAACACAATCAAGTCTGGAAGCGTTTTCCTTATCCACAGATGAGATGAATTTTAGATGATTCCCCTTGCTGGTTGGCTGTCCCTTCCTTTCCACTTTCGCTACAGCCACCAATGGCTTCCGTTCCTTGCGAAAAGACTGAGCTGGCATTTCGTTCTTCTCTTCCACAGCCACATCCTTGGGAGGCAATGGAGGTGTCTCATCGACAGGATTAGGCCACAGCAAAAAAAAGAGAAAGAGAACAGCTGCGACAGCAGGAATCACATAAAGCCATGCTCTTCGACTTGGAGAGTGTGATGTCGTTCCTGATTCTTGTATTTGTTGCATAAGGCGATCAGCGAAGCCTTCAGGAAGTTTCTTTTCTTCAGAGGTTTCTGCCCTGTGCCGCATCACATAGCGCAGAGCTGAGTCGTGGTATCTTTCATCCTTTTTCATTGTTTCTCAAATGTTTTAATGGTAAGTGCCATTCGTTTACGTATCCATTGCAATCGCGAACGAAGATATCCCTCGTCACGACCTGTAATATAGGAGATGTCCCTGATGGAATAATCATCGTAATAATAGAGGCTGAGCAGCATCTGATCATCGGTCTTCAGTTGTTCCACTGCATGGTCAAGCTGCAGAAGCCGCTCGTGAGAGGTGTCATTCAGCAACAAATCTGTCTCGTTATCAGGAATGGATTCGAGCCACGCCCGATCCGTTTCCACGAAACATACCGTCTGCTGCCTCCGGATGTGTTTCATCGTTGTACGATAGGTTATCGCGGATAGCCATGTGTTGAAACTGGCTTGTTGCGCATCATATCGACTAAGATTCTGGAAAGCTGCCAACAGAATGTCTTGAACAATCTCTTCCGCATCTTCGTGTGAAGGAATCAGACGCACCACCATTCGAAACACACGGTCGGCATAGCGAACAACCAGTTGGCGAAACAACTCTTTGCGCCCATCAAGGATGCATTTTATAAGCTGTGCCTCATCCTGTGAAATTGGTGTCATACTGCTTTTCTTTGCTTCCATTCTTATGTCGCACTCTATCTATATATTACCGCATCCAACGAAAATGTATAATCCTAATCTACTTTTTTTGCACTATTTAACGATGGAACAGAAAAAGTTATCCGCAACACCTGCGTAGGGGCATTGCGGATAGCTTCTTTTGAAACGATATCTTTCTCAGGCTTACTCAGTAGGACTCTTCATTCCCACCACCAAGCGGTTGCCGCTACGGAAAATCTTCTGGGCAAGCTTGCGGAGATCCTCGGTCGTGATGGACTCTACAATCTTATCGTAATCCTTCACCATCTCGTAGCCAGAACGTGTCTTGTTGTAGAGCTGGTTCATCCAATAGCCGTTGGACTTCAGGTCCTCGGCATGACTGCGAATCATGTATTCCTTGATTTTCTGCAGATAATCAGCAGAGGGGCCTTCCGCACAAACCTTATCCACTCCGTCATATACCACCTGCATCATGCGGTCCAGCTTTTCAGGAGCTGTGGGCAACTGGATGGTCATGACGGCAATAGACTGGGGATAATCCGTCAGACTGCCACGAGTGGGCACGCCGTACGCGCCACCCTCATCCTCGCGAACCGTCTCCGTATAAAGCATGGACATAGCCTGCTGGAGCATGCTGACCATGATGGAGTTGCGGAGGTTGTACTTCATGGGGCAATGATAGGTAAAGACGGTGATGGAGTTTGGCGTATCCTGCTCCTTGTCGAAGATGCAGGTCTTCTCGCCATCCTGCAGCACATTGTCGATCTTCTTGTACTTCTCGTGACCTTTCGCTACGGGCAGAGCACCCAGATACTTGGTAATAAGGGGAGCAACGGAATCCACGTTGAGATCACCTACGAAATAGAACTCGAAGTCACCGGCATTGGCATAACGCTCCTTGTAAACCTCGAGCAGACGGTCATAGTCATTGATCTTGTCCACATCGGCTGAACGGAAGCGTAAGGCACGTACATTGTTGTTGTAGAGAATACTGGCGATGCTGTCCTGGAGGGCAACCTGGGGATTCAGGTCCTGATTCTTGAGCGCATTGCGATAACGGTCGAGTGTGCTCTGGAAAGTTTCATCGTCGCGATGAGGAGCGGTAAAGCAAAGATAGAGCAACTGGAGCATGGTCTCGAAATCCTTCTTGACGCAGCTACCCTCGAGGTTCTCTGTGCGGTTGCCAATGCTGGGAGAACAGTTTGCCTGAATACCAGCCAACTTCTTCTGCAACTGGATGGCTGTGAACTCACCCCATCCACCAAGTCCTACCATATCGGCATTGCTGGTAATGAGGTACTCGCTGTTGGGATAAAGACTGGTGCCTCCCCAGCTGGTAGCCTGCATGGAAATCTGGTTGGGAGAATAGTCGGTCTGCAGGACATGAACCTTGATACCATTGCTCAAGGTGAGCAACTTGGCACCATACACGTCGTCCTTGATCTTCTTGACTGTAACGCCACTCGTCAGCTCAGGTACCAGAGGATCGGTATTCACCTCTTCTGCGAAGACCTCAATCTCCTCAGCATCAACGGCTTTCAATGTATTGAGGATTTGTTCCTCAGTGGGATACTCCACTCCCTCCTTGTCAGGAAGGAAGAGAGCGATGGCACGATTGTTCTCAGGTATCTGGGCAATGCTCTGATTGATAACCTCGAGAGGAATCATGGGAACGAGCTGCTTGTAAGTCTTGTGCTCCCACTCGATACCAGGCGAAGGCTCATTGTCAAGGAAGTAACGCACGTATTCGTTGACATAATTGGTGTTCTCCACTTTGTCTCGTGCCTCATACATGGCATCAATGCGGGAAAGGAACTCCTGCTGGTAGCGGTCGTACTCGCCCTGAGTAAAGCCTCCACGCTGAGCACGAAGCAACTCGCGATACATAGTGGCGATACCTGGCAGATACTGCCCATCCTTCATGATGACTGTAACATCAATGGCATCCTTAGTCTTGGCAACCATGTACTCATCAAAACTGATCTGACCACCGATGAAAGGACAATCAGCCTTGCGAGTGAGGTCGTCAATACGCTCAGAGAACATACCAGAGATGGCTCCCTCGACATATTTTGCCATCAAGTAGGCCATCGTGTTCTTCATCTCACGTGGAGCGGGATCTGTCTTGAACAACAGCAGGGCATAGGAAGCCGGCTGCTCCTTATCCTTCTGAATGGTGACGAGAGGAGTGTCATTGTCTGGCACAGGATAGTACTCGCGGACAGCTGCATCAGCAGGAGCAGGAGCAATGTCGGAGAATATCGTCTGTATCTTCTTCTCTACCTCGTCGACATCCACATCACCCACAACGACAAGAGCCTGAAGGTCAGGACGATACCAGCGGCGATAGTAGGAACGCAAATCATCGTAAGGGAAATTCATCACAATCTCCATCGTTCCGATAGGCATCCGATTGGCATACTTGCTGTCCTTGAAAAGCGTCTTGAAAGCCTCCTCCTGCATACGCAGCATAGCACTTCGACGCATACGCCACTCCTCGTTGATGACGCCACGCTCCTTGTCAATCTCCTTGTCCTCGAGAAGCAAGTCATGGCTCCAGTCGTGAAGGATAAGCAGACAGGAATCGACGGCTCCAGGAGTCTCGACATTCACATTATTGATATTATAGACCGTCTCATCGAAAGAAGTGTAGGCATTGAGGTTCTCGCCAAACTTCACTCCTATACGCTCGAGGTACTGCTTCAGGGCATCACCAGGGAAATGGGTCGTACCATTGAAACACATGTGCTCGAGGAAATGAGCCAAACCACGCTGGTTCTCTTCCTCCTGCATGGAACCCACTTTCTGGGCAATGTAGAAATCCACACGCTTCTCAGGCCACTCGTTGTGACGAATAAAATAAGTAAGTCCGTTGGACAACACTCCTGTCTTGACAGCTGGGTCAAGGGGAATCGTTGGCATTTGCTGCTGGGCACGACCTGGTGCGAGGAGCATGACCAGAGAGAATACAATCAAAACAATCTTTTTCATCTTCTTTTTTTACTTGCAATTAAATCTTTCTATGTTGTCGATATCAATTTTATTCCATCTTCCACCGCCCATGCTGGTATCGCAGCGGCATTCCAATGCGCTCCACCGTACTGTCGGCAAAATGAATGTCGAGGAAGACATGGGCATGAATACTGTCAGGCAAACTGTCTGCCATTGCCTTCGCAAAGGCAAAACCTCCATGATTACTCTTCTGCATCACAGCAAACTGAGCCACCATATCTACCAACTGGCTACGATATTGAACCGGCATACTGTCCACATCAACCATCCCCGCTACATACTCCTCGTATTTCCCATCCACGAGATAGGCAAAATACTGTTCAGCCACCTGACGGACACGCTCGTGGGTAATGGCATCCTTATCTCTGTGGCATGCACCCGTGAAGACAGTCAGCAGAAGAAACAGAAAAGCAATCTTTTTCACTTCTGACGGATGAATATGTTGATGGGGGTCCCTTGGAAATTCCAACGCTCACGAATCTTGTTCTCCAGGAAACGCCGATAGGGTTCCTTCACGTATTGGGGCAGGTTGGCATAGAACACGAAGGAAGGCACCCGTGTGTCAGGAATCTGCATGCAATACTTGATCTTGATGTACTTACCCTTCATGGATGGAGGTGGATAAGCCTCGATGAGTGGAAGCATCTCTTCATTAAGCTTCGCAGTAGAGACGCGACGGCAACGGTTTCCATAGACATCCTTGGCCGTCTCCAAGACACGGAAGATGCGCTGCTTGGTCAGGGCGCTGCCAAAGATGATGGGGAAATCATCGAACGGAGCCATACGGTTATAGATAGCATACTTGAACTCATCCATCACCTTCTGGGTCTTGTCGGGAACCAAATCCCACTTGTTGACCACCACCACCAGACTCTTCTGATTCTTCTGGATAACCTGGAAGATATTCAAATCCTGCCCCTCAATACCACGGGTAGCATCGAGCATCAGGATGCAGACATCGCTGTTCTCAATCGCACGGATGGAACGCATCACGCTGTAGAACTCCAGATCCTCAGTTACCTTGTTCTTCTTGCGGATACCTGCCGTATCCACCAGATAGAAATCAAATCCGAACTTATCGTAGCGGGTATAGATGCTGTCGCGCGTCGTACCAGCGATATCCGTTACGATGTGGCGATCCTCTCCGATGAAGGAATTGACCAGAGAACTTTTGCCCACATTGGGCCGTCCGACTACCGCAAAACGAGGGATGTTCTCCTCTGGAATCTCGCTGCTCTCCTTGGGAAGATGAGCGATGATCATGTCCAACAGGTCACCCGTACCGCTACCCGTTGCGGCAGAGATGCATTGAGGATCTCCCAAGCCCAGAGAATAGAACTCAGCAGCGAGATACGTCTCGTTATTATCCATCTTGTTGCAAACCAGAAGGATAGGTTTGGTGCTGCGACGCAGAATGTTGGCTACAGCCTCATCCAAGTCTGTCACGCCATTCATGATATCCACCATGAAGATAATCAGGTCAGCCTCCTCAGTGGCAATAGCAACCTGCTTACGAATCTCCTCCTCGAAGATGTCGTCAGAGTTCACTACCCATCCTCCTGTGTCTACGACAGAGAACTCGCGTCCGTTCCAATCACACTTCCCATACTGGCGATCACGCGTTGTGCCAGCCTCATCGCTCACGATGGCATGACGCGTCTGAGTCAAACGGTTAAACAAGGTTGACTTGCCCACGTTCGGGCGCCCTACGATGGCAACTAAATTTCCCATATATGCTTTGTTTGAGTTGCAAAGGTAGTAATTATTCGTCAAACGGAAGAAAAAACGAGAAAAAACATCACTCTTTCATGAGTTTTTGCTCAGCAAGGCATGAAAACCTCCCCTGATACCTATGACGATTTCGCTGTCCTCGCGCTGATTTTCTTTCCTTCCTTGCTCCACGTGAGAATCCAGTCCCCACGTCGGCTGGTAATGGTGCTGCTGGTGACAGCAACGATTTCGCCCACGTCAGAGACATTCATCGTTTTCAACGTGCGGCCTTTGGCGTCGCAGATATAATAGAAGGAATAGCGTTTTGCCACGAAGAAATCGCTCCCCCACCCTTTGATCTCTCCCACGCTGCTGCGCGAGAGGCCACCAATCATCTTTCCCTTCTCGTCATAGACGTAGTACCAGTTCTTCGTTTCCTCGATATACGAAATCTGCTGCTGTGCCCGTCCGACGAGCGCCAGCAGAAAGAATAGGATGGTGAGCAGTTGTCGCATTTCTTGATTTTGTTGGTTTTGTATTAGCAGGCGTAAAGTTACGCGTTTAACACGAAACCGCCAAACATAATCCACTACTTTTCTTCTGCCCCCACCCGATTCAGTCAAATTCTTTTGTTCCAGCTTCTCTATATCCCTGATATTGATCTGGGATAAACAGCTAGATACTGAAAATGTTTCGAAGCATTATAATTGCCTCAAAAACATGTATGCGGATGCTGCAAGCCAACGGAACATTGTATCTTTCCAAACAAATCAAGGTGAACCGATGACCGATGTCCATATTGCAAGGCCAACGATGTTCCTCCGACTAAACGTGCCTCTGCGAGAGACGACTCTCTCATGAGAGACAAGTAAGGGAAGCAGTGTGACTGCTTCCCTTACTCTTCGGTATTCCTCGTTTTCAGAACGATTCATCATTCATAGACAAAACAGCCGGCTTCACCCTTTAGCAATATAGGGAGAGAGGTAATACGATTATCGCACTTATGATATTAGAAGGACGATAATCATTTGAGCTGTGAATACCATTAAATGATATTAAAACTATTAACGTTTTTCGAATAAACGTTTGGTGATTGATATTATTTTCCGTATCTTTGTGCTGTGATAATACAATAAGGTGGTAAGGTGAAGTACAACGAACTTGAAAAGATAGTGAAGAAAAATGGATGTTACGATATAGGGCGCCAAATTGCAGGCCACCCACTATGGTATAGCCCTGTTACAGGCCGATATTTTCAAATGAGCAACCACGGCAGTGAAGAGGTGGCAACAGGAACGTTAAATAAAATTTTAAAGGCAGCAGGCTTGAAATAAGCCTCACCAGTTATAAAGTTACAGCAAGTTTTTAGAAACATTAAAAGATTACGGCAATGAGAAAAGTTAATGCAATCATCGAAAGAGCAAACGACGGTACTTTCAGTATCTACAGCGATGCCGACGATTTGGATTATCTGGTAACAGGCACGGGTAAAACTGTGGAAGAGGCAAAAAAATGTTTTGAAGGCGGTTACAGCGACATAAAGAGAGTTTATGCAGAAGAGGGCAAGTCACTTACAGAAGTTGACTTTGTGTATCAGTATGACATGGCATCTTTTCTTGAATACTTTACTAAAGCATTTACGCTTGCAGGCTTGTCGCGCATTACAGGCATCAATCAAGGTCAGCTTTCTCACTATGTCACAGGTCGCCGTATTCCTTCGTTGCGCACCAAGCAAAAAATACAAGAATCCATTCACGAGTTTGCGAAGGATCTGAATGCTGTAAGTTTCGTCTGATTGTCACAATCTCATGCAGGTTACACCTTCAAGCCTTCATGGATGATTTTATACAAGATTGATCGTAACCTTTTATTCGCAACCATTCGAGGTCTTTGAATCTCAACGTTGCGTCAGACAAGTAAGGGAAGCAGTATGACTGCTTCCCTTACTCTTCGGTATTCCTCGTTTTCAGAACGATTCATCATTCATAGTCAAACCAGCCAGCTTCACCCTTTACCTCAGGATCCTTAGATCCGTTGGTATCTACGCCACCATATTTTATGCCGTTGTTGCTTGTCACCCCTCGGCTTTGTGCCAACATCGATACCTCCATGAGGTCTGCCTTTATCATCTGAGGCTCTGTATATATCTTTTTCATATTACTTCAATACTTTTTTGCCGTTAACAATATAAATTCCCTTCTCTGCTTTCTCCACCTTGCGTCCAGTCAGGTCGTAGATGGCATCGTTGGATGTTTCTGGCAGCAAACCGTCTACCTGGGTTGACTCGCCATCCACAAGAATGTTCATCTTCACGCTGAAGTTGGTTTCCTTGTCAAGTACAGCCCCAAGCTCAAACCATCCGCGGAATGCCTTTATGTTGGTATCACCTGTGGAATACCAGAACTGATTGTCGCTGATAAATAGTCCATCGGCAGGAACTTTGGTCTTTACAAGTGAGCCTGTGAACTTACCAGTAGTATATGTTGGTTCTTCTGATCCGCTATCTTCTTGCGATACAGGATTTACAACATTTGTAAGAGTAACTTTTTCCAGTTCAATCTTATCTATATCGTTTTCTGTTTTAATGAGAATGGGAGTACCACCATCCAATTTGCCGCCACGGGGAGGAATGGTATATTGTTCAAAAAGGATTTCTATGCCAAGTGGAATTAAATTCTCTTCATCGTCGCCATAATCCACTTTAAAACCTGCGAATTTTGCCATTTCATATTTTCCTTCACCGAAAACTGCATTAGCATTTGCTCTCGTCAGATTGAATGGCAGCACAAGTGTGCTCCACATCCCTGCCGTGATGGTACGTGTCATTTTTACATTTCCATTATCACCAGGAGTATAAGTGGGCAGTCTATTTGAGTTTTCATCAAACTTGATAAAACCACCAGGTTCAGTGACGGTAACCGTAGATTCTACAAGTTCTGTTGTGTAATAGTGGTTAATATCTGTTTCTGTCAGTTTAATGTTTCTCAGAATAATAGGATAATCGCCTGTTGGCACCTCCTGAGCAACATTAACATATAACACAGCAATCTCGCCATCATTACCAAGGAACGTCTTATCCTGTTGCGAACCACAGAGAACAACATAAGAGCCGTCTTCCTGTCTTTTTGCCTCTATTGTATGATATAATGTACCTAATGAATTCTTCGGACTTCTATCTGGATTCAGTCCACAAAGAATCACATCACCTTCCTCGACTGGCGTAATGCCCTCTGGCAACTCCAAATTAAACTGGAAACCACGAATGTCTGCAGAATTCTTCATGTTAATTGACATCGCATAGTTTGTAACACCTTGCTCTACCTCGAAGGGTTGAATGTAGACAACATTAGAGATGTCACTTACATCGGTGTTTGTTGCCTTAATGACACCTGTCTGTCCAAGACAGCACGTTAGAATAAATAAAAATAACTTTTTCATTTTTTATAATAGTTAAACTTGTTTTTTACTGAGGATTTCGCACTTCTTCATTATTGTTTAAAGAACGTGTTGTAGCGTTTCTATTACCATAGATGGAACCTGTTAGGATGATATTAGCAATGCCTATATAGTCACTGACATCTATAGCTCCATCACGATTCACATCTGCCGCATTGTAGTTGAAGCCAGAAGGAGTGTTACCCAATATGTGGTTCGCTACACCTATATAGTCACTCACATCAACTGTTTTGTCTCCATTGATGTCACCTATTATATCAACAATCGTGAGCTTTGTCACCACTTCTTCTACCTGATAGAAATGACTGATATCTGTCTCTGACAGCTTGATGTTCCTCAAAATAATGGGATAATCGCCTGTAGCCATATCGGGAGAAACATTCACATATAATTTAGCAATCTCGCCATCATTACCAAGGAACGTCTTATCCTGTTGAGATCCGCACAGAATACGATAGGATCCGTCATCCTGTCTTTTTGCCTCTATTGTATGATATAATGTACCTAATGAATTCTTCGGACTTCTATCTGGATTCAGTCCACAAAGAATCACATCATCTTCCTCGACTGGCGTAATGCCCTCTGGCAACACTAATTCGAACTGGAAACCACGAATTTCTGCAGAATTCTTCATTTTAATCGATATGTCATCTCTATTGCCTTTATTCTCCACGAACGGTTCAATATAGATCACATTATCCAGCTGCGAAATGTCGGTAACCTCCACTTCTTCCTGTACCATGTTGTAAAGACGGAAATTGTCAGCAGCCACCCAGTTGGCATTGGTGCCTGTGATATTGATTCCCACAGTGACATCACACGTCGTAGGATTCTCGAACGTAAAGCTTATATGCTGAGGTTTCCTGAACTCTGTAGAAACAGAGGATGACATATTCTCCCCAGCGAATAGGCATACTCCTGTCACTTCTGCACTGGCATCATATTCGTTCGAAGCGATGATGTCAGCCTCAAAGCGATAGGTGCCGGCAGGCAAATTGGTAATTGTCTGAGAGATATTGCCGTCACCCAAAGCACGACCTGTTTGGTAAGCCTCTATAAAATTATCCATCACCACATCACCATTTTCCCAATGATTGATTCCCTCTTCATCCAGACGTCCAATGTTTTCAGCTATGTTATCAACTTTCCATCCAATATCGAGAAGGTCAAAATCAGGGTTCGTAATGGTAGCAGCTGTCACGTCGAAGTCCTGGGGAAGTGTTGCCGTTGTGAGGAATGTCTTGGCAGCAGACTTCACGGCAACTATCTGTGCATAGACAGCCATATAGTCATCCGTATTGGCCACAACAACGCGTGCTTCCTCGATAGCTGAAGCCAGAGCTGTCTTGTCGCCATCAGAAACTTCTTCGGCCATTGCTGAAATGCGCGTTGCTTCTGCCTCAAACACCTCACGCACCAATGGCAGACCGCTCTTGTCGGAAAGATTCTTGAAACCTCTGCGCAGATAGCTTCCTGCCGTACCCTCGGGGATGTTGAATAGAATGTCATCTGGACATCCACTGAAAATATTGACGAAGTGTTGCCTATCGCCAAGAGCATTACCGAGGAATGTCACTGAGGTCAGTCCCGAGCATCCAGAGAAAGCATCGCTTTCAATACTCGTCACGCTCGCAGGGATTGTTATTGAAGTCAAGCTCGAACAGTTCCCGAACGCCCCAGATAAGATAGACTTCACGCTCTCAGGGATGATTATTGATGACAGGTTCTTACAGTTAAGGAATACCAATGCATTAAGCGTAGTCAATCCCGTGAAGTATTGCAACTCATCGAATGAGTCAAATGTTTCGAGCACGCTCTCCTCGTGAGCCATAAAGCTATCCATTAAGGATTCCACTGATGCTGCCTCTACCTTACTCAGATGACCATCACCATTTGAATCAAACCAATACGAATTACAACAGATTTCCTCTACATCTGGATCCGCAAATTCAATAATCTCATCCTCCTGAAGGAAGTGCATGCTGTAGTCTAAATAAGCTTCCCCACCACCATCATCAGCGGCAAAGATAGCCAGCGTGTTCTCGCCTTCATGGAGGAACAGACTGGGAACTCGGAATGACCAGTTAAAGCCTTCAAATTCGGTCTTAAAGATTTTATGACCATTCAGATAGACGTCCATGTTGTCATCACAAATTCCATGAATCTCATAGAAGCCCTCTCTGACTGCATCCATCTGGAACTTTCTGCGCAGGAAATAGCAGCTGCCTGGTGTCTCCCACGGATAATTGACCTGAGAGAAACGCTCTGCGTCTCTGGCCATGGGACCAGTGAGGGTCTCCCAGGCTGAGTCATCATATTCAGCAGCATACCAAGGATTCTCGTTAGAGTCGGCCTCAGGTTCCTGGAGGTCCTCACAACTCTCTCGGAAGACATATTTCATCTCCCAAGGCAGGATCTCACCACTGAGAAGGATATCTTCGCTTACGTCCGCAATCAACTTGAACTCCTTCCAGTAATCGGCTTCCTCGTAGACTTCCTTGCAGCCTGCAGGAACAAAAAGTACGGCATTGGCGCGGTTGGTGAAGGTTTCAGCTGCGATTTCGCAAGGTACTGCCATATTGGTGGTGACAACCGTCAAGGGACATTGATTGAACGCACCTACTCCGATACCAGTCACACTCGCAGGGATGGTGATGGAGGTTAGGACACAAGTTGAAAAAGCCCAACCATCGATAAAGGTAACCCCCTCAGGAATGTTGACAGAAGAAAGAGAGCCACAACCACCAAATGCAATGTGACCAATGCTGGTTACACTCTCAGGAAGCGTAACGGAAGTCAGAGATGGACAACAATAGAACGAATTAGTTCCGATACTCGTCACAGGTAAATCAAACAATTCTCCTGGAATGACAATAGAAGAAGCTCCAAAATTACACAATCTCCCCCTAACGGAATAGCAGCCTTCTTCACGCTGATAGACAATACCCTGTTCGTCAACATAGATGTCAGGACCCATGCCATCCCCTAAATAGTGAAAATCGTAGTCCAGACATCGGTCAACACCACGATTGTCGTCAATGTAGATGGCGAGAATGTTCTCTCCCTCTTGAAGCAGACTGCTGGGGATGAACATATCGTGTGTGCCATCTTCCGGTTTATCACCAACAAACGAACCATTCAGGTATATCTTGACGTGATCGTCATGGTTGGCATGAATTAAATAATAGCCATCCTTGACCTCATTCAGGGTAAAGGTTCTTCTCAGATAGTATGCACTATACTCTGCATTCCAATTGTTACCGTCCAAAGGACCAGTCAATGTCAGCCATGCGGAATCATTAAAGTCTGGAGAATACCACGGGGTGTCGCCATCCATAGGATCTGTGGCATTCTCCCAGTTCTCAACGAACTGGTAACGGGCCTCCCAAGGCTGACCCATGAGCTGTATCACATCGCTTGAACTTACGCTTATGCTGAATGTGACATCGTCCAACGTCACCCTTTCAGAGTTGCTGGTCACGAAACGAATGTTGCTCAGTGTGGCTGTGCCACCCGTAGCCGACTCAGAAGCGGAAAGTGAGAGGGTAATGATCTCGCCGCTCGTTCCACTGAGGGGAGTCATGGCAAACGACGTGGAAGTCAGGCGATACACGTTGTCGCCCTGTTTGCCGATGGTCAGCTCTTGGTCTTCATCAGTAAAGCGGTTGCTCAGCGAACAATCGTTCTTGTTGATACTGATGCCCTCGGGCAACGTCAAATCCATCTGGAACGACACCAGGTTAGTCTCCGTGTTGTCGAGACTGATACCCACCTGAGCCGCCGTTCCAGGCACAATGGTCACATCAGGCACGCTAATGTCATCCGCCTGCACTCGAATCAAGGCAAGTGCAAGCGCAATAAATGTCAGAATGTGTCTCTTCATAACTTTTTTTTTGATTATTATTGTTTATTATTTAATGAATACTTTCTTTCCATTCATTATGTAGATACCCTGAGGTAATTTACCATTTACCATTTTCATTTTACGACCGTTCAGGTCATAAATAGATTTAGCATTTACGATTTCATTTTCAGTAGAGCCAATACCTGTTTCTGCACCATAGTTCATGTAGAGTGCTTCGAACGTGTAGTCTCCACCATCGGCCGTGAAGAAATGGATGTCGCGGATGGCGATGTCACCTCCGCCACTGACCACGAAGGAGAGCAGCTCGCCGTCGTTGCCCTGGAACGTATGGTTCGAGGTCGAGAGGGCTGCCACGCGGTAGTGACCCTCCTCTAGCTTATTATATAATAACTGGTGCTTCTGCTTGCGCTGAGCGTTGAGCAGCATCTGGGACACATCGGTTCCCTCGGGCACATAGAGGTCGAACTGGAACGCCGTGTAGTCGCGCTGGTTCTCCAGAATCAGCGACAGGCCGTTGCCTGCTGCCATCAGACTCAGTGCCTCATCGGTGGTCTCTGCCCAGCGTGGAGCACGCATCGCCTTCACGAAGTTCTGTTCGCCAGCAATCTCGTTCACCAGGGCCACAGCATCGCCAATATTCACCTCGCCACTGTTGTCGATGTCTGCCAGTATGGGCACGAATGTCTCAGCCGGTGTGCCCACCACATAGCGGGCAATGTCAACCACGTCAACCACATCCACATCTTCGTCGCCATTCACGTCGCCATGGATATCTTCAATAATTCTCTTAAATTCCCTCCAGTAGTCAGCTGCCTCGTATGCTGCTTTACAGCCAGCAGGAACGATGAGTGTGGCATTTTCTTGATTTGAGAAGATATTACAACCATCAGAAAGAGCTATGGGGGCAGGATTTTTTACAATCACAAAGGATAAGTCGTGGGATCCCAGGAAAGCCTCATCACCAATGCTCGAAACATTCTCAGGAAGAGTAATGTTCATCTGATTATGGCCGCAGAATGCCCTCCAGCCAATGCTCGTCACACTTGAAGGAATATCAATAGAAGTCAGGCCTGTGCAACCGATGAAAGCATGTATTCCTATTATTTCAATGTCATCGGGAATGACTGTATTCTTGCAGCCTTGAATCAATGAATTTGTTGCGGTTTCTATGATGGCATTGCAGCCGTTCCGTGAGTCATAAACCTGGTTGCCGCTTTCCACCTCAATAGAAGCCAAATTCATATTTCCAGCATCAAAGGTTCCACCAGCAATACTCGTCACACTCGCAGGGATGATGACGGAAGTAATGCCGGTACAACCTTGGAAAACGCCATCCTCGATAGTCTTCAAATTGCTGGGTAGGGTTATGGCAGTCAGACCAGTGAAATTGAATGCCTGAGTACCAATACTTTCTACTGTTTCAGGAATAGAAACTGACGTCAAGCCGCCACGCCAAGAAAATGCCCATTTACCGATTCTCTTCACAGTATAACCATTAACCTCGGATGGAATATTGATACCTCCATTATAATCACTGGGGAAAGGCGACGTAAACTCACCACTTTCGTCTCCCACCATACATGTCTTTTCACTTTCGCTGATAACCTTGAAGGTCATATCTACCCCTTCGGCTGTCTGGGCGGTGAAGATACGATGGTCTATATGGAACTCATAGTCCAAGTAACGGTCGCCGCCCCAGTCAACGATATAGATGGCAAGGAGGTTCTCGCCTTCAGCAAGCAGGCTGCTGGAGGCGAAGAATTTGTGGGTGCCGCAGCCACCCCCCTCACCGACAAGAGTGCCGTTCAAGTATACCTTAACATCATCATCATGATTAACTGTGAACGAACAACAGCCTGCCTTGACCTCACTCATGGTAAAGGTCCTTCTCAGATAATATGCACTACCCTCTGCCTCCCAATTGCTGGTATCCAGAGGACCCGTCAAGGTCGGCCATCCGCTGTCGTCGAAATCGGGGGAGTACCACGGGGTGTCGCCATCCATAGGATCTGTGGCATTCTCCCAGTTCTCAACGAACTGGTAACGGGCCTCCCAGGGCTGGCCCATGAGCTGTATATCATCACCTTCTTCAGCAATCCTCTTGAAGTCCCTCCAATAATCTGCATTGGCATAAGCATCGAGACTGCCGGCTGGAACATACAACGTGGCATTGGCGCGGTCAATGCCAGGATCTTCTGACAAAGAAATAGGATTGGGATTATTTACGGTAACCGAAGTAAGGTTGGGACAAGCTTCAAAAGCACCGGCTTCAATGGTTGTCACACCTGCTGGAATGTTGATTGAAGTTAAGCCACAATCGTGGAAGGCCCACCATTTGAGAGTCGTCACGCTGGAAGGGATCTCTATGGAGGTTAAGTTAGTGAGGTCATTAAATGCACCAATACCTATACAAGTTACGGTATTAGGAATAATGGTGTTCTTGCAACCTGCAATCAGTGTATTTGTTGAGGTCTCAATGATGGCATTGCAATTATCTCGACAATCATAGACTGTGTTCCCGTCCTCAACAACGATAGATGTAAGGCCTATGCAACCGGCAAAGATATAGTCTCCAATGCTCGTCACGCTAGCCGGTATAACAATAGAGGTTAGACTTTCACAGCCTCCGAAAGCATCGCCTTCAATTGTCTTCAAGTTTTCGGAGAGAGAGACAGAGGTCAAGTTTGAACAGCCAAAGAATGCCCTACCTCCAATGCTCGTCACGCTTGAAGGAATCGTGAGGGACTCTAGGCCATAGCAATGTACGAAAGCATGTGTTCCTATTATTTCAACGTCATCTGGAATGGCGGTATTCTGGCAACCGATGACAAGCGTATTGGTGGCAGTCTCAATGATGGCATTGCAATCGTTCCGTGAGTCATAAACCTGGTTACCGCTTTCCACCTCAATAGAAGCTAAATTCGCATCATCAAAGGTTCCACCAGCAATACTCGTCACACTCGCAGGGATGGTGACG
>JAFRTJ010000046.1 GCA_017427185.1 Bacteroidaceae bacterium | reverse complement strand
TCCTATCAAAGAACCACCGCGAAAAGCGAGAAAAAAAAGCGCCCGACCGCACAAAGCGAAGGGCCATCCTCTCTTTTGCGGGGACAAAGGTACGCACTTTCAGAAAAACAACAAAACTTTACAGCAACTTTTTTCAAAAAACAACAAAAAAAATTCAGCATACCTTATTATATATGCGCACGCGAACCGCACAAGCAACATTTTCATCCACTCACGCTTGCAAGATAACAGAAAACAACGTAACTTTGCAACGAATTAACTAAATTCATAGGGAATGTATATAACAAGAAAAAAAGTAAACGTTGAGCGATTTGCTCCCATATGACAAAACCACACAACCAAACAATCATGAGAATTGCAACAGCATTCATATTTCTTCTTAACACGTTCCTTCCATGGGGACAGAAAAACAATTTTTCTTATGAGGAATTGAAAGAGGGATTCTATAAGCAATACGTGAACAAGGACGCCAACGCCACTATAGACAGCATGGATGTTTTATACTGGGCATCCAAAATATCGTTTAAGAAGGATGAAACGGAACCAAAATATTACTTATGCTCTATCCCTTCTCTGCATAAAGCAGATGACATAACATTACCAGCCTCAAGATTTGCATATTTGGACGAGTACATTGATAGTACAGGAAACGAGATTCATGTGTTGTATTGGATAGAGCCAAAGCAACATCCCCATTCGAAGGAAAACGAGCAACTGAAGAAAAGTCTGCGCAAGAGATATGGATATGTCACCCTGAGCGACTCAACTACACTTATACCAGCAAAATGGTTTAGTGGAGAATTGAGATTCTTGGAATCACCATTTCTTTATGGAAATCAATTCGTTTCCAAACGATTATGCACAGTTCCTTTGACAAGCGGGGCATTTTGCCCAAAAGAAAAAGAGGCACCTGCATTTTCTTCTTGGTGGAAGACTGGAGGCGAGCTGGAGTTTACCATCTATCAATTAGCAAGCATGCAGGAAAACGGTTGGCGAACACCCAGCGATATGAGCCCTCAACTTAAGAGTGAGAAAGCCCTTTTCCTGTTCAGTAAGGAAGTAAGCCGACACTTCGATTTCTCTCTTCTCCCAGATGATTATCGTAGCAAGAAGTTTACCGTTATGCTTAGGCTGGACGAAACGCTCAAGGCTCATCTCTATGCCTTGCAACCAGAAGAGTTGAGCATTGAGGACCGTCTGATCTTGACAGCCCTCAGTATGGCTGTAGAACAGCAACCAGCGGCGTCTTTTTCTGGATACTGGTGCGAGAGAGGACTTTATCCTGCTATCTTTCTGACCGTTAGTGTTTCTAAACGTTCAGGCTGCAATTTTCATTACTTTGTGGCCAACGAATAGGAACTTACGCAAAGAAGGTTTAAACTTGGTTGATATAACCTTTTCCTTGTATATAAATGCCAGACAAGTATACTTTGAAAAGCCTTCCCAAACAAAAATATTTCTTTATAAAGCCAAACAATTGGGAAAAAACATGTAACTTTACACCCGCAAACTCACGCCAAGCCGATTTCTTTTCGATGTCGGAGTGGCTATAAGGAGGGAGCACTACATTTTTGAAATGCGTCGCTGACGCTTTGTTTTTGGCGATTCGAAACTACCACACTCGAAAAAGCAAGTCAAAAACATTGCAGAGGTTGATGCTGCGGGTAGGTATATGCCGTCCCGTTGGCGTGCAGAGGGCAAAATGCCCTCACGCACGCTTTAGGGGCGTATAATTTATACCAACGGCGTGGGTATCACTCTGCTCGTTTACTTGCTGGGCTGTGGTAGGCCTCGAATCGCAAACGAGCAGAAGCCTGATACCCCGCTTTTCTTTTGTAGTCAATCGACAACTTATCCTTTAACCAGTCTTATGCAACGGGTATCTTGCGGACACGATGAATGCAAGATATGCAAAAGTCATTAACATTATTGTTTATCTTCTATAACCTTAGTTGTTTAGTAACTTCAGCAGAAGAAATCCGATACGACCAAATGAAGAAAGCGTTGGATGAGAACTCGCTACCTTTGGTTAACTTAATTGTGGATATTACGACAGTTGGTAAGACAAATTATGTGCCTGGTATGATAGAGATTTCAGATTATCAACGTCGAACTGATTCAGCCGTGGAAACAACAAAATATCATTGCAAATACAGAATTCGTGGAGGAACAGCATCAACTTTTGACAAGAAATCATTTGCAGTCAAACTACTCAATGATTCTGGCGAGGATTTGGATGTCAACGTGTTGGGTATCAGAGAAGAAAACTATTGGATTCTTGACGCGATGGCTGTTGATAGGATAAGAATGAGGAATCGTGTATGCTTTGATGTCTGGAACGAAATGAGTCACACTCCTTATGACACAAAATATGATAGCAGGAACGGAACGAAGGGCGTATTCGTGGAAGTTTTCATCAACGGCAACTACAACGGTCTGTATTGCTTGACAGACAAGATAGATCGTAAACTCTTGGGATTGAAGAAAGTAGAGGTTAACGATGAGGATGAAATAACGGTTCGTGGATTACTCTACAAAGGATTCACATGGAATGATAAGACTGACATTTGGTTGCTTTCATACAGCGAGGCAGATACCAATAAAGATACTTGGAACGGATGGGAACTTCAGTATCCTGACGATTACCCGTCTATCAACACATGGCAGCCATTGATGGATTTGATTGATTTTTGTTCAGAATCAACCTCAGACGATACATTCGTTCAAGAGTATCAAGATTTCTTCTATCTGGAGAACCTCGTCAACTATGCTGTTTTCACGATGGTCCTGAACGTTGGAGACAATGCTTACAAAAACACATTTCTTTCTGTTGTCAACATCAACGAAGGGCATCGCTATCTGCTCTCCCCTTGGGATATGGACCAGTCGCTTGGCGGTCATTGGAATGGGAGGTATAATGAAACACTTGCAAGCATCAATCGATATAACGAGATAGCTCCATTCAACAGATTAATGATACAGAACATTGACAATTTCAAAGACCTGCTGAGGAACAAGTGGACAGAGTATAAAGAAACGCTCTTTTCGATTGAAAGCATCGGTCAGCGTTTGGACAATTACGCAAGTCTGTTCTCCTTATCTGGCGCTTGGGAAAGAGAATTTGCAAAATGGAACGAAAATCCTGTTCCTTTGAAAGAGGACATTGCAAACGAGCTGGAATACGTGAAAGGCTGGTATGCAAGGAATTACGAGAACTTATGCACTCAGTTTGGAACAGATGGCATCACCAATATGACTTCAAGATGCCCTATAAATGACACCTATGCACTTGATGGAAGAAGGGTTAACAGAAAGAATATGACAAAGGGGATTTATATCGTCAACAACAGGAAAGTAGTCATAAAATAGGAAGGAACAAGATTCTTCATGTTACCTGCTTAAAAAGACAACGTGTTGAGTTTGCAAAGTCAACGCGTTGACTTCGCGGTTTCAACGTGTTGTCTTTGCGGTTTCAACGTGTTGTGTTTTCAGACTTCATGTGGAGAAAGCGGAAAGGCCTGTGATACTGGAAGTTATCGCAATGCTTCGCTTCTTGCTTAAGAAAGTGCTTCCTGATGGTCAAAAAAGGCAAAAGGGGTTGCTTGTGACCAAAAATGATGGAAAAATTTGGTAATACGACAAAGAAGCATTAAATTTGTTCCTGAAAAAACGTAATTTGAATAAAAAAAGAAGCAAAAATGAAAGATTTTCTCAAGTACACATTAGCCACTATTGTGGGCATCATTTTATGCAGTATCATCATGACGGTGATTGCCATCATTTCCATTGCTGGAATGACTGCAAGTGAAAGCATGACGGCTCCCATCAAGAAGAATTCCGTCCTGCGCATAAAGCTGGAAGGGGTCATCAACGAACGCACGGAGGAAAACCCAATGGCGATGTTCATGGGCGACGACAGTCAGCAGATCGGACTGGAAGATGCGCTGATTGCCCTGAAGAAAGCCAGCAAGAACGACAAGGTGAAGGGCATCTACCTCGAGGGTGGATCACTTTCCGCCGATCCCGGTTCCCTGACGGAGCTGCACAAGGCGCTTGTTGACTTCAAGGAGAGCGGCAAGTTCGTCATCGCCTACGGAGACAGCTACAGCCGGGCCGCATATTATCTGAGCTCTGTGGCTGACAAGGTGTACATGAACCCTGGTGGCATGCTCGATTGGAGCGGTATGGCCAGCAATCCTATCTTCTACAAGGACCTTTTGGACAAGGTAGGCGTGAAGATGCAGGTCTTCAAAGTGGGTACCTACAAGAGTGCCGTTGAACCCTACATCAACACAGAGATGAGCGAGGCCAACCGCGAGCAGGTGACCAGTTTCCTGACCAACATCTGGAAGCATCTGCAAAAGGATGTCGCACAAAGCAGAAACAAACCGGTGGATGCTCTCAACGCGTTGGCTGACAGCATGATTATCGTGGCTGATCCAGAGACGAGCGTGAAGGGTGGTCTGGTGGACAAACTGGTCTATCTGAGCGAAGTGAAGCAGGAGCTGCGCACTCTGGCAGGACTCGACGAGGGTGATGACCTGAATTTTGTGAGCTTGAGCGATGTGGCATCCTCCGAAACGCTGAAGGACAAGGTGAAGGACGAGATTGCTGTCTACTACGCTTACGGTGAGATTGTGGATAAGGCTCCCAGCTACGGCTTCAGCCAAGAGCACATGATTATTGGCGAAGAGATGATGAAGGACATCCAGAAACTTCGCAACGACAAAGACATCAAGGCTGTAGTCATCCGCGTGAACAGCCCTGGTGGTTCCGCTTATGCCAGCGAGCAGATTTGGCACGAGATAGAATTGCTCAAGGCAGAGAAGCCCGTCGTCATCAGTATGGGTGGTTTGGCAGCCAGCGGCGGTTACTACATCAGTTGCGGTGCCAACAAGATCTTTGCAGAACCCACCACCTTGACTGGCAGCATCGGCATCTTCGGCATGATTCCTGATGCCAGCGAACTGCTAACGAAGAAAATCGGCGTGAAATTCGATGTGGTGAAAACCAACGCATTGAGTGACTTCGGCGCAATGGGCCGTCCTTTCAATGAGACGGAATCCAAGATGATGCAGGCTTATGTAAACAAGGGTTACGAGCTTTTCACCGGCCGTGTGGCTCAAGGGCGAGGCATGAAGCAGGACGACGTGAAGAAGATTGCGGAAGGTCGCGTATGGACAGGAGAACAGGGCTTAGAGCTGGGCCTTGTTGACCAGTTGGGAACCCTCGATGATGCTATCGAAGAGGCTGCGAAGGAAGCAAAGATAGAGAAATACGGCATCGGACGCTATCCTGAGCCTGAACCTTGGTTCTCCGCTGTTCTCAACAAGACGAAGACGGGCTATCTCGATGGACAGATGCGTCAGATGCTGGGCGAATACTACACCGCCTTCAGCCTGCTCCGCAACATCTCCCAGCGGAATCCCATCCAGGCTCGCATGCCCTACGATCCCAACATCAAGTAGACGGGAGAGCAGGAACGGAGCAAAAGAGAGATCAACACAAGCTGAAAAAGCTTGCCCTTAACTAAAAGACATGGAGAGCGACCTGATCAAAATAAACGATTGGCTGAAACCCCTGAGCTGGCTCTACGGATTGGGAGTTGGGGTGAGAAATGCCCTTTTTGATCTAGGTATCCTCTCGTCCCAGAGTTACGACATCCCCATTATCAATGTGGGTAACATCACGGTAGGCGGGACAGGCAAGACGCCTCATGTCGAGTATCTTATCCGCATCCTCAGCAAGCAGTATCGCACGGCTGTACTCAGTCGCGGCTACAAGCGTCGCACGAAGGGCTACATCCTAGCCAGCACCGACTCGACTACCGACCAGATAGGCGATGAGCCTTGGCTCATCAAGCAGAAATTCCCTGATGTCTATGTGGCTGTGGACGGAAACCGGCGAAGGGGCATCAACCGCCTCTGCAACGATGCTGAGACGAAAGACGTGGAGGTCATCCTGCTCGACGATGCCTACCAGCACCGCTATGTCAGGCCAGGCATCAACATGCTGCTGGTGGACTACCATCGGATGATTACCGACGACTGGCTGCTTCCTGCAGGCCGTCTGCGCGAACCAGTCTCCAGCAAGAAACGTGCCGATATGGTCATCGTGACGAAATGCCCTCCCGACATCCGGCCGATGGGATTCAGGGTGATCCAGCGAGCCTTGGAGCTCAAGCCCCACCAGCGGCTCTTCTTCAGCACGCTTCACTATGCTCCCCTCTGCGGAGTCTTTTCCGAGAAGGAGAAACTGATCGAGAATCTCCGCAGCGAAGGCCAGCATGTGCTGCTGCTTACAGGAATCGGGAATCCGGAACAGATGGAACAGGACCTGCGCCGCTATGCCGACAATGTCACGCATCTCAGCTTCCCTGACCACCACTACTTCACAGCGAAGGACATCCGCCACATCAACGAAGTATTCCAGCAGATTCCCTCTCCCCGCATGATCATCACCACGGAGAAAGACGTCACCCGACTGATTTCCCTCGAGGGGCTCAGCGAGGAAGTGCGCCAGCAAGCCTACGTTCTGCCCATCAAGATAGAAATCATGAGAAAAGAAAACACAATATTTAACGAAAAAATAACCGGTTATGTACTCAAAAATTCAAGAAACAGCATCCTGGCTAAAAGAAAGAATGCCAGCACATCCTGAGACAGCCATCGTCCTGGGGACCGGCCTGGGACGCTTGTCAGAGGAAATAGAAAAGGAAGTGACCATACCCTACAAGGATATCCCCAATTTCCCCGTCTCCACCGTTGAGGGGCACGAAGGGAAACTGATATTCGGAAAGTTGGGCGGCAAGGACATCATGGCGATGGAAGGTCGGTTCCATTACTACGAAGGCTACTCCATGAAGGAGGTTACCTTCCCCATCCGCATCATGAGAGAGCTGGGCGTCAAGACACTCTTTGTCAGCAATGCAGCAGGAGGCACCAATCCCAGCTTCCGCATCGGAGACCTCATGATCATCACAGACCACATCAACTTCATGCCTGAGAATCCGCTCCACGGCCCCAACATCCCTCCAGGGCCACGCTTCCCCGACATGAGCGAAGCCTACGACACAGAGCTCATCGAACTGGCCGACCGCATAGCCGCAGAGCAATGCATCAAGGTCAAGCACGGAGTCTATCTGGCCACGCAAGGTCCCACCTACGAGACCCCCAGCGAATACCGCATGTTCGCCCGCTTCGGAGCCGATGCAGTCGGCATGAGCACAGTCCCTGAGGTCATCGTGGCACGCCACTGCGGAATACGTTGTTTCGGCATCAGCATCATCACCGATCTGGGCGTGAACGGAAAGATTGTCAAGGTCACCCACGAGAATGTCCAAAAGGCTGCCAACGAGGCCCAGCCCCGCATGGCTGCCATCATGAGAGAGATGATCAGCCGCTCCTGATCCGCCAGACTCTTCCCCACCACTCTTCCATAAACCGCAACACAACATGGAGATTTCCCAGTTAGGAGAGTTCGGCCTCATCAAGGAGCTGACCAGCGACATCAAACCCCTCAACCCCACTACTGCAAAGGGAGTTGGCGACGATTGCGCCGTCATTGCCCCACAGGAAGGCATGCACACGCTCGTCACCACAGACCTGCTGATGGAAGGCGTACATTTCGACCTTACCTACGTACCTCTCAAGCACCTGGGATACAAGGCCGTCATCGTGAACCTGAGCGACATCTATGCAATGAACGCCACACCCCAGCAGATCACCGTCTCGCTGGCCATCAGCAAACGGTTCACCGTAGAGGACATCCAGGAACTCTATGCAGGCATGAGACTCGCGTGCGAGAAATACCACGTCGACATCGTGGGCGGCGACACGACCAGCAGCCTGACAGGACTAGGCATCAGCATCACAGCCATCGGCCAGGCTCGCCCAGAGGACATCGTCTATCGCAATGGAGCCAAGGAGAACGACCTCATCTGCGTCTCTGGCAACCTGGGAGCCGCCTACATGGGTCTGCAACTGCTCGAACGCGAGAAAACCGTCTACAACCAGCAGGTGGCAGAAGCCCAGCAGACGGGCAACCGGAAGGCACTGGAAGGCCTGCGCGACGTGCAGCCTGACTTCACCGGCAAAGAATATCTGCTCGAGCGCCAACTCAAGCCGGAAGCCCGACGGGACATCATCGAGGCACTCAGCAAGGCAGGCATCCACCCCACCTCGATGATGGACATCAGCGACGGACTAAGCAGCGAACTGATGCACATCTGCAGCCAGAGCCACACAGGCTGCCGCGTCTACGAGGAACGCATCCCGCTCGACTACCAGACAGCCGTTATGGCAGAGGAGTTCAACATGAACGTCACCACCTGTGCCCTCAACGGAGGCGAGGACTACGAGCTGCTCTTCACCGTTCCCCTTTCCGACAATGACCGCATCAGCCAGATCGACGACGTGAAAGTGATCGGATACATCACCCAGGCGGAACACGGTTGTGCCCTGATTACGCGCGACGGCAAGGAATTTGAGCTCAAATCTCAAGGCTGGAACCCCCTGAAAGGATAGAATCTGACCTTTTTTTACCCACTTTATCAAAAATTTCTTCAGAAAGACTTGCAGGATTCAAAACTTTCCCTTACCTTTGCAGCCGCAAATGCGATGGTGTCATAGCTCAGTTGGTAGAGCAAAGGACTGAAAATCCTTGTGTCCCCGGTTCGATTCCTGGTGACACCACACGAAGAAAGAGACCCAAAAGGTCTCTTTTTTTGTGTCTCAGCACCCTTTCCACCCCTACTCCTGTCTTTTTTTTGCCCCTTGACTTTTGATCCTTACCCCTGACTTTTGACCCTTTTACCCCTGCCTTTTTGACACTTTTACCCCTGTCTTTAGACGCTTTGACTCTCGACTTCTTGTCGTCATCACCGATTCGACGTGTGAATTTTTCCGACTCATCGCGTTCTTTTGCCCCTTGCGACACGTCAAAAAGTGCCGATTTCATCGAGCCGACTTTTCCAAAAACACTGATTTCATCGAGGTTTTGCGCATTTTGCCTAATGTAAAGATTTTTTCATAGCACATAACCGCTAACCCTTAACCCCTAACCGATTCAAACGCTACAGTGCTACAGTTCTCGTGAACACTACACACATTCCCAAAAGGAGGCCATATTATATATATTTAGATATATATAATATGAATTTCTTTTTCAACTTTGCGTTGCTTGTTTTAGAACTGTAGCACTGCAACGCTGCAACGCTTGGGGGTGTCTTTTCCCTGATGTGGTTTGGATGAAGGTACTGAGGGAATTTCCCTCAGCAATTTTGCGTTTGTTGGACTGGAAGTACCGCAAAAGTGATGTGAATGCAATTGCATTGACATCTTGCAGAAGAAAGGAATGGGTGGGTTCCTTCATTTCGGACTGAAAGGTCGGTGATCACAAATCCCGGGGCTCGCACTGATAGGTTTTCTGCCACTTAGACTTTCCTTGCATTCCGTAGGTGCGCAGTTGTAGTCCCATTTATCACCATCGTCAATCTCCATTCCCTCCCCCTCTACGGCTCATAGACGGCAACACTGACGCGGGAATCTGCACACCCGTAATACAGGTACCACTTGCCCTGGAAGGGGACGAGTCCCTCGATAAAGACGGTTCCGGCAGGATATTGCCCACTCTTCTCGAAGTCAGCTTCAGGAACGAAGAAGGGAGTATCGAGACGGTCTATCAGACGGGTGGGATCCTTGGACGAGAAAAGGGCTTGACCTGCACAATAGGAATTGGCTGTAAAGCGGGTGTCGCGACGGCTGTCGCCCCGATTCTTCCCGTTGTAGAAGAGAAGGATGCCGCGGCTGGTGAGGATGGCAGGCGGACCACATTCTGTCAGATCGCTGTCGAAAAAGCCGTCTCTGGTGTCCATCACGTGGAGAAGTTCCCCTTGGGCATTCTCGATGGGAGTCCAATGGATGAGGTCTTCGGATGTTGCCACATTGACGAAACGCTCGCCCCAGAACATCCAGTACTTACCCTTGAGTCGGGCTATCACCTGCTGTCCCTTCTTCATGCGGGTAACAATGGAGCCAGACTTGCAGAACATATCCTTGTATTTGCCGTTGTAGGCGTCCCTGAAGGCAGGGCCATGCTTCTGCCAATGGACGAGGTCGCGCGAAGTGGCCACAGCCAGGCGTGCCACCTTGCGGTTCCATTGGGTATACATCATGACGTAGGTGCCATCCTCTGCCATACAGACGCGCGGGTCTTCGCATCCGCCTGGTATCTCGTTCTCTGCCTGAGAGTCGTCGCCAGGATACATGACGGGTGCTCCGTGGCGCTGGAAATGGAGCCCGTCGGCGCTGGAGGCATAGCCGATGCGCGAGGTGCGCCTTCCGATTCCCTGAGCCAGACGGTCTTCTGCCCTGTAGAGGACTGCGACGCGGCCATTGATGATGGTGGCTGCAGGGTTGAAGGTGTCGCTGTATTCCCACGAGATGGGTGTATTGCTCATGGGGCAAAGGAAGACGGAGGAAGTGTCGGGCGAGATGACAGGATTGATGCCTACGGGACGGTGGAAACCTGTCCACGCCCAGCTCTTGTCGGTTTGGGCGGTGGCGGTAAGCACGCTGAGCATCAGGAGAGACAAGAGAAGAAATTCTCGCGCAAGGGTTTTGATAAGTTTTTTCATATTCTTTTTTTGCTTTAATTTAAGTTTCGCTCAGGCGGAGTCTCGCACTTAAGCGGTTATCGTCATCGTTATCGTTTTCGTCATCGTTATCGTCATCGTCATCGTTTTCATTATCATCCTGCCAAACTATCGGCTTAACTACTTAACTACTTAACTACTGACTACTTAACTACCGGCTACTTCAGAACTGGCTCATCACTCCAGCAGCAGGGCGACCAGCCAGAAGTTCCGCTCGCATGAAATCCATCTGAGGGGCAACGTGCTGGAAGAACTGCCGATAGCCGGCACAGAGATAGTTGAGACCAGGCTCTCCATCGGCGGTCCGCAGGAAGCGCAGCCGAGGGCACTCACCGTGACAGGCATGGAGCCACTCACATTCCCTGCATTGGCGGGGCAGCCCCTTTTCCTTGAGCTGGCTGAAGGCGTTCTGCTTGCTGCCATAGAGCAGCTGGGGAAGGCCATCGCTCAAGACATTCCCCAAGCGGTACTGGGGGAAGACAAAATGGTCGCAGCTGTAGACGTCGCCATTGTACTCCATTACGGCTGCATGTCCACACTCGCGTGCCAACGTGCAGAGGCCTGGCTCCACGCCACACCAGCCTGCCAGCGTTGCATCAAACATCTGGACGAAAACCTGCCCCACATCGTGACGCACCCATTCGTCGAAGATTCCGCAGAGAAACGTCCCCCATTGGGCAGGAGTGATGCTGAAGGGAGCAAGGGGACAATCCTCGTCGAGCATCTGCGCCAGATGGCGGCCATCGCGATGCTGCAGGATGCGTTCCACCACAGGCGAGAACTGCAGGTATCGGCAATGGAGCGTGTCGCGGAAGAAACGATAGAACTCCAAGGGATGATCCACATTGCGGCGGTTGACGGTGGCCATCGCATTCCACTCCACTCCGTATCGCTCCATCAGGTGGATGCTGTCCACCACGCGCTGCCAGGTCGGTCTCCCCTGGCTGTCTGTGCGATACGCATCGTGCATCTCCTGGGTTCCATCGATGCTGATTCCCACCAGCCATCCCTCGTCACGAAGGAAGCGGCACCACTCGTCGTCGAGCAGCAATCCGTTGGTCTGCAGGGCGTTGCTGATGCGTCTGCCCCGCCCATAATACTGCTGAAGGCGAAGGGCCTTCCTGTAGAAGTTGAGAGGGCGCATCAAAGGTTCTCCTCCGTGCCACGTGAAGAACACGTCAGGCAGGCTGTTGGTCTCGATGTAGGAACGGATGTAAGCCTCGAGCACCTCGTCGGACATCTGGTGGCGCGTGCCTTGCTCGTAGAGGTGCTGCTTCTCCAGATAATAGCAATATCCGCAGCGCAGGTTGCAACATGCCCCTGCAGGCTTGGCCATTACATAAAGTGGGCTTGCAAAGGGATAAAGCGTGGACACAGGGAGAGGGAGAAGAGGTTAGAGGAAGTTCTTGCTGAGGTAGTGGACAGGATACCAGACGGAGATCCAGCCTATCACCAGAACGGTGAGGAAGATGAGCAGAATGTCGCCATAATGCACGCTGACGGGATAAGCCTCGACGATGAAGCTGCCTGCGCTGTCGCCCATCGTGATGATACCAAACTGCTGCTGTATCCAGCACAGCAGCAGGCCGAGAAGGATGCCCAGAAGGGCTCCCGCCGCACTGATCATCCAGCCTTCGAAGATGAAGATGCGGCAGATGTCGTCGTTGTTGGCTCCCATCGAATGAAGGGTTTCCACATCGGCCTTCTTGTCGATCATCAGCATGGAGAGCGAGCCGATAATGTTGAAGCACGCCACAAGCAGGATGAAGGTGAGGAAGAGATAGGAGATGAGCTTCTCGATGCGCATGATGCGGAAGACGTCTTCCTGCTGTTCGTAGCGGTCCTGCACCAGGAACCTCTCGCCCAGCAGTTGCTGGATTTCCTTCTTGGCCCGTTTCACTTTGGTGCCTTTCGAAAGTTTCAGCTCCACGCTGGAGATGCGGCCCTTCTGATCGAAAAGACGTTGCGCGAAGCCCAAGCTGGTGAGGATGTAGTTGGCGTCGTACTTGCCCTGCTGGACCATGAAGACCACGCCAGGACTGTTGAGTTCGTCGTGATTGAAGGAGCTCAACGGATTGGCCAGGTTCACCCGTTCGCCTCGCTTGGGCGCATAGATTTGGAGCGGGTCCTCGAAAAAAGCTCCAACCCCCAGGCGGCTGGCCAGTTGGATGCCCATCACGCCGTATTCCAGGACATCCGCATGAAGCACGAAGGAGCCGTCGCCATAAAGCAGCTTGCTCAGCTTGGCCTGAGAAGCGAAACTGTCATCGACTCCCTTGATGGTAACGACGTATTGATGGTCATCGCGCACCACGAGGGCCTGATCCTCCAAGACAGGCGTGTAGATGTCTACCAGCGGGGATGCCTCGAGCTTTTTCAGCACAGGATCGTCAGCCTTGATGGAACGGCCTTCCGTCAGCGTGATTCTCAGCTGCGGGTCGAAGGCTGTGAACAGGCTGGCCACCAAGTCCTGGAATCCATTGAAGACACTCAGCGTGCAAACCAAAGCCATCGTGGCAATCGCCACTCCCACAACGGAAATGGCGCTGATGATGTTGATGGCATGATGGCTCTTGCGGCTGAAGAGGTATCGGCGGGCTATGAAGAACGGATAATTCACAAGGCGATCCAGGGGGAGAGAAAGGTTTCTACTTCTTCAGCAATTCATCGATGTGCTCAGCATAATCCAGCGAGTCGTCGACAAAGAACTTCAGCTCAGGAATGATGCGGAGCTGCTTGCCCACACGCGTTCCCAGCTCGAAGCGGACCTGACGCACATTCTCGTTGATGTTGCTCACGATTTCCTCAGCCCGTTCGCTTGGGAAAACGCTCAGGTATGCCCGACAGACACTCATGTCAGGACTGATTCGGCAGATGCTAACGCTGACCAGAACCCCAGGCATTGCCTTCGTCTGGCGCTGGAACATGTCGCTCAGCTCCTTTTGGATGAGACGTGCTATCTTGTTTTGTCTGGTTGTTTCCATACTTTTTTTCTTTTTTGTTTCTGTTTTTGTTTCAAAGGAAGGTCACTTCACACGGATGATGGTGAGTCCGTCGCGAAGGGGCAGGATGACTTTCTCGACACGTTGATCCTGCGCAATCAACGTGTTGAAAGCCTGGACGCCACGTGTCTGCAAATCGCTCTCTCGAGGATGCTCCTCCAAGACATGATTGTACCACAACGTGTTGTCGGCCAGGATGAAGCCTCCCTGCCGCATTCTGGGCAGAATCATCTCGTAGTAGTCCACATACTGGCGCTTGTCGGCATCGATGAAGGCCATATCCCATTTCACATCCATCTGAGGAAGGAGCTCCAGGGCGTCTCCGATGTGGAGATGAAGGAAGCTTGCATAGGGGCTGCCATCAAACCACTTGCGGATGAAATCCTCCTGTTCGTCGAAGATCTCGAAGGTATGCAACTCTGCACCAGGCTCAAGCGCCTCAGCCATAGAGAGAGCGCTGTAGCCGCTGAAGGTCCCCAGCTCGAGCAGCATGCGAGGACGAACCATGTGGACCAGCATCCGCAGGAGCCGACCCTGCAAGTGGCCGCTCGCCATCTGGCCATACGAGAGACGCAGCTGGGTGTCACGCCAAAGGGCATGCAGATACTCGCCTTCCGGGTCAATGTGGCGCAGGATATACTCGTCGATGGAATCGTTCTCTGTCATCAGGCTTCGTGCTCTGGAAGGAAGGACACGCTGAGGCGAATGCTACATCTCCTCGGCATCGCTGGCCACCTTGTTGAGAATCGCCTGAACAGCCAACGTGTAGCTGTCGAGGCCAAAACCGCAGATGACTCCCATGCAAGCAGGGCTGATCACGCTGTGGCGACGGAACTCCTCACGCTGGTGCACGTTGCTGATGTGGACCTCAACCGTAGGAGTGCTCACACTCTTGATGGCATCCAGAATGGCGATGCTGGTATGGGTATAGGCTCCTGCGTTGAGCACGATTCCGTCGCGGTCGAAACCGACCTCTTGAATCATGTTGATGATCTCACCCTCCAGGTTACTCTGGAAGTAGTCGATACGGACATCGTGGTAGCGGTTGCGCAACTCTTTCAGGTAATCTTCCCACGCACGTTTGCCGTAAATCTCAGGCTCGCGAACCCCCAAAAGGTTCAGATTAGGGCCATTAATAATTTGAATTCTCATGTTTTTTTCCTACTTTTGTCGTGGCAAAGATAGAAAGAAATTATGAAATTCGAGATAAATAACGCTGGAATTGTGGAGAAAAGTGTACTTCGACGCTATATCCAGTACCTCAGATTGGAACGTTCGTACACAGACAACACGTTGGATGCCTACGTCAAAGACCTGCAGAAGCTGCTCAACTACTATTCCGACGAGGGCATCGATTACAGGCAGGTAACCCTGGAGCAACTGGACCAGTTTGCAGGCACGCTGAGAGACCTGGGAGTGTCGCCTCGAAGCACAGCCCGCATCCTGAGCGGAGTGCGCTCCTTTTACCGCTTCCTCACTCTGGAAAAGGAGATTCCCACCGACCCTACAGAATTGCTTGAGAGTCCCCAGATAGGAAAGCATTTGCCGGAAGTGCTGAGCCTGGAGGAAATAGACCGCATAGAGGCTGCGATTGACGTGAGCAAGCCGGAGGGGCAACGCGACCGTGCCGTCATCGAGATGCTCTACAGCTGCGGCCTGCGGGTGAGCGAGCTCTGCAACCTGAAGATCAGCGACCTCTTTCTCGAAGAAGGTTTCATACGTGTGCATGGGAAAGGACGCAAGGAGCGTCTCGTTCCAATCGGCAGGAAAGCAATCGAGGAACTTCGCAGGTGGTTTGTGGCTCGACAGGAGGTGAAGGTGAAGCCAGGCGAGGAAGATTATGTCTTTGTCTCCACCAAACGCGGTCGCCACATGAGCCGCATCAGTCTCTTCATCTACATCAAGCAGTATGCCCAGCTTGCTGACATCCAGAAAAACATCAGCCCACATACTTTCCGCCACAGCTTTGCCACACATCTGCTGGAGGGAGGAGCCAATCTGCGAGCCATTCAGGCGATGCTGGGCCACGAGGACATCTCTACGACGGAGATTTACATGCATATCGATAGGAGTCATTTGAGAGAGGAAATCCTGGAACATCACCCAAGAAATTTGAAGAAGTAGAAAAAATAGTTACCTGAAAGAGTATTATTTCATAATAAATGTGTATCTTTGCACCCGCAAAACTGGAAAAGCAGGAAAAATCAATAAAAAAAGTTCAATATAAAATTACATTTGAGAGATGAAGAAATCACAGATTGTTATGTTGGTTGCAACCTCAGCGTTGGCACTGACATCATGTAGCAAACTTGGCAAGTTGAGTGCCGATAACTTTACTGTAACACCCACGCCTCTGGAAGCAATTGGCGGTGAGGTGCCTGCAACAATCAATGGTACTTTCCCTGAGAAGTACATGAAGAAGAAGGCGGTAGTAACCGTGATTCCAGTACTGAAATACGAGGGTGGCGAGGCAGAAGGCCAAAGCGCTACTTTCCAGGGAGAGAAAGTGCAGGGCAATGCCACTACTGTCCAGTATAAAGTGGGTGGCAACTATACGATGAAGACAAACTTCACCTACAACGATGCTATGCTCAACAGCGACCTCTATGCTCGCTTCGAGGCAAAGAAGGGCAAGAAGACGGTCAGCATCCCTGAGGTGAAAATCGGTTATGGCGTTGTGGCCACCAGCGAATTGGTGAAGCGTTGCGCTATCACAGGTGCTACCGCTCCTGATGCTTGGCAGCGCATCATCGCTCACAAGCAGGAAGCCAACATCAAGTTCCTCATCAATGCAGCCACCCTGCGTACCAGCGAGTTGCAGAGTGTCAGCATGAAGGACCTGGTTGCTGTCCTGAAAGAAATCAACGACGACCAGGAGACCCGTGCTCTCCAGGGCATAGAGGTAAGTGCTTACGCTTCACCTGATGGTAGATATTCTCTGAACGAGAAGTTGGCAGAGAAGCGTCAGGATGTCAGCTCCAACTACCTGAAGGGCGAGCTGAAGAAACTGAAGATGAATGCTGACGTGGATACCAAGTTCACCGCTGAGGACTGGGAAGGTTTCCAGGAATTGGTTTCCAAGAGCAGCCTGCAGGACAAGGACGTTATCCTGCGCGTGCTTTCCATGTATAAGGATCCTGAGGAGCGTGAGCAGCAGATCAGCAACATGAGCGCTGTCTATACAGACATCAAGGAAGGCATCCTGCCCGAGTTGCGTCGTGCCCGCCTGATTGTCAACTATGACGTTATCGGTCGCAGCGACGATCAGATTCTGGCTCAGTACAAGAGCGATCCTTCGAAGCTGAGTGTTGAGGAATTGGTTTATGGTGCAAACACTTTGGTTCAGGACGCTGCCACCAAGAAGCAGTGGTACGAGACTCTGACCAAGCAGTATCCCAGCGACTACCGTGCTCTGAACAACCTGGCTCAGCAAGCTATCAGCAATGGCGATCTGGCTGCTGCCAGCAGCTATCTGCAGCAGGCTAAGAACATCAGCAAGAATGCCAGCGAGGTGAACACCAACTTGGCTCTGCTGGCCCTGAAGTCTGGTGATGTAAGTGCAGCTGAGTCTTATCTGGCTCAGGGTAGCGGTGCAGATACTTTCAATGAGGTAATGGGTAACCTGAACATCGCAAAGGGCAACTTCACTCAAGCTGCTGCCAACCTGAAGGGCGTAGCTACCAACAGTGCTGCTTTGGCACAGATTTTGGCCAAGGACTATGCAAGCGCCAAGAACACACTCGCCAGCATCAAGAAGACTGACGCTATCACCAGTTATCTGCAGGCAATCCTGGCTGCCCGTACAGGGGACACCAACACGTTGACCAACAGCCTGAAGAGCGCCATCCAGCAGGATAGTTCTCTCGCTGCCCGTGCTGCCAAGGATTTGGAGTTTGCCAAATATGCAGACACTATCAAGAACTTGATCAAGTAAGTGAAGAACCTACTCTTTTCAAGCTTATTTGTTCTCACCTTGCTCAGTTGCGGAGGTTCTCAAGGTCAGTTTAGACTGCAGGGGAACTTCGCTCACCTGGAGCAAGGTGAGTTCTTAATATATAGTCTCGACGGTGGCCTGAACAAGGTGGATTCCCTTCATGTCCGCGATGGGAAATTCGATTACTTTGCGAAACTCGAAGGCAAGGCCACCTATCATATCCTTTACCCTAATTATTCTGAATTGGTCATCTTTGGCCACTCAGGTGGCGTGGTGAAAATCAAGGGAGATGCCCAAAACCTGAATGGCGTGGAGGTGAAGGGCGACAAAGACAACGAGACTTACACACAATTCCGAAAGGAAATTGCTGAGAAAAGCGATAAGGAGGTGCAGGAGATTGCACGAAACTACATCCTTGCCAATCCCACCTTGGACGTGAGCCAGTATTTGCTTTCCCGCTATTTCATCCTTTCCGATTTGGCAACTCAAGAGGAAACGAAGGAAATCTACGACAGTCTGATGCATGCCTTACCAGAGGACATATCCCTCTCCCTGTTGGCTGACGATGTCAGGAGCAAGGGCATGACTCTCGAGGGACGAAAGATGATGGATTTCAAGCTGGAAACTCGCGAAGAGACAAAAGATTCCATAGGACACAAGATAGTAAGCCTGGATGATTTCAAAGGCAAGTATCTGCTGATGGCCTTTTGGGCAAACTGGAAGAGCGGTTCGCAAGCAGCCCTTTTCCATGCCCGCCATCTGCGACGTGACAGTCATGGGAAGGTAGAACTCTTGAGCTATTCGCTCGACGTAGACAACCAGCAACTGACCCAGATTGAGAAAAACGACAGCATCAACTATGCCAGCTTCTGCGATTTCCGTTGTTGGAGCAGTCCTTTGGTTCGCCAATTAGGAATTCGTGACCTACCTTATTATATATTGATTGGTCCTGATCAGAAAATCATAGCCAGCGGAACTGACTGGCTCAAGGAAATAGAGCCCAAGACCAAAGATTTATGCTCGTAAAAGTATATAGCGCAACCGTACAGGACCTGGATGCTGTTCCTGTCACCATCGAGGTCAATGCAACCCGTGGAACACGTTTTGTTCTGGTGGGGTTGCCCGACAATGCCGTAAAAGAGAGCCACGAGCGTATCATGGCTGCTATCGAAAACAGCGGCTACAATTTCCCCACACGACAAATCACCATCAATCTGGCACCTGCAGACGTGCGCAAGGAAGGCAGCGGTTTCGACCTTCCTATGGCCATAGGCATCATGGCAACAGAAGACCAGATTTCCCCCAAGCATCTGGACAAATACATGATGGTAGGCGAGTTGAGTCTGGATGGTTCCTTGCAACCTGTCAAGGGGGCTCTTCCCATAGCCATCAAAGCTCGCGAGTTGGGCTACGAAGGGCTTTTTGTGCCTGAGGCGAATGCCCATGAGGCAGGAGTGGTCAATCGGCTCAAGGTCTATGGCGTCCGCCATATCAACCAAGTGATTGGCCACCTGAATGATGTCGCCCATGTTACTCCCATTGATATCGACACACGTGCAGAATTCTATGCCCACCAGACAGATTTCGACTTCGATTTTTCCGATGTGAAAGGTCAGGAGCAGGTGAAGCGTGCCTTGGAGATTGCAGCAGCTGGTGGACACAATCTTATCATGATTGGCCCTCCAGGAAGTGGCAAGAGTATGCTGGCTAAAAGGTTGCCCAGCATATTGCCGCCTTTGACATTGCAGGAAAGTCTTGAGACCACGCAGATACATTCTGTGGCAGGACAGATGAAGGCAGGAAGCTCGCTAATTGCCAAACGTCCTTTCCGCAGTCCACACCACACCATATCGCAAGTCGCTTTGGTAGGAGGCGGACAGAACCCTCAGCCTGGTGAGATAAGCTTGGCCCACAATGGGGTCCTCTTTTGTGATGAGCTTCCTGAATTCCAAAGGTCTGTTCTCGAGGTGTTGCGACAGCCACTCGAGGACCGCATCATCAACATCTCTCGAGCCAAATACACGGTCACTTATCCGTGTTCCTTCATGTTCGTAGCCAGCATGAATCCTTGCCCTTGCGGCTATTACAACCATCCTACCAAGCATTGTGTCTGCACACCTGGTCAAATCCAACGTTATCTGAATAAGATATCAGGGCCCCTGATGGACCGCATTGATATTCATTGCGAGGTACAGACAGTTCCTTTTGCTCAACTCTCAAAGATGCAGCCAGGCGAACCAAGTGCCAACATACGCGAGCGTGTCATAGCTGCCCGTAAGATACAAACGGAGCGTTTCAGTTCTCTCCCTGTGGGCGAGGGCGGGGCGAGAGGGCGCATACATTGCAATGCGCAGATGACGGAACGTATGCTCCACCTGTTTGCTGAGCCTGATGCCGCCTCTATGGACATGTTGCGTATGGCTATGGAACGCCTGAAGCTTTCTGCTCGTGCCTATAGCCGTATTCTCAAGGTCGCCCGCACCATTGCCGACCTTGCTGGTTCAGAGAAAGTCCAGAGTCATCACATTGCCGAAGCCATCGGATATCGCAATCTGGACAGAGGAGATTGGGCAGAGAGATAAACAAATCCTATCTATACAAAACGGAATAGTCATGCATCGCATTCTACTTATTTTGATTCTATCCTTTATCCATTGCTTCTTCTCCTTTGCACATGCTCAGGGATGGAAAAATCCCATGGTTTTGCCTGGTTTGATGAACAGGAGCCTTGGTGACCCATATATGATGAAGTATAAGGGATATTATTATCTCTACGTAAGTGCTGGCGACAAGAATATCTATTGCTGGCGTACGAAGGACCTGATGGAATGGTCGAATGCTTACGTCTGTTGCACGGATGAGACAACGGCTGTGGCTTATGCGCCAGAGGTAATCTATTGGAATGGGACTTTCTACATGTGTACGTCACCCCGTGGTGGTGGACATTACATACTGACGAGCAACAGCCCTACAGGTCCGTTCGTACACAGAACCGGCAATCTGGGACGTGATATCGACGGTTCTTTCTTTGTGGACGATAATGGCAAACGCTTCTTTTATCACGCCAACAATCAAGGAATCAGAGGTTGCACAATGCCCACAAATCTCTCATTCGGAAACGATGTTGACCTGGGATGCTGCATTTCGGGCCAATGGACAGAAGGACCTTGTGTCTTCAAGCGCAACGGTCTCTATTACCTCCTATATACGGGCAATCATGTATGGTCAAACGGCTATCGCATCGACTATGCCATAAGCAAGGAAGGACCTCTGTCAGGGTTCCGTCCACAAAGTGAGCAAAATCCCATTCTTGTCGACACAGAAACCCCTACCCACAAAGCTTTGGGGCATGGTACGGCTTTTGTGGGACCTGATCTCGACACTTATTTCTTCTGCTATCATAATCTCCAAGACAACAAGTCACGCCGTTTGCTCAACTTCGAGCGCATAGGTTGGTGTGGCGACAAGCTGATGATGACTGGCCCCACAAATTGGGAACAGGATGCTCCACTCGTAGCCAAAAACGATTACTTTGAGCGGTCAGAGATAGGCGATGAATGGAGCATGAATGGTGGAGAATGGAGTATCGCAGCAAAGGACCATCTTAGCCAGAAGGCCACAGAAGGTTCCTGCACAGCTATCTTCACGCCTTGCTCCTACGACAATTATACGGCGGAATTCACCATGCGTGCCACGCAAAGGGAGAAAGGACAGTTTGGAATCCTTTTCTCCTATCAGGATGAGGCTAATTACACAGAGGCGCTGGTCGATGTGGCAAGCAAAACTTTCCTGCTCAACAACTATGCCGAAGGAGCCGTGACTACGTCAAAAAGTGTGGATCTTCCTGCTGACTTCGAGCCGACCTCCTGGCATGGCTTGCGTGTGGAAAAGAACGGCAAGCGCGTCAGAGTCTATATTGATGGCATGCGCAAGTTTCAGATAACGCTGAACGAAACGGGCGGAAAGGTTGGATATGTCACCCATTCCTGCGAGGCAGACTTCGCCTACACAGCAATGAGTCCTTATGTGGATGGTAGCGGCATTTTGGATGTCAGTCTTCCTGTGCCTGGAATGATAGCTGCCAACCTGTGTGCGGAAAAGAGCGAAGACGTGCGGCCTACCAGTTACTCCATGTCGATAGGTACCTCATTGGCCATGAGATGTGTGGCAGGCAGCAGCATGAAATACAACGTCAACGTGCAGGGTGACAACGTATATAACATTGGCCTGCGCTTCAGGTCGGCGGTGAAGAGCCATGTTCGCATTTTGATTGATGGCGAGGATGCAACGGGACAAGTCGAACTGCCCTCATCGCGCTCTGTGATAATGGTGCAGACAATCAAGGATTTAGCCATGCCGGCTGGACACCATCAGCTAACACTCGAAGTCATCGATGGAACGCTGAGCATCTATGAATACAACATCAAGCGTGGCGTGAAGAATCCCCACGTCATGAGTGACAATTTTGACAACGGACTCAATTCTGAGTGGGGATATCAGGAAGGAAGTTGGAAGATAGTTGGCGGCCAGTTGGAATCCACAGGCAGATACGGCAAAATGCTGATGGGAGGCTTTGACGACATCCATCTGACTGACTATACCGTCGAATGCGATGTGATCTATACGAGCAACGACATGAATGGAGGCCTCCTCTTCCGCACGACAAATGCCTCAACTGGAGGTGCTGACGACAACCCCGTCCTGGGTACCGACTTCCTGCAGGGCTATTTCTTCCTGGCAGGAACCACTTCAGTAGCCTTGGGTAAACACAACTACGGCTGGCAGACGCTTGCTTCAGCCAGCAAAAACATCTCGAGGACAGAGCCTCATCACATGAAGGTGGAAGTGAAGGGAGCCAATATCAAGTGTTATCTCGATGACATGAACACTCCGCTCATCAACTACAACGATCCCTTGCCATTCATTACTGGGCGTGCTGGTTTCCGTGTCCACAATTCCAACATTCATTTCGACAACTTTGTGGTGACACCTATGCCAAGCGAAGCAACAGGTGTCGAAGATGTGCCTGACACGTTCTTCCCATCGGCCGAAAAGCGCATCTATAACCTGCAAGGCCAGCGAGTATCGCCTTTCGACAGGACTCTCGATGGCATCTATATCGTCAAGGAAGGAAACAAGAGCAGAAAGGTTTATCTGACTCCCCAAAAGAGATAAGGCACATCCTGAATTCCTTCTTGCCGTCCATCCCGCTCCTTTTCAATTGATGAAAAAAGAGCGGGAAAAAGACAACACGTTGAAAGGCCGGATTCAACACGTTGAAACGCTGGATTCAACACGTTGAAATTGCAAACTCAACACGTTGTGTTTTGGAGGTCGACTAGATGCTGGGTAAGACACGACTTCGAGAACGATGGGGAGAATATGAGAAAGACTCTTTGACGGTTAGGTTCTTTGCCTGACTGCCTCAAAGAGCAAAATAGCGGCACTAACGGACACATTCAGGGAGTCAAGCTTTCCGAGCATGGGAATGCGGATATGCGCATCAGCAGCCTCGCGCCACACATTGGTCAGGCCTGTGGATTCCGTACCCATCACGATAGCTGTCCCCCCACGCATATCTGTATCGTAATAGAGGTGGGAATCCTGCAGTTGGGCTGTCAGGATGCGAATGTTCTTCCTCTTCAAAAAGGCGATGCATTCCTCGCTGGTGCAAGTCAGGCAGGGAACAGTAAAGATTGCTCCTATGCTGCTGCGAATGAGATTGGGATTGAAAAGGTCGGTCAGAGGGTCACAAACGATTACAGCATCAGCTGCGGCCGCATCAGCACTACGCAGGACAGCTCCCAGATTGCCAGGTTTCTCCACACTTTCCAGCACTACAATCAAAGGATTCTCAGGCAGAGGAAGATTCTGTAGCGAAAGTGTACGAACCAGAACCTCAGCCACAACACCTTCCGTACTGTCGCGATAGGCAATCCTGGCATAGACTTCCCTGGTGACCTGATAGCTGCGAACTGTTTCCGCCAGCGCACACACCTTTTGGGCTTCTGGTTGGTTTCCCAAAATCTCAGGGCAGAAGAAGAGGGTGTCTGTCACGTATCCAGCATCGAGGCAATGAGAAAGCTCACGAAAGCCTTCCACCACGAAGATGCCGCTGCTGCGTCGCTCAGCTGATTTTTGCTGCAGGGCGACGAGTCGCTTTATCTTTGGGTTCTGGAGGCTTGTTATCAGGTTATCGGCTGCCACAATGGGATTTCTGTTATTTTTTCTTCCAAATGAAACGATAGTTGAAGCGGCGGTTGGGGGCTGTATCGCCATCCGTACAGAGTGATATCACGCTATTGAGGTCTGCAGGATTGTCGGCCCACTTGAAATCAAAGGTGAGTGCATTCCCCTTCAGCTGAAGCATAGAACGTGGGATGGCAATCTCCATCTGGTTCTGATTGACTGCATACTCCAGAGTGCCTGCATCCTGCCATTGCTGGCTGGACATGTCGTAACGCATCAGGGTCGTCTGGCTCTCGCCCAACACCTTTTTATTAATAAGGTAATCGTATCCGTCCCAACCCGTGCTGGCATCCTGATCAATATCGATGAAGAGAAGCATCCAATTGCTGTCAGTATGCTTTGTGAGTGGATTTGCTGTCTCTGCATAGAAAAAGATGTTCTTCTTGTCGACAGCCACACGGCTCAGGACAATGTCGTTGCGACCTGAATTGTTGGTGTAGTGGAAGTCGCCGTAACCATTGTGGTCACGATGAGTCACGTCATTTCGTGTGTCGCGATATGCGACTCCATCAGCATTCCAATCTTGGAACTGCCCGTCCACTTTGATTTTCCTCATGCCTGTGTTCTCTGGAATCTGTCGAACGCCCTTGTAGCGACGGATGTTCTCCACCATTTGCATGTAGTAGTTGTCTGTATATCCGCCCTTCATGGGAGCGATGGTTCGGTTGAATTCAGCATTGTATTGATCCACGAAGTAGAAGGGATTTCCCTTGCGCCCAAGGAAGTCGATGTTCAAGTCAGCCTGTCCTGAGGGATCTTTGCCGTTGCGGTATTTCCCTGCTGTCCATTCGTTCCAGTCGTTGAGATAGATGAAATCAGGATCCACCTCGAGAGCCTCATCCCAACGCTCCTGGAAGTAGATGCCGTATTGGGTGGGATTCTCGCATTCTTTCTGCAGGAAAGGAACGTAGGCCTTCTTGGGCATATCCTTCTCATCCAGTTCAGGCTCCTTGGTTCTGATGCTCCAACTCTTGCCCACGATGGAGATGGGATGCTGGGCAGGAGTGACGGAGTATTCCTCGAGACGGCCGTTGTGGGTAGCTGTTCGTTCTTTTGGTGTGTATGCTGCCACGTCTTCATCATTCAGTTCCTGGCCGAAAGACCAGTTGTCTTCCGTTCCAATGTATCTTTTCCCTCCCCATTTGTCGTAACCCCACCACATGTTGCGCAGGGTGAAGAAAGACTTCACTTCCTCTGAATAGTCGGCTACGTCGTGCTGGCCTCCATTGGGATTGGCATCGAGGGTAGGAGTGGCATTGTAGAGCAAGAGTGGTTTGTCGCCCCAATAGAACCAGAGATCTTGGTATTTGGGTTCCTTGTAGTATCTCTCATAGAGACTTTGCACAACAGAGATGACCTGTCCGTTGAAAGCCCAGAAGCAGAACTTGGGTACTTTGTTTCCTTCTGCCTTCATGGTTTCCATTGTGCGGAACAGGACTTCCCACTCGTCCCAATACCTTACGGCATTCGTCACGTCGAGTATCAGCACATCCACCCCAGCATCTGCCAACATCGACAGGTCGTGCCGTATCACGTATTCATCCTGGCTCAGAAAATATCCGTATTCAGGTTCTCCCCAATGGTAGGAACCGATGGTCCATGCAGGGCTGTCATTGTTGCGCGAAGCGTTGGGATCCTGCTCCAGCACCTTCGACACGTCAGCCTTGTAGGGATGGCCGTTGTGGAGATTTTGTGTGTGCCACGTAATATAGAAAATACCTACGCTGCGAGGCTTGTCTGTCTTCAGTTCAACGTCTTCTGCTGTGGGAGTCTTTCGTCCGACTCCATCCGTAGCCACCCACGTGTCAGGATAGATGTCAGTATAGTAATTCTCTTCAGGCACCTGAGCCTGTACCGCCAAGGCCGTCAGGCATGAGGCAATCATTAGGAATCTTTTCATGATAAGTGTGATAAAAGGAAATGGTTTACTATTGGTTCTATGAGTTTTTATGCTTCGTCAGAGCGACCTGCACGCTTTCTTTCCAGATGATCCAGGATAATCTTGCGCATTCGCATGCTCTTAGGCGTTACCTCGACATACTCATCCGCCTTGATGTATTCCAATGCTTCCTCCAGCGAGAAGATGGTGGCAGGGATGATGTGTGCCTTTTCGTCTGTTCCGCTGGCACGTATGTTTGTAAGCTGTTTGGCCTTGCATACATTGATGACCAGGTCGTTCTCGTGAACGTGTTCACCAATGACCTGACCTGCATACACTTGATCTTGTGGCTCTATAAAGAATTTTCCTCGGTCTTGCAGGTGATCGATGGCATAGGCGTATGCGTTTCCGCTTTCCAATGCAATCATCGAGCCATTCACGCGACGGGTGATTTCTCCCTTGTATGGCTGATATTCTTTGTAGCGATGAGCGATAATGGCCTCGCCTTGAGACGCTGTCAGCATGTTGGTCCTCAATCCGATGATGCCACGGCTTGGAATCAGGAACTCAATGTTGACACGTTCACCTTGCGATTCCATCCCGATCATTTCTCCCTTTCGACGTGTCACCATGTCAATCATCTTACTGGCGAACACCTCAGGTACGTTGATGGTCATTTCCTCGATAGGTTCACACTTCACTCCATCTATTTCTTTGTAGATTACTTGCGGCTGGCCAACCTGCAATTCGTAACCTTCGCGTCGCATCGTTTCGATAAGAACCGACAGATGGAGCACACCACGCCCACTGACAATCCAACGGTCGGTAGCCCCTTCCACAAGTTCTACTTTCAGGGCCAGATTCTTTTCCAACTCCTTATCCAACCGATCGCCGATGTGACGGCTGGTGCAGAATTTTCCTTCCTTTCCAAAGAAAGGACTGTCGTTGATGGTAAAGAGCATCGACATTGTTGGCTCATCGATAGTAATCGTAGGCAATGCTTCAGGATTCTCGTAATCGCAGATAGTATCTCCAATCTCGAAGTTCTCAAGACCTACGATGGCACAAATGTCGCCAGAGCTCACTTCGCTCGTCTTTTGGCGACCCATTCCTGTAAAAGTGTGCAATTCCTTGATTTTTGTCTTCTCGCTGCTGCCGTCCCGATGAACGATGGTTGCGTTCATACCTTCGCGCAAGGTGCCTCGATGAACGCGTCCTACAGCAATACGACCTGTATAGTTGGAGAAATCCAGACTTGTGATGAGCATTTGTGGAGTTCCATCCAATTGCATGGGAGCAGGGATGTACTTGATGATACTGTCCAAAAGATAGTCTATGCCGTCGGTAGGCGTTTGCCAATCCTCACCCATCCATCCATTCTTGGCAGAGCCGTAGATGACAGGGAAATCCAATTGCTCTTCAGTAGCATCCAGATCGCACATCAGATCGAAAACCATCTCGTAAACTTCTTCAGGCCGGCAATTCGGTTTGTCCACTTTGTTGACTACCACGATGGGCTTTAAGCCAATCTGTAACGCTTTCTGCAGGACAAAACGGGTTTGGGGCATAGGGCCTTCAAAGGCATCCACCAGTAAAAGGCAGCCATCGGCCATGTTCAGCACACGTTCCACCTCGCCACCAAAGTCTGAGTGTCCAGGAGTATCTATTATATTGATTTTTGTATCCTTGTAATTTATGGAAACATTTTTGCTCAGGATAGTGATTCCTCGTTCACGCTCCAGCTCATTATTGTCCAGCATCAACTCTCCCTTCTGCTGATTCTCGCGGAAGAGGTGTCCTGCCAGCAGCATTTTGTCTACCAGGGTGGTCTTGCCATGATCTACATGGGCAATTATCGCTACGTTTCTGATATTCTGCATTTTCTTCGAATAATTAGGCTGCAAAATTACAAAAAAACGCTGAATTTTGAAAGATTAAAGATGAAAGATGGACTTCTTGAGGCCTAATTTTGATGTTTTTTGAAAAATTCTTCTCTCTTTGTGTATCCAACTTTAAACTTTTTGCTAACTTTGCACCCGCATTTGCGAGGCAGTGCTGATGAGTGGTTGCTGCCCGACAAACAAGTTTCATTTAAAATCAATACAACTATGTATTTGAATTCAGCTAAGAAAGTTGAGCTTTTTGAGAAGTATGGCAAGGGTGCAACTGATACTGGGAGTGCAGAAAGTCAGATTGCATTGTTTTCATTCCGCATCAAGAATTTGACTGAACACATGAAGCAGAACCGCAAGGACCATAGTACAGAGCGCTCTCTGACAGGTTTGGTAGGTAAGCGTCGTGCTCTTCTCAACTATTTGAAGAGTCGCGATATCAATCGCTATCGTGCTATTGTTAAGGCTCTGGGCCTGCGTAAGTAAGCGCAGCTCCCCCTTAAAAAAGAAAAGGCTGCACTCCCACTTCGGGTCTGCAGCCTTTTAGTTTTTTTCTCCTTCTATGCAAACCTTCATTACGCATAAATTCTATGAATAAGGTAAAACAGTTTGTTCCTGATGTGCTAGCCATCGTTTTTTTTGTTGCCATCAGTTGTTTGTATTTCATGGGTCCCATCCGTGACGGTCTCGTACTGACAGGTCAGGATCACAGCGCAGCCGTAGGCTCCAATGTGGAGATGGAGCAATATCGTGCCACCCATCATGGTGAACGAACCCGTTGGACGAATACCCTCTTCAGCGGAATGCCCACCTATCAGATGAGTCCTTCGTATCCTAGTACTGATACACTTTCCCACATCGAGAGTATCTATCAATTGGGTCTACCCGCTGTGGCAGCCTATATCTTCATGATGCTTTTGGGATTCTATATCATGTTGCGTGCCTTCGATTTCCGTGTGTGGATGGCTGCGTTAGGCGCCGTGATGTGGGCTTTCAGCAGTTATTATTTCATCATCATTGCTGCAGGACACATCTGGAAATTGCTTACGCTCAGTTTCATACCACCCACAATAGCAGGAATGGTGCTTTGCTATCGAGGGAAGTATCTATGGGGCATTGTCGTGACAGGCATTTTCACGGCTTTACAGATTCTCAGCAATCATGTCCAAATGACCTATTACTTCCTTTTTGTAATAGGCTTGATGGTGCTGGCATATCTTGTCCAGGCTATACGTGAAAAGAAAATTGCCCAATGGGTTCGTTCCACTCTTTGTTTTGCTGTAGGAGGCATGTTGGGTGTTTGCATCAATCTGAGCAACCTTTATCACACTTATGAGTATAGCAAGGAAACCATGCGAGGCAAGAGCGAATTGACCCAGAAGACAAAGGATCCTGCAGATCAGACCAGTAGCGGATTGGAGCGTTCTTATATTACGGCATGGAGTTATGGAATCGGTGAGACATGGACTCTCCTTGTCCCTAACGTTAAGGGGGGAGCAAGCCAGGCTTTATCTGAAAGTTCTGTCGCCATGAAACATGCTGTTAACGACTATACTCCCATCTATCGTGCTTTCACACAATATTTTGGCGAGCAACCTGGTACTAGCGGTCCAGTCTATGTGGGTGCTTTCGTACTGATGCTTTTCTTCTTAGGACTCTTTATTGTCAAAGGACCCATGAAGTGGTGTCTCCTGATAGCTACCATTCTCAGCATTCTGCTCTCCTGGGGTAAGAATTTTATGGGATTCACAGATTACTTCCTCGATTATGTGCCAATGTATGACAAATTCCGTACCGTAGCCAGCATCTTGGTGATAGCTGAATTTACCATTCCCTTGCTGGCCATGCTGGCTTTGAAGAAACTCGTTGACAATCCTGACTGTCTTCGTGGTCATGAGGGCCGTTTCCCCCGCATTCACTACCTTACTGTCAGTTTCTGTCTGACAGGTGGGATTGCCTTACTTTTCTGGTTGATGCCTGATGTCTTCTTTGGCAACTATATCTCCACCAGCGATGCGATGTACATGAATCAGTATGTCCAAGCTGGCTATATTCCGAAGGATATGGCTGGAGGCATTATGGCAAACATGAGTGAGATGCGTCGTGCCATGTTTACTGCCGATGCAATGCGATCGTTTCTCATCGTTGCCATAGGGACCGTTATCCTGCTTATATACCGCTGGGGTAAACTCAAGACCACTCCCATGGTTGCTTTGCTGATCGCCCTTTGTCTCTTTGACATGTGGGGCGTCAACAAGCGTTATCTCAACGATGGGATGTTTTCTGCTCCTCGCACAGATGCTCAGGCATTCCCCAAGACTCAGGCAGACGAGATAATCCTGCAGGATACAAGCAAGTATTATCGTGTCCTGAATCTGACCGTCAGCACTTTCAACGATAATACCACCTCTTTCTATCACAAGAGCATTGGTGGCTATCATGCTGCCAAATTGCGTCGTTATCAAGAACTTATCGAGGAGCATCTGCAAGGCGAGATTCGTGCAGCTCAGAAGGCAGCCATCGAAACGCAAGGAGATTTGAAGGCGTGCAATGGAGACAGCCTTTTCCCTGTACTCAATATGTTGAATATGAAGTACATGATTATGGGAGGAAAGGAAGACGTGAAGATTCCAATAGAGAATCCTTGGAGTTACGGGAACGGTTGGTTTGTCAGTCGGATCCAGTACGTGGAGGATGCGGATGCAGAGATTGCTGAACTTCACAAGATTAATCCTAAGCAAACAGCCGTAGTGGATCGTAAGTTCCAGGAGATACTGGGAACTGACGCTCAGCCTGCTGATTCAGCATCGAGGGTTACTCTTACAGGCTACGAGGCAAACCAGTTGACCTATGATGTACAGTCGGCAAAAGGCGGAGTCGTAGTGTTCAGTGAGATTTATTACCCTGGATGGACATGTACTATTGATGGCGAAAAGGCCGATATTGCCCGTGCTGATTATGTACTGCGTGCCATACGAGTACCTGCGGGCAAACACAAAGTCATACTTACTTTCAAACCTCAAAGCGAGCGTGTGACAGAGACAATCGCATATTCTGCTCTCTGTCTGCTTGCCCTGATTTTGATAGGCTTGCTTGTGCGTTTGATTGTCACCTCTCGTACGAAGAAAGAGTAACTGGAACATGAGAAATAAAAAAGAAGCGGTGGGAATTGATTCCTACCGCTTTATTATTGCCCTGACAATGAACCAGAAATGTTCCAGTATAGTAGCAGGCCATCCATAGTGGTGCCCCATCAGACGAAGTCTTTCAAAGAGAGACTTCCGATGATTCTGGGTTGTAAGACCTTCATTCAGATAGTCGGTCAGAATCAAATGGGTGTTGTGGATTCTCATGCGACGCTTCTCTGCCAATTTCATCAGGCGTATACACCAGTCGAAATCAGCTGAATAGCGATATTTCAGGTTGTAGGGAACCTCACGAGCCAATTCAGTGCTTACGTAGAAGGATTGATGGCACACGCGCATACCGCTCAGGAAACTCTTTGAAGTCAATTTCTCAGGGGCTGTCAATCGGCGGTGCCGAATGAAATTCCCATTGTCATCGACCAAATCTGTCTCACCATAGATGATGGCAGGATTTGCATGGTTCCATCGAATCCATTCTATCTGTTTTACGATGGAAGACAACGTGGTTTTCTCATGCAGTTTATCACCTGCATTCAAGAAGACGATATAGTTGCCTTGAGCCATTGTGATGGCTTTGTTCATCGCATCGTAAAGTCCCTCATCGTGATCACAGATCAGTCGAATGGAATGGGGCATTTCCAAAGTGGTGTTTCGTTCCACAAAACGTTGTACGATGCTGAGCGTATTGTCTTTTGAACATCCGTCTACAATCAAGTGTTCCACACGCGGATAATCCTGTTCTGCCACACTTTGCATAGTGCGTTCCAGGGTCTTCACAGCGTTGTATGTTACTGTAGCAACTGTTATCAGGGGTTTACTCTTCATATAGTCTAATGTAATGTTGAGCTACGCTTGTCTCGCTAAACATGTGAGCCGCTTTTTGATGGGCTTCCTTGCGCAAGTCGTGTTCCATCACATACTCGATGCCTCGTGCCAAGTCTTCCGCGTTACAATATTGGGCCACGTATCCATTCTCACGATGATCTATCATTTCGGGGATGCCACCTACACAGAATCCCACACATGGGGTGCCGCATGACATGGCCTCTGCTATGGTGTTGGGCAAGTTGTCCTGAAGCGAAGGAGTCACGTAAGCGTCCACAGCGGCATATAGCGTGGCCATGCGTCGCTCATCTGTGATGTATTCCAATGGATAGAATCCACCCTCCACCTCACCATTTTCCGAAGCAAACATACTTGCCACCTTTTCCGTAGCTTTCCCCACCACTACGATGCCAGGTTTGTTTTGCATCAGTTTGTAGGCATCAATCAGATAACGCACCCCCTTCCGCTCATCTGTCACTTTCAAGGAGCCAAATAGAATCAAGCCTTTCTCTTGAGGCAAATGAAACTCGCGACGTGCCTCTGCCTGGTCCTTTGGATGGAAAATATCCGAAGGAATGGCATTCGGAATGGAGGTTACGTGTTGTCCCTTTGCTAAAGCACTCTTGCGAGCCAGGCCAGCTATCCATTGACTGCATCCTACCAATGTGAAATGACTGTGCTGATAGATTTCTTTCTTTTTCAGAAAAACCTTCCTTGCCAAATCATTTTCTTTGGAATAACAAAGCTGCGGGCAGTTGTGGCAACAGGTTTGATAGAGGTCACAAGGACTGCTGTAGTGACAAATGCCTGTATAAGGCCATTGGTCGTGCATAGTCCAAACAACACGTTTTCCACTCCAGAGGATTTTCTTCAGGTCATTCAGCGAGAGGAAACCTTGGCTTACCCAATGCAGATGGATGACATCGGCTTCCTGGAATTCTGGTAATCGAGTGATGTCTGTGCCTGTATTGGCAATGTCCACCAGCCACAGTTTTTCTATCTTTAAGCGATTGTGCAGCCAAATGACAGCTCTCTCCCACACGAATTTCAGGAAGGGCATCAAGCGATTAGGCACGGAAACCACCGTCACGCGATCCGTCCTCTTATCTCGCACCAGCATTTTGGCCTTCACTCCGTTTTTGTTCAAGGCTTCCATCAACCGGCTGGCAGCAATCGCAGCCCCACCCGTCTGTTCACTTGTGTTCACCAGCAGCACTTTCATCTTCTACTTCTTGCCTCTTTTTTCCATTAGGGGTTGCAGAATATTTTTGTACAGCATTCTTACCACCTTGCCCAGCATGGTATAACGAATGCCCCAATCTCGAATAGCCTCGCGGAAGAGGGCCTCTGTCTGGGGATTGCTTTGGGGATTGTCCACACGCACCAACCGCAAGGGTTCGTCCAAAGGTTCTCTGTCGTATTCATACCACTGCAGGATGTCCATTGAGCGAAAATGTGTACCGTTTTTTAGGCCAATGTTCCGTATCATCGTATGAGCAGGTGTCAGACAGAGGCCTCCTGCTTTATAGATGGCTATTTCCCAACAGATATCCCAAGGGATGGGATTCTTGTCGAGACCTTTCAGGCAAGGAAACACTCCTCCATATTCCATTTCCTTCTGATCACTCTCCGTCATGCCCTGCAAGGCTTCTTCGCGACTCTGGAAGTGATGGTAGTATTGGTTCCAACGGTCTCGCCATGTGCCCCATCCCCATCCACTCATGTGGGGAGTGAAATAGAAATTCTGCTCAGGATGTGCAGCATCGACAGGCAAGTCCAGGTTCGTAAACCCAGACACATGCATCACTTTGGGTATATCGCGATAAAGGTCGAAAGCCTCGTTCATGTATTCCAGATAATAGCGGCTCGTGCAGATGTCGTCTTCCAGCACAATGATGGTTTCATGCTCGCTTAGCACCTGAGCCACTCCTTCCATGATGTTGCGCTCCAGATAGATGTTCTCAGGTCTTTCTGTCAGCGTGAGGCTTCTTAAGGCGCCGCTTTCTTCCACCTCCTTTTTCTTTTTACGAAGCCAACTGCGCAGTTCATTCACTTGCTTCCAAGATGCCTCGTCGCGTCCACCATCAGAGAAAACATAGACATCTGTTTCCCTTGCCTGCGTGTTGGCGAGGAGCCGCTCCAATGTCTGGCGGGTATTATCCAGCCGATTGTAAACAAATAATGCTACGGGACTTCTCATTGGGTGCAAAAATACAAAAACTTCTTCTTTTCCAATCTCAAATTTCCAACTTTTTCCTAATTTTGCAACATGAATACTCGAAAACATGTCTCTGACCTTTCGTTTAGCCTCTGTATTCTTCCCACGACAACAATATCTGTGGTTTATGAGATACATCTTGGTTTGAATAATAAACTGTCGAAATAAAATGAAAAGATTTTTATCCCTCCTCGCCACAGGTTTAGTGGCACTCAGCATGCAAGCACAATTTCTTTCTACTCCCATTGAGATTTGGCCCAACAAGGTGCCTGATAGTCTGAAACCTAAGGCAAAACATGTCTGGGACACCAAGGCTCCTGACCATATCGTCGAAGTCACTAGTCCTGCCATTGAGGTTTTCCGTCCCAAAGCAGACAATTCCAACCATCAGGCAATTGTGGTTTGTCCTGGAGGAGCGTACGGCATACTTGCTTATATCCATGAAGGGCAGGAGATTGCCCAATGGCTCACTTCCTTAGGCTATACGGCTTATGTTCTATCTTATCGCGTACCAGGCCAGCGCTTGGGAGCCCTTCAGGATGCTTTCCGCGCCATTCGTATGGTCCGCAGCTATGGTTTCCAGAAAGTTGGCATCATCGGATTCTCTGCGGGCGCCAGTCTTTCTTGCCGCGCTGCAACCCGTTGGGGCGAAACCTGCTACGACCCCATAGACAAGATAGATCAGCAGAGCCAGCGTCCAGACTTTGCTATGCTTATCTATCCTGCATACCTTGATGAAGGCGAGAACCATACACTCAGTCCTGAACTGACAGTTACAAAAGAGACATCACCTCTCTTCGTCTTTGGAACGCAGGACGACGAGAATTATGGTAGCATCAGCAGCGTTACCATTCTGCAAGCAATGCAGGCAAAAGGCGCCCCTATCGAACTCCATTATTTGGTAAAGGGAGGTCACGGCTATGGGATGCGAGGCGACGGAGCTGGAAAGATCTGGCCCCTCCTGGCAGAGCAATGGCTCAAGACTCAGTTGTAATCCCTTAGGAGCTCTTCTTATTATCAAAAGGAACCATCAGTATCAGTTCTTCTCAATCCTGAAGGTTACATTGCAACCACATTGTGGATTCTCCTCCAGACTGAGTGTCATCCCTTGCATCATTAGTATCTGACGCGAGAGGGAGAGACCGATACCTGTTCCCGTCTGCTTAGTCGTAAAAAACGGAATGAAAATTTCCTGCGCCACATCGAGGGGGATGACATGCCCATCATTGCTAAAATAAAGCCCCCTCGCTGTTTCTCCTTTTAGGAGAGGCTTCAATTCTATGGTCTTCGCGTCTGCCTCGATGGCATTCTTCACCAAATTGATAAAGACCTGTCTCAGCAGGTTTTCGTCGGCTCGCAAAGTCATGCTTGAGGGGATATCAACGTTCCAACATAAATCAGGATAGAGTGAGACGACTCGCTGGGTGAAGTCCAACATGTTCACGTCGGCCATCACAGGTTCCTGCAATTGAGTGAGCTTGCGATAGCTCTCCACGAAGGCTATCAGTCCTGTGCTCGTATCGTTGATGGCGCGGATGCCTTCTTCGTAAGGTGAGGCCTTGATGTCAGAGCGCTTCAAGTAAGCCTGACTGATGCTTTGGATGGGTGTTGTGGCATTCATGATTTCGTGCGTCAGCACTCGTGTCAGCTTCTGCCACGATTCTACTTCACTATGCGCTACCAGTTTCTGTATCTCTTGCCCCATGTCGTTGAGTGCTTCCTGCAGGGCTTTCTCGCCGAAGAACAGCCCCCGTGTAGGCAGTCGGAACGAGAAATCCCTGTGTCTGATGGCATCGCGCATAATCTGCGCCCGCTCGCGAAGCAGGCATTGATGACGATACCAATAGAACGAAGCCAAGGCAATGGCAACAAGAACGACAACTATGACGATGATGCTAATCATTCTTTACCTTATTATATAATGTCTGTCGGCTGATGCCCAGCAAGGCGGCAGCCTTTTTCATGTTGCCATCACACTTGTTCAGCACCTTGCGCACATGTTCGCTTTCCAGCTGGTCTAAGGGAACAATCTCGCCCATCTTGTCGATGGCATCCTTCAGCACACGGATAAGCTCGTCGTTGTCCCAGGGCTTGGTCACGAAGTCGGCAGCTCCATTCTTTAACGCTCGTACCGCTAATTTAACATCGGCATAGGCTGTGATGAGAACGATGGGAATATCCGGGAACTTGCGATGGATGGCGGAGAGCCACATCATACCCTCCTGGCCTGAGTTCACGCCAAGCGAGAAGTTCATATCCAGCAGGATGGCAGCAGGATTCTCCTGCGCGATGGTCACAAGTGCTTTCTCTGGCGAGTTGAGGGTAACTACGCGTTCAAACACACCAGCGAGGCAAATCTTTACAGCCGTAAGAATGGCTGGGTTGTCGTCTATAACAAGTATCGTTCCGTATTTCACCTTACATTTACTATTTAATCATTTACTATTTACCATTTATTTGAGTGCAAAGATAGTGCATTAATTCTTTTTTCTTCACTCTTCATTCTGTATTTTTGTCCCGAAAAGGGACGATGCCAGTAATAAGTGTCAAAGAATTGGACACAAGTGTGTCTAATGTTTGGACAAACGGCAACTATGAACTATCAACTATCAATTATCAACTATGAAAAGCCTTACCTTTGCATTGTGATTAATCAAAAAAACGAGACAAGAAATAATAATGTTAAATATTCAATGTTCAATGATTAATTTAGCTTTTCACAACATCCGGATTGCATGGCGCAATCTGATGAAGTACAAGGTGCAGAACATCATCTCGGTGCTCTGCCTGGCAGTGGGAATGGTTGTCTTTAGCCTGACCTTTATCCTATCGCAGCGGACTTGGCAGTATTTTAAGCGGGGGAGCGGTGATTCGCATCGCGCAAAGGTAGAACTCTTTACGAAGCAGGACAGCCTCGTATTCATTAAGCCTTCTGTTATTCAGCGCGTAGCCAACAGCCATCTGCCCAGTATTAAGTTCATAGACATCTATGACTGGAATATGTCAACAACGCGAAACATAATTGACCTTGACGGCAAGACACATCAGATGAATATCTATTGGAAATGGATCAGTCCTGAACATCTCAACTACCTTGGACTGAGATCTGCCATCACAGGCAAGCGCATTCCTGTACTGAAGCCTGGCGATGTGATTATGTCGAAATGGATGCTGAAATGCACTTTTGGCCTGGACGTGAATCCCATAGGATACACATTGGAAACAGCCCCGGAATGTAATGGGCGCAAGTACAATACCATCATCGATGTAGTGGATACTGGCGACTGGTTACTGGCGGAGGAAAATCTCTACGTTGTTACCGATCAACTGAAAGAATTCGCAGAGGATGCAAGTACCTATATGAAACAGTTTGATGTTATCCTTGCGAAGGGAAAGGCCGACAAGGATCTGCAAAAGGATTTGCAGAAAGTGTTGCCCGAATACAAGGTGACAGCTAAATCAGGATATCTCCGCATGGATATTAAGGATATCACTATCATGGTTTTCGTCGGCTGCAGTATATTGATTATAGGTTTGTTCGGCTTCCTGAAGACGCAGATTCAGCTATTCCGTCTGCGTCAGCGTGAGATGGGCTTGCGCCAGTGTATGGGAGCACAGCAGGAGCAACTCTTCAGCCTTATGATGTGGGAAGTGGCAATTGTATTCTTTTTTGTCACCCTGATAGTATTGGGGCTGACTGGCCTGTTAGCGGAATATGCTGTTCCTATTATAGAGAATGTTACTGACGATGTCCATGTGGATATGTCTCATACGTATGCCACAGAGCTGTGGATATGTTTGATAACTTTCCTCGTAACGACAGGCATTGCCGCACTTTCTGTCCGCAGAGTCATCACTATGCCATTGAGCGAGGTGGTAGGCAAGAGCCGCCGTGTTTCCACCAAAGGCCGTAGCTTGCTCATCGTCTCGCAGATGGTAATATGTCAGCTGCTAATCTTCATTTTAGTAAGCGTTCTCTATTTTGGCGACATTATGGGCGACGTGTATGATAGGAAGCCTGCCAATCAAGATGCGCTCCGACGTTGCATCGTTACGAATAACAGCATCTGGAAGCCCGAGTTCAAGGACAGCATACCGTACCTGAAGCATGTGTACGGCTCTACCCATGTGGCAACAGCATCTTTCCGTCAAGACCTGAAGGAAGGCGATACTCCCTTTTTCCCTCGTGGAGTTCGTGAAGAAAATGACAGTACTCGCTACTGCGTTTATACAGTCGTGCTGACCGACGAGCATATCTTCAGCCTGTTGAACTTGGAACTCTTCCCCTCTGATACGGAAGAGAAGAATAGGAGCATACTTGCTCCCATCTATGCACCATCGGATCGTGCAGACGAACTGCGCCGGAAACTTGGATTAAGGAAGGCTCCTACCGAATATCGCATCTTTGAGAAGGACAGGCAGGCAGAGAAGATAGGCTATGTAAGGAGCGAATCTGTTGCCCTTGGATGGAACGAACATATAGAGAACCCTCCTTTCTTTCTCTGCGACCAGGAGTATTTCCTGAATAAGGACACAATAGACTTCCGTGTGTGGAAGGACTTCTTGAACGCTTATGAGGGATATGGTGTCCAGCACGATATTCTCTTTATTGCTAAGCCTGGAGAGTATAAGAAAGCCGAGCAGGAACTGACAAATCTTTACCAAAAATCGGGTAAGTACACCATGACAGAAGCGCCTATAGAGAATCTGTATGAATCCGTCTTCAATGACCTGTGTATGATTGAACTGATGATTCAAATCATGTTTATAATGGCTATTGTCGCCCTGCTGTGCATCGTGCTGACGCTCTTTTCTTCTGTCTCGCTGGATACTAGAGGCCGACAGAAGGAAGTCGCTGTCCGAAAGGCACACGGAGCTGGTATGGAACAGATTATGTGGCTCTTTGGTAAACAGTACGTCTGGCAGCTCATCATCAGCAGCATCATCAGTCTCATCTTCTGCTTAGCTTATGCAGTATTGTTCCGCCAAGCGGATGTTGTTCCTGAGTTCACAGTGCCTTACCTGTGTGCCATCTTCTTCATAGCTCTCATTACCCTGCTGACCGTAGGGTACAAGATATACCGAGTTTCAAAATTAGATCCGGCAAAGATAATAAAGAAGGAATAAAAGACCCCCTCTAACTCCTCGTCTAAGAGGAGAACTATTAAATGGTAAACTATCAAATGGTAAATGGTAAATGATTAAATGGTAAATATATCTATGATTACATTATCCAACATTAAGAAAGTATTCCGTACGGAAGAGATTGACACCTGGGCTTTGCGCGAAGTGAGCCTGGAAGTAAAAAATGGTGAATTTGTTGCCATCATGGGCCCGTCGGGTTGCGGCAAGACTACATTATTGAATATAATGGGACTGCTCGACGTACCTACCGAAGGTTCCTACATGCTCGACGGCAAGGACGTCAGCCAACTCCCGGAGCGCGAGCGCACGAGCATTCGCCGAGGCACTATCGGCTTTGTATTCCAGAGCTTTAACCTGATCGACGACCTCGATGTCTATGAGAACGTAGAACTGCCGCTGCTCTACATGGGCGTGCCGGCTAAGGAGCGCAAGAAGCGTGTTACGGAGATCCTCGACCGCATGGCTATGTCGCACCGTCGTGGGCATTTCCCCTGTCAACTCTCTGGCGGTCAGCAACAGCGCGTGGCTGTGGCGCGGGCCGTAGTTTCCAATCCCAAGATCATCCTGGCTGATGAGCCTACGGGCAATCTGGACTCGAAGAACAGCAAGGAAGTCATGGACCTCCTCCTCCAGCTTCACGAGCAGGGCACCACCATTGTCATGGTTACGCACTCACAGCACAACGCCAGCTTCGCCGACCGCATCATCAACCTGTTTGACGGTCAGATAGTAGAGCATACGGAGCTGTAAGACACCTTGAACCCTAATCTTTTCTGTCCGATAAACAAGTACTGAAAGGATGAGAACGAAAATCATCTACACTCTACACCAATGGCCCTTAACAAGCTCATAAGCAATAGGATACAAGGGTGTAGAGTACCTACACCAACCTACACCCTTTTGACTACCTGACTATCAAGGCATTAAGCGGGAAGGGTGCAGAGTGTAGAGTAAAAGGGAAATCGTTGCAATTTTGGCTGCATCATTTTTTTAACGGACGTAATAAATCCTAATAAAACATAAATCTCTTCCTTCGATGCAAACATTTCGTGCATTCATACGTTATATAAATAAAGGTAAAAAGATAACAACACAAACAATGAGGAAAAAAATCATCGCCTGCCTTCTGTTCATAATAGCAGGAGCGGCACAGGGAAAGCAAGTCGTATGGGAACAGCCCAGCACAGAAACGAATACAGAAATTGAAGGGTACTTCCATACGCTTTTGGAAATCACCCGTGTGGAACTTGCAAAAGATGAGACGCGCCTCTTTATGCATGTTGCTTCACGACCTGAGAACTGGGTGAGGTTCTCGTCCGGCACATACCTCGTGGCCGACGGCAAGCACTACGCCTTGAAGAGTCTTGACGGCATGGAGCTCGACAAAGAGACTTTCCTAACGGATCATGGCTGCACAGATGTCGTGCTCCACTTCGATCCATTGCCCATGAAGACACAGCGCTTCGACTTCACTGAGGGAGACTTCGACGGGGCATGGAAGCTTCTGGGCATCGAGGATGCAAAGACGAGAGCAGGACGCCTGTTCCCCTCCAACTGGCGGAATGTGCAGACGGGTGACTGGGACATCAGTTTCTACGAAGACTTCGCTATCTATGACTGCCAGTTCTGGCAGTACAAGCAAAAGGATGGGAATGGCGACGCATATTCCATCACGTTGGAGAACGGCGGCAAGGAAATTGTCGTGAATGTTGGGAAAAACAAGAAGGGACATCGTTCCATCACCATCGATGGCAAGCAGGGCGAGTACTCGCTCATCACGTCCATTTGCTTGCCCGACTATCCCACGAAGGACACCAGCACGGAGTTCAAGGACTCGCACTACCAGACGGACACCGTAACGCTCGTGGGCTGGCTGAAGGATATGCCGCAATGGATGAAGGACGCAGGCAGAGCGTACGAGGTGACGCACGAGAACATTTTCTCGGGCAAGCAGGAGTCAAGTTACGACAAGATGGACTCGCTGGGACGCTTCACCATAAAGATTCCTATGCTCAACTCTTCCGAAGTATATGCCGACTGGAAACGAACCTTCATCCGCACCTTGCTCGAGCCAGGCGAAACCTACTTCCTGCTCTATGACTTCAAGGGTGGCCACAAGATTTTTATGGGCAAGAACAGCCGTCTGCAGAACGAGACGCTTGCCTATCCTATCCAGTGGGTCGGCGGACATTCAGGTAAGCGCAACATGGACGAGGCAGAGGCGATGGCCTTCCTCGACACCATAAAGGCAAGCAAGGCTGACGCAATGCAGGAACTGGAAACGACAATCAAGGAGCATCCTAACATCTCCAACCGCTACATCAATTATCTGCATGGGCATTACAGCATCGAGGAAGGGGAGGCGCTCATGCAGGGACGTTTCAGCATGAAGGACCGACATGTGCCTGCCGAGTACCTCGACTACGTCTCTCGTGAGATATGGCAGAAACTCCCCAAACCTTACACGCTCTATCGCGCCTTCGATATATTCAAGAGGGACTACATCGGCCAGCTCGTTTATGAACAGTGTGCCATTACTGGTCCAAAATTTACCTTCTTGTCTTACTACGACATGTATGCGCCAATACTGCGGCTGTACAGGGATGCGGGCAAGGTGGCACTGACCGACGATGAACTTGCCGCAATAGAATGTTATAGCAAAGAGTTGCCGAGCCTTATCCTGCAAAATCAACAAAGCGAGGAGAACAGGCAAGTGGAAGCACCAGAGGCGGATGAATGTGTTTTGCAGGGCGGAAAGATCTTTGAGCGCGAGGACATCAAGGCGGTACTCTTAGAAATGGGACCAATGTTGAGTCTCTACAAAACGCTCAACATCCTGGACTCTCTCGGCTGCGACCAGAACTTGCGCGACATCATCATGGCAGGAGAACTCTACAACAGTCTCGACCATGAGCGCACACCACTGAGTGAGACTGCTATGAAGTTTATGGAAGACAACATAAAGATGCAATTCGCCAAGGCGTTCATAAAGGCAGAGCAGGAGAAATTCCTCGCCTTGCAGCGCAGAGATATCTCTAACTCGGATAACTTGAAGTCTGCAGAAGATGTCGCCAACCTGAGCGACGGCGAGCAAATCCTGCGAAAACTCATCGAGCCCTACAAGGGAAAAATTATCCTGCTGGACATCTGGGGCACTTGGTGCGGCCCTTGCAAGGACGCACTCTCACGCAGTCAGGCAGAGTACGAACGCCTGAAGGACTACGACCTCGTTTATCTCTACCTTGCCAACAACAGCAGCGACGAATCGTGGCAGAACGTCATCAAGATGTACGACGTAACGGGCGACAATGTAGTCCACTACAACCTACCCACTGCCCAGCAGAGTGCCATCGAAAACTTCCTGCAGGTCCACGAATTCCCCACCTACAAGCTCATCGACCGCAACGGCACCATCCTCGAAGTCAACGCTGACCCGCGCAATCTCGATGCTTTGGAGAACGTCCTGAAGCAGATAAAGTAAGGGAAGGAAACGCGTGCATTGGGGCGACGTGTCGAAAGGAGGATTTCAACGTGTTGACTTGACCGATTCAACGTGTTGATTTCCTCCTTTCAACACGTTGCGGACGAACGAAGAACTGGTGAATGGTTTCTTCTTGCACTCAGAAGTCACAAATGGCTTCTTCAAGGAGAGGCTGAGATTTGAGGCTACTGCGTGTCAGTTACTGCTGTATGCTTCCAGACCTTTCTGCAAAAAAGATTGATAGGCAGGAACGTCTTCGTCGTAGGAATAGGGTGCGCTGAGAGGATGCCCCTCGTTGTCGAGCAGGACATAGAAAGGTTGGGCATTAGCGCCAAACTTGATGCGCTGCAGGTAGCTCCATTTGTCTCCAACGGTACGGAGCTTTACAGGGGAGCCGTTCTCCTCGACGACGATAGGCTCAGGAAGAGCTGTCTTCTCGTCCACATAGAGGCTGATGAGGACATACTTCCCGTTAAGAAGTTCTGCCACTCGCGAATCGGTCCAAACGGCAGCTTCCATCTTACGGCAGTTCACGCATCCGTAACCTGTGAAGTCCACCATGACAGGCATCTTGTGGGCACGGGCGTAGGCCATCCCTTCGTCATAATCCTGGAATCGTGCCTCTACCTCATGATGAGAGAGATTGAAATCCTGAGTGCTGATGGGAGGAGTGAACGCACTGATGGCCTTGCAGGGAGCTCCCCACAGACCTGGCACCATATAGATGGCGAAAGCAAAGGAGATGAGTGCCAAAAAGAAGCGAGTGACACTGGTGCGAGGGTTGACGATGACCTCACCCATCTCATCGTACTCATCTTCGTCATGAGGGAAACGTATCCAGCCGATGAGGTAAGCGCCCATCAGGGCGAAGAGGGCAATCCAAAGGGCGAGAAACGTCTCGCGGTCGAGAATGTGCCAGCCATAAGCCAGGTCGGCTACAGAAAGGAACTTGAGCGAGAAGGCCAGTTCGATGAAACCCAGGCAGACTTTGATGCAATTCATCCAGTTGCCGCTCTTGGGAACACTCTTGAGCCATGTGGGGAACAAGGCAAAGAGGGCGAGTGGAAGAGCCAAAGCTACAGCAAATCCCAGCATTCCGATGGTGGGTGCCAGAATGGATCCGCTGGAACCGACCTCGACCAGCAGGAAACCTATGATGGGACCCGTGCAGGAGAAACTGACCAACGCAAGGGTGAAAGCCATCAGGAAGATGCTGAGCAAACCTGTGGTGGACTCCGACTTGCGGTCGACAGCATTGGTCCAACTGCTGGGCAGCGTTATCTCAAACCCTCCAAGGAAACTGGCGGCAAAAACCAGCAGCATCAGGAAGAAGAAAATGTTGAAGACGGCATTCGTGCTGAGCGCATTGAGAGCGCTGGCACCAAAGATGAGGGTAACAAGCAGACCCAGCAGAACGTAAATGACAATGATGCTGATGCCATACGTAATGGCATCGCGCACGCCTGATTTCTTGTTTTGGGCACGTTTCAGGAAGAAACTGACCGTCATGGGGATGATGGGCCAGACACAGGGAGTAAGCAACGCCACGAAGCCGCCCAGCAAGCCCAGCAGGAAAATCCTCCAGATAGATTTGTCGGAAGGAGATTGCAACGTGCCATCCTGGTGGGCTTTGAGTTCGTCGATGACAGGTGCCCAAAGGTCTGTTTCTGTCTCAGCAGGAGATGGCTCTGGCTCCGCCTGAACTTCAGCGGAATCGGCCTTCACGGAATCAGGGGAGGCAGCCTCCTGGACAGGAGTCTCCTGAGGTTTCTCCACCTTACGTGTGCCAGAGAAGGAAAACTCGACATGAGTGGGAGGCATGCAGTTCTGGTCATTGCAGGCTCCATAGGTCAAATAGCCGGCAAGGTCATATTTGGGTTCCGTAATGCTGAACTTCTGGGCGAAGATGACCTTCCCTTCCATGTAGGAAACCTGCATACCAAAGAGTTCGTCCATCGTGCGTATGACCTTGCCCCGCATCTGAAGCTTGCCTTTGGGGGCAACACCCCTACTCGACTCCAACGTCAACTCAGCACGAGTGGGACCTCCATCCGCAACATCAGAGCCATAGACATGCCATCCGGCTTCCGTTGTACCGCTGAAGACAACCTCGAATTCACTATCAGACACCTGCTTCTGCTGTACTGTGAAGTGCACAGGATCCATCATCTGGGCGAAAGCAGACACAACGCAGGCCGCTATCAAGCCTATTAGGGAAGATATTCTTTTCATCATCATAGAGAGTATTGAGTTACAAACTTACATATAATTCTTCATATTTCGAGACAAATAAGGTGTTTTATTTGTTCAAACCGCTTGATTTGTGCACAAAAACGGCAGAAATGTGCATTTTTTTGCAAGTTTTCACACGCAATACTTGCAAGAACGAGTATTTTGTAGTTACTTTGCACCCCGAAAACAGCATATAGCCGTTTTTCAGAGTTGAACATATACATTATTTTATATTAATTAATTAAGAAGAGAATTATGTCACAAGCAGAAATTGAAGCTAAAGTAAAGGAGATTATTGTTGATAAGTTGGGTGTTGACGAGGCAGAGGTTACCCCTGAAGCATCTTTCACCAATGACCTGGGTGCAGATTCTCTGGACACCGTTGAGTTGATCATGGAGTTCGAGAAGGCTTTCGAAATCACCATTCCCGATGACCAAGCTGAGAAGATTGGTACTGTTGCTGACGCAATCGCATACATCGAGGCTAACGCCTAAAACGTAAAAAACAGGAAACAGATTCCAACCCCTCTAACAAACATAATGGAATTAAAGAGAGTCGTAGTGACAGGAATAGGCTGCGTAAGCCCCTTGGGCAACAATGCTGAGGAAACCTGGAAGAAACTTCTGGATGGTGTAAGCGGCGCTGCTCCTATCACACATTTCGATGCCTCGTTGTTCAAAACCAAGTTCGCTTGCGAACTGAAGGATTTCAACGCAGCTGACTATATCGACCGCAAGGAAGCGCGGAAGATGGATCCTTATTGCCAATACGCACTCGCCGCAGCCACGATGGCTGTAGATGACAGTGCCATTGACCTGGAGAACATCGACAAGAACCGCGTGGGAGTGGTATTCGGTGTAGGCATCGGCGGCATGCAAACCTTCGAGGAGGAAATCACGAACTATGCCAAAACAGGTGACACGCTGGGTCCCAAGTTCAGTCCTTTCTTTGTGCCCAAGATGATTGCCGACATCTGTGCCGGCCACATCAGCATCAAGTACGGATTCCATGGACCCAACTACATCACCAGCAGCGCATGCGCCAGCTCAACCCATGCTTTGGCCGATGCTTTCAATCTGATCCGATTGAACAAGGCAAACATGATTGTATGTGGCGGTGCAGAGGCTGCTATCCTTCCCTGTGGTGTGGGTGGTTTCAATGCCATGCATGCCCTAAGCACCCGCAACGACGAACCAGAAAAGGCCAGTCGTCCCTTCAGCGCAAGTCGTGACGGTTTCGTCATGGGCGAGGGTGGCGCTTCCCTGATTCTGGAGGAATTGGAGCACGCCAAGGCTCGTGGTGCCAAGATCTATGCAGAAATGGCTGGCGCAGGAATGAGTGCCGACGCTTACCATATCACAGCATCCCATCCTGAAGGCTTGGGAGCCAAACTGGTGATGGAGAATGCTTTGGAAGATGCCGAGATGAAACCCGAAGAAATCGACTACATCAACGTGCATGGCACCTCCACAACCGTGGGTGACATCTCTGAGGTAAAAGCCATTCAAAACGTATTCGGCGAACATGCCTATGAGCTGAACATCAGCAGCACGAAATCCATGACCGGCCACTTGCTGGGTGCAGCAGGTGCCCTGGAAGCCATGATCAGCGTGCTGGCGGTAAAGAATGACATCATACCTCCAACCATCAATCACGAGGAAGACGACAAAGATCCAGAGATAGACTACAATCTGAATTTCACCTTCAATAAGGCTCAGAAACGCAATGTACGCGCAGCCTTGAGCAATACTTTCGGTTTCGGTGGGCACAACGCATGTGTCATCTTCAAGAAGTATGCTGAGTAATAAGATTGTGTTCGTCACAAACCTTATTGATACGATAAAGTTCCCTTTCCGAAAAGACAAGGAACTTTATCGTTCTTTTTATGATATGATGGGATTCTATCCCCACCACATACAGCATTACAAGCAGGCTTTGATGCACAAATCTGTCTCGATAAAAAACGAGAAAGGACGTCCGCTCAACAACGAAAGGCTGGAATTCCTGGGAGATGCCATCCTGGGAGCTGTAGTGGGTGATATCGTCTATCAGCGATTCCAAGGAAAGAGAGAAGGATTCCTGACCAATGCACGCAGCAAAATCGTACAGCGCGAGACTCTCGGCAAAGTCGCCACGAAAGTAGGGTTAAGCAAACTGATACAAACCAACGGAAGCTTTCACAGCCACAATAGCTACATCGAAGGAAATGCATTGGAGGCTCTCATTGGAGCCATCTATCTGGATCGAGGGTATGATTATTGCATGCTCTTCGTGAAGAAACAAATCCTTGGCCACGTGCTCAACCTGGACAAAATGGTCCAACAAGAAGCTAACTTCAAAAGCAAATTGCTGGAGTGGAGCCAAAAGAACCGCGTCCAACTGGAATACCGGCTGGTAAAAGAAACTCATGAAGAAAACGGGACGCCCATCTTCCTCAGCCAGGTTATCCTCGAAGGAATTGAGTGTGGAAAAGGCAAAGGCTATTCGAAGAAAGAGAGCCACCAGATAGCCAGCAAAGAGACTTTGATGGCTTTGAGAAAAGATCCGAAACTGGAACAACAAATCCTCAAGATGAAGGAACAGCACGCTGTTATGGAGATTCCTGCAGAGGCTGTTGCCGTCACCTACTGAACCGCAAACGAGGAATTCTGACAAATGAGCATAACCAGCATCATAAGACCTATCTTCCTGCATCGCCAAAAGATGCTGGACAGATATGCCACCCAAGCGCAGCAGATGCAGATGAAGACCCTACTATGGTTGACACACAAGGCTGCTGATACTGAGTGGGGAAACCACCATGGCTTTTCCAACATAAAGAGCTACGAACAATTCCACCAGTCTTCTCCCATCAACACTTATGAAGAACTGAAAGGGTACATCGACCGCATGCGGCAAGGCGAGCGCGACATTCTTTGGCCTGGGCAAATAAAGTGGTACGCCAAATCCAGCGGAACCACAAACGACAAGAGTAAGTTCATCCCTGTGAGCAAGTATGGACTCAAAGACACGCATTTTGCTGGCGGTACGGATGCTGTAGCATGGTATCTGCGCAATAATCCCAAGAGCCGTATCCTTGATGGAAAAGCCTTGATTCTTGGAGGCAGCCATGCTCCCAACTATAATCTGAAGGATAGTTTAGTGGGGGATCTAAGTGCTATTCTGATAGAAAACATCAATCCGCTGGTCAATCTGATACGTGTGCCAAAGAAGAAGACTGCCTTGCTGAGTGATTTTGAGATTAAGCGTGACCGCATCGCCCGTGAGGTCATACAGGAAAATGTGACGAATCTGAGTGGCGTACCATCGTGGATGCTGAGTGTACTAACTCGGATAATGGAAATATCTGGCAGCGCACACCTTCAGGACGTATGGCCAAATCTGGAAGTTTTTTTCCACGGTGGAGTTGCCTTTGGCCCCTATCGCGATCAGTATCGTAACTTAATCACAAAGGAAGGTATGAACTACATGGAAACTTACAATGCCAGCGAAGGATTCTTTGGTTTGCAAGATGACCCATGTAATTCTTCCATGAGCTTGATGGTGGACTATGGTGTCTTCTATGAATTCATCCCACTGGATGAAATAAGTAAGGAGAATCCTTCTGTGGTGCCCCTGTGGGGTATCGAGGTTGGCAAAAACTATGCAATGGTCATCAGCACCAGCAGTGGTTTATGGCGATACATGATAGGCGATACGATACGATTCACAGAAAAAGATCCATACAAGTTCGTCATCACAGGACGTACGAAGTCCTTCATCAACGCTTTCGGCGAAGAACTCATCGTGGATAATGCAGAGAAAGGATTACAGCAGGCCTGTGCCATGACAGGAGCCCAAGTACTGGAATATACTGCTGCACCCGTTTACATGGACGACAAGGGGAAATGCCGCCATCAATGGCTGATAGAATTTGCCGTAGAACCCAAAGACCTCGCTGAGTTTGCCAGCATACTGGACAAAACACTTCAGAAAATCAACTCCGACTACGAAGCCAAACGACACAAGGACATTACCCTGCAACCTCTCGAAATCATTTTGGCACGCAAGGGTGTCTTCAATGACTGGCTAAAATCCAACGGGAAATTGGGTGGACAGCACAAAGTCCCCCGACTAAGCAATCAAAGGAATATTATAGAAGAAATATTGGCGTTAAACGAATGAATGGCAGACGGTACCTGACAGTCACTCTCTTTGCCTTGCTGTTAGCCGCTTGTGCCAGCATAGGCAATCCTGACGGAGGTCGATACGATGAAACTCCGCCAAAAGTGCTAGTGTCATACCCTGCCGATAAAGCGACCAATAGCGACAAGAAAAAAATCAGCATTGCATTCGATGAATACATTAAGTTGGAAAATGCCAGCGAGAAAGTTATCGTGTCGCCTCCACAAATAGAAGCTCCCAACATTCGAGCTGATGGCAAGCGAGTACGCATCGACCTCTATGATTCCTTGCAAGCCAACACTACCTACACTATCGATTTCAGCGACGCCATTGAGGACAACAATGAAGGAAACCCAATGGGGAACTACACCTACAGTTTCAGTACTGGCGATGAGATTGACACGATGGAAGTAGCAGGCACCGTACTGAATGCGGAGAATCTGGAACCCATCAAGGGCATCATGGTCGGTCTATATCCCGCAGATACCAGTTTCAACGACACCATCTTGAGATCCACTCCTTTCAAACGCGTATCACGTACCAACGGTAGTGGGAAGTTCTCCATCAAGGGGGTAAAACCTGGCAAGTATCATGTCTTCGCCTTGAAAGATGCCGACGGAAATTTCCTCTTCAATCAGAAAAGTGAAATCATAGCTTTCGACACGACAACCTATACAACATCGCAAGGACCAGATCTACGCATGGATACCGTATGGCGCGATTCCACCCATTGGGATTCCATCCGAGCTATCCCTTTTACCCATTACTACCCTGACGACATCGTACTCCGCGCATTCCAGGAAGAAGGACAAGATCAGCATATGCTGAAGAATGAACGGTTAGTACCCGAATCCTTTACCCTCTATTTCACCGCACCTGCAGACAGTCTACCCAAAATAAAAGGAATTAATTTCAATGACAGTTGTCTGGTAGCCGAACCCACTCTCCACAATGACACCATTACATACTGGGTAACAGACACTATGTTCACTTATCATCAGGACACATTGGCAATGACCATTACATACCTGGAAACGGACACGCTGGGAATGCTCTCGCCACATACAGATACCTTGGAAATGGCTCCGAAAACCACGTACGAGAAACTAAAAAAAGAGAAGGACAAGAAGATTGAGGATTGGGAAAAGGAGAGAGAAAAGAAACTGAAAAAAGCTAAGGAACCTTTACCCTACGAAGAGAATCCTTTCTTGAAGACTTTCTTGGAAATCACAGGGAAACCAGCAGGCAGTTTGGATCCCAATCAGAACGTTGTCTTTACCAGCAATGAGCCCATTGCCAGCTTGGACACGACAATGATGCATTTCTATTTGAAGAAAGACTCCAACCTGATACCTCAACCATTCCTGTTCCTACCGGTCGAAGGAAGCCTTCGTTCCTACACACTTTATGCCGAATGGGAAACCAAGCAACAATATGTTTTTCAAGTGGACAGCGCTGCTTTCCTAAGTATTTTGGGGAATGGGTCAAAAGCTATTAAACAGGAATTTCGAGTGCGTGATGAAGACGAATTCGGTTCTATCTTTGTGCATATCACGTCAAAAGATTCCAACGTGGTTGTGCAGATCATGAGCAAGGGAGATAAGCCCATGCGCACGCTCAGAGCCGATGAGAAAGGTCGTGCCGATTTCTATTACATGAAACCTGGTGACTACTATATCCGTTGTTTTATCGATAACAACCAGAACGACAAGTGGGATACAGGAAACTATCAGGAAGGAAAGCAACCCGAAGAAGTCTTCTATTTCCCTAAACCCTTGACTGTAAAAGCAAAATGGGACTTGGCACAAGACTGGAATCCAAGATTAGAAAGACTGGATAAGCAGAAAGCGATGGAAATCACGAAGCAGAAACCCGATAAAGAAAAGACTGTTAAGGACAGGAATCGAAAGCGTGACGAGGAAATGAGAAAAGCAAAATCTGGAAGAAGCAAGAACAGCAACAACAGATCAAGCAATAGTACCAACAGTAATAGAAATTCATTCAGATGAAAAGATACATTGTAAGTTTCCTGCTGTGCTTAGTCTCGTTAAGCATCGGCACAAAGGCGTTTGCACAATGCACCGCCACGAATACGGCTTTCCAGGCAGGAGAGTCTCTGAGTTATCAATTGTATTTCAATTGGAAATTCGTGTGGATGAAGGCTGGCACAGCCACACTAACCACCAAGAATGGAATGTGGGAAGGCAAGTCAGTCTATCGAAGCAATCTGATTACCCAAACAAGCAAAAAACTGGACAAATTCTTCCTGATGCGCGACACTTTGGAGAGTTATATCACAAAGGAAATGGTTCCCCTCTACTATCGCAAGGCCGCCAATGAGGGAGGCAAATATTATGTGGACCAAGTAAAATACACCTATCCTGGTGGTAAGATACATCTTGAGCAGGAATATTTAAGTCGCAAGGGAGAGACCAGTAACACTCAACACGATGATACAGAATGTGTCTATGACATGGTCAGCATGATGCTCAGAGCACGTTCTTTCAAGGCAGATGACTTCAGCGTAGGTCAAAAGTTGGTATTTCCCATGGCTGATGGACGTAAAGTTGAACCTACGACATTGATTTATCGCGGCAAAAAGAACTTCAAGATGGACAGCACAGGAACAACTTATCGTTGCCTAGTCTTTTCGTTTGTAGAATACAAGGGTAAAAAAGAAAAGGAAATAATCACTTTCTATATCACCGATGACGACAACCACATGCCTGTGCGATTGGATATGTTTTTGAAATTTGGTGTAGCAAAAGCTTACTTAAGCAATGCCAAGGGCGTAAAAAACCCAGAAACGTCCATTATAAGCAAATAATTGAAACCTATAGACCAATAAAAAACATCATCTGCGGTTAATTTGTGTTAATATCACACTCCTTCTTACTGAAAGAGGGAAATGAATCTTGTTATAAACAAGAAAAAAATATAATTTTGTTATCAAATTTTCGATATAACACTAATTATTTTAATTACATTACAAAATCTGATGACTAAAAAGAACATTAATTTGCTCACAAAGTCTGAGCACCAAGTAATGCTTTACCTATGGAATCTTCCCAAGGGTGGCTTCACAAACCAGATTCTCTCACAATTCCCCGAGAGCGACAAACCTGCTTACACTACACTTGCCACTTTCTTGAAAATTCTAGTTAACAAAGGCTACGTAAAAGCAAAGAAGGAAAAAGAGACCTCCATGCTGTACTATACTGCCAAGGTTTCTAAAGAAACGTATTGCACCATCATGATGGAGAAGTATCGCAAGGAATACTTCGACGATGATCCCGTTGCTTTTATCAAGTTTGTGGCAGCAAACAACGAACTGGCTCCTGAACAAAAGAAGGAAATCATTGAGGCATTAAGCTAACAACCTTATTTGTATAAGAAACTGGTGGCAAAGTTCTCACAAGGAATTTTGCCACCAGTTGTTTAAACCTTTCGGGAGACCATCCTTTATTCTCCTTCTAGAACGCCCTTATGGGCCTTAAAAAGGGAGCTAAATCTTACCTCCGAAAGAAAGATCACCTGCATCACCCAAACCAGGCAGGATGTAGGAACGTTCATTCAAGGCCTGGTCAATCACAGCACACCAAAGCGTAACATTGGGAACATCACTAAATACCTTATTTAAATGTTCTATTCCTTGAGGGCTGGCTATGACACAAGCAATGTGTAGTTTTGCAGGTTTCCCTTTCAACAAGAAAGCATTCCAAGCCAATTCCAGACTCTCACCCGTAGCCAACATTGGGTCTACAAGCATGAAAGTGCATCCTGTCAAATCAGGAGATGCTATGTATTCGATATGAACATCCACTTGACGACATTCTTTGTCCTTATAGCAGCGATATGCACTTACGAAAGCAGCACCTGCCTTGTCAAACACATTGAGGAAACCTTGATGCTGAGGAAGGCCAGCGCGGAAGACGGTCCCAATCACAATATTATCATCAGGAATATTCACTTGAGCAAGTCCCAAAGGTGTCTGTACAGACTTTTCTGAATACGACAGTGTTTTGCTTATCTCATAAGCCTGCAACTCGCCTATCCTTTCCAAATTGCGGCGAAAGCGCATACGATCCTTCTGGATATTCACATCACGCAACTCTGCCAGGAATTGGTTGAGAACAGAGTCTTTTGCGCTCATGTTTATAACTTTCATTTCTATGTGTTTTAAATAGTCATATATAAATATGACACAAATATATGAAGAAATGTTTGTCTAATTGACAAGTCCACATCGCAAAAATGCTAAATTTCTTAAATTCAATTATTTTACTCTGAAAAAAAACTTTTTTTGACTTTTTCAGTTCAAAAGAAAGCACTACCTTTGCACAGTTCAACATAAAAGACTTCTTTTTACAGGTTCGAAGGATAATTATTTATTATAATAACAAATTAAAAACAATGGCAAAATTAGATTTGACTCAGTATGGCATCACAGGTTCTACCGTGATAGCTCACAATCCATCGTATGAGTACCTCTTCGAAGAGGAGACAAAGGCTGGTCTCGAGGGTTTCGACAAGGGCGTAAACACCGAGCTCAATGCTGTAAACGTAATGACTGGTATCTTTACTGGCCGTTCACCTAAAGACAAATACATCGTAAAGGATGCTCAGAGCGAGGACAAGGTATGGTGGACTTCTGAGGAGTATAAGAACGACAACCACCCCATGAGTGAGGAGGTTTGGGCAAAGGTTAAGGACATCGCTATCAAAGAGCTCTGCAATAAGAATCTGTATGTAGTTGATGCTTTCTGCGGTGCCAATGAGGCAACCCACCTGGCTGTTCGCTTCATCGTGGAGGTTGCATGGCAGGCTCACTTCATCAAGAACATGTTCATTCAGCCAACTGCTGAGGAACTGGAGAATTTTGAGCCCAACTTCGTTATCTACAACGCTTCTAAGGCAAAGGTTGAGAACTACAAGGAGCTGGGTCTGAACTCAGAGACTTGTGTCGCCTTCAACACAACAAGCCGCGAGCAATGTATCATCAACACCTGGTATGGTGGTGAGATGAAGAAGGGTATGTTCTCTATGCAGAACTACTATCTGCCTCTGCAGGGTATCGCTTCTATGCATTGCTCTGCCAACACCGATATGGAAGGTAAGAACACCGCTATCTTCTTCGGTCTCTCTGGTACAGGTAAGACCACTCTTTCTACCGATCCTAAGCGTCTGCTGATTGGCGACGATGAGCATGGATGGGACGATGAGGGTGTATTCAACCTCGAAGGTGGCTGCTACGCTAAGGTTATCAACCTCGACAAGGAGAGCGAGCCCGACATCTACAACGCAATCCGCCGCAATGCTCTGCTGGAGAATGTTACTGTTGACGAAAATGGCAAGATTGACTTCGCTGACAAGAGCGTAACTGAGAACACTCGTGTTTCTTATCCTATCGAGCACATCGAGAAGATTGCCAAGAAAGTAAACGGCAAGAGTGCAGGTCCAGACGCCAAGAACGTTATCTTCCTGTCAGCTGATGCATTCGGTGTACTGCCCCCTGTATCTATCCTGACTCCCGAACAGACAAAGTACTACTTCCTGTCTGGTTTCACAGCTAAGTTGGCTGGTACAGAGCGTGGTATCACAGAGCCCACTCCCACATTCTCTGCTTGCTTCGGTCAGGCATTCCTCGAGTTGCACCCCACAAAGTACGCTGAGGAGCTGGTTAAGAAGATGGAGAAGAGCGGTGCTAAGGCATACCTCGTTAACACTGGTTGGAACGGAACAGGCAAGCGTATCTCTATCAAGGATACACGTGGTATCATCGACGCCATCTTGGGCGGTGCTATCCTGAAGGCTCCTACCAAGAAGATCCCCTACTTTGATTTCGAAGTTCCAACAGAGCTCGACGGTGTAGCATGGGGCATTCTCGATCCTCGCGACACGTATCAGAACCGTGCTGAGTGGGAAGAGAAAGCTAAGGATTTGGCTGCTCGCTTCATCAAGAACTTCAAGAAGTACGAGGGCAACGAGGCTGGCAAGGCTCTGGTTGCTGCAGGTCCAAAGCTCTAAACCAATTAAACTCTCTATATTTAATAAGGATGCACTTCAGTCGAGGTGCATCCTTATTGTTTCTTCATCCCACATCGCGTTAGGTTCCATCTTAAAGGTGTGAAGGCCCAAACAAGCGGCAGCCTTGCAATTCGCCATTGTATCATCTATAAACAGGCATTCCTCAGCTTCGGATCCAATATCTTTCAGCACACGCTCAAAAACACGTCGGTCTGGCTTAGCCATCCCCAAAACCTGCGACAAGTATACACCATCAAAATAGTTCAACACCGGTTCAGGAAAGACAATCTCCTCCAAATAGCGCCAATGCTCCTCATTCGTGTTTGACAACATATATACTTTGTATCCTGTCCTGCGGAGGCGCTTTAAGACATCTAATTTCTTCATCGGAATATCCAACAGCATTGCGTTCCATGCTGCAGCCACTTCCTTCGTTGTCGTTCCTTTCCTGCATCCTTTCAACACTTCACTCAGAAACTCTTCCGTAGTAATCTTTCCCGTTTGATACAAATCTGTTATCTTACTGGCCACAATGCCTTCACATAAAGCTCCTCCTGCCGAATTTTCCATACTCTCATTGGTAAACCAAGACTTAGCATCCAGTCCTAATGCACCAAAACTCTCCATACTACGTTGCAAGTCAAGATTAAGCAGTACGCCACCCAAATCAAATATTATCGTATTAATCATATAATCGCCTTTGACACATCATATCTCTTTTCTCCTGTTTTCTTAAAAACGATCAAAAACCCTAAAGAGGAAGCATTTCCTCGATACACTGAATCAGAATATGTATCACTTTAATGTGAATCTCCTGGATACGATCGGAATGGGCTGTCCTAGGCGTACAAATAGCCACGTCACTCAATGGGGACAATTTGCTCTCACCAAGTGAAGTTAGAGAGATTACCTTCATGCCTTTCTTTTGAGCCTTTGCCACAGCATCCAATATATTCTGTGAATTACCACTCGTACTGATGGCTAAAAGGACATCACCTTTTGATCCTACACCCTCCACATAACGAGAGAAAACATTTTGAAAACCGAAATCGTTACCTACACAAGTCATGTAAGCTGGGTCATTGATAGCAATGGCTGGTAAAGGGCAACGGCTATCGCGATAGCGACCTGTCAGTTCCTCTGCAAAATGAGTTGCATCACAAAGGGAACCTCCGTTGCCGCAACTGATAATCTTGTTGTCGTTTCTAAGAGCTTCAACACAAATTTGGGCAGCCTTCTCTATTTGATCTAAGGCAGATGGAGATGACATGAACTCTTCAAGTGTCCGACGTGCCTCATCCAATGATTTTATGATTGTTTCCCTTATGTCCATAACTCTATTTCAAATTAGCTGCAATAGAAAGCGATGCAAAGTCGCCTATCTGCTCACCCAATGCTGCGGGAACTACGCGACAGACACGATTTGCTCCTGATAAAGCTTCACGATCCATAACGGCCTGCATCACAGGACGCATCATCTTCTCGTTGCGAGCATAGATACTGCCTATTACTATCATCTCAGGATTCAAGATATCCACCACAATAGAGAGTCCCATACCCAGATAATCAGAAGAAATGCGGAATATCTCTTTTGCAAGCGGATCACCTTGTTGGGCAGCTTCTGCCACCATCTGAGCTGTCACACTTGAGGTGTCTTTTTCTGCGCACCAAGAAACACTTTTTCCTTGCCGATATGCCTCAGTGACTTTGTGGCGGGCCAACTGAGCAATACCTCCTCCACTACAGAAACCTTCGAAAGAACCTCGCTTACCATAGCCGACAGGACCATCTGCAGCCAGACGGATATGACCTAATTCACCTGCATTATCGTTGGTGCCTGAATATAACTCACCATTGATGATAATGCCTGCGCCAAGACCTGTTCCAAAAGTCATGAACACCATGTTTCGAGTTCCTTGACCTGCTCCAAACTTCCATTCTGCCAAAGCACATGCGTTGGCATCGTTTTGCAAACCAGCGCGTATACCAGTATGATTCTCTACCATCTCGACAATTGGGATGTTGTCCCATCCAGGCAGATTGGGAGGCGACATCACCACGCCTCTCTTGCTGTCAAGAGGCCCACCACAACTGATTCCGATAGCAGATGTGTTCTCCAAAGTAAGTCCATGACGAGTCATCATGATAGTCAAATTGTCCAGAATGTTCCGCAAAGTCTCATCTACCTTTGTAGTCTCAAATCGAATTTTGTCCTCCACCTGCAGATTTCCCTTTTGCTCGATGCCATATATGATAGCACATTTGGTACCACCTATATCGATGCCCAGCAGACGAGTAAAACCTTTTGTCGTATCCATATTATCTCCTTTTATTAATCTTCCATGAAGCCTATCGAATTAACCCATCGCAGATAGTTCTCTAATTTATAGGGAGGCTTGCCATAAAGATAGTGATTCTTGAAGGCCTCCACTCCTACCTTATAATCTATACAATACATTCCCTGCCCTCTTTCCTCTGCCAAAAAGGTCAAGACAGTTCGACCGTTTTCGGGTACCATGAAGTGATTCTCATAGATGACACGTCCACTCTCAACGTCTGTCACCTTCACTTCACCGTTCTGCCCAACAGGCGTATCATTGACAGCAATCAGTTCATATCCATTCTCTGCATCACATATCATACAGCACACGTCCTTCTGCACATTGCGGATATAGTAATAAGCCTTTTTCTTGGAGTTCCAGTAGTCCGTAACAGCATCAGAAATCAAGGGCCACCCGTCGCGCAGGTTCCACCAAATGATGCCATTCCTTCCGTCGAACTTATGACCACGCCACAACTCCACAAAGAATTTCATGGCTTCTGCCTGGACACTTTGAGAGGCCTGAATGAAGTCTTCCAACTTCCTGGGAATCTCTCCAAACACGATACTTATCTGGTTCAGCATCAGATTGTTCCTGTCATTGGTCTGGCCCAGTTCAGGAAAGCGTCGCACAGACTTGGTGAGCCACTCCTCATTCCATTGGAAATCATGCGTCCAAGGATAGACACAATCAGGTGTCATCATTTTCTTCAGACTTTCCATGTTTGGACATCCATGATAACCAATCTCGCTCACGAAAACATTCCCTGCCTTAGCATAATAGGCATCCTTATAATAGCCACGAGGTCCCCACAGATGAACCTCAGGAAGAAGATGTTCTCCGCTCCCATGCTCATAAACAACTTGAGAATAGTAAGGTGAACTGGGCAGATAAGGTCGAGTAACATCGAACTCATAGATAACACGGGGAATGACTTCACGACTCACACGATCCAGATTGGGATTAATGTCAAATGGAGCCAAACTCCAGTGACTGGCACTATCGTCCTCGTTGTTCCCTGCCCAAAGGACAATGCAAGGATGATTACGCAACTTGGTAACCACAGAGATGACTTCTGTTTCCAATGCTTTGGCAAAGTCATCACGTTGGGGATACATGGTGCAGCCCATCGTGAAATCCTGCCATATCATCAATCCATTCTCATCGCAGAGATCATAGAACATATGGTCCTCATAGACATTTCCTCCCCAACACCGCAACATATTGCAATTGAGGTCAACCGCCATATCAACGGCATCCTTTACCAGACTCTTGTCTCTGCTGTGCAAGGCATCCAGCGGCACCCAATTGGTACCACGCACAAAGATGGGAACCTCGTTCACATAGAAACGGAACTTGCCAGGCTGGTCAGGCAAGATGATGTCATTTCGTTCCAGACGGACCGTGCGGATTCCTATCCTGCGATCATCTGTATCCAAGATGTTCCCATTCTCATCCGTCAGGTCGATATGAGCATCATAGAGTGCTGCCTCACCATAACCATGAGGCCACCATAAATCACAGTCCTTCATGCCGAACGTGTAGCGGAAAGCGGGTGTGTAAATGCGATAGTCACCTTGGAAAGCAACCTTGCCGTTTCGTCTCATCGTCACCTTAGCAAAAGCATGACTATATAGGGGAGAAGGCAGTTTTACCTGGATGTCCAAATAGAGGGTAGCATCCTTCCCATTCAAGCGGGCAACCATATAGTTCACGTCGCGCAATCGGGCAGGATTCTGCACACGCAGTTCCACATCACGCCACAAACCTGCACTTACCAACCGCGGAAGGATGTCCCAGCCAAACATATGAGGAGCCTTGCGGATGTAAATCGATTCCTCTGCTGGGAAATTGCCTATACTGAGAGTACCCAACAAGTGATTCTCTCCCTCGAGCAAAGCAGAGCGAAGGATGACGCGCAAAGTATGTCTCTTACCTGCTTTCAGATAGGATGTCACATCAAAAACATGCTCGATAAGCATATTCTCTGTCGAACCCACATGCCTATCGTCAATCCAGATATCAGCCAAGCAATCGATACCTCCAAAGAAGAGTTCGCAGATTTGACCTTTCTCAAGCGCAGGAGCCGTGAAATCTTTTGTGTAGCACCACTGACGACCTTCCCAAGAGCGAAGCTTGTCTGTATTGCATCCCACCATAGGATCCTCTATCAAGCCCGCAGCCAGCAAATCCAACTCCACATTGCCAGGTACCGTCGCTGAAATAGTCTTCGTATTCACACTTTTGAGCCCGTTGGGTGAGGTAACAGGTCTTTGCGGCTGTTCCCAATAGGACAACTTCCAGTCACTACCGTTCAAACTGATGGTTTTTACTGGACTCGCTGCCACAAAAGAGCTCAGCATCAGCAGGAAGAACGCAATTAGTGTACGTTTCATTTTTCTCTCGTTCATAGGACAAAATTACGTCAATCTTGTCTTCTTTCCAAATTCTTCCGTGTTTTTCTTGTTCCTCTTCATCAAAAGGATTAGGATACTTCCCTGTCAAGCTATCAACAGGATTCGTGACACAAAAGATTAAAGGGCAAAACCGAACGGTTTCACCCCCTCACGCTTCAACATCTCTGTCTCCTAGACGGAGTAATTTCGACGAAGTCAAAGTTACGAATAAATGAGTGAAAAATCAAATTTTTGATTTTTTCCGAACATGAATAACTTCAATGAAGTCAAAAATCAAGAAAAAGTGGGCAAAAAACAAGAAAATCACATCAATTTTTTTCAAACGAAATGCGCTTCAACGAGGTTAAAATTGTGAAAAAATGAGCAAAAACCCTTCAAAAATCACCCAAAAAGACCCAAAATCCATCCATTTTTTCCTCAAATATGAGGCTCTTGGCTTAAACTGCAACAGGAACCCAAGAGCTCAACAAAAATCATAACTTACTCTATTTCTGTCACTTAACCATCCCTTCAACACCAAAAAGAAAGACGTGAGCGCTACAGTGCTACAGTGCTACAGTTAGTTTTATGGTTATCACAAACGACGAAAAGAATTCATAATATATATATATTTATATA
>JAFRTJ010000045.1 GCA_017427185.1 Bacteroidaceae bacterium | reverse complement strand
TATATAATATATAATATAAAATTTCATCCCACACTCTCTGAAACAAAAAAAGAAAAATCGAAATGAAACAGTGAAACAGTGAAACACTCTAAAGTGCAAATTACCTTAATTCGCTCAAAACCAATACATTACCTTTAACCCTCCACATTTGACACTGTTTCATTTCTCACCTCCGTTTGATACACAAAGGCATGTGCTGAAATATTTTTACATTGATATTAAAGATTTAGAAAACACGCACAAAAGCCTGGAACGGCTCCAAGGATGCGACACGTTCTTTGGAGCGTCGCTACACGTTGGAAAGCTCAAGACAACACGTTGGAAAGAGTGCCACAACACGTTGAAATGCTCAAGGCAACACGTTGAAATGCTCAAGGCAACACGTTGAAACTCTCAAGGCAACACGTTCTTTCCCCTCTCCCAACCAGTCGTCTGCTGCCTGCCGGGGAAAGCCTGCAGGTCAAGGCAGCGGGGCATAGACACCCAGCTCCGCGATGGCTGGTGGGCCGTCGTGACGGGTGGAAGTGATGCGCACCCGACTGCCGCTTACGGTGGGGAAATTATGCTGATGCACGCGTGTGGTTCCTACGGCAGGGCCCTCGTAGAGCGTCTGCCACTTGCCCTGGTGGAGATACTCAATCCTGTAGGCTTGCATGGGACCCGCTTTCGGCTCAGTCACGACAATCTGGTTGAAGGCTTGGTCGCCATCGAGCTCCACCTCCCAGAAGGGTTCAGCGACGCTGGGTTGCGGACACCAGGCAGAGGAGTAATTGTCGTCGTTGGCAAGGTCCATGAGGCTCGTGTCCCAGCTCCAGGAGGAATCCGACGGCCTGTTGAGGGCAAGGTTGCGCCCCACGACTGGGAAATCGCACACAGGCACCTGATATGTCTCCGTCCTCTTCCACATCTTCCCTATCTGCTTCAGGGCTTCCAGGGCGTTGTCGTCGATGAGACCGTCGCGGTTGGGGGCTGCGTTGAGCACGAAACTGCAATGCGCCTTGATGTAGGGCACAAGGTTGTCCTCGACAATCTCGCGCACATCGCGCAGCTGGTCGGTGGGCATCGATTCCTTCCAGAACCACGTGCGCTGCATGGGCAGGCAGGCCATTGCAGGCAAGCGGTTGCTCTCTGCGTCGATCTTCTGCCCAGCTCCCTGCTCGTAGAACTTGATGTCGCTGTAGAACAGAGCCTCGCGGGGGTACTTGTGGGAGTTCATATCGATGACGAGGCAGTTGGGTTGGAGACTCTTGATGAGGCTGTAAATCTCAGGGAAGGAGACGTCCTCGTAACTGATTCTGCCCCAAGGCGAATCCCAGCCGTCGAACATGATGGCAGTCACCTCGCCATAACCCGTCAGCAGCTCGCGCAACTGTGTCTTGGTCATCTCGACAAGCTCTGGCGTGATGCGATGACGCCTGAGTTTATGGTGCGTGTCGAGAATCGAGAAATGGAACATCACTTTCAGCCCAGCCTTGCGGAACGCGTCGCAATACTCGCGCACCACATCACGCCGCTGCGGACTGCTCATGACGCTGTAGTCGGTAGTTTTCGTGTCCCACAGGCAGAAGCCGTTGTGATGCTTCACGGAGAGGCACCCGTAGGTCATGTGGGCGGACTTGGCAGCCTTTGCCCACTGCTTGCAGTCGAGCTTGGGCGCATAGAAGGCAGAGGGCGGCATCTCAGGATCCGACCAGTCCTCGATGGTATAGGTGGGCAGGGCGAAATGGGTGAAGAGCCCAAACTGCAGGTCTTCGAAATCCTGCTGCAACTGGTGCAGGCGCTCGAAGCTGAACGGTGGCTGCCCTTGCTGTCCACTGGCAGGAACCAGCATCAGGGAGAAGAGCAACAGGAGAATTGGTTTCTTTGGATTCATACAATACATATATAAGTGATGTCTAAGGGCGAAGCAAGCTTACCATTCCCTTCGCAGCACGGCGAGCAGCCCCAGGAGCGCCCAGGCGCTGCGCCATTGCCTCGTAGCCATCCAACTGGAGTTGGCGGGCGGAGCCAGAGGGAAGGATGCTGGAAAGATGGAGACGAAGATTCTCGACGTTCATCTTCTCAGCCAGCAACTCAGGAACAATCTCCTTGCCAGCAATCAGGTTGACGAGAGAGATGTAAGGTATTTTCAGTATCAGTTTCTTTCCCAAGGAGACCAGGCGGCCAGCCTTTGCGTAGTAGCAAACAACCTGAGGCACGCGGAAGAGAGCCGTCTCGAGCGTGGCTGTACCACTCGTCACAAGTGCCGCTGTGCTGTGCTGCAGGATGCGGTACGTCTGGTTGCGCAGCACCTTGACTTGCGTCTCCCCCACCCACTCCTGGTAATAAGCGTCATCGAAGCCTGGAGCAGCTGCCAAGACCAGTTGATACTGCTGCAAGAAAGGTTCAGCTGCCTGGACCATCCGCGACAGGTTGCCCCGTATCTCCTGCCTCCTGCTCCCTGGCAACAAAGCGATGACTGGGCGGTCGTCCAACCCGTTGTCAGAGCGGAAGGCAGCAGCATCAGCCTCGTGAGCATGCAGATAGGCATCCACCTCGTCCACGGTGGGATTGCCCACATAATGTATGGGGTAATGATGCTTCCCCTCGAAGAAGTCCACCTCGAAGGGCAGGATGCTGAAAAGGTGGTCGATGTCACGACGGATGTTGCGTATTCTGTATTCCTTCCACGCCCAAATCTTGGGAGAAATGTAATAAAAAATCGGTATCTCGCTATGCGACTTGACATAACGTGCCACCTGCAGGTTGAAGCCAGGGTAATCGACCAGAATCAGCACATCAGGTTTCCACTCCAGGATGTCCGCCTTGCAACGCTTCATTCCCCGCAGGATGGTAGGCAGGTGCATCATGACTGGCAGGAAACCCATGTACGCCAAATCGCGATAATGCTGAACCAGCGTGCCCCCCACCTGCTGCATCATCTCCCCCCCATAGAAACGGAACTCCGCATCAGCGTCCTGCTCGCGAAGGGCCGCCATCAAATGGCTGGCATGCAAGTCGCCACTCGCCTCGCCTGCTATCAGATAATACCTCATCGCATCCGATTGTTGAGAGATTCCAGACTCAGCAGGGTATCATAATCCGTCATGTCGAGGTGCAGGGGACAGATGGCAGCCATCCCATGATCCATAGCCCAGTAATCCGTGTCAGGCGCATCAGGCTCCAGATTGCGGAACTCGCCAGCCAAGTGGAACTTCCCAGGCTCCTCGTCAGGCACCCATTCCGTGATCCATCTGCCTCGAGCCATCCTGCAGACACTGGTCCCCAAGAGCTTAGGGACTTGAGGGAAATTGACATTCAGGCAGGTGTCGCTGGGGAGGCCATACTCCAAGACCTGTCGAGCCACCTGAAGAATGACTTCCTCATAAGGCGAGAAATCACATTGCTGGTCGCGAGTGCGAAGACTGAACGCAACGGCTGGAATATCCTTCATGCAGGCCTCCAGCACAGCACCCACCGTGCCACTGTAATGCATGCTGATGGAGGCGTTATCACCATGATTGATGCCGCTGACCATAAGGTCAGGACGACGTGTGACAACCTGCTCAGAAGCCAGTTTCACGCAATCCACAGGACTGCCAGAACAGGAATAGACACGCAAGCCGGCACGCTCCTCGACGAGAGACAAACGGACAGGCTGGAAAGGCGTGATAGCACACGCTGCGCCAGAACGTGGGGCGTCAGGAGCCACCACAACAACATCGCCCAGACGGGTCATCAAATCCGTCAGGACACGAATGCCCTGAGCCTGGTATCCATCATCGTTGGAAATCAAAATTAGAGGTTTTCCTGCCATGAAATAATGCATTTAGTGGCCACAAAAGTAATAAAAAACCTTTAATTGTGGGATATTTCAGGGAAAATTATTAATTTCGCCACCTAATTAAGAAGAAGAGTTATCAACAAGGGAGGCAAGTTATCAACACTTTCGCCACTCTTCGAGGCCAAAAGACTGCACTTGAGCAGGAAAATGCGTACCTTTGCAAAGGATAATGTAGAACAACGTAAACTGAACGACCAAAATGGGAAAAATCATAGCAACAGCAAACCAGAAGGGAGGTGTAGGGAAGACGACCACCGTGATGAATCTGGCAGCCTCGCTGGCAACGCTGGAGAAGAAAGTCCTGCTGATCGACGCAGACCCACAGGCCAACGCCTCTTCAGGACTGGGAGTGAACATCAATGAGGTGGAATGCTCGCTCTACAACCTGCTGCTGGATCATCTGGACGCCCGTGAGGCCATCTACACCACAGACATCGATGGACTGGACATCATCCCCTCCCACATCGACCTGGTAGGTGCTGAAATCGAGATGCTGAACGTGCGCGACAGGGAGAGAGTAATGAAAAGAATGCTGGAGAGCGTGCGCAGCGAGTACGACTTCATCCTCATCGACTGCAGCCCCAGCCTGGGACTCATCACCGTCAATGCCCTGACGGCAGCCGACAGCGTCATCATCCCTGTACAATGCGAATACTTTGCCCTGGAGGGTATCAGCAAACTGCTGAACACCATCAAGATAGTGAAGGCAAGCCTGAATCCACGATTCGAGATAGAAGGCTTCCTCTTGACCATGTACGACAGCCGTCTGCGTCTAGCCAACCAAATCTACGACGAGATAAAGCGCCACTTCCGCGAACTGGTCTTCGAGACTGTCATTCCACGCAACGTGAAGCTGAGCGAGGCACCCAGCCACGGAATACCAGCCATCCTCTACGATGCAGACGCCATTGGAGCGAAGAGTTATCTGGCCCTGGCCAAAGAAATCATAGACAAGAACGAGAAATAATCAATCATCCCCAATAAGGAATATGGCAATAAAAAAGAAATACCAAGCGCTGGGTCGCGGACTGGATGCCCTGATAAGTACTGAAGAGGTCAAGACGGGAGGCTCCTCGAGCATCAGCGAAGTGAGAATAGAACTCATCCACCCCAATCCCAACCAGCCTCGCAGGGAATTCGACGACGACAGCCTGCAGGAACTGGCCAACAGCATCCGCCAGATAGGCATCATACAGCCCATCACCCTGCGTGATACTGGCGACGGATCGTACACCATCATTGCAGGCGAACGGCGATGGAAAGCAAGCCAAAGGGCAGGGCTGGAAAAGATTCCTGCCTACATACGCACTGTGGACGATGAGAACATGATGGAAATGGCGTTGGTAGAGAACATCCAACGCGAAGACCTGAATGCCCTGGAGATTGCTTTGGCCTACCAGCACCTGACGGAACAGTACGGACTGACGCAAGAGAAGCTGAGCGAGCGCGTGGGGAAAAACCGCGCCACAGTAACAAACTACCTGCGCCTGCTGAAACTGCCTGCCACCATCCAGGTCGCCCTGAAGAACAAGGACATCGACATGGGACACGCGCGCGCCTTGCTCTCGCTGAACGATCCAACAGCACAGCTGAAGGTGTTCGCAGAAATAAAGAAACAGAAGCTGAGTGTGCGCAAGGTGGAAGAAATGGTGAAGGAACTGGCTGAAGGCGGCACCATCCGTGGGAAAGAAGGAAAGCGCATCCGCCAGAAAGGATCAACCCTGAACGCAGACTTCAACTCCCTGCAGAACAGCCTCTGCAGATTCTTCCAGACAAAAGTGAAACTGACCTGCTCGAACAGCGGCAAGGGAAAAATCAGCATTCCTTTCAGCAACGAGGAGGAGCTGACGCGCATCATGGAACTCTTTGACCAACTGAAGAATTGAGCGCCAGAGGGAGACTATACAGGAAATATGCAATCCTGCTATGCCTGACAATGTGGCACAGCACGATTTGTCAGCTTCATGCCCAAGAGGTGGACAAGAACCTTCCGATAGTCATTCCCCCAGAACTGTTGGACGACACACTCGCCATCGACACGACAGGTCTCAGAGCCGTAACGGACAGCCTGCTGCAGAAAGAACTTTTCCGTGGCCCCAAGCGCTTCCAGCCCGACCCTGTCCGTGCCACATGGCTGGCGTTGGCATTTCCAGGCGGAGGACAGATATACAACCGCAAATACTGGAAACTGCCCATTTTCTATGGAGGCTTCCTGGGGTGCGCCTACGCCCTGACATGGAACGGTCAGATGCTGCGCGACTACTCGCAAGCCTACCTCGACATCATGGACAACGATCCCAACACGAAGAGCTACGAAGAAATGCTCCCGCTGGGATACAACATCTCAGGCAAAGAGGAACGCTTCAAGACCATCTTCAAGAACAAGAAAAACTATTTCCGCAAATACCGCGACTTGAGCATCTTCGCCTTTGCTGGAGTGTACCTGATTTCTGTCATCGATGCCTACGTGGATGCTCAATTGTCCTCCTTCGACATCAGCAAGGATTTGAGCCTGAAGCTGGAACCCACATTCTTCGAGACGGGAAGAACCAGCAGCCACAACTCTAGAATGGCCACAGGACTGACATGCAAACTAAACTTCTAAAGCAACAAAAACAATGATTATGAGATACACAAAAATACTACTTTTCGCAAGCATGGCTCTGCTGTGCACTCCCTCTCTCCATGCACAAAACGATGATGAAAAGCCCCCTGTGAATGATGAGGAAATCGTGCTGCCAGAAGGAATGCAGACACAGGAAATCGACAGTCTGCTCAAAGAGTGGAACATAAAGAACTACCTGCAATTCGACGACAGCTGCGAGACGACTGGCGAAAACCCCACCTTCGAACCAGAGGAATACATGCGTCGACTCGACCGCCTGCCCAACGTGATAGACATGCCCTACAACGATGTGATACGCAAATACATCGATATGTACAGCGGTCGCCTGCGCCGCAGCGTCAGCATCCTGTTGGGAGCAAGCAATTTCTACAATCCCATCTTCGAGCAGGCGCTGGAAAGCTATCAGATTCCCTTGGAACTGAAATACTTGCCTGTCATCGAAAGCGCCCTGAATCCAGGAGCGACCAGCAGGGCTGGAGCTGTGGGACTCTGGCAATTCATGATCACGACTGGAAAGCAGTATGGACTGGAAGTGACAAGTCTGGTGGATGAGCGCAAGGATCCCATCAAGGCCAGCTATGCTGCCGCCCATTATCTGAAAGACCTTTACGACATCTTTGGCGACTGGACGCTGGTGATTGCCAGCTACAACTGTGGCCCCAACAATGTGAACAAAGCCATCAAGAGAGCTGGTGGGGTGAAGGATTACTGGGCAATCTACAACTACCTGCCCAAGGAGACACAAGGTTACGTGCCTGCCTTCGTAGCAGCCAACTACATCATGAACTACTATTGCGACCACGACATCTGCCCTGTAAACACCACATTACCTCAGGGGACTGACACCCTGCGGCTGGATCGTGATGTAAGGATGGAACAGATCGTGGCCACATGCAACATCACGATGGACGAATTGAAGGCTCTCAACCCTCAGTATCGCACAACCCTGATTCCTGGTTCTGCACGCGAATGCATCCTCAGAATGCCTACAGAAAGCGTGAACGCCTTTCTGGAAGCTGGAGATTCCATCTACGTGAACAAGAAACTGGAAGTGACTCCAATGAAGATTGAAGTGGAGACTCCCAAGGTTCAGAGCACTTCCAGAAAGAGCAAGGGCAAGAGTAAAGGCCGCACATCGAGCAGCCGCACCATAACGGTGAAAAGTGGTGACAGTCTGGGTGCTATCGCCAAGAGAAACCATACCACCGTTGAAAAGCTGAAGAGGCTCAATGGCATCAAAGGAACCACCATCCGTTCCGGCCAGAAACTGAAAGTACGCTAACACCACAAACCATCAGAACACATTCGCTTTTCAAGAACATGGCAGAAGAGACTTTGAATAGGGAGATAGAAGATGAGAAGGTTGTAAGCCAAGCTTACCAGCACCTCATCGACACTTATCTGGCATCCCATCATCGCAAGCATGTGGACATCATCAACAAGGCTTTCAATTTTGCCAAGCAAGCCCACAAGGGCGTGCGCCGTCTCTCTGGCGAGCCCTACATCATGCATCCCATCGCTGTAGCCCAAATCTGTTGCGAGAGCATTGGATTGGGCAGCACCAGCATCTGCTCCGCCCTGCTCCACGACGTAGTGGAAGACACGGACTATACGGTGGAAGACATCAACAATATCTTTGGTCCAAAGATAGCACAAATCGTGGACGGCCTGACAAAGATATCTGGAGGAATCTTTGGCGACAAAGCATCTGCTCAGGCGGAATCATTCAAGAAGCTGTTGCTCACCATGAGCGACGACATTCGAGTCATCCTTATCAAGATTGCCGATCGACTGCACAACATGCGCACACTGGGAAGTCAACTTCCCAACAAGCAATACAAGATTGCAGGCGAAACACTCTACATATATGCTCCCTTGGCCAATCGTCTGGGACTGAACAAAGTGAAGATGGAACTGGAAGACCTGAGCTTCCGCTACGAGCATCCAGAAGAGTATGCTGCTCTCAGCGCCCGCATAGCCGACATGAAGAGCAATCTGGACGATGAGTTTGACGCCTTCACGGCACCCATCCGCAGAAAAATGGATGACCTGAACATCAAGTACGAGATCAAGGCACGAATCAAATCGCCCTACTCCATCTGGCTGAAGATGCAGAACAAGCACGTCTCCTTCGAAGAGATTTATGACATTCTGGCTGTACGCATTATCTTCGACACCAGCGAGAAAGAGGACGAGATATCGGAATGTTTCCACATCTACGCCATCGCGAGCAGCATCTACAAGCCTCATCCTGAGCGGATGCGTGACTGGTTGAGCCATCCCAAAGCCAACGGATACCAAGCGCTTCATACCACCCTGATGAGCAAGAGCGGAAAATGGATAGAAGTGCAGATCAGAAGCCGCCGTATGGACGACATCGCAGAACAAGGTTTCGCTGCTCATTGGAAATATAAAGAAGGAAACAAGACGGAAGAGGAAAGCGAGAACGAATTGGACAAGTGGCTCTCCACCATCAAGGAAATCCTGGACGATCCACAGCCCAACAGTATCGATTTCCTGGATGCCATTAAGCTGAACCTCTATGCCCGCGAGATTTTTGTGGTGACTCCCAAGGGAGAGTTCAAAACGATGCCAGCAGGCTGTACAGCTTTGGACTTCGCTTTCGAGATTCACACGTTTCTTGGAACCCATTGCATAGGAGCAAAGGTGAACCACAGGCTGGTGCCTCTGAGCTACAAACTGAACAGCGGAGATCAGGTAGAAGTGCTGACCTCGAAGAGTCAAAAGGTAACTCCTGAATGGCTGGAATACTCCACTACGGCCAAAGCGAAGGGAAAGATACAAGCCGTGCTGAGACGCGAGAACCGCGAGATGCAGAAGAAGGGAGAAGAGATTCTGACTGACTTCCTTGCCAGTATGGAAAAGGAGTTCAACAGCATGAACATCGAGAAACTATGCATCCTGCATAATGTTCCCACGCGTGAAGCTTTGCTTGCAGGCATCGGCAGAGGGCGTTTCGTGTTGGACAACAACGACAAAGAGATTCTGCAAAGCAAGGACAACGAGAGGAAGAATTGGAGCAAATACCTGAAATTCTTCCGCCGCAAGGCCAAGGAAGGATCTGATGCCGATGAGCCCATCCCCTCCACCCATGAAAACATAGATCGCAAGAAACCTCTCATCCTCAACGAGGAAACCATCAACCATTACATCATCTGCGATTCCTGCCATCCCATCCCAGGCGACGATGTGCTGGGTTATCTGGACGACAAGAACCGCATCACCATCCACAAACGGCAATGCCCCATAGCTGCCAGGTTGAAGTCAAACGACGGCAACCATATCCTGGCCGCCAACTGGGACACCCACAAGCTGATGTCTTTCCTTGCCAACATCCGTCTCGACGGCATCGATCACTTAGGCGTGCTGCATCAGATAACAGACGTGCTTTCCAAGCAGATGAACGTGAATATCCGCAAACTGAACATCGCCACCAAGGATGGAATCTTCAAGGGGGAGATACAACTGGAAGTACATGATGTGGCTGACGTACAGAACATCTGCCGCGACCTGAAAAAGATAGATGAGATAGAAGAGGTGACGCGATTCTAAAAAGAGAATGGAGAGAATGGGAAGATACCTGCTCCCAGAATCGAGACGCTTTACAACTGGTCGATTTCCTTTCGGATGCCAACGAGTTCCTCGCGGATGGATTGAAGCTTATTGATTACCTGCATGGTATCAGCTGCTCCTTCCTTATTCTTGTTGAGGACTTCTCTGGCTGCGGCAATCTTCATGCCGCGAACCTTCAGCAGATTGTAGACAAGCCGAATGTCTTCTATGTCCTCCACAGTATACTGGCGGACACTACGGCCTGCCTTCTGAGGCTTAATCAACGTGGGGAATTGTTTTTCCCAATAACGAAGTACAGAGGTGGCAACACCAAATTGGTCAGCAACCTCACCAATGTTATAATACTTCTTAAGATTTTTATCAGTATTGAGTGCCATAAATTGACCTTACAATGCCCTTTTGTGGGCAAATTCTTTGCAAAAATACGTAAAACAAATTATCTTTGCAACAATTTTTGAAAAGAAAGTTAACATAATAGATAATTCAAGCTATGACAGCAAACGAAATCCGCAATTCTTTCAAGAAATTTTTCGAATCGAAAGGACACACAATAGTGCCCTCCGCACCTATGGTCATCAAGGATGATCCAACCCTCATGTTCACCAACGCTGGCATGAACCAGTTCAAAGACATTATCTTGGGCGCACGCGACCCAGAACCCCGCAGACGTGCTGACAGCCAGAAATGCCTCCGCGTTAGCGGAAAGCACAACGACCTGGAAGAAGTGGGACACGACACCTATCACCACACCATGTTCGAGATGCTGGGCAACTGGTCGTTTGGAGACTACTTCAAGGAAGGAGCCATCGACCTGGCGTGGGAGTATCTGGTGGACATCCTGAAACTGGATCCCGCAGACCTCTACGTGACCGTTTTCGAGGGCAGCGAAGAGGAAAACCTGAAACGGGATGAGGAAGCTGCCAAATTCTGGTTGAAACATGTTCCTGCCGACCACATCATCAACGGCAACAAGCACGACAACTTCTGGGAAATGGGAGATACTGGTCCATGCGGCCCTTGCTCTGAGATCCATCTGGACAGCCGTACTCCTGAGGAAAAAACTCAGGTTCCTGGGCGCGAGCTGGTCAACAAGGACAATCCACAGGTCATCGAAATATGGAACATCGTCTTCATGCAATATGAGCGTAAGGCAGACGGACATCTGGAGAACCTGGGCATGAACGTCATCGATACTGGAATGGGATTCGAGCGACTGGTTCGTGCCATCCAAGGAAAACATTCCAACTACGATACCGACGTGTTCCAACCCATCATCAAAGTAGTGGGCGAGAAGGCTGGCGTGGTATACGGGCAGAACGAGAAGACGGACATAGCCATGCGAGTTATCGTGGACCACTTGCGCGCCATCGCATTCAGTATTGCCGACGGACAGCTTCCCAGTAATGCCAAAGCAGGTTACGTAATCCGGCGCATCCTGCGTCGTGCCGTACGATATGGCTACACTTTCCTCAACCAGAAGAAAGCTTTCATGTATACGCTCGTCCCCACCCTTGTCCAGGAAATGGGAGAGGCATTCCCTGAGTTGAAAGCCCAGCAGGAACTCATCATGAAAGTAATGAAGGAAGAAGAGGATAGTTTCCTGCGCACGTTAGAGAACGGTATCAAACTGCTCAACGGAGTGATGGAGGAGACACGTGCAGCCGGCAAGACTGAGATTGCTGGCGACAAGGCTTTCACGCTCTTCGACACCTTCGGATTCCCTTTGGACCTGACTGAACTGATCTGCCGCGAGAATGGATTGACGGTAGACGAGCAGGGGTTCAACGTGGAGATGGAGAAGCAGAAGGCACGCGCACGAAACGCAGCTCAAGTGGAAACTGGCGACTGGGTTATCCTCAACGATGGAGAAAGCAAGTTCGTAGGATACGACTATACGGAATATACCTGCCACATCCTGAAGTATCGCGAGGTGAAGCAGAAGAAGGGTGTTGTCTACGAAGCTGTTTTGGATCAGACTCCTTTCTATGGAGAGATGGGAGGCGAGGTTGGCGACCAGGGAGTACTTGTCAACGAGAACGAGACCATCCAAGTGCTTGACACCAAAAAGGAGAATGGCGTATCCATCCACATCCTGGACAAGATTCCTTCTGCTCCTGAAGCAGAATTCATGGCCTGCGTCGATGTGGACAAGCGTCGTGCCATTGAAGCCAACCACACCTGCACTCACCTGCTTGACGAGGCTTTGCGCCAAGTCTTGGGCACACACGTGGAGCAGAAAGGATCGCTGGTTACTCCCCACTCCTTGCGGTTTGACTTCAGCCACTTCGAGAAAGTTACTCCCCAACAGTTGCGCGAGGTAGAGCATCTGGTCAACGAGAAGATTCGCGAAGACATTCCTTTGCAAGAGTATCGCGAGACTCCCATCGAGGAAGCAAAGAAACTGGGAGCCATCGCCCTCTTTGGCGAAAAGTATGGCGACAAGGTGCGTGTCGTGCAGTTCGGATCAAGTGTGGAATTCTGTGGAGGATGCCACGCAAGCAGCACTGGCCGTATCGGTATGGTACGCATTCTGAGCGAGAGCAGCATCGCCGCAGGTGTTCGTCGTATCGAAGCCATAACAGGTAAAGCTGTGGAAGACATGATGGACAAAGCCCAAGATCTCATGGCAGACTTGCGAGGTCTCTTCAATAACGCTCCAGACCTTTTCGCCGCCATCCAGAAAGCCATCAACGATAATGCAGAACTGAGGAAGCAAGTGGAAGACTTCAAGGCTCAGAAGGCGGTAGAGATTCGTAAGCGTCTGACGGAAAATGCTGTCGAGATCAATGGGGTCAAGGTGATTTCAGGTATGGTTCCCTTAGGTACACAGATTGCTAAGGATATCGCATTCCAACTGCGTGCCCAATTCCCAGAGAGACTGCTGATTGCTCTGGGGGCTACGACAGAAGGCAAGCCTTCTCTGACCGTAAGCTTCAGCGACGATCTCGTGAAGGAAGGCAAGCATGCCGGCAACATCATCCGCGAGGCTGCCAAACTGATTCAAGGCGGAGGTGGCGGTCAGCCCCACTTCGCTACGGCAGGTGGCAAGAATCCTGAGGGAATGAAGGACGCTATCAATAAGATCATTCAGTTAGCTGAGCTTTAGGCCAGTTGATGAGGTAGACCTGATGAGTCGCTCGCGTGATGGCTGTATAAAGCCAGCGGAAATAGTCGGGCGAGAGCATCTCTTCTGTTATATATCCCTGGTCGATGAAAACGTGTTGCCATTGGCCTCCCTGAGCCTTGTGACAAGTGACAGCATACGAATACTTAATCTGGAGGGCATTATAATAGATGTCCTCCTTTATTTTTTTCATGCGGTCGCGCTTGTTTCCTATCTCTGGGTAGTCCTCCCAAATCGCCTGGAAGAGTTGTTCCTGCTGCGCACGGGTTAGAGACGGGGCCTCGCTCGTCAGGGTGTCCAGCAGGACCGTTCCCTCTACCTCCGTATTGCCGTAATCAGGAAACTGAAGAGTCACGTCAGCAAAACGGAACCCATAGAACGAGCGCTCGTTCCGGAATCGCCGCACAACAGCCGTATCGCCGTTCGCGATAAAGGAGGATCCATCCTCCTCGTTCAGCTTGTAGAAATAATTGTTCTTGGAAACCATCACCAGATCCCCACAGGTCAATTCCTCCTCGTAGCCCAGAATACGCCCTCGGATACCCTGGTTGAAGATGTTTGCCCGCTTATTGCTGCGCGTGATGACGATCGTCTCGTCCTGACCACAACGGTAATAGCTGTCCTGCAAGACCTCCAGCAGCTCCTCGCCAGGCACCACATGAACATCAGGAAAACCCTCGACACGCATCTTGGGGAACTCGAGCACTTCCCCACCCTGCAGCAAGGAACGCAATCGGGTGGCATTCCATAGGATACCCGACTCCCCCACCTGACGGACCACTTGCGTCAAGGTAGCCTGCCGGACATGCAGATTATAGCCCTCCAAGACTTCTGGCATAAGGGCAGGACTCTCTTCCTCGCCTATGGGGGGCAACTGAGCCACATCACCCACCATCAGAAGGCGGCATCCCTCGCAAGAATACACGAAATGAATCAAGTCATCCAGCAAGCGACCCGTTCCGAACATACTGCCCGCCAATCCTTCGTTGGCAATCATCGAGGCCTCATCCACGATGAAAAGCGTATGCTTATGCAGATTCACGTTCGCCTGGAAGGAATCCATCTCCATGAGAGACTTCTGGCGATATATCTTTTTGTGGATGGTATAGGCTGGCGCATCAGCATACAACGAGAAGACTTTGGCAGCACGACCTGTTGGAGCGAGGAGGACAACAGGTTGTTTCAGCTGTTTCAACACGTTGACCAACGCACCCAAAAGTGACGTCTTGCCAGTACCCGCATAACCGGTAAGAAGAAAAATTTCATTATCGTCTCGCGAGAGAAGGAACTCGGACCACATTTTTATCACATTTAACTGCTGTAAAGTTGGTTCGTGAGTAAAATTTGCACAGATTAAACTACCTAAATCGCCAGTTATCATAATTCTTTTGCAAAAAGTTGCTTGAAAAATCGATTATTTGAAGAACTTTTTTTACTTTTGCGATGCGAATATATAAAATAAAACACAAATATTGTCATGAAAAAGGTAATTAATGCAATTTTGGGAGTCTGCGTCCTGGCTATGCTCTTTATTTGCTGGCGCAGTATCCGCGATGATCAAGACTTCAACGCAGAGGTAACTGCACGCGAAAACGTAGTTAAGGCACGTCTCATCGAGATCCGTTCTGCAGAGGAAGCATTCAAACTTCAGCACGAGGGTGAGTATTGTGCAGACTGGTCTGTTCTGATTGACTTTGTGAAGAACGGTAAGCTGCCCATCGTAATGAAACAAGGTGTGCTGAGCGACGAGCAGATGGACAAGGGGCTGACAGAATCCAAGGCTGCCGCCATCGTGAACAGAGGCGATGCTGCTGAGATTGCCGCCAACGGCTTGCAGGATTTCCGTCGCGATACCATCTGGGTATCCTTGCAAGACTCTCTCTACAACTACCCTGGCTTCGTAGCTGACTCCTTGCGCTACATCCCCTTCTCCCAGGGTGACACGTTCGAGCTGATTGCAGTTCCCACCACAACACGTTCCGGCAGCATCATCCAAGTAATGGAGTGCAACGCCCCCGACAGCTCTTTCCTCAAGGGCATGGGCAAGCAGGGCAAGCGTCTGATCTACAACCGCCAGGAAGAAGCTGACGCCAAAGGCGCATTCCCAGGCCTGAAGATTGGTGAAGCCGGTAACAACTGGAACAATAATGCAGGTAACTGGGAGTAAATCTCTGAAATCATACAGATTATCCATCCGTGTCTTCACGGGTGGATTTTCTTTATATACCTACAATTCGTCGAACGGCAAGTTGGTGGAGGAGGAATCCATCGAGGTAAATGGAGAGACAGAGGAAGAACCTCAGCAGGTGCTCAGGAAGGCGTTGGAGCGGCCTCGCATAATGGACTACGAATACGAAGAAGTGGAGGTAATGGTTTGCTCCTCTATCACCCGTGTTCCATTAGACGAGTTCCGGCGCGAGGAATACCCTTCCCTCTACCGCCTCACGTTCGCCAAGAAGAAGTTCAGCGACGAAGAGATTCACTATGAGATCCTGAGCGGACTGGAAGTGGTGGAGCTCTTTGCCCTGGATGCCAAAGTGGAGAGGACCATCCTGGAACTTTATCCTGATGCCAAGATCCACAGCATCGAGGGACGCTATCTGGAAAAAGTGGCTGAGCAGGAAAGGAACTCCAGCGAGGAACTGGCCCGATACTACGCCACCATCGACCAGAACCAACTCTTCATCTGCACTTTCCAAAAGGGGAAGCTGCAATTCGCATGCTCGTACTCCATCGAGTCGGATGCAGACCGCCTCTACTTCATCCTGTACGCCTGGAAGACATTAGGTCTCGAGAACGAACGGAACACGTGCATCCTGAAGGGGGCTTCCGACAGCCTGTCGGCTGAGCTTCGCAAATTCATCCTTCATATCGAGACATGCGCGTAATCACAGGAAAATACAAGGGGCGGCGTTTCGACGTGCCCCACAGCTTCAAGGCTCGCCCTACGACAGATTTCGCCAAGGAGAACCTTTTCAACGTTCTGATGGGCTATGTCGACTTCGAGGAAGGTCCCGTCGCCCTCGATCTCTTTGCCGGCACGGGAAGCATCACGCTCGAATTGCTTAGCCGAGGATGCAGCCGCGTCGTGTCAGTCGAGAAGGACCCTCTGCACTATAATTTCATCTGCAAATTCATCGAGAAGCTCCAGGACACGGCAGCCCTGCCCATCCGAGGAGATGTGTTCAAATATCTGGAAAGATGCCACGAGAAGTTTGATTTCATCTTTGCAGATCCTCCCTACACGCTAAGCGAACTGCCCGACTTGCCAGATTTGGTAATGGGACAAAGAGTGCTGAAGGAGGATGGACTTTTCGTCTTGGAGCACGGGAAAACCTATGATTTCACGCAACATCCCAACTTCGTGGCCCACAGAGCCTACGGTAGTGTGAACTTCTCGTTCTTCAAGCCGAAAGAAGCTTAGAACCAGCCTCCGCGACCGCCTCCGCCACGGCCGCCTCCCCAGCCGCCGCCTCCCCAGCCGCCTCTCTGATCCTGATCCTTCTTGTTGGCTCTCAGGTCGAGACGGTAGATGAGATGCACCATCACGTAACTGTTGATGGTGTTTGTCCATGTGTTGTCGCGCGAGTAGGCACTAATGTTGCGGCTGATGGTGCTGCGTTCACGCAGGATGTCGAACCATTGCAGGCTGACGGTAGCCGCCCTGTCCTTCAGGAAGCTCTGGCTGAGCTGCATGTTCCAGATGAGCTCGTTGGTGTTCATGCTTGCGTCCTCGTAGCCTCTGCGGCTCAGTTCGCTCAAGTCGGTGCTCAGGGCCGTTCCCCAGGGAGTATTGATCTGGAAGTAGCCTCCGTAGCTGAACCACCAGGAGTCGAGGTTGGCACTCTTCTGTACGTTATTGCGGGCATGAGAGTAGTTGACGTTTCCGTTCACTCCCACCTCGAGCAGGTCATTACGGTAGTTGATTCGCATCCATTCGTTCACGTTTGTATTCTTGGTGGTGGACTTCTGGAGGGCAATCGTGCTGAAGATGTAATCCATATTGACCGATCCGTCTGGCCGGTAGATGTTTCCCCAGTTGCTTCCGTCGCTATTGCTGCTCATGTATCCGACGTTATGGCTGTAACCCATACTGGCGTTCGTGTTGAAGTTGAAGGCCTTCTTGCTTCCCAGGGCGGTATTGAATCCCAGGTTTCCGTTGGTGTTCCAGTTTCCGTTGATATTCATCGGTCGTGTGTATCGCGCACCCGTCTCTGTATTGTAGATGGTAGCACTACTGATGCTGTTCTTCGTGTGGCTGAACCACATGTTGGCGTGCCATCCCATCTGTCGGGCAGGGATATAATCGTTGTACTCCACCCTCATGTTGTTGTTCCAGCTGCTCCGCAATCCTGCGTTACCCGTGCTGACGTTCAGAGGGTCGCTACTGTCGGTTACCTCCAGCAGACTGGTGATTCCGGGCTGCTGCATCCATCCGTTCAGCCAGGCCCTCAGTTGGCCCGTATTGCTGAACTTCCATCGGTAGTCGATACGGGGCGCCCAGTTGAAAGTGTGGCGCACGACGGTCGTGTCGAGCAGGTTCTTGGCATAGTCCATGTGGGTGGTCTGTGGCTGGAAGCTGACGCCGAAGTTCACGCGGTTCTCGCCCACGTTATAGCGGAGCATCAGGCTTGCCTCGTGGTTGTACTCGCGATAGGTGGCATACTGGCTGTTCTCCAGATTGCGGATGTAGTCCAAACTGTCCAAGCCAGGGATGTAACCCAGATAGAGCTGTTCCTGGGTGTAGAATCCAGGGTATTTGGTCAGCAGGCTGTCGATGCTGTACATGCTGCGGTCGCTGTCGCTGTAACGGTGCTGGTACTGGTAGCTGAACTGGATGTTCAGGGCGCCCACGATAGGCTCCGAGTAGCTCAGACGTGTCCGCCAATCGTAGTTTGTGCTGGGCGAGAGGATGTACTGGTTGGTGAAGTCGTTCCGATGCTGCTGGAAGTAGTTGATCTCGCTTCGGCTGAAGGAGGTGTTCTCGCTGGTGGAGTAGCTGGCTCCTCCGTCGAGGGTGACGTTACGTCCAGGCTTTCCCAATCGGCGGTTCACCTGAGCCCAGAAGCCAGCGTTCTTGCTGTTCCCTTCGTTCTGACTGGCACGATTGTTGTCATTTACGGTTATGCTGTCCCTCGTGACGATATTGGTAGGCATGCTGTACTCACTAAGCGGGTCGACGAAGAACTCGTAGGGGTCGCTGTTGAAGGTGACGCTCTGGCTGGTGCTGAAGCCGTCGGACTTGGAGATGTTGAAATTGGGGTTGAACGAGATGTGTGTCATCGAGTCAGGCATCCACTGGAAGCGGATGCGGGAGCCGACGTTCATCCGGTTGTTCTCGGAGTGGTTCATACGGTTGCTGAAAGTGGAGTTCACGTTATCGAGGAACATCTCGCTGTTGGTCTTCGAGAGTGTGGTGGAGCTGGAATGGTTCCACCGCAGGTTGCCTCCCACTCTCATGAAGCCTTCCGTGAATTCCTGCCTGCCATTCTCCCATACTCCGTTCACTCCAGCCATCTGGCTCTTGACGATACCTCCACCGCCCCACCATCCACGGCCTCCTCCGCCGCCGTAGCCACGGTCGTTGGTGTTGTTGGCCGAGCCCATGATGGAAATCTGATAGTTGTCCATAAAGCGCTGGATGCTGGCTGAGACGGCATACCGGTCGTGGGAGCCGTATGCGACATCCGTATTGACGAGCCATCCCTCCTTGGCTCCCTTCTGGACCGAGAGGTCGAGGACAGTCTCCTCCTCGCCATCGTCGATACCTGTGATGCGGGTGTAGTCGCTTTTCTTATCGTAGGCCTTGAGCTTCTTGACGAGTTTCGAGGAGAAGTTCTTCATGGCAATCTTGGTGTCGCCCTCGAAGAAGTCCTTTCCCTCGACCATAATCTTGCTGACGGTCTTGCCGTTGATGCGTATGGTTCCATCCTCGTCGACCTCGGCTCCCGGCAGTTTCTTGACGAGTTCCTCCAGGTTGGAGCCTTCCGGCAGACGGAAAGCGTCGGCATTATAGACGAATGTGTCGGCCTTCATCTCCATCTGCGACATCTTGGCGACCACCTCAGCCTCTTTCATCATCTTGGCGTCCTCGAGCAGGACGATCTCGCCCAGGTCAAGCGTCTTCTCCTTCTTCGTGAGGGTCAGGTTCTTGAGGACGCTCACGTAGCCCACATAGGAAACGCGCAGGATGTAGTTGCCGGACTTTACGGGAGTCAGGCTGAACTTTCCCTCCATATTCGAAGCCACGCCAGCCACCTGAGAACTGTCCCTGGGTGTCAACAAGACGACGGTAGCTCCCGGCAAACCCTCCTTCTGCTCGGATGTCCCATCCAAAACAATACCGCTAACCGTTATCTTCTGTGCAAAAGCCATCGCGCCGCACAAGCACGACAACAGCAGGGTCAAAACATATCTTTTCATCTTAAACTAAAAAACTAACTTATGTAAGGATTCTGAACTCTTATTTATGACGCGAACAAATCGAAATGGTTTAATCCAGGATGCAAAGATAACTATTTTTAAGCGTTTTTTCCCACTTGCATTTGTGTTTTTGTTTGAAACATCGTAATTTTGCAAATTCGTTTCACATTCATACCTAATTATAATATATATAATGACTCGCCAAGAGGTTATCATAAGCAAGAATCTGGAGCAGAGCCTGGCAGCGGCCATCGAGAAGTGCCCCCACGACCGGCTTTTCGTCCTGACCGACACGACCACCCTGGAACTCTGCTGGCCCGTGACGCAGAACTACGAGTGCCTGAAAGGCAGCACCATGATCACCATAGGAGCCACAGACGAGAACAAGACGCTGGAGACCCTCGCCAGCGTATGGACAGCCCTGCAGAAGGGCGGAGCCACACGCCACAGCCTGATGGTCAACCTGGGCGGAGGAATGGTGACCGACCTGGGAGGATTCGCCGCAAGCACCTTCAAGCGGGGAATCCGGTACATCAACATCCCCACCACCCTCCTCAGTATGGTGGACGCCAGTGTGGGAGGCAAGACGGGCATCAACTTCGGAGGGCTGAAGAACGAGATCGGAGTCTTCAACGCAGCCAGCAGCGTCCTGCTCGACACCCGCTTCCTGCGCACCCTCGACGGGCAGAACATCCGCTCGGGATATGCCGAGATGCTCAAGCACGGACTCATCAGCACCCCCCGCGAATGGGCTGAGCTGCTCAACTTCGACCTCCTCGACATCGACTACACCCACCTGCAGGAAATGGTGGCAAAGAGCGTAGCCATCAAGGAGGAAATCGTCGAGAAGGACCCCACGGAGAAAGGACTGCGGAAGGCCCTGAACCTGGGACACACCGTCGGACATGCCTTCGAGAGCCTCGCCCTCGAGGAGAACCGCACCATCCTCCACGGATACGCCGTCGCCTGGGGACTCGTCTGCGAGCTCTACCTGAGCGCCAAGCGCATGAGCTTCCCCAAGGACAAGCTCTGGCAAACCCTGCAGTTCGTGCGCGAGACCTACGGCACCTTCTTCTTCGACTGCAAGGAATACGACCGCCTCTTCGACTTCATGACCCACGACAAGAAGAACGAGGCCAACCAAATCAACTTCACCCTGCTGGCCGACATCGGAGACATCCGCATCAACCAGAGCGCCACCAGGGAGGAAATCCTGGACATGCTGGACTTCTACCGCGAGAGCATGGGGTCGTGAAAGCCGCTCCAGCAGCCGCAAAGAGAGAGAAAAAAGTAAAACAAGACAAAAAAGGACAAGATGCTCTACTCAACCATCGTTCAGAGGGACGAAACAGGCTTCAACCAAATCTAGGAAGCAGCTTGCGAGGCACCCCACTGGCTCAGCTCCACATGCTGCAGGCGCAACCAGCGGCTGAAGGTTCTCATGCTGACACCTGCCGCACGCGCAAGCTCATATTTGTAATAGCTTTTCATATTCTTCGCTTCCTGTCGATTGTTTCTGCAAAGTTACAAAAAAATCCAGCAGATTTCCAAACAGATACACCCTAAATTCAACTCCAGGACAAAAGTCTTTCCAAGCAAAATAAAGTCAAGGAATTTTTGCTCGATTCTATGCAAAAAATCCTTACATCGCTCACCACCCAGGCCCCAGAAGCCTGTCTCCTCGCAACCTGTTCTTCCAGCCCCTTCGACGTGTCGCGGGGAGGGGAAGAACACGTTCCTCCCCCCAAATCCTCAGAATCTTCCAAGTCATCCGAGTAGTCCGAGTAATCCGAATCTTCCGAGTAGTCCGACCACTCCGAGCCACCCGACCACTCCGGTTTTTTCTTCCTAGAAAAAAAGGGGGGATTGTTTTGCCACTTCCATTTTTTTCACTAACTTTGTACCCAGAAAACTAATTTTTAACGGAAATATGAAATACAGATTTACTGCGCTCGTAGGCCTCTTCCTGATGGCCCTGAGCATAATGGCCGAGGGACAGGCTAAGTACGTGTTCTACTTCATCGGCGACGGAATGGGAGTGAACCAAGTGAACGTATCGGAAACCTATCTGGGCGCCCTCGAGGGCAGGATAGGAACGGTGGACATGTGCTTCCCCAGCTTTCCCTTTGCAGGCGTAGCCACCACCCACAGCGCCAACTCGGGCGTGACGGACTCGGCTGCTGGAGGAACCGCCTTGGCCACCGGCCACAAGACGGTAAACGGTACCCTGGGCATGAAGGCCGACAAGAAGGAAGCCGTCCAGAGCGTCGCCGTCTGGGCTCAGGATGCAGGCGCAGCAGTCGGCATCACCACCAGCGTGAGCGTGGACCACGCCACCCCAGCGTCCTTCTACGCCCATGTGCCCAACCGCAGCGAGTACTATAAGGTCGGCTTGCAGATGATCGAGTCGAAGTTCGACTTCTTCGGCGGTTCCGACCTGCTCAAACCCAAGAACCCCACAGAGGGAGGACCCGACCTGTACGCCCAGTGCCAGAGTGCAGGCTACACCATCGCCCGCGGATACAAGGAGTATCAGAAGAAATGCAAGAAGGCCGACAAGATGATCCTGCTGCAGACCGAAGAGGCCAGCAAGATCGACCGCGGAAGCATCCCCTACGCCATCGACCGCCAGAAGGGCGACATGACTTTGACTGAGATCACACGCGCCGCCATCAACTTCCTGACCAAGAAACAGGCCGAGAAGAACGGATTCTTCCTGATGGTCGAGGGCGGCAAAATCGACTGGGTGTGCCACGCAAACGATGCGAAAGCCGTCATCCAGGAGACCATCGATATGGACGAAGCTGTCAAGGTCGCCTACGAGTTCTACGAGCAGCACCCCGACGAGACGCTCATCGTAGTGACAGCCGACCACGAGACGGGAGGCATCTCCCTGGGACGCGGCCCCTATGAGCTGCACCTCGACCAGCTGCGCCACCAGCAGATCAGCGTGAACAAGCTGGGCTCCGACCTGCACAAGATGCACCAGAAATACGGCGAGAAGTACAGCTGGGATCTCGTAAAGAAATATCTGACCGACAACTTCGGCCTTTGGGAACAGATCAAACTCAGCGACGAGCAGAACAAGCGACTCGAGAACGCCTTCCAGAACATCATGGCCGGCAAGGGAAAGGACGACAAGACGCTCTACCAGAAGGACGACGAGCTGGCTACGGCCGTGAAGCACATCATGTCGGAAGTTGCCCTAGTTGGCTGGACAAGCGGTAGCCACAGCGGCGGATACGTCCCCGTCTTTGCCATCGGAGCTGGCGCCGAGAACTTCACAGGTCGCATGGACAACACGGAAGTTCCTCTTCGGATCGCTAAAGCAACCGGTTGGAAGGTTAGATAACTGCATCTGAACATTTACCATCTGAACATTTACCATTTACCATTTGGCAGTTAAATGGTTATGTAGTTAAGCCGATAGTCTTGAATGGTTGAAATCCGCCTTCCAGAACTATCGGCTTAACTACTGTCCGAAGGACGAGCGAAGCGATATCTACTTAACTACTTAACTACTGTATACTTAACTGCTTCCGTTCCTTAATATCCTTTCCGGTACTTGCTCTCATCCTTGTCCTTCAGCATCGAGAGGTAGCTGGCATATCGGCTCTGGGCGATACGATGGTCCTCGACCGCCTGCAGAACGGCACAGCCAGGCTCATGGGTATGCGTGCAGTTGCCAAAGCGGCACTCGCGGCCTGTCTGGAAAATCTCGCGGAAATAGTGTGTCACCTCCTCCGGCTCGATATTGAAGGTTCCGAAGCCTTTGATGCCGGGCGTGTCGATGATGGCACCGCCGTCGGGCAGGTCGTACATCTCCGAGAAGGTGGTGGTGTGCATGCCCATATCGTGTACATCGCTAATCTCAGCCGTCCGCGCGCCAGCCTCTGGCACCAGCAGGTTGAGGAGGGTGCTCTTCCCCACTCCGCTGTTTCCGCTCAGAAGGACGGTCTTCTGCGCAAACGCGCTCCTTATCTCCTCCATCCCGTCCCCTCGTGTGGCGCTGCAGGACAGGCATTTGTAGCCGATGGACTCGTAGAGATACATCATGCCTTCGAGATAGCGGAGGTCATCCTCGCCGTACAGGTCCACCTTATTAAAAATAAGCAGAACGGGCACCCGATAGGCTTCGGCTGAGGCCAGGAAGCGGTCGATGAAGGTGGTGCTGGTCTCCGGATGGGAAATGGTGACGATCAGGACCGCCAGATCGACATTGGCGGCTATGATGTGGCTCTGCTTGCTCAGGTTGGAAGCCTTTCGGATGATGTAGTTCTTCCGGTCCTGAATGTCGTCTATGAGGGCCGTGACTCCGTCTGCCCCAGGAATGATGGTCACATAATCCCCCACCGCCACCGGATTCGTGCTCCGGATGTCCTTCAGGCGGAAATTCCCCTTCACCTTACAATCAAAAAGCTGGCCCCCATCCGTGCGGACGACGTACCAGCTTCCTGTATTTTTGACGACAAGCCCCTGCATCAGATGGTCATGATCTCCTTCTGCTTTGCAGCCATCAGCTCCTCAATCTTCTTGATGTACTTGTCGTGCTTCTTCTGGAGGGTAGCCTCAGCATCCTTCTCGTTGTCCTCGGAAAGGCCTTCCTTGATGGACTTCTTCAGCTTGTCGATAGTTTCGCGCCGCGCGTTACGCACACTCACTTTGGCCTGCTCCTCCTCCTTGCTGCACTGCTTCACCAGCTGCTTGCGGCGCTCCTCGGTCAAAGGGGGAATGCCCAGTCGGATAATCTCGCCGTTATTCTCAGGCATGATACCCAGATTGCTGTCTATGATGGCTTTCTCTATGACGCGGAACATACTCTTGTCCCAAGGCTTGATGGCAATCGTGCGGGCATCAGGCGTGTTGATGGCTGCAACATTATTCAGGGGGACCTTACTTCCATAATTGTCTACTCGAATTCCGTCCAGGATGGCAATATTTGCCTTGCCGGCACGGATGTGGGCAAGTGTATCCTCGAGATACATCACGGCCTCTTCCATTTTCTCCTCGGCTGCTGCCAGAATTTCATTTACGTCAACCATAGTTCAGAATGTTGTATTTGCGTTTAATAATTTTCCGAAATTTTCAACAAAAGTATATTAAATCTTCCAAAAATCCAAAGGAAAGATGCCATTAGTGATACTTTTTTCCTATATTTGCACGAGAAAACTATATTCTTAAGGCGAAAAGAGCCTGTTTTGATGTGAATATTGAGCGTCTATGACCGTAGAAGAAGTACTGAAAGGGTTCAATCCCATCACTTTGGATGAGATGAAGGAAATCCGTTTGATGAACCGAACGGATACGAAATTCGTGACTTCACGCACCAAGCTGATAGAGCTCCTCCAGATGGCCGCTCCTGAATACTACGCCCAGGAGATCGACGGCCGACGCATCGGGGACTACTATACGGTCTACTTCGACACGCCCAACTACGACATGTTCCGCGTCCACCAATGTGGTCACGCCAACCGCCAGAAGCTGCGCATCCGCTGCTATGTGGAATCGAAACAAAGCTTCCTGGAGGTGAAGACGAAGAACAACCACAAGCGCACCAAGAAGAAACGCATGAACATGCCCGGATTCGACCCTACGGATCCCCGCTACGACATACAGTTCGGAGGCGCAGAGAGCGAGCTGGCAGAATGCGACCAGTTCCTACAGCAGCATCTCCGCTACGACGCCACTACCCTGACGGAACGCATCGAGAACCGCTTCCACCGCATCACCCTGGTCAATTTCGGCAAGACGGAACGCCTGACCATCGACATGGACCTTCAGTTCAACAATCTCGTGACGGGCCAATCCATGAAGCTGGACAACGTGGTCATCATCGAGCTGAAACGCGACGGACTTGTCCCCTCGCCCATTCTGGCCATGCTGAAGAAGTTGCGCATCAAGAAGTCAGGCTTCTCGAAATACTGTATCGGAACGGCTTTCACCTATCCCCAGCTGCCCCAGAACAGATTCAAGGAGAGGCTTCGCAAGATCATGAAGATCCAGAACGGCCTGGCCTCGACAGACAACGCCGGAGTGGATGGCGAATGACAAAACAAGAAAGGAAATAACTTAAAAGAATTGCACATATGATTTCATTTGAATTTACGCAGATGCTTATCAGACTTTTCATCTGTGTCTTGGTGAACTTCATCATCATCCATTTCCTGTATTATCCGAAGAGCCGCCGCCGCGACTTCTACTTTACCTACATGCTCACCAGCATAGCCGTATTCTTCCTCCTGTTCTTCATGATGGACCTGAAATCCAAGGCTACGATGGGTATCGGTATCGGACTGTTCGGTATCTTCAGCATCATGCGTTTCCGCACGGATGCCATGCCCGTACGCGAGATGACCTATCTCTTCCTGATCATCTCCCTCTCAGTTATCACGGCTGTGGCAGACATCAGTATCGACGACCATCTCGATTTCGGCCGTGTGGCAGTTCTGCTCGTGACCGACATCATCGTGGTGTTCATCACTTACCTTTGCGAGAAATGCCTCAAGGTAAGGACTTCCAAGTACGTACAGTATGACCGCGTGGACCTCTGCACTCCAGAGAAATACTTCGAGATGATAGAGGACCTGAAGAAACGTACCGGACTCGACATCACCAGCGTGGATGTGGGCGGAATCGATTTCCTGAAGGACTCCTGCGTGCTGAAGGTTTACTACAATCCCCCCACAGGCGAGAAATCCAACTCCGTATCCAACCAGTTCAAGGTGCGCAAGACGCAGTTCCTCGAGTCATAGGAACCAGTTTCCCACATCACATCAAAGTATCGCAAATCCTCTTATATGAAAAAAATCAGATGCATATCACTCTTGGCCCTACTCATGCCCATGATGGCTTGGGCGGAAGGGAGTGACGATTTCGGCGTATGGGCAGAAATGAGTGTCGAGAAGTCCATCAACAAGAAATGGAGTGTCGGCATGGAGACTGAATTCCGCGCTCAGGAGAAAGACCGCTGGAGCATAGGAACAGGACTCGAATACAAGCCCATGAAACACTTGAAGCTGGGAGCTTCCTACAACTTCCTCTATGCCTACCGGCCTGACAAGATCACCAAGCAGGTCTTCGACGAAGACAACGAGTTGGAAAGCTTCCGCTATACCCATAGCTACTGGTCTCCGCGCCATCGCTTCTCCGTTGAGGCAACAGGAACCACGAAACTCTGGAACTGGCTCCGCATTTCCGTGCGGGAGCGCTATCAGCTCACCCATCGGACAGAAAAAAACGTCGACAGGGAAGACATCGAGATGGATGCCAAATATACGGAACAGGGCTTAATCAACGATACCGTATACAGCACCAAGACGATTGCCCCCAATACGGATCAGGTGCTACGCAGCCGTTTGAAATTCGAGTACGACAAGAAGGGATGCGCCTTCTCCCCCTTCGTCTACGCAGAGGCTCACAATAGCGTCGCCATCGGTGACAACATGCTCCTCGAGAAAGTCCGTCTGGGCATCGGTTCTGGCTACAAGATCAACAAGAAGAACGAACTGACGCTGGCTTACGTGTTGACTTTCAACATCCATGACGACGACGAGAACTACACCCGCATTCACGAGCGGATGCACGTAGTCAATATTGGATACAAGTATAAATTCTAAGACAAAACAAACAAACTTTAATAGAATGAACAAGAAATTTTTATTGGGCTCTGTTCTGATGGCAGCAAGTCTGTCATCATCAGCTGATGATTTGAACTACTTGACGGTAGCTTATAATAATGTAGAGCAAAGCATCGAGCTTTCCACCGTTCAGAAGATCACCTTCGAGGAGGGAAATGCCGTCGTCTATACCACAGGCGAGACCTATACCTATCCTCTCTCGGAAATGCAGAAGATGACGTTCACTCAAGACCCGACCGCCATCAAGTCGCTACCCACGGAATCCGACGATCTGAAATTCCTTAATGGGCAACTTTCCGTTTCCGGTAAAGGAACTTTGCGCGTCTATAACGCATCAGGCGCTCTTATTCGGATGGCCAACATCGAGAAGAAATCCAACGTGAGCCTCAACGGGTTGAAACCTGGCCTCTATGTCATCAGCATGGGAGACCAGACCATCAAGATAACCAAGTAAGAAAGTTTTTCCAGACAAGACTATGAAAAGAATCAAGGCAACATTTCTCTTGCTGTCTCTATGTTCTGTCATATCGGCACAAGAGAACATTCGCGTTTGGATAAACGACAACAGCACTCGTCTGCCCATTGGTGAGATGACATACTCCAATTCCGGGAAAACGGTCACCATCGGAGATGAGACTTTCAACACGTCCGACGTAGACAGCATCACCATTGTGAAGACTATCTACATTAACTACGACGGAAACAACGCCCAGGTGGATCTCGGACATGCAAAAGGCGTAACTTATGAGGCTAACGGAGCCCACGTGACCATCAACAACACGAACACCAGCGAGGAGATGGAGTTTGTACTCGCAGGCACCAGCACAAACGGTTCGCTTACCTATAACGGAAGCTACAAGTGCAAGTTCATCCTCAACGGTCTCACTCTTACGTCCAAGACTGGAGCCGCCATCGACATCGAGAGCGGCAAGCGCTCCGACCTTATCCTGATGGAAGGAACCACCAATACTCTCGAGGATGCAGCCCTCGGCACCCAGAAAGCCTGTCTATATTGCGACGGACACCTGGAGATTTCTGGTGGAGGCTCCCTCATCGTGGCAGGTAACTCGAAACATGCTATCGCCACCAACGAATACATGCAGTTGAAGAAGACCACCGGAACCATTACCATCACGAAGGCTGCAAGCGACGCCATTCATGCCGAACAGTATTTCCAGATGAACGGAGGCGTCCTGAACATCAGCGGAATGGTGGGCGACGGCATCCAGGCTGAGGCAAAGGTCAACAAGGTAGTGGAGAATAATGGCGAGGTCATCATCAAGGGCGGAAGCATCACGATAGCTGTAACCTCCAACGACACGAAAGGCATCAAGTCCGACACAGACATCCACATCTCTGGCGGAACTTTCAATATTGTTGCCAGCGGAGCAGGATCGAAAGGAATCTCCTGTAACGGGAATATGTTCATCAACGAGGACGACAACACCACCACGATGACCATTACCGCCTCTGGGCGCATCTATACCGATGCCGACGATAACGACAGCCGCTGCATGGGCATTAAGGTGGATGGGAACCTCACCATCTCGGCCGGCACGATTACCGTCTACAATACGGGTAGCGGAAGTCGCGGCATCAAGATCGACGGAACCTACACCAAGTCCGGAACCGCCAAAGTGAACGCATCCGTCAAGAACTGACAGACGCATCAGCAAGACGCAGATACAGCACTCCCTCGAACTTTGCGGCTCGAGGGAGTGTTCTTTTTGTCAGTTATGAACCAGGGTGCCGATCTCTTCGCCCTCGATCACCTTCTTCAGATTGCCTACGACATCCATGTTGAACACGTAGATGGGCAGATTGTTCTGCATACACATCGCGGTAGCTGAGATGTCCATCACCTTCAGGTTACGCGCTATCACCTCCTCGTACGTGATGTCGTGGAACTTGGTTGCAGTGGGGTCCTTCTCCGGATCAGCCGTATAAACGCCATCCACGCGAGTTCCCTTCAGCATCACGTCGGCTTCGATCTCTATGCCACGAAGAGATGAACCCGTATCGGTCGTGAAATAGGGAGAACCCGTTCCAGCACCCATGATGACCACCTCGCCGTTATTCATGGCATCAATCGCCTTCCACTTGCTGTAGAACTCGCCAATAGGTTCCATTCGGATGGCAGTAAGCACGCGATTCTTCTGCCCGATGGCATCCAGGGCGCTACTCAATCCCAGGGAGTTGATGACCGTAGCACACATGCCCATCTGGTCGCCCTTCACGCGGTCGAAACCCTTTCCTGCACCCGTCAGGCCACGAAAGATGTTTCCGCCACCTATCACGATTCCGATCTGCACACCCATTTCTGCCACTTCCTTGACCTGTTGGGCATACTGATTCAGCCGCTTCACGTCAATTCCGTACCCCTGTTCTCCTAACAGGCTCTCGCCGCTCAACTTGAGCAAGATTCTCTTAAACTTTGCCATATACCTTAATTTATAATGGATAATAATCTATAGAAACTGCACTTCCTTGAAAGCATACCTGCGCATCTTTCCTTCCGCATCCAGGAGCAGAAGATGACCTGTGGGCTCCACATCCTGGATGGAAGCCAGGAATCGACCTGTTGAATCCTGGAACTCATGCTGTTCTTCCAGGCGATACAACTGGTTGAGATACTCCTTGTGAATCTTCTCGTTCCGATGGTCCTCCAGCCAGCCGTAATAGAACAAAAAGCGCTCCACCACCTTCTCCAGCACCAGCCTGCGATCCACTTCGCGCCCTAGAATCTGAGCCAAAGAGATAGGATTGGGGGCATCACTCTCGAACCTCGTCTGGTTCACGTTTATGCCGACTCCCATGATGCAATTGGAGATCACCTTTCCCTCCAAGTCATTCTCGATAAGCATGCCCACAATCTTGCGGTCCCCGTAATAGATGTCATTCGGCCACTTGATTTGAAAGCCTGGGGCGAACCCGTTCAAAGCGTCACACACAGCCAGCGCCACCACTTCGGAAAGGACATACATCCTCTCCGCCTCGACCATGCGGGGATGCGTCAGAAGGCTGAACAGGAGATTCTTTCCTGCTGCTGATTCCCACGTGTTGCTGGCAGAACCTCGCCCAGCCGTCTGGAACTCAGCCGTGACGAGCGTTACTTTGCGGGGCTCTGGAGCATGATACCGCTTCAGGAAACTGTTTGTGGAATCCACCTCATCCAGTTCCACCATACGGAACCACGCAGAATCTTCCAAGCAGAAATGTCTTTCCATCCGACTTCGACTTTATTCTATCTGAACCAAACGGGCGAGCGGAAGGCATCCTCGATATGCTCAATCCTGGCGTCCTCGCCCTTCCCCACAACCGTTATGATATCATACCTGACAGGCAAGTCCAGCCTGTGGCACTTGACATAAGCATCCGCAGCCAACACGATCCGACGCATCTTCCCCTGGTTCACGGCATCCTCGGCACGGCCGTAACTCGCATTCCTGCGCGTCTTCACCTCCACGAAGACCAGACAGTCCTCTTTCTCAGCCACGATGTCAAGTTCCTTGTGGCCGCTCCGCCAATTCACATCCCTGACGAAGTAGCCGTGCTGACGCAGGTAATCAACAGCCAAATCCTCGCCCGAATACCCAAAAAAATTGTGTTCCGCCATATTCTACCAGTATTCACATGCAAATATAGAAAAAAATCCGTAACTTTGCTCTCAAGAGAAGAAAGAAAAAGATGGCCGACGACAAAATCTTCATGAAGCAAGCCCTCGAAGAAGCCAAGACGGCTTTCCGCGAAGGCGAGATTCCCATCGGGGCAATAATTGAGTGCAAAGGAAGAATCATAGCGCGCGCCCACAATCTGACCGAACGGCTGACCGACGTGACAGCCCATGCCGAGATGCAGGCCATTACCGCCGCCGCAGAATATCTGGGTGGGAAATACCTGACGGATTGCACCCTCTACGTAACGGTGGAGCCTTGCGTGATGTGCGCTGGAGCCTTGGGATGGTCGCAGATCAGCCGTATCGTCTATGGCGCGAGCGACGAGAAGCGAGGATTCCAGCGTTTCGCTCCCCAAGCCTTGCACCCTAAGACGCAAGTGGAGAAAGGAGTCCTGGAAAAAGAGTGTACGGAACTGATGCAGGAATTCTTCCGCCAGAAGAGATAAGAGAACAGAATAAAACCAACCTATTTGAGGAGGACCAAAAAATGAAACGCTATCTGATTTTTGCATGCACCTGTCTCATCAGTCACCTGTATGTGGCAGGACAGGAACTCGTCAACTCCTATGACGCAGATGAATTGAAAGCTGGATTCTACGCCCAGTATGTCGACAAGAAAGAGAATGCCTCCCTGACGAAGATGGAGCCGCTGTTCTCAGCATCCGACAACATTTTCCTCCACACCTTTGGCGACGAGTATTTCCTTTGCCCGTCGGCACCTCTTCACCAGGCAGGAAAACAGAATCTGCCACCCTCGAAATTTGTCATCTACAACACGTCGGAAAACCAGAGAATCCTTTGCTGGATGGACGTTCTTCAGGATGCAGACTCAAAGGAGAACACTTCGCTGAGAAAGACTCTGCAGAAGAAATACGGGAGCATCCCCATGCGGGGCGACACGGTACTGGTTCCAGCCAAATGGTTTACAGGTCAGCTGCGCAGAATGTCGAATCCCTTCCTTTATGGGAATGAGGTCGTCGCCAGAGGGCTTCAGGCCGACTCTGTGGCAGAAGGCACGATCGTGGAATGGGAGGAAGATGATAACCGCCGCCACAATTACTGGGCAGGCAGCTATCTGGAAAGGGATGCAAGGATGATAACGAAACGGAGGACAGACAGCCGCGTATTTGTCACGATGGATGGCCAGCGCGACACATCTGCCCTGCATCTCGAGAACGAGCGGGGAATGGCGCTTTACGAGAGGGACATCAACCGCTGCATAGATGCCCGTCTGCTGCCCAGAGAACTCAATTACGACAAGGAATACTCCATCATGCTCTACTTGGACGAGGGAGGAAAAGCTCATCTCAACACCCTGTTGCCCAGAGAGTTGACTATAGAGGACCGCTTGCTGCTGACCATTCTGGCAACGGCGGTGGAGTACCAGCCCAAACACTCTTTCGCCGGCTACGTTTCCGCTCGTGGCAGATTCCCAGCCGTTTACCTGAAAGCCCACTTTAGAGGAGGGAAATGGTACTTCCACGACTATCGATACGAATGATTCATCCGCATCTCTTTGAAGTATAAGAAAATCCTTCACATTTCAAAGATAGGAACACAACAAAGAAACGAACAAAAAGAAACAACGTGTCGAAACGAGAAAGACAACACGTTGAAACGTCAGACTCAACACGTTGAATCGAGCAAATCAACACGTTGAAACGAACAAATCAACACGTTGAAAGATAAGGATTCAGAGGCTGCTGGCTGCGACTCCTTCTTTGTCGGCAAGCTTGTTGCTCAGGAGGGAGAGGAGGATGTACCAGAGGATGATGGCTGCAAAACTGCTGTAGCCAAAGAGGAAGCAGGGCAGAGCGCCCAAGAGGAAGATGTACTTCACCTTGTTGTCCCGCCAGGAGAAGGTCTTGAACTTGAGTGCCAGCATGGGAATCTCAGCAACCAGGAGGAAGCAGAAAAGCAGCATGAAGAGGAAGAGGAAGACTGCGTTGAAGCGCAAGGATGTGAGGAACGCATGCTGCCCAAGTACGAGGGAGCCCCAGAAGAGTGCGTTCGCTGGTGTGGGGAGGCCTATGAACTGGGTGCTCTGACGAGTGTCGAGATTGAATTTGGCGAGCCGTACGGCAGAGAAGGCTGCCATGAGGAATGCCGTGTAAGGCAGGAACTTGCTGCAGGGCATCAGCATCTCTGGGCAATGGACCTCGTGGAAGAGGTAGAAGAGAATGCTGCTGGGTGCGACGCCAAACGTGACAACATCCGCCAGGGAATCCAACTCTTTTCCGATGGGGGAAGATACTCCCAGAAACCTTGCCGTGAGGCCATCGAAGAAGTCAAAGGTGGCTCCGATGAGAATCATCAGGACTGCCCACTGGTATTGTCCGTAGAAGGCTGCTCCTGTGGCGATGCAACCTGAGATGAGATTGCAACAGGTGATGATGTTGGGGATTTGGCGGTTCATAATGTTTCGTTGCTTTCCACAGGTGGGTTCAGGTGGGCAATCACCGTCTCGTTGCCGATGGTGCGCTGGCCCATTTCTACTTCTACCTGTGTCCCTATGGGGAGATACAGGTCAACTCGAGAGCCAAGCTTGATGAATCCCAAATGCTCGTCGATATAGCAATCCTCGCCTTCGTGGGCATAAGTGACGATTCGTCGCGCCATCGCTCCTGCTACCTGGCGCACCAGTATGTCCACTCCGTCTGGCGTAGTGATCATGATGGAGCTGCGCTCGTTTTCCTCGCTGGCTTTTGGGAGCCAGGCACGATGGAAATTACCGTTCTGGTGGTTCACGGTCTTCACTTTGCCGTCCACAGGAATCCAGTTGGCATGCACGTTGAAAAGGCTCATGAAGATGCTCACCATCAATCGCCGGTCATGGAAATACTCGTCCTCGTCGACTTCCTCAATCACGACGACGTGCCCATCGGCAGGTGCGACGACGAGTCCGTCCGTATCTCCATCGAAGATGCGGATGGGGCATCGATAGAAGTTCACCACAACGCTGTAGACGATGATGCTGAGGAAGAAGGCGATGTTGAAGGGAATCCTGGTGGGAACGGCATAGAAGAGCAGGAGATTGAGGGCAATCAATCCTGCCGCTCCCCACACCAGGGTATGAGTACCCTCGTGATGAAGCCTGATTTTCTTGAGTTTCTTCAGTCGTTTTCCCATGTTTTATCGCACACTACGGTACAAAATTACTCTTTTTTTGAATAAAAACAAAAAAATGGTTCACTATTTGAGAGCATTCTCCTTAAATGAACTTAAAATAGGTACATTTTATTGTCCATTTGGAAAAAAAGAGTTACCTTTACACAAATTTGAAAAGGGAACTCTGACATGGAGGATTTTGTACATCTGCACGTTCACTCGCAATATTCATTGCTCGACGGTCAGGCTGCCATCAGCAAGCTGGTGGACAAAGCCATCAAAGACGGCATGAGAGGAATGGCTCTCACCGATCACGGCAACATGTATGGCATCAAGGAGCTGTTCGACTACTGCATGAAGGTGAACGGCAAGCGCTCGAAGGATGGCCTGGAGCCTTTCAAGCCCATCTTCGGATGCGAGGTGTATGTGGCTCACCGCCGCAAGGAGGACAGGGACTACGCGATGGGAGACCGTGGCGGAAACCATCTGATTCTGCTGGCGAAGAACGAGCATGGGTACAAGAACCTGATCAAGCTGGTCTCTCGCGCTTGGGTGGATGGATTCTATGGGAATCCGCGTACTGACCACGAGGATTTGGAGCGCTACCACGAAGACTTGATCTGCTGCAGCGCCTGTATAGCTGGCGAGGTTCCCTCGAAGATCCTGAATGGCGACTTACAGGGCGCACGCAAGAGCGTAGAGTGGTTCAAGCGCGTTTTTGGCGACGACTATTATCTGGAGCTACAGCGGCACGAGGTGAAAGACCCCACTATCAAAGCCAATCGCGAAACGTTCCCCCTGCAGCAGATTGCAAACAAGGAAATCATCAAGATTGCCAAGGAATACGGCGTGAAACTCGTCTGCACGAACGACTCACACTTTGTCGATGAGGAGAATGCCGATGCCCACGAACGTCTCCTCTGCCTCTCCACAGGCAAGAAAATCTATGAGGAGCACATGCTCTACACCAAACAGGAGTGGTTCAAGACAAAGGCAGAGATGAACGAAGTCTTCGCAGACATCCCAGAGGCGCTTGCCAACACGTGCGAGATACTGGATAAGGTTGAGACCTACGACATCGAGAGCGACCCCATCATGCCGTTCTTCCCTATCCCAGAAGAATTCGGCACAGAGGAGGAATGGCGACAGAAGTTTACTGAGGAGCAGCTCTTCCAGGAGTTTACCAGCGACGAGAACGGCGAGAATCCGCTTCCACGCGAGGAAGGCGAGAAGAAGATCAAGAAGTTGGGAGGATACAGCAAGCTGTACCGCATCAAATTCGAGGCCGACTATCTGGGCAAGCTTGCCTACGAAGGAGCAGAACGCATCTACGGCACCCCACTCTCGCAGGAGGTGGACGACCGCATCCGATTCGAGCTCCACATCATGAAGACGATGGGATTCCCTGGATACTTCCTCATCGTGCAGGACTTCATCAATTCGGCCCGCAACGAACTGGGCGTCTGGGTGGGACCTGGACGAGGATCTGCCGCAGGTTCTGTGGTGGCCTACTGCCTGGGAATCACGAAGCTGGATCCCTTGAAGTACGACTTGCTTTTCGAGCGTTTCCTGAATCCTGACCGCATCTCCCTGCCAGATATCGACACAGACTTCGACGACGACGGGCGTGGCAAGGTCTTGCAATGGGTGATGGACAAGTATGGACACGAGAATTGCGCCCACATCATCACCTATTCTACGATGGCCACCAAGAACGCCCTCAAGGACGTGGCTCGCGTGGAAGATCTCCCTCTGGACAAAAGCAACGCCCTCTGCAAAGCAATCCCAGACCGCTTGCCAGACGGGATGAAGATGAATCTGGCAAATGCCATCAAATGCACGCCAGAGCTTCAGATGGCAGAAGCCTCAGCCGACCCCAAGGAAGCTCAAACCATCAAGTTTGCCCGTATGCTCGAAGGACAGATCCGCGGAACTGGAATCCATGCCTGCGGCTTCATCATCTGCCGCGACCCCATTTCAGACCACGTGCCTGTCAGCACAGCCGACGACCCTGATTTCCCAGGGATGAAGACTACGGTAACCCAGTTTGACGGTCACGTGATTGAATCCACAGGCCTCATCAAGATGGACTTCCTGGGACTCAAGACACTCTCTGAGATGAAGGAGGCATGCCGTGTCATCAAGGAATCGGAAGGCATCGAAGTGGACCTGGACAACATTCCCATCGACGACGAGTTGACCTACAAGCTCTACCAGGAAGGGCGAACCGTAGGCACGTTCCAGTTTGAATCGGTCGGCATGCAGAAATACCTGAAGGAACTCCACCCCACCGTATTCGAGGACCTTATCGCCATGAATGCTCTGTATCGACCAGGCCCCATGGACAAGATTCCCTCGTTCATCGCCAGGAAGAACGGACGCGAGGAGATTGCCTACGAGATTCCCTGCATGGAGAAATACCTGAAGGATACCTACGGAATTACCGTCTATCAGGAGCAGGTCATGCTGCTCTCTCGCCAGCTGGCAAACTTCACCCGTGGCGAATCAGACGCTTTGCGTAAGGCGATGGGAAAGAAGAAGAAGGACATCGTAGACAAGATGAAACCCAAATTCATCGAGGGTGGAGTGAAGAACGGTCACGACCCCAAGGTTCTCGAGGACATCTGGAGTGCCTGGGAGAAATTCGCCTCCTACGCCTTCAACAAATCCCACGCCGCATGCTATTCTTGGGTGGCCTATCAGACAGCCTACCTGAAGGCGCATTATCCCCAGGAATTCATGGCAGCCCTTCTCACCCAACGAAAGGACGACATCAAAGAAGTCACCAAACTCCTGGACGAATGCCGTGCGATGAATATCGAGGTACTGGGACCAGACGTGAACGAGTCCCACACGGATTTTGGTGTGAACAGCAAGAAGCAAATCCGATTCGGCCTGATGGCCATCAAGGGATTGGGAGCATCTGCTGCTGAGGCTATCGTCAACGAGCGAAAGGATCATGGCCCCTACAAGAACATCTTCGATTTCGTTCAGCGAGTGCCCATCTCTGCCATAAAGCGCAACGGGCTGGAATGCCTTGCTTTGAGCGGAGCCTTTGATACCTTCTCAGACGAGATCCAGAGAGAGCAATTCATGGCAATCAGCAACAAGGGCGAGCTGTTCATCGACACGCTCACCCGCTACAGTAACCAGTTCCAGCAGGCTCAGCAAAACGCACAATTCTCCCTCTTTGGAATGGATGCCATCGAGGTAAATACGCCTCAAATCCCTCAGGCTGAGAAGTGGAGCACGCTCGAGCGGCTCAATCGCGAGAAAGAGCTCGTGGGCATCTATCTCTCAGCACATCCTCTCGACGAATACAGCGTGGTGCTGAAGGGAATGTGCAACCTGCACATGGATACGATGGCAGACCTGACTCCATTCGTCGACCAGAACGTGACGCTGGGAGGTATCGTGACGGATGTGCGCAATGGTATCAGCAACAAAAGCAACAAGCCCTACGGAATCGTCACGATGGAGGACTACAGCGGTTCAGGTGAAATCCGTCTCTTTGCAGAAGAATGGGTCAAATGGGCCAACTACATGTCACCAGGGAACACACTCTACATGACAGGACGCGTACATCTTCCCTGGACGACCTCCACCAAGCCCTCCCTAAAGATTGAAAGCATCGACTTCCTATCGAACGTGAAGGACCGACTCATCAACAGCATAACCATCAACGTCGTCCTGCCTGAGCTGGACGAGGATGCCGTCATGACGCTGATAAACCTTGCCAACGAGCATCCAGGGAACGTAAAAGTATCTTTCAAATTCTTCGACGGAACAGGCCGCAACCAAATCGGCATGCAAAGCCGCGGAAAACGCATATCCGTCAATCGTGCATTACTGGACTACATCGAGGGCAACAACGCCCTTTCCTATAGAATTAACTAACAAACCAAAAACATTTTATAATTATGACACAGAAGATAACAAGCGAGAATTTCGAAGAACTCATTGCCAGCGGGAAACCTATTGTTCTGGATTTCTGGGCAACCTGGTGTGGCCCATGCCGCAGAGTTGGTCCCATCATCGAAGAATTGGCAAATGATTATGAGGGACAAGTGATAGTAGGCAAATGCGACATCGAGGAAGACGAGGATCTCCCCATGCGCTTTGGCGTCCGCAACATCCCCACCATCCTGTTCATCAAGAATGGCGAGGTTGTCGACAAGCAGGTGGGTGCTGCTGCCCGTCCTGTCTTCGAAGAGAAACTGAAATCCATCCTGTAACAGAAAAACGACTACAACTATGGCTACATTCGAGGATGAACTTCTCCAGGATGCAGAAGACGATGCACGCACCATCGAATACATCAAGAATTATCTGCCTCAGGACCTCAAGGACAAATTCTCTGACGAGGAGCTCTACTACTTCCTGGATGTGATAGGAGAATATTACGTTGGTGTCATCGATGCCGCTCAGGACGAGGATGCCATCGATATCGACATTGATGCTGTGGCTTCCCATATTGCCAAGCAAGCCAAGAAGGACAAGATGGGCGAATATGACCCAGAGGACCTGCGTTGGGTTGTCGACGGCGAGCTGGAGTACGGAGAGTCGTTAGAGGAAGAATAATGGAGATTACCATCAAGTCACTTGACGAGATCCAACAAGCAGCCGATGATTTCGTGGCTGCTATGGGAGACAATACCGTCTTCGCGCTCTATGGCCCCATGGGAGTGGGCAAAACCACTTTCACGAAGGCTGTCTGCGAGAGATTGGGGGTGAAGGACAACATCACCTCCCCCACTTTCGCTATCGTGAATGAATACCGTTCCACTACGGACGAACTCATCTATCACTTCGATTTCTATCGCATCAAGAAATTGGAGGAGGTTTATGATATGGGCTACGAGGATTACTTCTACAGCGGCGCCATCTGTTTCATCGAATGGCCTGAGCTGATCGAGGAGCTGCTTCCGCTGGATGCAGTCAAAGTAACCCTATCAGAGAATTCCGATGGCACCAGGAGCGTAAGGTTCTAGTACCATCGGCTTTTTATTTCCTATCGCTTTTTCCCTTGAAGCGTAATCAAGGGAATCATCATTTCTTCCATGCTTATGCCACCATGCTGGAACGTGTCCTTGAAGTACTGCACGTAATAGTTGTAGTTGTTGGGGTAAGCAAAGAAATTGTCATTCGTGGCGAAAATGTAGGTGGTGCTCAGGTTGGGACTGGGCAAGCCTGCACGATGAGGATCCTTTATCTCGAGTACCTCCTTCGGATTGTAAGTCAGATTCTTGCCCAACTTATAGCGCAGGTTGGTATTTGTGTTCCTGTCGCCCACCACCTTGATGGGATTGTTGCAACGGATGCTGCCATGATCCGTTGTCAGGATGATCTTGTAATCGCTTTGAGCGAGCACCTTGAACAGATCGGCTACAGCTGAATGGCGGAACCAGCTCAGGGTGATGCTCCTGTAGGCAGCCTCGTTGCTTGCCAACTCGCGCACCATGCGGCTCTCCGTGCGGGCATGTGAGAGCATGTCGATGAAGTTCAGGACCACTACGTTCAAATCGTATTTCAACAGGTTAGGCATCTGCTGGACGAACTTCTCGGCTGCGCCAGAATCGTTTATCTTGTGATAGGTAAAGGTGTTCTTCCTGCGATAGCGTTCGAATTGCGTCTGTATGAGAGGAGCCTCGTTGAGATTCTTGCCCTCCTCAGAATCCTCGTCGACCCATAGGTCAGGAAACATCTTTGCGATGATGTTGGGCATCAGACCGCTGAAGATGGCATTCCTCGCATATTGTGTGGCAGTAGGCAAGATGCTGCAGTAGAGGTCCTCCTCGATGGTAAACAGATCGGCTATCTCGTCATAGATCATGCGCCACTGGTCGTAACGGAAATTGTCGATCACCAGCAAAAACACTTTCTCTCCTTTATCCAGATGAGGGAACACGTTGTGTTTGAAGATGTCAGGACTCATCAGGGGGCGGTTGTCGTGATTCTCCATCCACTTCATGTAGTTCTTGCGGATGAATTTGGTGAACTCCGTATTGGCTTCCACGCGTTGCATGGCCAGCATCTCCTTCATCGAGCTGTCCGTTTCAGAGAGCTGCAGCTCCCAATAGGTCAATCTCTTGTAGACCTCTATCCATTGCTCCAGAGTCAACGAGTCATTGATCTGCATGCCTATTTGGCCAAAGGCCTGCTGGTAGGCGCTCTGAGCCACTTCAGTCACGATCTCGCGCTGATGGATGTTCTTCTTCAGCGTCAGGAGGATTTGAGTGGGGTTCACAGGCTTTATCAGATAGTCGGCTATCTTGCTGCCTATCGCCTGATCCATGATGTTCTCCTCCTCGCTCTTGGTCACCATCACGACAGGCGTACTGGGGCTCGCCTCTTTGATTCTGCTCAGCGTCTCTAAGCCGCTCAATCCAGGCATGTTCTCGTCCAGAAGAATAAGGTCGTAGGTCACTTCGCCACAACGCTCCACAGCATCGTAGCCATTTGTGACGGTATCCACTTCATAGCCTTTTTTCTCCAGATACAAGACGTGAGCCTTCAGCAACTCTATCTCGTCATCAATCCAAAGTAACTTGTACGTCGACATCATTTATCCTTATTATATAAACTTATCATCCTAGAAGCCGAAGGGGAAGTCATCGTCGTTGCCGCCGCCATCGTCGCCGTTCTTGCTCTTCTCGTTCTCGTCGAGCTCATCAGGGTCCTTGAACTCCAAGTCGACAGGTTCGTCGATATCCATGTTGGGAACGGTCAGCGGAGCGAATTTCTCGTCGTAGAACTCCTTGTAGTCATCGAAGCTGAAGTCAGTCCCCAAGTGTTCCAGGTTCTCTTCTGAGATCAGCAGCGAGCGGATTCCCTCCAGCAGTCTGTTCATCTCCTTGTCGCCATAGAGCTGTTGCGCATAGCTGTGAACCTCGTCATAGGAGACGAAACCCTTGACGATCATCATGCTGATGCCTTGATCCTCGTTCAACTCAATCTCAAAGTTTCTCACCATATAGTTGGTGAAGTTGTAGCGGGCCATCGCATAGAGCAGTTTGTCCTCATCCAGGCTGTTGGTTGGGTAAGCCAGGACGAAGGCGAAATTGCTGTATCGCTCGTCCTTCATCTCGACGGCGACTTCCGTGCTGTCGTTCGACTGGTTCTTGCGTCTCGACCAGATGCTGCTGGCGTCGTATCGGTCGTCCATCAGGATTCTGCCCTCTTCCAAGCCCTTCACGATAGCGCTGGCCAAAGCGGTCACTTCCTCCTTGGGATATTTCTGCACGACTTCCTTCAGGGTGACCATGAAGGTGTCGCGTTCTCCTGCATAGAGGTTTGCCATCGCACGTATGAACATCATCCTGGCACGATGGGTTCCTTCTGGGAAATTATCCTTGCTCCACTGGTAGTTGGCCTCCACCTGTGCATAGTCGTCAGCCTGATAAGCCGTGTAGGAAGCGCTGTAGATACTGTCCTCCATGTGTTTGCCATAGCGGGCGATGATTTCGTAATTCGGATTGCCCACCAGGATGGCGTATCTGCTTTCCGGATAGGCGGAGAGGAGGCTGTCCTTGTATTCCTGAGCCTTCTCCTGATTGTCCAGGCGGCCATAGAGCAGGAACAGGTGGTAATAGATGTTGTCCAGATTGTCATGCTCTGGGAAGTCGTTGAGCAAGCGCAGCATGGTCTGCTCTGCCAAGGGGAAGTTCTCCAGCTGTTCCTGCTCCACGATGCCTGCATTGTAGAGTCCGTCGCTCAGCAGCTTGTTGGACTGCTCCATCTGCTCTTCTGTGAACGGAATCTGCTTCATGTAGTACTCGCGATGATGCGGATCGTTGGCCAGCGAGTCCTTCTTGGCCTGATCTTCGTCGTCCACATCTTCGCCATCCACTGTTCCATACAGGGCATCATCGTCTCCACTCGCCAGTGAGTCTGTGGGGGCATTCAGCGCAGCATCATCGCCTGTGACGGCAGCCAATCCTGCCTTGTTGCTTATTCTCCAGTTGTCCTCGTTCTTTCGTTGTCCCCAACGTTTCTGGAAGGCCTCCTTTCCGCTGCTTACCGTACTTGCGTTGTAGAAGTACCAGTCTCCCTTGGGGCCACCCAGATTGGAGGCGCTGGGCGTAGAAGTGTTGTTGCGGTTGTTCTGAGCATTGGTGTTGGCATTGGTGTTTGCTCCCATGTTGTTGCTCCTGTTCTGACCCGTGGCCATCCCTTTCCGCTGGGCAGCCTTCTCCTCCTCTTTCTCCTGCTTCTTCAGGGCTTCTATCACGCGATCGATGGCTGCGTTCAGCTCCGTCTCGTCCAGTTGTGCCAGGACTTGCAGGCTGTCCTGCAACTTGATGGCGCTCAGGTGAGGTTCCAGCTCCTTCAGGATTTTGCTCCTTCGCTCCGTCTCGACGTATTCGTCGTGTTCCTTGTCCAGGATGCTTACGCAAGCCTGATACGTGCGGGCTGCGTCGATATACTTCTCCATGCCCCAATAGAGTTGGCTCAAGCGGAGCAGGAGGACGGCCTTGGGGATTCCGCTCTGCACAGCATCCTTCACGCCACGCTCCCACGCTCCAATGCAATGGGCGGTGTCCTGGGCGCTCAGGTAGATGTTTCCTATAGCGTAATAGACCTGGTCCAGATAGTTCTTGTTCTTATCGCTTTTCGCCATACGCTTCAGGCGTGCAATCATCTGCTTGTACTTGCTCTTCGACATTACCTCCGTCTGGAGGATGCGGGCATTGAAGGCCAGTTCATACGGCGGGTTGGAACGGATCACCTTGCTCCATGATTTATAGGCCAGGTCGTTGTCCTCCGTCTCGCGATAGAGCTGCCCCAGCAGGAAGTTCATGCGGGCCTTGTCCCATTTCTTCCGTGTGTGCTTGATGGTGTTCTTCAGGTAAGGGATGGCTTCCTTGTACTGCTCCGTCTCTATCAGATAGGCAGCATAGGAATTGTCGCGCTCGCGCTCGCCCTGGATGGACATGCTGTCGCGATTCATCTTGCGGAACACATCCTCTGCGTCATAGGGCCACTCCAAAGCCACGTAGCAACGGGCCAGCCTGGCGCGGGCGATGCTGGTGATGTCTGGTTGCGTGCTGTAGAGGCGCAGGATGTAGTTGTAGGTGGAGGCTGCCTCGATGAACTCTCCCTTGCGGAACTGGGCATCTCCCATCAGCAGCCAGGCGTGATAGAGATAGGGGTTGAACTCCTTCCGCTCGCGGAACTCCTTTTCCTTGGGCGAGGGCTTCTTGTTGCCTTTCAGCTGCGGACGCTTCTTGATGCTGTGCACCTTGATGGCTTTCTCGCATTTCTCGATGGTGGTCTCGTAGCTTCCCTTCCCAAGGTTCTGGGTGGAACGGATGGAGCTCACATACATGGGGAGCAGCTGCGTGTAGTCGTCCTTGTGCCCTTTGTTCTGAGCCTCCACGCCATCCTCATAGGCCATCAGGCCATTGTGCAGCGTGTTGAAACGGGCGGTCAGGGAATGATAGAATCGCGTTCCTGCCGTGTTCTTCTTGGTGGAGCAGCCTGCAAGCACGAAAACGAGCAACAGCCCCCAGAGGCCTATCACTCCTTTTCTTCTCCAATTGCGTAGCTTCTTGCTGTCCATACAAATCTATAACGTGCGCACGGGCAAAATATTGTATCCGACAACCTTATTTTCGTCAATTTTCTTGAATTGAGGCCACCAGCGGCTATGATTTCGAGGGTTCTGCCCTTCTTTCGCCCACAATCATGATGACCTCGTCCTTCACCTCGTCAGGCAGTTCCACCTGTCGCAGCTGCAGGCTTCTCACCCACCCTGCTACCTCATCGCTCCGCATGGTGTAGAGCACGTCGCGGAACTCCTCTGTCTCCTCCTCAGTATACTCGTCAGCCCCTCGCCCACGAAAACGGTCCAGCTCCTCGTCGTCGTAGTATTCCGTCGCCTTGCTGATGGCAGCCAGTAGGCTTTCTTTCTCGCAGACCTCATGCTGGCCGCAGCATTCCATGTCGATGGGGTTCACCTCTGGCGGAAGGTCCTCCAGGCGGATCTCTCCTGCCTCCACCCGCTTCTGCAACTTGCGGGTCTGATACAGATGGGACAACCCTGTCAGGAGCCCCAAGACCGCGATGGCTATCAGTATGTAGACGAAGAACATCATGCCTGTGTCAGGATTTTTTCACACTGAAACCCATCCTCTCCAGGTCGTTCCAGAAACGGGGATAGGACTTGCTCACCACCTCAGGGTTGTTCACCTGGACACTTCCCACCTTCAGGCAAGCAGGCACCAGCGACATCGCCATACGGTGGTCCTCATACGTCTCGATGACAGGATGCTCTTCCGCCTCCGTCCGCTCGCCTTCCCACGAGAGGATTCTCCCCTCCGTCTCCTCTATCGGATAACCCAGCTTCCTCAGCTCCGTCCTGAGCGCCACGAGGCGGTCCGTCTCCTTTATCTTCAGGCTCTGCAGGCCAGAGAAACGGAACGGGATGCCCATCAGGGCGCAGGTCACCACAAGCGTCTGGGCCAAATCAGGCTGGTTCACGAAGTCGTACTCAAGCCGTTCCACAGGCTTCCCTTTCTTGCTGATGCGGATGCCTTCCAACCCGTCCTCGTCCCGCCAGAACTCCGTCTCCACGCCCAAATGCCTGAAGATGTCGCGCACGGCACAATCTCCCTGCAGGCTCTCCTCGAAAAGGTTGGGGAGCACCACCTCAGCATCCTCCCTTGGGCTCAGCGCCACCATCTCGTACCAGTAACTGCTGGCACTCCAGTCGTTCTCCACGCAATAGGGGACCCTGCGGTATCCGCCAGGAGAGACCGTCAGCTCGCACGCAGACTCCCACGCCACCTGGGCACCAAACCTGCGCATGATGCCCAGCGTCATCTCGATGTAGGGACGGCTCACGATGCTGCCTGTCAGTCTCAGCCGAAGTCCGTCCTTCAGGACAGGCCCCACCATCAGCAAGGCGCTGATGTACTGGCTGCTGACATCCCCAGGGAGAGCGAGCTCGTTTGTCGCGTTTTTTCCGTCGCGCATCCCTTTTATCCTCAAGGGAGGAAACCCTTCGTTCTCCACGTACTCCACCTCAGCGCCCAACCTCCTCAGCGCATCCACCAGGATGCCGATAGGACGATGCCTCATGCGCTCCGTACCTGTCAGGATATGCGTCCCGCGAGAGACACTCAGGTAGGCCGACAGGAAACGCATGGCAGTCCCAGCCGCCAGGATGTCTATCACCTCAGGATTCCTCGTCAGCGCATCCACCATCACGCGCGTGTCGTCGCAATCCGACACATTGCCCAATCCATCCATCCCAAACGCCTCCCCCTCGCGCGAGAGCGCATAGATAATCAAGGCACGGTTGCTGATACTCTTGCTGGCAGGCAAATCCACCCTTCCACGCAATTCCAAAGGAGGACAAACAGTTACTTGCATGACTCTAAAAACACCTTTTTCATCATTTTTGACCACAAAGTTACAAAAATATTTGGTGGGAACAAAAAAATAGCTTACCTTTGCACTCACAAAAGGCACGGGATGTAGCGCAGTTGGTAGCGCACACGTCTGGGGGGCGCGAGGTCGCAAGTTCGAGTCTTGTCATCCCGACCTAAGAGAAAAAGGCTGAGAATCAATAGATTTCTCAGTCTTTTTTTTAATCGCAGCCTTCACCTTTTCAACTTTTTGACTTCGTCGAGACTGCTCACACTCGGCATAGTTCAAACAAGTTTGACTCTGCTCTCGTTTTAATCGCAGCCTTCACCTTTTTACTTTTTCACCTTTTCACCTTTTAATTAACCAGGCAGCTGCTGACTCCCAAACTCGTCAGGATGGCGCTGATGATAGCCGCCAAAGTCTGCAAGATGAATTTCCAAGTCTCCTTCTTCATAGCTTTCCTCCTATTTTTTTTGATTCTAGAGGGTCTAGAGCTCTAGATCCCCCTAGAAAATGGTAAATGGTAAATGGCTAAATGTGAGATGGTAAATGGTAAATGGTAAATGGTAAATGAGATTAGGGTTCCTCAGGCTGCAGAGTCTCCTGCCTCTTCGCTTCAGCTACCGCATCCTACTGAGCCTTGCGGCTGGGGACGAGATTGAAGACAG
>JAFRTJ010000044.1 GCA_017427185.1 Bacteroidaceae bacterium | reverse complement strand
ATAATAAAATATTATTATATATATAATATAAAGATAATTCTACTTGTTTTGATTCTCATAATGAATTTTGCAAATGTTACTGTGTTACTGTGATACTGTGTTACCCTGAAAAAGCAGCACAATGTTGATTTCTAATTAGTTACATTATTTTACCTGTTTTGTATGCGTATCATACCTAATGATACATTGGTTGCCTGCTGTGTCTTCCGTTTGAGAATAGGAATACAACGGCAGAACATTCCGCTTTCCTGTTTCAGCTATAATCTAAACAAATAAATTATCGTATGAAAAATATTTTATATATTATATTTCATGAAAATGAATATCGAATCAGATAACTGTGCTTGGAATTCAACACGTTCTTCTTGCCATCTCAACACGTTGAAACCTATGAATCAACACGTTGATGCGAGCGAACTTACATATGATGAAGTTGAATAAACGCTAAAATTCAGTATGAATATTTATTTTCCAGTGGTTCTCTCTTTTTCAGCAAGAATTCTTATCTTTGCATTCGAATCATTGTCGTTTGTCTATGAAACAGTTTTCGTTCCTTCTGTTCTGCTGCTTGTGTCAGATTTTGCCGGCACAGCAATCTATGCCACTGGGTGTGTTCGATTTGGACAGTCATCCGGAGCGTGACACTTGGGTGCAGAGTATCCGCGTCATAGAACCTGCGTTGCGAAGTGATGTGAAAGGGGAATTCACAGTCAGGTTTCAGGCGCCTGGCATGAAGCGGGCATCAGCCAGATGCGTGGAGGTATTGACTCCTGATGGTATTGAACTGGACGATGAAGGTAATGGATGTTTCAACTTGAATGCCAATGAATTAAATCGTGGACCTATCCATATACAAATCTTTGCTGACAACCTGAAGGGGACGCGCGATATCTTCGAACTTCAGATCTATAATGTCACACCTAAGGCACACGATACGGCTGGCATTCCAGACACGATTCCTGCACCAGCCAAGGGGATGCGCGTTGCCTACAGCGACGATTTCACTTCCCAATTATCCATCAGCAAGGATGGACGTGGAACCCTGTACAATGCCCACAAACCATTCTTTGGTGATTTCAGCGGATGGCCCTTCGCTGACCCTGACGAGGAGGGACCCTTTGCTCAACGTGACGACTACCTGATCATCAAGGCTCGAAAGGAGAACGGGACAAAAGGGCGATCTGGACTGCTGGCAACCGTTGACATGGATGGGAAAGGCTATCGAGCCAAAGCTCCCTTCTACATGGAATGCCGCCTCTTGGCTCAGTCAGGAACAGGAACCTGGCCCGCCTTCTGGACCATCACCAATCCTGCGCATGGCCCAGGCGATGAACTGGATGTCATTGAGGCTTATGGCGGATGGGGAAAGGGGAATCCCAACAGTACTGGTTACTGGGTGACCAGCCACTATTGGGCTCAGTATGACGATAGGGGAAAGCCGCTGGAGCATCCTGGAAAATTGATTGACATGACCAAGATTGGCCGCAAGACCAGCTGGAGCGAGGAGTTCCACACCTATGGCGTGTATGTGGATCAGAAGAATACCATCTATTACCTGGATGATATTGAGGTTTGCCGCATGCCCACCAACATCCTGTCCTTCACTCGCAGCCATATACCCATGATCAATTATGCCATAGGAGGGTCGAGCGGTTGGTACATCGACCTGGAGCGCTACGGCAATGCCTCGGATATGTACGTGGATTACCTGCGGATTTTCGAGAAGTAGGATAGGGCGGAGAGGGTTACTCCTTGACCACCTTGATGGAAACCTCGTAGAGGAGATAAAGTGGGATGAAGACCAGCATCAGGGTGAATGGGTCGCCGCTGGGAGTGATGATGGCGGCAGAAACCAGAAGTCCCACCACAGCGTGCTTCTTGTATTCGCGCAAGAAACTTTTGTGGAGGATTCCCAGCTCGGAAAGCAACCATGCAAGCAGGGGCATCTCGAACACGAGGCCCATCACCAGGATAAGCATGGTGAAGTTTCCGATATAAGAGGAGAGGTTGATCTGGTTGTGGATGGAGGAACTGAGCTCGTATTCTGTCAGGAAACGGAAGGTGAATGGGAATACGAGCAGGTAGCCTATGGCACACCCCAGATAGAACATGACGGTTCCGCCAATGAAGGCAGGGCGGATGTGGCGTATCTCGTTCTCAAACAGAGCAGGCTCGATGAAACGCCATACCTCGTAGATGAAATATGGAAAGGCAATGACGGCAGCAAAGGAGATGGACGTGTGGATGTGCGTCATGAACTGACTCGCCACATTGATGTTGATGATCTGTACATTGAAATTGGGATCGAAGCTGATGACGCCGTGGCTTATCTCAGAGAGCCATCGATAGACGAAGAAGTTGCTTGTGGTGGGAGCAAGTACGAAGTTGTCGAAGATGTAGGGCATAGCGATGAACGTGAGAACCATTACCCCAGTCAGCACACAGGCACAGCGGAAAATCGACCATCGAAGCACTTCGAGGTGGTCCCAGAAGGACATGGATTCCCCATCTTCTTCGTCTTCTTCTTCCTCAGCCTTTGCTTTCTTTTCTTCTATCTTGGGACTTTCCTCCCTTGCATTTGCAGATTCCTCATCTTCCTGGGGAGCCAGGGTGTTCTCTTCGGAAACGGTAGGATTTCCGCTGTTTGCATCAGGCAGAGTGGTTTCCTCGTTCAGTCCCTCAATCTTTTCTGTCTCGTCAGTCATTTCTTCGTTATTCGCATAAATTATGGGTTACAGGAAACCCTGCAACCCATAATAAACAGTTGTAATCACTTATTCGTCATAAGACGCTTTAACAAAGTCGGCATTCAGGAGGTAGTCAATACTTTCCTTCATGCCCTCCAGGATGGTGGGTGCGTTACAGCCCTCGAGTTCCACAACTGGATACTTTGTTCCAGACGCATCAAAGTTGTTGAAGATGGCATCAAAGCCTACCATACCGCTCTGTCCCAATTCTTTGTCGTCCTTGATGTGGAGCAGGGTGAAGCGACCTGGGTATTTTTTGAAGTAGCTAACGGGTGAAACTCCTCCACGAACTGCCCAATAAACATCCATCTCGAAGAACACTTTGTCAGCATCAGTATGCTCAATCATATAGTCATACCATACGTTGTCTTCTACTCTTCCGAACTCATGGGAGTGGTTGTGGTAACCAAACTTCATGCCGGCAGCATTTACCATTTCTCCAACTTTGTTCATGTAATTGCAGATAACTTCTGCTTCAGCCAAAGTTCTTGGGTAGTTGACACCTGGATTCACGATATACTTCATTCCAGCACGCTTGTGGCAATCTATGCATTGTTCCCACCATTTCAGGGCTTCAGTGAAGTCTCCGCTCTGCAGTTCAGCGTCATTCAGGTTGTGGCCTACATGACTCGACAACACCTCCATACCAGCAGCTTCGATGTCAGCCTTAAACTGCTCAGGTTCAACACCGTAGAGCTTGCCGTCGCCATAGTTTGCAGCCTCTATGGCAGTGTATCCCATATCAGCCAAAGCCTTCAGCGCAGTCTCATGGTTTTCTGCATATTTGCCAGGGTCTCCAATGAGTTCACGTACGCTATACATCTGGAAAGCTATATCTTTCTTCACTGGCTCAGCCTTCTTGTCAAGAGCACAGGAATTCATGCTCAGAGCTACAAGTCCAAGAGCCAGCATATAAATGCTTGAAAATAAATTCTTCATCTGTACAATATAATACTATGTTAAACTTATTACTCTTATTTCAACACCTTGACACGGATGTTGCGATACCATACTTCATCGCCATGATCCTGGAAGCCGAAGTATCCCTTGTGGCCATCACCACCGCAGTTCTTCAGCAGCTCGAATGCCAGAGGCCATGCCTTCTCGCTGAACTTGCTGCTCTGCAGAAGCTTGATCCACTCCTCGCCCCAAAGCTGATAGCTCAGTACCTTCACACCATTCTGGAAGTGAGTCACCTTGCCGTTCTTCACCTCAACGCGAACCTTGTTCCACTGGCCAGCAGGATTGGCATTCTGTGGCTTGGCAACAATCATGTCGTAGAGTGAAGTGGACTGGCGGATACCCAATGTGGCACCAAGCTTTGCATCAGGATGACGCTCGTTGTCGAGAACCTGACACTCAGGGCAGGAGATGTAGATGGGCTGATAGTTCAGCTTGCCTGCATTGCTCTTAGTCTGAGAAATCTTTACAGATCCGTCAGGTGACTGGAACTCTTCAGTCTTGGGACCATCCGTATTGATGGTTGCAGACTCCTGGCCCAGATAGAAGATACCAGAGTTTCCACCCTCAGAAATCTTCCACTCAACCTCGAAGATGAAATTCTTGAACTGGTGAGCAAAAATGACATCACCGCCTTCACCTTCGCCACGTCCCTTGAAATGCAGGGCACCATCCTTGTTCTCCCACTTGCTGGGCAAGTAGTCCTTGCAGTAGCCGCGCCAGCCATTCAGACTGGAGCCGTCGAACAATACGTAGAAGCCTTCCTTGTCGACTTTCAGCGTGCTCAGGTCAACCTCTGGATTGTGCAGGATGACGTACTTCTGACCTTCGGCCTGAGTACCGATAGCTGCCACCAAAGCGGCGGCAGCTAGGATATTTCTAAGTTTCATCGTTTAAATGATATAAATGGATGAATCGTTTCCGTTATGCAGGCATATCAGGCAGAACATAGCCATTCTGATACTTTGGCTTGATGAGCTCTGCTGCGAATTCACGAGCGTTTACAGGCTCTGTGTAGGTCTTGTTGAATGTGGGATGTCCATCCTTGATGGAGAAGCCGTCCTTCAACATGGCGCGAACAGTTGCCTTCTCAGGAATGTTGGTGAACTTCATGTTCTCGCCATCCCAATCCAATGTCTGGTTCAGACCTTGCAGACGGGTAGCTACAACACCCATTGCAACCATTTCATTGAATGGACCAGCCTCGCTGAAGTCTGAAGCTGTCTTCACCCAATCAACCTTGCCGGCACGGATTTCCTTGATAGCGCGGATCCAGTCACGCTGGTGGCTCTCAGTCACACGGCGGCAAACCTTAGGAGCATTGGGAACACGACCACTTACCAAGTAAGGTCTCTCACCATAGCAACCTACAACCAGGATGTCCTTGGTGCCGTAAAAGATTGCACCACCACCGCTGATGTTCAAGTCCTTACCAACGGGCAGACCGTCAGGACGGAAGGGGATGATACCACCATCGCTCCATGTTACAACTACCTCAGGCATAGCAACCTTAGGACGGTTGGGACGAGCGGGATATGTCAACTTAACAACCTGTGCGCTGGGGCAGCAGTCAGACATAAGTGGGGTAGAGCTACCCTCTGCATGGATGGGATAACCCAGATCCAAAGCCTTGAATACGGGGTGGAGAATGTGGCAAGCCATATCACCCAGAGCACCTGTACCAAAGTCCCACCATCCGCGGAAGTTCCAGGGGTGATAGATAGAGTTGTAAGGACGCTTGGGAGCGGGGCCAATGAATGCATCCCAGTTCAGAGTGCTGGGAATCTGATGTACCTCTTCAGGACGCTCGAGACCCTGAGGCCAGATAGGACGGTCTGTGAAGGCATCAACGCGTGTTACCTCACCAATCTCACCGTTCCAGATCCATTCGCAAACGAGGTTCACACCTTCACCGCTGGAACCCTGGTTACCCATTTGGGTAGCAACACCAGCCTTAGCAGCCAACTTGGTGAGCAGACGGGATTCGTAAACGGTACGAGTCAGGGGCTTCTCGCAATATACATGCTTGCCAGCAGCCAGAGCCTCAGCACAGATGATAGCATGGGTGTGGTCGGCTGTACCACAGATTACTGCGTCAGCCTGATCCAGCAACTCTGCATACATCGTCTTGTAGTCATGATACATCTTGCAGTTGGGGAACAGCTTCTGATACTCATCGAGCACACCTTTAGCATACTTCCAGTCAACATCAGCAATACCGATGAACTCAACATCATCATAAACTGTGTTGTTAGGACCATAGGTTACGCCATTGATATCAGCGTGTCCACGTCCACCAACACCTACACCAAGCAACTTAATCTTACCAGTAGCCTTAGCTGTTTTCTTGCTCTTTGCTTTTGCCAACACGTCAGTGGGAGCCATAGCTAATGCTGCAGAAGCAGCGGTTCCAACCTTCAGGAAGGATCTTCTTGACATTCTTTCCATATAAAAAAATTTTAGAGTTGTTAAATATGTTAGTTATCTGATTTCTCGACTTTCTTCTCCGTTGGGTCTTCGTTGATTTCTTTCTCAATGTCAGACATGCCATCTTTGAAGCTTCTTACTCCTTTGCCGATTCCGCGCATCAATTCAGGAATCTTCTTACCACCAAAAAGCAACAGGACAACGAGTGCGATAATGACAATCTCGCCTGTTCCTAAATTACCAATAAATAATAGATTTGTCATATTCCTTTTACTATATTATTATAAATAAACTACAATTTGTACAATTAGTCAACATAGGGAATTTCATCTGCTTCTTTCCCTTATTTTTGTTAATTTTTTGTTATTTTTAGCCATAATTCGCTATAAAGTTACAAAGAAAATCCCACATAGATGTTATATGCCCATTTCTTTTTGCAAGCTTTAACATTTTTTGCTGTCTATGCTTTTTCATTTTTCTTAATGGCGAGAGCAATCTTTCTGTTGAAAAGTATGGATGGAAGACAAATCGCCCGACATCTCCTTTTCGCAGAAATGCCGGGCGATAATGTGTGACGTTATAAATCGCAAAGGATTACTTCTGGTTCCAGAAGTCTTCCTCAGCCTTCTTCTTGCGCAGGTATTCCTGGTATTCAGCCTGAAGCTTGGCATTCTGGGCCTGAGCAGACATAATCTCTTGGATTTGTGACTTCAGACGGTTTGCCTGAGGAGCGATTGTGATATCAGCACTGGCAGCCTTTGCGCAGAGGTCCATAGCACCCTTCATGTCGTGAGCGTGAACCAATGATACAGCATGCTGATAATATGCGCGTCCAGCCAAATCAGGATTGTACTGAATGGATTTCTCGATGTACTCGCCACTCTTGTTGTATGCGCCGCTGCTGGCAAGAGCCTTTGCAATTCGCATGCAGATAGCACCACGTGTCTGATCGCTAGTAGCCAACTCCAGAGCCTTGTTGTAGTACTCCAGACACTGTGTTGCCTTACCGTCTGCCTGAGCCTTCTGAGCCAAACCGATGGCACTCGTGAAGGTGGGTTCTATCTGATAGGCTGCCTCAGCATACTGGAAGTAAATGTCTGAGTTGTCGCATTCGTTCTGAGCCATCAGGGTCAGGGCGCTGTTCAGCTTGTTGATGTCAGTTTTATACGTGTCGAACTTCTTGGTGTAGATGGCTACAATCTGAGCGCTGTCAGCGGCACCACTTTGAGTGAATGTCTGCTCGATGAAAGCCAAAGGTCCATCATACTTTGCAATCAGCTTTTCAGCCTTTTCGTTGTCGCCATCTGCTTGGGCTTCTTTTGCCAGCTGAAGCATCTTCTCGCAGGCATCCTTGCTGTCGAGATAGTCTTGCAGGTACTGCTCGCGCATTGCATTGGGGCCAGCCTTATACATGGCATCACTTACCAGGAAGAAGTTCTGAAGCACAGAGCCCTCGATCTCGCGACCACCCTTCTCATTGATCATGGTGATGGCCTCACGATAGTTGGCATAAGACTTGTTCAGCGTGTACTCGCTGCCCTCCACGGTAGGAGCTGTCCAGTTGTAGTAGTCTGCCTTCAGTGAAAGCACATCTCCCATAGTGGACTTACCTTTTTCGTTCTCGAAGGAGTTGAGCGCATCCAGATTCTTCACGCGCGTATCGAAGAGCATCATCAGATCCTTGAAGTATTGCAACTTCTTGGGTTTGTCTTGCTCAGCGGTGATCAGGTTGTACAGCATGAAGGCCCCCTTGGTGTAGATACCCTTTTGCGCACAAGGAGCTTTCTCTATCAATGATTTCCAAGACTCGTAAGCCTCAGGCCATTGTTTGTTATCGTATGACATTTGGAACAAGCTAAGGTTCTGGCGAGCTTCGATGCTGTCCTGACCTGTGCCAATTCTTTGTTCCCATGATGTTCCCTCGTATTGTGCTGATGCAGAGGTTGCTACAGCTGCGAATACCAAGGTAAAAGCAAATTTTGTAAGTTTCATTTTCGTCTTATCTGTTATTATGTTGAACTCAATTTGGTTTACTTCTCGCTGCAAAAATACAAATAAAAAGTCATATCGCAACAAAAACAGGTGTGAAAACTTATAAAATAACTATAAATTGTGTATCTTTGCACTCGATATGATACTGAACATTTTTTTCCTTATAATAGGTATTGCCCTGGTTTTGTGGGGTGCTGATAAGTTTACTGATGGAGCAAGCGGTATAGCACGCAAATGGCATGTGAGCGAGTTGGTCATAGGTCTTACTGTAGTTGCTATGGGAACAAGTTTGCCTGAGTTGATGGTGAGTCTGTTCAGCAGTTTGCGTGGGAGTTCTGACATGAGCGTAGGTAATATCGTGGGCAGTAACATCTTCAATACACTCACCATTATAGGCGCTTCTGCCCTGATGATGCCTGTTGTTATCCAGAAAGGTGTCCTCTATCGCGACATTCCTCTTAGCTTCGTCTTTGCCCTTTTGCTTTTCGTCCTGTCTTATGATGGTAACATTACGCTCCTCGATGCCATCTTTCTGCTGATTCTCTTCTGTGGTTTCCTTTATTATACATATTATATAGGTACGCATGGACAGAAGACATCAGATGAGGTTCGCGAGGACACTTCCATCTGGAAACTGCTTTTCCTGCTCTTGATAGGAATTGTTTGTTTGGTGTCAGGAGGTCAGTTGCTGGTCAACAATGCTGCTGACCTGGCTCGCCTTTGGGGTGTACGCGAGAGTGTGATAGGATTGACCATTTTGGCTGCAGGAACTAGTCTTCCAGAATTGGCTACCAGTATGGTGGCTGCAAAGAAGGGGAGTGCTGGTCTGGCAATGGGTAATGCCATTGGTAGCAACGTATTCAATATAGCTTTTGTCTTGGGTACATGTAGCGCTATCCGCTCAATGGTGGTTCAGGATATCTCTATGGTAGACTGGGCAGTATTTATATTCAGCAATGTTCTTCTATGGATTTTCGCTTGTTCCAAAAGAAGTCTTAGCAAGTTGGAAGGCCTTGTGCTGGTTCTTTCCTATATTGCTTATCTTACCTACCTTGTTCTTGCCTGATCTGTCTTATTCTTTCTCTGTTTTTTTCTTGAATAGAAAGAAATCATATCCGCTGACATACGTTATTGTGCTGTCATTAAAACTGATCATGTCGAGCACCAGCATTAATGAATCATTCTTATAGGTAAGTAATTCTTTAGGATTTTTCAAAAGTATAGGATTCTTTCTGACAAGCGAATCAATAGGGTATGCAAGGATAGTTTTTCCCTTTTTCGTTCCAACGGTTATCACGTGTTTGTCATAATTCAAACGATAGTTCTCTTCTTGGAGCATGATGTTGTAGTCACCCAGTTGTATTGGCTTCTTACGTGAATAGTTTTTATCCTCTGTCAAGGCATCACTCGTGTATCTGAATTCATATTCTGAGTGCGACCAATTGCCATATTGGTCATCAAACTTGTCTGAGCCTACCTCTTTGCGTACATATCTGATAATGCTGCATGCATCCTGATACCTCAAACTCAAAAGGCTGTCTTTCTGGATGGCGCTTACATTGAGGTCATCGTTAAGTTTTCCTGTCTTAGGGTTTGCCAACTTCAGTTCGCTGATGATTTCCTTCAAACGTTCTTTCTGACATTTCAATCCTATGCTTTTGGCAGAGATGCCAGGAATATAGCTGAAGAGAATAATGGCAACACCAAAGATGATTGCCATCAGCTGGAAACGTCGTGTGCGTTCGTGAAGCAGCATCAGCACGAACAATGTCATCAACACACCTGCCACCATCAGATAGAAGCGGCTCTCTGTGAAACTGTAGAGACGGATGCGATAAATGGAACCTATCCAGTAGAGAATCAGTGGCGGAATGGCTATCAATGTGAAGCGTCGATAGTACCAGTCGTAGTAACGCTGGCTGAGAACAGATTGTGCCACTCTGCCAACAAGAGCGGCTGTGATAAAGCCCATCACAATCCAGGCAACGCCACCTTTTGGCAGGTCCCATTCAATTGCAATCTTAAAGAAATAAACATAGAGAATCACCGTATAGATGATGACTGCAGGCGAGAGGATAAAGTTCAGGATCAATCGAAGAACCTTTGCAGGCTCGCCCATCTCGTCCTCGTTATTGGTGATTAATGTGAAGCAGATCTGTGGAGCCAGCACAAACCATATAAACTGGATGATGTGCTCATAGATGTGGTTTGGTTGATTGATGCCAAAGATATAGAGAAAAGAGGCAACAATGGACAATACTGCCAAATTCAGTATACCTGTTATGACGAATCCAAAGAACAGCTGGGTAACCACGTGGAGCGCATGGGAGGCAAAGGCCTGATTGCTCATCTTCCTGACGCCCAACACAAGAAGTATGGCAGCCAACACATAAGTGAAATGGACCCCATACGTCCATAGGAAAGGCTTAAGATTGAGCGCCATCAGTGGAACGAAAAGGAAAAACGAGGCAAAGTAGAGCCAGCGGTTTACTTTTCTCAGCCAGAATGAAAGTACAATGAGAGGAACAAAGAGCCACAGGATATCAGCATTCAAATCACTTTCCATGCGGCCTGTCACATTGCTCCATTCAGCTGTATGCAAATGCCAAGCAGAAATGAGAAAGAAAGCCAATCCCAGAGCGGCTTCTACTGGAAACTTCTTTGGGCTGAGCAACAACTGCTGCAGCAAAGTCTTGATCTTTGTGTTCATTTTCACTTCAATTTTTCGTAAAAGTACTACATTTCTTCGTGTCACGCTTCCTTTCGTCTTGTTTTTTAACTAATTGTAATTCTTCTGGCATGTGTATTATAAAAGGTTAAGACTTCCTGTCGCGTCATAAAGCACAACGTGTTGTCTTCCTGGTTTCAACGTGTTGAGTTTGCCATTTCAACGTGTTGTCTTTCGTGTTTCAACACGTTGTCTTTCGTTTTTCAACGTGTTGTCTTTTGCCTGCTGATATTTTGTGGCAAGTCAGATAAAAGAAGTGTCTGCCAACCTTAAAGGCGGCAGACACTCTCCTAAACGTATAAAATTATGAGAAAAATTATGCTTCTTCCCACTGCTTGCGCAGCAATTCTACAGATTGTGGCAGAATGGTTGCCTTGTCTCCATCGCATCCACACTCATAGCTGATGAAGCCAGGATAACCCATTTCCTTCAATGCACGCATACCATCTCTGTAGTCATCCTTCTCGCCATCCTCAATTGGAGTCTTGCGGCGACCGCGGCTGGCGATATGGACATGCTGCAGATACTTGGTGCCTGCTGCCATGAAGGCTGCATAGTCAGAGGTTTCTTCCTGCATGTGCCAGAAGTCACCCATACACTTTACGCCAGCGCTGTCAGAGTCACGACAGATTGCAGCAGCATCAGCCACCAGACGCATATAGAAACATTCGTTTCTGTTCAAGGGCTCCAGAATGACAGTTGTGCCACACTGTACAGCGAATTCGCCCAACTCGTGCAGCTGCTCGCACAGATAGTTGCGTGTGTCCATTGTGTGAGGCTTGCATGGATTCTGACCATTGAATGCAGGAACCATGATGACGCCACATGAACCAAGCTTGCCAGCTGCCTCGAGAATCTCGCGCATGCTCTTGTCGAACGCATCCTTTTGACCATCTTCAGCCAGGATGAAGCCATCAAAACCAGCGCAAATGGCACCTAATTTGATGTTGCGACCCTGAAGTGCGTTCTTGATTTCGTCGACACGGCCTGCCAAACCACGGCCTCCAACTTCCAAACCTGTCACGCCAAGGCTCTCCATGTAATCCAGTTTCTCATTCAGGCTCTCACCAATGGGTATTCCTTCCTGGAAACAGATGTTCAGAGGAGTCTCGTTCTTCTTCTCCTTCTTGGGAGCACATGATGCCAGCAGGGTAGTAGGTGCAAAACTGGCAGCTGCTAATCCTGACATGGATCCCAACAGAAAATTACGTCTTTTCATAAATGTGTCCTTATTAGTGGTAGAATTATTCTTTTGCAGTACCAGGAACGGGCACCTTGTAGCTAGCCAGGTCCAGGGGACCCATTTCCAGCTTCTCAGGCATGTAATCCATTGGTGACTGAGTCATCTCGTCCCAAGTGGTGGTGTTGCCTGTGTATGCTGCCTCGCGAGCCATGATTGCTGCCATACATGAAATGCCGCACTCAGTAGCCTCCTCATGTGCAGTACCTCTACGGATATGGTTAACCCAGTCTACATGCTCCAATACGTAGGGATCGTGCTGCTGGAATTCCTGACCAGCCTTCTCGCTGTCGTATTTCCAGATAACGTTGCCCTCGAGGTCCTTGATCTCATTGGTTGCGCTGTTCCAAGAACCCTTTGCACCCTGGATGAACTCGCTGACATTGCTGCTGCAGCCATCAATCTGGCGGCACATACTGTGCAGATGAATGCCATTCTCCATAGTGAAGTCTGTGCTGAACATATCGAACTGGTCACCAGTGATACGACGATGACGAGCACCAAAAGATGTTGCGCTTACGGGTTTCAAACCACTCATCCAGAGGAATACATCGATATTGTGAACGTGCTGCTCTACGATGTGGTCACCACTCAGCCACTTCCAGTTCACCCAGTCGCGGATGTTCCACTCCATGTCTGTCCAACCAGCCTCACGCTGACGATACCACAGCATACCCTGGTTCCAATATACATTACCACCAGTAATCTCGCCAATGATACCAGCCTGAATCTGCTTGTTGGCCTCGACATAGTTGCGCTGATGGTGTCTCTGAGTACCCGTTACAACGCTCAAACCTTTAGCCTGTGCCTGCTTGGCAGTTGCCATGATGGTGCGATAGCCTTTGGGATCTACAGCAATAGGTTTCTCCAGGAAAGAATGAACTCCCTTTTCTGTTGCATATTGGAAATGGGTTGGACGGAATACAGGAGGAGTGGCGATGATAACCATATCTACACCTGAGTCAATTACTTTCTGATAAGCATCGAAACCTACGAAACATTTGTCTTCAGGAACTTCCTGCTGGCGATCATTCTTCAATTTGTCGCGCAGGCCGAACAGACGATCAGCAAACACATCTCCCAGGGCTGTAACTGTGATGCCATTTGCAGCATCAAGCAGATTGATGATGGCACCTGAGCCACGACCGCCACAACCAATAACACCAACTTTCAGCTCCTTGCCGTCGTCAGCCTTGTCTGGCATGTCAGGAACATAGAACTCTCCCTCTTTCTTTAAGGGAGTGTTTACTGATGCCTTACTACCACCAGTGCAGCTGCTCAGAACTGCTGGGGCAATCATACCTGCAGCACCTATCAAGGCACCGTTGGTCAGGAATTTTCTTCTGCTTAAACCTTCTTTTTCCATTTTCATTTTGTTTAATAAAATAATGAAATACCTTATTTATTATTATATAATGTTATTTTGCATTTATTCCATCAGGAACCTCACAAACAATACGGAATCCTATTCCCTTCATGTCGCTCAACCACCAGATACTCTTTGGATTCTGAGGGTCAGTCTTCAACCATGCCTCATAATTGGAATGTGCTCGAGCTGCGCATCTCAAGTCCTTTGCATCATCAGCATACGATCCGCCACGCACCACGTAATCAGTACCAGATGCAGGTCCCTTGGGATCTACTGCTCCATCTTTTACGTTCTGGTAAGCATCCTCGGCATACCAGTCTTGGCAATATTCCATCACGTTGCCCAACATGTTCTTCAGTCCAAAGGGGTTAGGTGCCACCTTCGTGGGTTCTTGCGTGCGATTCTTGCTGTTGTTGGCATAGATGGTATAGCGGTTGATGTTGACTGTATCCACTCCAAAAATCTTGTTCCAGAATCCTTCGTTGCTGTACTTGCTGGGCTTCCCTTCGAAGAAGTATGGAGTATCTGTGCCACCACGAGCAGCATATTCCCATTCTGCCTCTGTCGGCAAGCGATACTTCTTTCCTGTCTTTAATGACAACCATTGGCAATAGGTCTCAGCTGCATAGTGAGTCATGGTTATGGCAGGTCGATTTCCCATTCCCCAACCTTGATCTGGTGACCCAAAGGGTGGAGTAGGACCAGATACGACATCTACGTCAGGACGGGAATTGTTGGCATAGATAGTTTCTGGCTTCGTGCGGCCTTCTGACATGGTTTCGACATAGAAAGCCCAATATTGGTTCCAAGTGATTTCCACTTCAGCCATGAAGAATGGAGAGATGGTCACACTATGTTTGGGATATTCATCCTCATTGCTGAATGAATCGCCTTTGTTGCTACCCATTTGGAATGTACCACCAGGGATTGCAACCATGTTTATGCTTGAACGCGTTAGAGGAATTGTTTCCGTAAAGTTCTTGAATTCTTTTACCTCAGTTGCTGCTTCATATACAACACCTGACGTGTCTATAGGGTCAGCATTCATCTTTTCGTGTTTATAGCCAGGGATAAAGTGCCCCACATCCAAGTGGCAACTTACGCATTGCAAATCCAACTTCTCCTCGTTTTCTTCGTAATATAGATGCGCTGCAACTCCATCATCACTCAGACCTTTGGGGAACAAGTTGATGTGGCATTTCTTGCAAGATTCGTTGAAGACAATTTTGGGAGCATATTCCACATCACGTTTGGAAGCGAAGTCCAGTTCGCTGGTGTCTTTTGTCATGTAGGACCACAGGTCCTTCATACCAATTCTGGCTTTTGCTGTGAAGTGTTTGAAGGTTCCCTTGGGAGGTAAGTGACAGGATGCACATTCTGTCATCACTCCACTCTCGTTTATATAATGAGAGGATTTTTTCCAGTTGTCTTCAGCTTCAGGGTGAACATGGCAAGCCATGCAAGCCTCGTTGGTAGAGCTCTTCTCGTAATAATAGTCTGCCACCAACATGATTGCAAACCCTGCAAACAGACCACCCAAAGCAGTCAGTACGTATCTGTTTTTCTTTTTGCCTCTGTTGCTTAAATTTCTTGGCATTATGGTTTTGATGTTTTATTTCTTTTTCATGACCAGTTCACGTGGTATCTTCACCAGTTTCTTTCCGACAGCTCGTTTCACTACTTGCTGTCCCTCGAACTTCATCGTCCAAGTACTGTCGGAAGTTTGTGTCAGACTGATCTTCTGGTTCTCACTACCCAGATCGTTAGCAACTTTGATCGTCACGTTTTTGTCGTCCTTAATGTCAAATCCAGTGACGTACCATACTCCGTAGATGTTTCCATTGAGATACCCATTCATTGGGCCAAACATTTCCATGCCTGGAACCTCGATGGATTCATCGTAAAGGTCAATGATCAGATTGATCTTTTCGTCTGGGCATGTCAAGTCCATTTTCCATGGTCCTCCTGCATTTGTTGCCATGCAGAGAAACAGCATAAAGGATGTGACGTTTATCTTTATCATTTGCAAAATATTCCACACAAAGATACTAAAATTAATAATGAGTATTATCATGTTTTACACATTTTAAGCAATAAATGATAGAAAAAAGTGCCAAAAAACATCTTTCCCTTTCGATTTTGATAGATTTTTACTACCTTTGTGCCCAATTTAAGGTATATATCAGACGATTAATGAGTGACAACAGGATGACTCCTAATTTTATTTTTGAGAGCAGTTGGGAAGTTTGCAATAAAATTGGGGGAATTTATACCGTTTTGTCGACCAGGGCAAAGACTCTGCAGGTAGCCATGCCTGACCATATAGTCTTTATTGGTCCAGATGTGTGGACAAACCAGAATAATCCTCTGTTCATCGAGGACAAGCATCTTTGGCAACCTTGGGTAAAGAAGGCTGCTGAGTCAGGATTGCACGTCCGTGTAGGCCGTTGGAACATACCTGGAAATCCATGTGTTATCTTGGTTGACTTCACTCCTTACTATGAGATCAAGAACAACCTGTATGGTGCCGCATGGCTTGATTTCCAGGTTGATAGCCTTCATGCATACGGTGACTATGACGAGGCCAGCATGTTCTCTTATGCTGCTGGTTTGGTAGTGGAGAGCTTTTACAAGTATTTCCTGACTCAAACATCGAATGTCATCTATCAGGTCCATGAATGGATGACGTGCTTAGGCGCCCTTTACGTAAAGAAGCATGTGCCAGAGATAGCAACCATTTTCACCACTCATGCCACCAGTATCGGACGCAGTATTGCAGGCAACAATAAGCCTCTCTACGAATACCTTTGGGCTTACAATGGCATCCAGATGTCGCAGGAGTTGAATATGGAAGCCAAGCACAGCGTAGAGCGCCAGACGGCTCACCACGTTGACTGCTTCACTACCGTTAGCGATGTTACTGGTCGTGAATGTGAAGAACTGCTCGACAAGAAGTGCGATGCAATCTTGATGAATGGTTTCGAAGCCGATTTCGTTCCAAAAGGTGTCGAGTTCACTCAAAAACGTCGTAAGGCACGAAAAAAGATTTTCCAGGTTGCCAACGCGTTGACAGGACACGTTTATTCTGATGACACCCTGATTGTAGCCACCAGTGGTCGCTATGAATTCAAGAACAAGGGTATCGACGTATTCCTCGAATCCATGCGGCGCACTCTTTATGACGATCAACTTCGCAATCCCATCCTGGCTCTCATCCAGGTACCTGGTTGGGTTTCTGGCCCACGCCAGGATCTGATGGAACGCTTGCATAAGGGAGGCACATTTACGACTTCCCTATGGAATCCTGTGATTACGCATGACATTCATGAGGAACAGAACGATAACGTATTGTGTAAACTTAGGGAAAGCAACGTGTTGAATCGGCCGGAAGAACGTGTTCATTTCATCTTTGTCCCCTGTTACCTTGATGGCAATGACGGAATCTTCGATATGCCCTATTACGATTTGCTTATTGGAGATGATCTGGCCATATATCCATCTTATTATGAGCCTTGGGGTTACACTCCACTTGAGGCTATCGCTTTTCATGTGCCCACCATCACGACATCTCTTTCTGGATTTGGCATGTGGGCCAACAAGGTGAAAGGCACTCAGAGCACTCTAGCTGATGGAGTAGAGGTTATACCTCGCAATGATTATAATTTCGACGAGGTGGCCGACAGGATATGTCGTACCACAGTCGAATATTCCGCTTACGACAAGAAGGAGCGGGATGCTATCCGTCATCGTGCTGCCCGCCTCTCTGAGAAGGCTTTGTGGAAACACTTCATCAAGTATTACTATGATGCTTACGACATTGCACTCCGCAATGCTGCCAAGCGTCTGAATGCAACGAATAAATAAACAAAACATATTTTTTAAATCAGTTGAAATTTTATGAAGATTAAAGCAAGTAATGCCAACGAACCCAGTTGGAAGTCGGTCATTGTCAAGAGCAATATGCCTGCCGAAATCAGCAAACTTGTTGAACTTGCCCACAACATGTGGTGGGTATGGAACTACGAGGCTCGCGACCTGTTCCGTGATATTGACCCTGACCTCTATCACGACGTGAAGCATAATCCTGTGATGCTATTGGAGCGCCTAAGCTACACCCGCAAGGAGGAAATCCTGAAGGACAAGGCACTTATGAAACGCATCCAGGACGTGTATGCGAAGTTCCGCAAATACATGGACGTGGAACCAGACCGTTCCCGTCCTTCTGTGGCCTACTTCTGTATGGAGTATGGTATCCATTCTGCCCTGAAGATTTACAGCGGTGGTCTGGGCATGTTGGCAGGTGACTACGTGAAGGAGGCATCTGATAGCAACGTAGATATGTGTGCAGTTGGTTTCCTTTATCGCTATGGTTACTTTACACAGAGCCTGGCAATGGACGGACAGCAGATTGCCAATTACGAGGCTCAGAATTTTGGTTCGTTGCCCATTGAGCAGCAATTGAATGAGGATGGCACGCCATTGATTGTTGACGTTCCCTATATGAACTATCATGTTCATGCATACGTTTGGAGGGTGAATGTCGGCCGTGTTAAACTGTATCTTTTGGATACGGACAATGAGTTGAATTCCGATTTCGACAAGCCCATCACTCACACCCTCTATGGTGGCGATTGGGAGAATCGACTGAAGCAAGAGATCCTGCTTGGTATCGGCGGTATGCTGATGCTCAAGAAGCTTGGCATCAAGAAGGATATCTATCATTGTAATGAAGGTCACGCTGCACTCTGCAACCTGCAACGCTTATGTGACTATATTGAGGAAGGCTTGTCATTCAATCAGGCAATGGAGTTGGTGCGTGCAAGTAGTCTTTATACCGTTCATACTCCAGTTCCTGCCGGCCATGACTATTTTGACGAAGGACTCTTTGGTAAGTATATGGGAGGATATCCTCAATTGCTGGGTATCACTTGGGATGAGTTCATCGGCATGGGCCGTATGAATCCTAACGACAAGAGTGAGCGTTTCTGTATGTCCACCTTTGCATGCAACACCTGTCAAGAGGTTAACGGCGTGAGCTGGTTGCATGGTGAGGTCAGCAAGAAGATGTTCAACAATATCTGGAATGGTTACTTCCCAGAAGAAAGCCATGTGGGTTATGTCACCAATGGCGTACATTTCCCCACCTGGTGTGCTACAGAGTGGCGAAAGATTTATGCGAAGTACTTCGATGCAAAGCACATGAGCGACCAGTCGAACGAGGAAATCTGGCATGGTATCTATAACTGTCCTGACGAGGAAATCTGGGCAGCCCGCCAAGTGTTGAAACAAAAGCTCTTTAAGTATGTCGCAGAGCAGTACAGGGAAACGTGGCTGAAGAATCAGGGTGATCCTCAGCGTGTGGTCAAGCTTATTGGCAACTTCAACCCCAATGCTCTGGTCATTGGTTTCTGCCGTCGCTTTGCTACCTACAAGCGTGCTCACTTGCTCTTTACTGATTTGGAACGTCTCAGCAAAATCGTGAATAACCCTGAGCGTCCAGTCATCTTCCTTTTCGCTGGCAAGGCTCATCCCGCCGACGGAGCTGGACAAGGACTCATCAAGCGGATTTACGAGATAAGTCAGCGTCCTGAGTTCCAGGGAAAGATCATCTTTGTTGAGGACTACGATTTCTTGTTGGCCCGTCGTCTTGTCAGCGGTGTGGATATATGGATGAATACACCTACACGCCCCATGGAAGCTAGTGGAACATCTGGTGAGAAGGCTGAGATGAACGGTGTTGTCAACCTTAGCGTAAAGGACGGCTGGTGGTTGGAAGGCTATCGTGAGGGTGCAGGATGGGCACTTACTGAGAAGCGTACATACCAGAACCAGGAGTATCAAGACCGTCTCGATGCCGCAACCATCTATGCCCTTTTGGAGAACGAGATTCTTCCTCTTTATTACAATAAGGACAAGAAGGGCATCTCTAAGGGCTGGATCAATGTCATCAAGAACTCTATTGCCCAGATAGCTCCACATTACACCATGAAACGTCAACTCGATGACTATTATGAGAAGTTCTACAATAAGGAAGCTAAGCGTTTCCATTCCCTTGCTAAGGACAACTATCGTCTTGCTAAGGAGATTGCTCTCTGGAAGGAGATTGTTGCAGAGCGCTGGGATGCTATCAATGTTGTCAGCATCAACAGGAACGAGGACACTTTGAATGCTTGTCTCGATGCTGGTATGAAGTATAACATTGAGGTTGTTGTAGACGAAGCCGGCTTGGACGATGCAATCGGAGTGGAGCTTGTGACGCTCACTACCGACAAGGAAGGACAAGACCATGTTTATAAAGCATATCCCTTCACGTTGAAGGGACGCGAAGGAAACAAATATACTTTCGCAGCCTCTCTGGGTATGGATGATGCTGGCAGCTTCAAGGTATGCTATCGTTTGTTCCCCAAGAACGAGAACCTGCCTCATCGTCAGGACTTCTGCTACGTGAAGTGGTTCGCATGATTTGATAAGTCCGTTTTTTCTGATATAGTGCTGAGCCTCGGAATTCAAATGAATTCTGGGGCTCTTTTTTAGTAAGGTAGATATCTTTATCCCATGAAAACCATTTGAACCAATACTTTAAGTCGAAACTTTTTCTTGTTTTTGTTTCATTTTTCTTTTGATTAAATTTTCTCCTTAGAAGAATATTTGCTAATTTTGCTGCGGATTTGGAAGTTTTTTGGCCCAACCAACCTTAAATCATTTCAACCATTACTTTAACTGAAATTTCTTATTTAACTAATTAATATCAATTTTATGAAAAGAACTTTACTTTTAAAAAGCTTGTTAGGAAGTATTCTCTTACTAGGAAGCTCTAATGTTTGTGCTCAAACTTGGGAAAAGGCTGAATTGTCAGAATTAACATCTGACGATGTGTTTGTTATTGTTGATGCCACCTCATCTACAGCTCTTTCAAATGATAAAGGAACAAGTAGCGCTCCAAGTGTAGTTGCTGTTACAATTGAAGGCAGTAAGATTACCTCCAAAGTAGAAGAAAATATTAAGTGGAAAGTTTCTGGCAGTAATACAGATGGATATACATTCTATCCCAAAGGTTCTACTGAGACATGGCTATATACAACAAATTCCAATAATGGTGTACGTGTAGGAACAAATGATAATAAGTTGTTTACTTTAGATGATAAATGGCTATATAATACAGCTACAAAACGTTGGGTAGGTGTGTATAATAGCCAGGATTGGAGATGTTATACCAATACAGATGGTAATATTAAAGATACTCAAACACAGTTCTATAAATATATGTCAGAGTCAGGTGGTGATGTGGAAGACCCCACAATCTCTACTATAGCAACCGTTCAAGCAGGTGAAGCTGGTACCTATAAGATCCAAGGAACCGTAGTAGCCACTTGTGCTCGTGGTGGACTTGTTTATGACACTACTGGCTACATCTATGTTTATGATTCAGGCTTCAGTGCTGCGGTTGGTGATAAGGTTACTATAGAAGGTACTACAAGCGTGTATGGAGAATTTAAGCAATTCTCTAAAAGCAATGGATACACTTTGATAAAGACAGGTACTTCTACCGTTACCCATCCCACTGCTACCAATCTTGACCTTGATGCATGGGCTGCTACTCCTGTAATACAGTATGTAAAGTTGGTTGGTAATTTGGCAATCGATGGCAACTATTACAATGTTACCGTCGAAGGAAAGACTGCTATCGGCTCATTGGTATCTCCAACTGATGAAATCAAGACAAAACTGGCCAATGGTGAAGTAACTGTTTATGGTTACGCACTCTACACGACTACTAGCAAGGATGGAAAGACATATGTGAACATCATCGTCACAAGTGTTGAAGGAAATACTCCTGTAGAGACTCCTGTCAGTACAATTGCAACCGTTCAGGAAAAGGGTGCTGGTAATTACAAAATCGAAGGCACAGTAGTTGCAAATTGTACACGTGGTGTACTTGTATACGACAACACTGGCTATATCTATATTTTTGATGCTGAAGGTATTAGTGCTGCCGTTGGTGATAAAGTTGTCGTAGAGGGAACAACTAGTAAATACGGAGGATTCCAGCAGTTCTCTGCCACCAAAGGATACACTCTGACCAAGACAGGTACAACTACCGTTACCCATCCAGCTGCTGTTGAACTTGATCTTGATGCATGGGCTAAAACTCCTGTGATGCAGTATGTTAAGTTGAGTGGCACTTTGACTGTTAGTGGAAACCATTACAATGTTAGTGTAACTGGCAAAGATGCAAAGGGGTCACTAATATATCCCATAGCGGAAATTAGTGAGAAACTGACCGATGGTAGTAGGATTACTGTTTATGGCTATGCCATATACAAGAACACAAGCAATGACGTAACATACGCTAATATCATTGCTACAAGTGTAGAGTCAGAAACTACTACCAAGAAGGATGCAACCATTAATCTGAGTACAGAACCTGTCACGGAGCTTTCTATTGGTGGTTCAGACTCTTATACAGTTGCTTACGATGGTGATGGAACCTTGAAGGCAGAATCCTCAAATGCAGAGATTGCAACAGTAGCAATAAGTGGTAATAAATTAACCGTTTCAGCTATTGCAGCAGGTTCTGCTACCATTACTATCTCAGCCCCAGAAACGGATAATTATACAGCAGCTTCTGTTGCGTATCAGCTCACTGTAACTGATCCCAATGTGAAATCTGTTACGTTCGATTTGACCGCTGCAACTTACAATGATGATCAATCAGAAGAATCTGTTACATGGGAGAAATCACCCATAACCCTTGTAATTAATAAAGCGAATTCAAAGACTAAAGCCAACAACTACCTTGGTGGTTCTACACAAACAAGTGATTCTGGAGAATTTACGGCAGATCATACACGTATATATAAAGGTCAGGACTTGGTAATTTCTGCTCCAGAAGGACAAGCCGTTAGTGAAGTTTCTTTCTCATACACGTCAGCTTCATATAGCAAGATTCTTACTCCAAATACAGGAGCCTACAAAAAGGATGGGGCTAAAGGATCATGGACTGGCATTTCTACTGTAGTAACTCTGACCAACAATGATGCTTCTGCACGTTTAGCAAGTGTCTCTGTTTCCTATGTTCCCCTGACTGATACAGGCAAGACTATAACTATTTCCGATATGGGCAAGGCAACATTTACTCCTGATGCAGATTGCATCATTGGCGACGGTACAGTCAGCAAGTACATCACGGGCGTTGAGGAAAATGGTTATACGTTGGTTGAGACGGATGCTCCAGTGGTAGCTGCAGGCGAGGGTGTTCTGCTTTCTGGAGCAGCTGGTACATACAAGCTCTATACCCACGAGGCACTTTCTGCAAGCAAGAATGCTGCAAACCATCTGGTAGGTGCTACAACCAAAACCTTTGCTCCCAAAGATTCCTACATCCTTCAGGACAAGGGCACTGGCGCTAAGTTCTATCGTGTGGCTGCTGACAACACATTCGACATCCAGGGCCATGCTTATCTCCTTGGATTTGAAGCTGCTCCTGAGGTTAAGGTCTTCAACTTTGCTGGTGATGCTGTGACTGGCATCCAGGAAGTCAACGAAGTTGCTGAGACCGAAGGTGCTATCTACAACCTCCAGGGTGTTCAGGTCAACAATTCTTACAAGGGTATTGTCATCCGTGGTGGCAAGAAGTTCCTGAAGAAGTAATGTCTGCATCAAAAAGCATGTTTTAGAATGAATCAATTAATCAACAAAGACGAAAAAGATATGAAGAAATATATTGTTCCAGAACTGGATTTCATGTATTGTGAGACACAGATTGTAATGACATCCATTGACGATGAGGATGCCGAAGAGAAGTACGGTGTAAATGCAAAAGAAGAGTCGTGGTTCGATTTTGGTTTATCTGAAGATTAATCATTACAATCTCTTGATAATTCTTCTTTAGAATAATGTTTTTAGACAGAAGGGAGCATCTTTTTGTGGATGTTCCCTTTTTTTTATGCTTATTGATATGGGTATAAATCAGGTTTGAAAACTCAACACGTTGAAATGAGTGGAAGAACACGTTGAAATGAGTGGAAGAACACGTTGAAATTAGCGGAAGAACACGTTGAAATTAGCGAGACAACACGTTGTTTTTGCCATTTTGACGAGGTGTTTTGCAATGAAAAAGCAGGAAATTGCATACGGCGGCGAAGGGGCGAGAGAGGAACCATCACCCGTATTCATTTGGGAATCAAGCGTTTGGAGGCATTGGAAAATAGTGAAATGTTGCATTGTTGCAAATTGCATGAAGATTTTAGACACTTGTTTTTTACTATAGGACTACTTAAAGTAATACTATATAATATATATTATAATATATTAAT
>JAFRTJ010000004.1 GCA_017427185.1 Bacteroidaceae bacterium | reverse complement strand
TATAAATATATATAATATAAAATTTCTTTCGTCGCTTTGTGGTAAGCTTGAAAAAGAACTGTAGCACTGTAGCACTGTAGCGCTTGAGTGCCGTTATGGGGCAGAACTGCCAATCAAACAAAGAGGGTGCAACCGCAAATTCTTGTGGAGTGAGGGGTAAAAAAATCATGGATTAGACATTACAATTTGACAATTGTCAAATCAATAGGCAATTATGTGTATATGATGTTGCCAAGTGCTATAAAAAACAGATACAGAAAGATGCCAAGCCGTTGTTTGGTTTGACATCTTTTATATGAGTGTATATTGTTCAGTCGTGTGGAATATCTATAGCCTTGTCGCAGTGACAACTCTGAAAGAGTCGGCAGGTATGTAGTTCCCAATGAGTAATAACACGGGCACAATATCTTTACCTGACTGTGTAGCACAGGATGTTGCCTATGATGACGGGCGAGTCGCCCAGATTGGAGAGACCCAGGCAGGTGGGGGACTCGCGACGCAAGGGGATGACTTGCAGGAGACGCTGGTCATAATAGAGGTAAAGATTCAGACCTCGTTTCTCCACACGGAGCTGGCAGTCCTGACTGAAAGCACGGGAGGTTTTTACCTGATAGATGTTGCGCGACGTGTAAAGGTCAGGAAGTTTGTTGATCATGCGCAGGGCTCGTGTCTTCACTTGCGGGAAGTTGACTCGTTGCCAGGCACGGTTGCTGCTCTGCCCCTGCGTGTAGGCAATGGGATGCCACTTGTCGGTCTCTGTGTCCAGATATTCCAGTGTCATTCTGCCAGCCATATCCTCCTGATAGATGAGGCTTCGCTGCTGCTCCATCGAAAGGCTGGCTGCATAGTTGTCGCTGATGGCATTCAGATGAGGATACTCCACGCCGTCCACGAAGGTCTCGCAGTCGAAATGGTACTGCTTCTCGTACATGTCGGTATATTTGAGGTCAGGGTAGTGTACGCGAGTCTCGGCGAGAGAAATCTCCTTGTCAGAGGATTTGCCTTTCTGCTTTTGCCTGACGATGAGTTTCTGGTGTGCAGCATCCACGATGAACTGTACGTTGTTCTTGTCGTCCTGCCAGGCTGAAACGGCATACTGGCCCTCTTCGGGATGGGGATTGGAGAACTGGACGCTGAAGGAATAGTCTCCTTGGATGGTGTCTTTGCAACAAGCGCTGGAAGCGGGCAGAATGGTTTGCTCTCCTCGGGTCTCCAATGCTTGCCAACCGCTGAAGTAGGGACCGTATTCATCGTAACCTTGACAATAGGAGACGTAGATGAGCTTATCTCCCTGAGCCTCACGGATCATTTGGGCAACCTCAGCGTCTGTGGCTGGCTGATGATGGATGGTGAGGACTTTGTCTTTCCATACGGTAAGGAGGCTGTGATTGCGCTCGATGCGCCATTCCTGGGGAACACCATTTTGTTGGCTGGTAATCTCGAGAAGGAAAGCTTTGTCACCCTGAGGGATGCTGTCGAGCGAGGTGCCTGCATACTGAGGCTTGGCAGGAGCAGGATGGAATCCAGGTGTGTCTTTTCCTGTGATGCCGTCCACCGTAAGGCGATTGTTGACGAAGTGGATGCGGTCGACAAACTGATGGCGTGCCCATCCCTCGTTGGCCATATAGACAAGCCACCATTCCCATCCGTTCAGACCTCTCACGATGTTGGGCTGTCCAGGCGTGACGAGAATCGAAGGAGGAAGGGGATCACGGGTGAAGGCTTCTTCTTTCGCTCCAGCAGGAGACAAGTCGAACAGGAAAAGATGTGATACTGGTTTGCTAAGTGTGATTACGTTGTCTCCCGTCTTCAGATAGGAAGGATCAACCTGATAGAAGGCATATTCGTACTGCTCTCCCTGATTGATGGGATGTCCGTTGATGCGGACCTGGCTTCCTGAGTGTTGTCCCAATAGCAGTTGGAAAGGGCCTTCAGGCACCGATTCCAGTTGGAAATGGTTTTCTGCCTGTTTGAGGTCGATAGGGTTGAATCCAGGACCTCCATAGCGAAGCAAGTCGGTGTATTGCTCTTGAATGGGTTCCGTGTTGGGTCCTACTACGGGGTGAGGGTATTTGCCACCAGGGTTGAAGGCCAAAGGGGAAGGTGCCTCGCATACGCCCAAATGGTAGTTCCCAAACTCTGGAGCGGTATGATTGGCATTATACATCATATAATATCTGTCACGATATTTGACGACGAAAGGGCCCTCTGCCACACGATTGTCCAGCGTCTCCCAAGTTCCTACTTGGCTGGCGAACTGCTGAACGGCATCAGTTGCAAAAGAGAAGTCTTGATTGAGCTCCCGTGCCCAGATTGTGTTCCCATCGGTAAACTTCACCATATAGAGATAAAGCCGTCCGTCCTCATCCTTGAACACATGAGGGTCGATACGGTTTTCGTACCACTGATCCTGTCGAACCTCTTGGAAAGGTCCCTCGATGGAGGGAGAAGTAGCATGAGTAATGTGTACGATATGGCGGTCTTTTCCCCAATAGTTTACACTGAAGAGCAGATGGAAAAGCCCTCCGCTATAGATGATGTCATCGGCATGCACCTGATTGTTCTTTGCTCCAGTTCCGTGGGTCCATTCGTTGTCGAGGTCGAACACGTGGATGCGCTGATGCCAATGGAGCATATCGTCGCTGACAAAGAAATCGCCATTGGTGGCAACGCCCCCCAGATAATACTTGCCAGCATAGCGGATACAGCCTGCATCGGCCACTCCCCGCAAGACTGGATTCTCGTAGGTGTAAGGCTGCTGGGCAAACAGGGACACGGGGAGAAGAAGAAGGAGCAGGAATGACTTAACTCTGGTTTTTGTGCAAAGGGAAATCGTATTCTTCATGAGGAAAAATTTTTCGTGGAATTGATATGATGGTTTTGTGGCAAGAGAGATGGCCGAGAATTCAAAAAGCGCCCCTCCGAAAGGGGAGAGGCGCTGATGCGTGAATCTGTTTCTCGAAAAGGAACGGTTAATTTTCCCAACCCAATGCGCTGGCGCCCAGAACGGCTGCATTGGCGTTCATGAGGCCAGAAACCAAGAATTTAGCCTTTCCGCGGAATATCTTGAGAACAGTCTTGTCGTATGCTTCCTTGATGGGGTTCATGATGAGGTCGCCTGCCTTGCAGAGACCACCAAAGAAGATGAATGCCTCAGGAGAAGAGAAAGCTGCGAAATCGGCGCAAGCCTCGCCAAGCATCTTGCCTGTGAACTGGAAAATCTCGTTGGCTACCTCGTCGCCCTTATCGGCTGCGATGGAAACGTCGAGTGACTCAATCTCATCCAGAGGTTTCTCGCGAAGAAGTGAGGGGCGGCTGGTGCTGCTCAGTATCTCGCGTGCTGTGCGTGCAACACCTGTAGCAGAGCAGTATGCCTCCAAGCATCCGAGACGGCCACATCCGCAAGGACGACCATTACCAGTACGATCCATGATAACATGACCCAACTCACCAGCGAAGCCGTCGCATCCATAAACCAGTTGGCCATTGATGACGATTCCGGAACCAACGCCTGTTCCCAAGGTGATGACGATGAAATTCTTCATGCCTCGAGCTGCGCCATAAGCCATCTCACCCATCGCGGCAGCATTTGCATCGTTGGTCAATTTAGCGGGAATGCCCACAGCATCCTTGAACATTTCTGCCAGAGGGATGATGCCTTCGTGAGCCCAAGGAAGATTGGGGGCGAACTCGATGGTTCCATTGTAATAGTTTCCATTGGGGGCACCGATGCCCATTCCTTGAATCTGGTCGGTACCGCCTACTTGTTGCAACAACGGTTTCATGCACTCCACACCTGCCTCAACAAACTGCTCAGCAGTCTTGTATTGTTGAGTCTTGATGGAATTCTCTGCCACGATCTCACCGCGTGCGTTAACAACTCCAAAAACAGTGTTGGTGCCACCCAGGTCAACACCGATTACATAAGGTTTTACTTGATCCATAATATTAGTTAGTTAGAATTAGTGAATTCTTGGTTGTTCCGTACAAAGGTAACAAATTCATTTTAGAAAACTGCACTTTTTTGAAATAAAAAGTATGATAACTCGAAAAAAATGTCGAAATTTGCACCACTTTATGTGGATAGATCCATTATTGACACTCGAACTTATCCTGAAAGGGCTGATAGTGGGCATCGTTGCCAGTGCTCCGATGGGTCCTGTGGGAGTGCTGACAGTACAGCGTACTCTGAACAAGGGACGATGGTATGGTTTTGTCACTGGTGTGGGGGCTGCCCTGAGTGACATCATCTATGCCGTTGTGACTGGTTTGGGTCTTAGTCTGGTGATGGATTTCGTGGAGAGAGGTACAGCTATGCTGTGGATCAAGCTGGCAGGCGGTGTGATGCTTTTCCTCTTTGGGTTGTGGACTTTCAAGACAAAACCTGCTCCGCTGCGTCCCAAAAGTAATCAGAAGGGGACATTTGCTCATAATTTCCTGACGGGTTTTCTGGTTACGCTGAGCAATCCGCTCATTGTCTTTCTTTTCCTCGCTCTTTTTGCCCGTTTTGAGTTCGTTACGTCGGGGCATCCTGTGGAGCAGATCCTGGGCTACTTGGCTATTGTGGCCGGTGCTTTGGGTTGGTGGTTCGGTTTGACAGGTACTGTCGATAAGGTACGCTCGCGCTTCCGTGTGGAAACTATCGGGAAATTGAACAAGGCGATTGGCGTTGCGGTGATGCTGGCTTCATTGATTGGATTGCTTTTCATAGCAACACAGAAATAGAAGAGAATGTATATAGCACAGAAACTTAGAGAAAAGAGTATCACGGGGTACGTGATATACATGTTCCAGGTAGAGGATGTGATACGGGCTTATGGATTGGACATAGATCGTATACAAAAAGAGTATCTTTCCCGTTTTCAATATACGCCAGAGCAGGAGGAGAAGGTGGTTGAGTGGTATTGCAACCTGATAAATATGATGCGGGAGGAGAATGTGCAGGAGAAAGGTCATGTGCAAGTGGTGCGCAACACGCTGATTCTGTTGGCTGACCGTCACGCAGAACTCTTGCTTGACCCCAAACAGCCCTTCTACAGTGCGGCCTATTACAAAGCACTGCCATACATCGTGGAGCTGCGTGCTCACGGTTCGGATCGCGAGAAAAACGAAATAGAGAACTGCTTGGACGCCGTATATGGCGTGACACTCCTGAAGATGAAAGGCAAGCCTGTCTCAGAGGAAACCTTACAAGCTATGCAACCCATTACTCATCTTCTGGAACTGCTTTCTCAATTGTATAAGGAAAAAGAATAGCTCCACGAGAAGCAAAACATAACAGTCGAAACGATCAGAAATTAAATGAATAAGGAATTAGAGAGAAGAAGAACGTTTGCCATCATTTCGCACCCTGATGCGGGAAAGACAACATTGACAGAAAAACTGCTTCTGTTTGGAGGGCAGATTCAGGTGGCAGGTGCCGTGAAGAGTAACAAGATAAAGAAAACGGCTACCAGCGACTGGATGGAAATAGAGAAACAGCGTGGTATTTCCGTCACGACCAGCGTTATGGAGTTTGATTACGAAGGATACAAGGTAAACATCCTGGATACTCCTGGCCATCAGGATTTCGCAGAAGATACTTTCCGCACACTTACGGCTGTGGACAGTGCCATCATTGTGGTAGACGGAGCAAAGGGTGTGGAGGCTCAGACACGGAAACTGATGACGGTTTGCCGCATGAGAAAAACGCCTGTGATTATCTTCATCAACAAGATGGATCGTGAGGGAAAAGATCCTTTCGACTTGTTGGACGAACTGGAGCAAGAATTACAGATTAAGGTGCGCCCATTGAGCTGGCCCATCAATCAGGGTGCCAAATTCAAGGGTGTCTATAATATTTACGAGCAAAACCTCAACATCTTTACTCCCAACAAACAGAAGGTGACGGAAAAAGTGGAGGTTGACATCGATTCGCAGGATTTGGAGGCTCATGTCGGTGAGCGTGATGCGGAAAAACTGCGTGATGATCTGGAACTGGTGGATGGAGTCTACCCTCAGTTCGAGGTGGGTTCCTATCTGGAGGCTGAGGTGGCTCCTGTTTTCTTTGGTTCTGCTTTGAACAACTTTGGAGTGCAGGAACTGTTGGATTGCTTCGTGAGGATTGCTCCTTCTCCACGCCCTGTGGTAGCAGAGGAACGTGTTGTCTCTCCTGAGGAAACAGGTTTCACTGGTTTTATCTTTAAAATAACTGCCAACATCGACCCCAATCACCGCAGTTGTATAGCCTTCTGTAAGGTCTGTTCAGGAAAATTCATCAGAAACGCTCCTTATCTGCATGTCCGTAATGGAAAAACGTTGCGTTTCAGCAGTCCTACTCAGTTTATGGCACAACGTAAGGAGACAATAGACGAAGCATGGCCTGGTGATATCGTGGGTTTGCCAGATAATGAGATTTTCAAGATAGGCGACACGTTGACAGAAGGCGAGCTTCTGCATTTCCGCGGTTTACCCAGTTTCTCTCCAGAGATGTTTAAGTATATTGAAAACGCAGACCCGATGAAAACGAAGCAACTGGAGAAAGGTATCAACCAGTTGATGGATGAAGGAGTAGCTCAGTTGTTCGTCAATCAGTTCAATAATCGTAAGATTATAGGGACGGTGGGGCAGTTGCAGTTTGAAGTTATCCAGTATCGACTGGAGAATGAATATAATGCCAAATGTCGATGGGAACCTTTGAGCTTGTACAAAGCTTGTTGGATAGAGAGTGACGACATGGCCCAATTAGAGTCTTTCAAGAAGCGTAAGTTCCAGTATATGGCAAAGGATCGCGAAGGTCGGGATGTCTTTCTGGCAGACAGTGGCTATATGCTGAGTATGGCACAGCAAGACTTTGAACACATTAAATTCCATTTCACGAGTGAGTTTTAGAGATGAATTGCGATATTGATTTGAAGAACGCTGTGGAATGTTTGCGTCAGGGAGGCGTAATCCTGTATCCCACGGACACCATTTGGGGCATCGGATGCGATGCTACGAACGAGGAGGCTGTCAAGCGTGTTTATGAAATAAAGAAGCGTGAGGACAACAAGGCTCTTATCTGCCTGGTAGACAGTGCTAATCGTATGCAGAGATATTTTCGTCATGTGCCTGATGTGGCTTGGGATTTAGTGGATATGGCGACCAAGCCTTTGACGTTGATTCTTGACGATGCAGTAAATGTCGCACCTAACTTGTTGGCTGAAGACGGAAGCTTGGCGATACGTGTTACTCACGAGGAATTCAGTCGCCAGTTGTGCTACAGATTCCAGAAAGCTATAGTGAGCACCAGTGCCAATATTAGTGGAGAACCTTCACCCGCCACATTCTATGACATTTCTGACGAGATAAAGAATCAGATGGATTATATCGTGAATTTCCGTCGTGGTGAGAAGGCTGGAGCTTGTCCCAGTCAGATTGTTAAGTTGGCTCATGATGGTCAGGTTAGCATTATTAGAAGATAAAAACGTAAAAGAAGACTGAGAGAAATGTTAAGTTCACGTGATGTAATGGCTGCCATCCTGAGATGGCGTAGACGCTACCTCAGCTACAATCAGTTTCTCATTATCATCAGTTTCTTTGTTGGTATCTTTATCGCTTTGGCAGCTTTGCTGCTGAAATGGATGATAGGAAGGATTGGGTATCTGCTCACTCACCAGTTCCATCCAGAACATGCCAACTGGCTCTTCTTGGTATATCCTGTTGTAGGTATTTATCTTACAATGCTCTTCATCCGCTATGTGGTGAGAGACGACATTAGTCACGGAGTAACAAAAATCCTCTTTGCAATCGCTCGAAAGCAAAGTATGATACGTCGTCACAATATTTGGAGCAGCGTAGTGGCAAGTGCTTTAACCATTGGGTTTGGAGGTAGTGTTGGAGCTGAGGCTCCTATTGTGCTGACTGGTTCTGCTATTGGTAGCAATTTGGGTCGAGTCTTTCGTCTTTCAGGCAAGCAGATGATGATTTTGGTTGGCTGTGGTGCTGCTGGAGCTATTGCGGGTATTTTCAAGGCACCCATTGCAGGCTTGGTGTTTGTGTTGGAAGTGCTGATGATTGATTTGACCATGAGTAGCTTGTTGCCTTTGCTGGTAAGTAGTGTTACGGCTACAGCTCTGACCTTCATGTTTTCTGGTACGAATCCTGTCTTTGAGTTCCATCTTCAGGATGCGTTTCAAGTGGACCGAATTCCTTCATATATTTTATTGGGCGTCATCTGTGGTTTGACAGCTCTCTATTTTACTCGTACGATGAATGCGCTGGAGGGGGTGTTCCGAAAGATAAATGGTCCATATAAGAAACTGTTGCTGGGAGGGGTTGTGCTGAGTTTTCTTATCTACCTGTTTCCTCCCTTGTATGGCGAAGGTTATGATTTGATCAATCTGTTGCTCAATGGTGAGGGTGAGTCTGATTGGATGGAAGCTATGAATCAGTCACTTTTTTATGGACATAGTCATTTGTTGTTGCTCTATCTGTTCCTGATTGTTGTATTCAAAGTCTTTGCCTCTACAGCAACCAATGGAGGAGGTGGATGTGGTGGAATATTTGCTCCCAGCTTATTTTTGGGTTGTGTGGTAGGTTTTATTTTTAGTCGTTTATGGAACATTTATGATGTTTTTGGCCTCTCCGTTCCTGAACGCAATTTTGCTATGTTGGGCATGTGTGGGCTGATGAGTGGTGTAATGCATGCTCCTCTTACAGGTATCTTCTTGATAGCTGAACTTACGGGTGGATATGACCTTTTCATGCCGCTGATGATTGTGGCAGTGTGTTCCTATCTGACAATCATAGCTTTTGAGCCTCATAGTATCTATGCTATGCGTTTGGCTCAGCGTGGAGAATTGCTGACTCATCATACCGATCATGCTGTGCTGACTCTGATGAGTATGGATAGCGTGATTCAGCATTATGATCGTGTGCTTTATCCTGACATGATGCTTTCCGATGTGGCTACGCAGGTAAGCAATAGCAAGAATCATATATTTCCTGTCGTCAATCATCAGATGCAGTTGGTGGGCGTTGTCTATCTGGATGACATACGCCACCTGATCTTCCGGACAGAACTCTATCGCCAGTTTCATGTGTCGCAGCTGATGAAACAACCACCTTCGCGTTTAAGTGTGAATGATTCTATGGATGTGGTGCTGAAGGTGTTTGACAGTACTCATTCATGGGTGTTACCCGTGGAGAATAACGAAGGCGAGTTTGTTGGCTTTATCCGTAAAAGCACAGTGTTGGCTGCATATCGTCAAGTGCTGGCTGACTTTTCTAGCGACTGATGATATCCTTGCTTCGCCCCATAAATCGTAAAATTACGGTAAACATTAAGGCATAAATCAAGACTACACTCCATAGGTTGGGGTGGAGATCATGAATCGTTGTGCCAGGAATCTTTATCCATTGTTCTACAATCCCGTCTTCCAGTCGGATAATGATGTTGAGTCCTGTAGCCAGGATGTTGGAAGGCCATATTAGAAGTAATAAAGCTCCATAGATGATGAGGGTAGTAAGAGGAATCAGTAGCAGACTGACAAAGGCAGAGAGGATAGGGAAAGTGTGGAAATAATACATGCAGAGAGGTGCTGTGCCCAATTGAGCAGAGAAAGAGACAAGCAACATACTGTTTATCCGTGAGAGTATGGAATGTCCAGATATTACCAGAAATGGGCTCAAAGGAACGTATATCAGAAGAATAAACAGAACGGCCAGATAGGAGAGTTGAAATCCTATATCAAAGATACAACCAGGATCCAGCATTAACATGATGAGTGCACTGAGTGCCAGAACATGAATGGAGGAAGTGTGCCGTTCGTCCAGTGAACAGATTGTGAGTATCGACAGCATAATGGAGGCACGTATCAATGAGGTTGACATTCCTGCTATTAGTGTATACCCCCATATGATCAGTAATACGGGAGGCAAGATAAACCAGTTCCATCGAGAATGTCGGAACCATCGCACCATCAAAAGGTAGAGAACGCCATAAAGAATTCCCATGTGGAGTCCGCTAAGGGCGAGCAGATGACTGGCTCCAGCTTCTGAAAATTGATGTCGGCGTTCCCATGAAAGCATGTCTTTACGTCCCAAAATCAGTGCAGAGGAGAGCGCAAGGGATTCGTCATCCAGACCAGAACTTTCCAGTCGATCGATTAGAAAGTAAGCCTTCTCTTCAGCTTTGATTTGCAAAGTCCTAAAGGTTTCACCAAAAGTTGATGAATGTGTGTCTTGTAGACTCAAATAGATACGTGATGCACCCAAAAGAATCCAAAAAACGACCATCATCATTACTGATAGAACATCTCTTTGGCGGATGATGGTAGCAATAACAAGGGCAATAAACGTAGCAGGAATGAACCATACGGAAGGGAACAGATAACCTACAACAATCCCTAGAATGGCACAGAGTGTGCAGAAGACAAGAGGAAATCTGATGATCATAATGCACAGAAACGTGCACAAGCTTCTGCAGGATTCTCAGCTCCGAAAATGGCGTTCCCAACAACTAAGATATCAGCCCCACCCTCATAAAGCATCTTGGCGTTATCCATATTGACACCGCCGTCAATTTCAATCAAAGCGTGGCATTCTTTCTGTTGGATCATTTTTCGTAGTGCGCGAGTTTTCTCCAACGTATGTGGGATGAATTTCTGCCCTCCAAAACCAGGATTGACTCCCATCAAAAGCACCATATCCAAGTCTTGTATGATGTCCTCGAGCACACAAATGGGGGTGGATGGATTCAAGGTGACTCCAGCTTTCATGCCTGCCTCGTGAATCTGATTGACAACACGATGCAGATGAGTCATGCAGGCTTCGTATTGAACATTCATCATATATGTCCCCAAAGCCTTTACTTCAGGGATGAATTTCTGTGGCTCCACAATCATCATGTGCACATCGATTGGTTTTTCACAAACCTTAGCGATTTGCTTCAAAACGGGAAACCCAAAGGAGATGTTGGGGACAAATACACCATCCATAACATCAAGATGCAACCATTCCGCTTGACTGCGGTTGATCCATTCCAATTCAGATTCCAAATGCAGGAAATCTGCAGAAAGCAGTGATGGCGCTATCATGAAAGTTTAATGGTAATGGTTGGTTTTGGCCGAAAAGCACGTGCAAATTCCTTTATTCGTGCAACCAGTACACTGCTAGGGGAAATGTAGGAAATAGGTAGAGTTTGGTCCATAGGCACAATTTAACTGACATTGTTGTCTATAAAACGTGTTAATGTTTCGTTTTATTGTGCGAAATGACTTTTTTTTCAAGAAAATTATCCCACCAAACTCAACTGGTGCTTTTGGATCATTTTACGCAAGTTGATGATGGCATACCTCATGCGTCCTAAAGCTGTATTAATGCTGACACCTGTTTTCTCTGCAATCTCGCGGAAAGGAAGGTCTTCATAGAAATGCATGATGATGACCTCACGCTGTGGTTCAGGCAGGTATTCGAGCAATTGATTTAGAGTCTTGATATTCTGCTCCTTAATAAGTTGGCTTTCCAGTGTGCCTTCGCTTAGGTTTATGTTGTTGAGGATGTCCTTGCTGAAATCGTCGCTTGAAACCACATTGTTGGAATCTCCATTTCGAGCCATATCTATGACCAGATTGTGGGCGATACGTATCAGCCAAGCATTAAATTTGCCTGTGGTCTGATAGCGGTGACTTCGGATAGCCACGATTGCACGGGTAAAGGTTTCTTGGAAAATGTCATCAGCATAGTCCTGATTTCGTACCAAAAACAATATATAAGAATATATATAATCCTTATAACGACTTAATAAAACATCAAAAGCTTGATCTTTGCCTTGTTCGTACAATACAACCAACTCGTGGTCGGTCATTGTATTCAGATTGTTCATTATGCTCAAAAAATTGTTTCAGCGTAATGTCTCTTCTATAGGCAGTTATTTTTAATGGTTGACAAATAAAAATTGTTTATTCGAGTGCAAATAACGTATAATTTTCTTAATCCACCAAATTTTTTAACAGAAAATTACTCAAATTTGTATCCGTTGATGTGAATGCCTCTCAAGAAGTCGGTTGTTGGCATACGTTTCTTTCCTGACATCTGTATTTCCAGGAGATCTAGCCATCCATCGATTAGAGCGACTCGCAGATAAGTTTTCCCATCACTGTCAACAGTGCCTGGCAATACGTTGGATAAGCGCTCTATGGGTTGTGTCTTGTAAACCTTCAGCATGGACTTTTTCCCCTCTGGTGAAACAAGAGTTGACCAAGCGGCAGGGTAAGGACTAAGCCCACGTATAAAGTTGTAAGCTTGTTTGCAGCTAAGTTCTGACCAATGGATTTCACATGTTTCATGAAATATTTTGGGTGCAGGTCGTAATGGCTCATTGGTATAAAACTGCTCTTGAGGGATGGCGTCTGCTTTGTCTTGGATAATCAAGTCCACCGTATCTTTTACAAGATCAGCACCCAGTATCATCAGCCGGTCATGAACGTCCTCCACACAATCTGTTTTGTGGATTGGTACGTGTTTTTGCAGAATGATACGTCCTGTGTCGATGTTCTCGTCGAGAAAAAAAGTGGTGATGCCTGTCTCTGTGTCTCCATTGATGATGGCCCAGTTGATGGGAGCGGCGCCTCTGTATTGGGGTAGTAGGGCAGCATGCAGATTGAAGGTACCTAATTTGGGCATGTCCCAAACAACTTTAGGAAGCATGCGGAAGGCGACTACAATCTGCAAGTCGGCTTGTAAGTTACGAAGTTGCTCCAAAAAGGTGTCATCTTTCAACCTTTCTGGTTGTAATACAGGAATGTTGTGGGCAACAGCATATTTCTTCACAGGGCTGGACTGTAGCGTTTCGTGATGTCGTCCGATGGCTTTATCAGGCATAGTTACTACCCCCACCACATTATACCCATCACATACCAACTTGTCTAATGCTGGAACTGCGAAATCGGGTGTCCCCATGTATACAATTCTAGTGTCTTTTTCCATTCCTAACAGATATTTATTGTGCAAAAGTACTCTATTATTTTTGAATAAGACTCGTGTGGGAGATAAATTTTGCGATTCTGTTTGCCCAAGTCGTAAAAAAGTGCTTATTTTGTTCCCAATTATGGAATCATTACTTAACGAGAATCAAATAGAACAGTTGCGGCAGTTGGTGTCGCAGTCCCAGCATACGGTCGTCTGTTGTCATGTGAATCCAGATGGAGATGCTGTTGGATCAGTTCTTGCGATAGTACATTGTTTGCGTCGATTGGGCCAAGAGGCTACCGCTATAGTTCCCACTCCTTTTCCTGACTTTTTGGATTGGATGCCAGGAGCTGGCGATATTGTTGTGTATAGCAAACAAGTTGAGGAAGCAAAGTCGCTGATCGAGAAGGCTGACTTGTTTGTTGTTGCTGATTTGAATAATCCATCCCGTTTGACTGACATGCAGGAATGTGTGATGGGAAATCCTGCGCCCAAAATATTGATTGACCACCATCTCGATCCCTTTGACTTTTGTCAGCTGAATGTTTCTCATCCAGAGCTATGCGCAACATGTGAAATCCTTTGCCACTTGTTTTGGCAATTGGGTGAAATGGACAAGTTGACTCCAGAAGAAGCTACTTGCCTCTATGCTGGAATGATGTGTGACACAGGAGGTTTCACCTATGCATCCAATCGCCCTGTAATCTATGAGTGTATAAGCCTTCTGCTGTCTCGAGGAATAGACAAGGACAAGATTTACAGGAACGTTTTCTGGACTTCGACTCCCAACCGCTTGAAACTGATGGGCTACATGCTTTTCGTGAAGATGAAGGTCCTGCGCAAAATGAACACTTGTATCATGACTCTGACCAACGAGGAGCGTTATCGCTTTGGGTCGAAGAATGGGGATACGGAGGGATTCGTCAACTTGCCTCTTCAGATTATGGGTATGCGCCTAAGCATCTTTCTGAACGAGGATACAGAACATCCAGAAGTGGTGAGGGTAAGTTTGCGTAGTGTGGATGATTTTCCTTGTAATGAGATGGCCGCTCAATTCTTCAATGGCGGAGGTCACAAGAATGCAAGCGGTGGACGGCTGCAATGCACGATGGAGGAGGCTGTGCGTGTGGCTCAGAAAGCCATACAAGCCTATTCTGCCTTGCTAAAATAACTTATTTCGTTGTTTTGTTGAATTAAGCCTCTTGCCAGATGTCGTGTTTGATGGATTTTTTGTATCTTTGTGCCGAAAAGAATAGATTTATGAAGAAATATTTGTATATATGTCTGACAATTCTTCTGGCTGGAATGTGGATGACTTCGTGTAACGACGATGAGACCTACGCAGAGAAGAAGGAGAAAGAACGCAAGGCGATCAATTCTTTCCTGGAGCGCGATGTTTGCATTCTTGGAGAAGAAGGTGATACCGTCTGCAAGGTGGGCAAGATTAATGTCATTAGCGAGCAGCAGTTCTATGAGCAAGATTCTGTCACTAATCTGGAGCGAAATGAATACGTCCTGTTTGGAAGTACTGGAATTTACATGCAGATTGTCCGTAAGGGACCTGGTGAAAAGCTGGCTTCTGGCCAGGCAAAGCGTATCATTTGCCGTTTCTTTGAGTTCAACATCTTGGGTGACAGCCTACAGTTGCGAAGCGATGTGAACTATTGGCACACCAATCCTGACATCTTGGACGTCGAGAATACCTTGGGCACCATTACTGCCAGTTTCAACAAGGACTATAATGGCGGAGGTGCCATGTATATGGTTTACAAGAGCACAAGCGTGCCCACAGGATGGATTACGCCCTTATCCTACATCAATCTGGGACGCCAGAAGAATCCTGATGAACGTATTGCCAAAGTGCGCCTGATACTTCCTCATTCTGTAGGGCAGACGGATGCCACCACGAACGTATATCCTTGTTTCTACGAGTTGACGTATCAGGAAATGCGTGATTAGCGTGGGAGGAATTTATATTCATGTGCCTTTCTGCCTATCGCGATGCATCTATTGCGACTTCTATTCCACAACCTTTGATGTGGAGTGGAAGTCGCAATACGTTTCTTCACTTATGCGAGAGATGGCATCGCGCAGAGGAGAACTCTCAGGCGCATGTGCGCATACATTATATATAGGGGGAGGAACACCCAGCCAATTGCCGCCAGAGATGCTGCTTCAAATCTTCCAGGGTGTCAAGGAAAACTTTTCTCTAGCGGATGGCGCAGAGGTGACCATCGAAGTGAATCCAGATGATGTCACTCCTGCCTGGCTTGATGCTTTGCAGGACACGCCTGTCAACCGTATCAGCGTGGGAGTACAGAGCCTCAACGACGACATTCTCCGCTTCCTTCATCGTCGACATGATGCCAGAGGGGCACTCGACGCGATTGATTTGCTGCAGAGTCGTGGATATCAGAACATTAGCATAGATCTCATATATGGATTGCCTGGGCAGAGCTTTGAGATGTGGCAGAAGGACCTCAGGCAGGTTCTAAGCTTGCAGGTTGCTCACTTGAGCAGTTATTCCTTGCAGTATGAGGAGGGCACGCGCTTGATGTCAATGCTCAAGTCAGGACAAGTATGCGAGGCGGACGAGGAACTCTCGCTGGCTATGTACGAATATCTGATGGATGCCGCTGCATCAGCAGGGATGCACCACTACGAAATTTCCAACTTCTGCCAGCCAGGCATGCATTCGCGCCACAATAGCAGTTATTGGCACCAGTTGCCCTATCTGGGATTGGGGCCTGGCGCGCATTCTTATGATGGCAAACGCTTGCGCCGCTGGAATTCCTCTGATTTGAAGGCGTATGTTCAAGCCGCACAAGATGTGCCTCATGAGGAAGAGACACTCTCAGATGATGAGTTGTATGACGAATTCATCATGACTCGATTGCGTACTTGCGAGGGTGTTCCTTTAGGAGAATTGAGCCAGGTGCGTCGAGATTATTGCTTAAGGATGGCTCAGCCACACTTGGAGTCTGGTAAGATGGAACAGAAGGACAACTGCCTGAGACTCACTCGAAGCGGAATCTTCGTTTCTGACGACCTGATGAGTGACTTGATGTGCTGAGAGAGGAAAAGGATGAGGCTTTTGACTCCAAAAGATCAGGGTTCAGCAAGCCTCTGGATGAAAGCAGAATCTCAACGTGTTGAATCAGCGGAATCAACGTGTTGAGTTGGCGGAATCAACGTGTTGCGTTTGAGAAGTTGACGTGTCGATTATTTTTGCGTGAAATGTTGCATGGAATTCTCCTTTAATAAGGTACATAATGTCGAATAGGACAATAGACGAGTAAAAGCCTATAGGAGTTTAAGGTTTGGGGATATATAAAAAGTAGGCTGACTGGTAGCGTGGGAAGTGCGAAGGGAAGGGTCGCTGGAATAGTTGATAATCAGTGAGATATGTATAACTTTCCGTATGTTCGATTTGACGAGAGAGAAAAGAAAATCGTTGAAATATATGTTATAAAACATATTGCCGTTCGCTTGTCATGTCTGCGTTTTTTAGTAACTTTAGCCCCTGAATTTCGAATTTGATAACAATTATAACATACGAAATGAAAGTTTATAAGACAAATGAGATTAAGAACATTGCCCTTTTGGGTAATGATGGAGCAGGTAAGACAACTTTGACCGAAACCCTTTTGTTTGATGCAGGTGTCATTAAGCGTCGTGGACGTGTTTCCCTGCACAATACGGTCAGTGATTATTTTCCTGTAGAGCAGGAGTATGGTTATTCAGTATTCTCTACGGTATTTCATGTGGAGTGGAACAACAAGAAGCTGAACATTATCGATTGCCCGGGTAGTGATGACTTTGTTGGTGCTGCCTTGACGGCATTGAACGTAACTGATACTGCTGTCCTGCTGTTGAAGGGTCCCAATGGAGTGGAAGTTGGAACTCAGAATCATTTCCGCTATACGGAGAAGTTGGGTAAGCCTGTCATCTTCCTGGTTAACCAGTTGGATGATGAGAACTGCGATTTCGACCGTGTTTTGGAGCAATTGACCAGCATCTATGGTCCCAAGGTCGTTCCTGTTCAATATCCTATCAAGACGGGTCCAGAATTCAATTCTCTGATTGATGTTCTCCTTATGAAGAAATACAGCTGGGGTCCTGAAGGTGGCGCTCCCACAATCGAGGACATTCCTGCTGACCAGATGGATAAGGCAATGGATATGCACAAGGCCTTGATTGAGGCTGCTGCAGAGAACGATGAGGCCCTGATGGAGAAGTTCTTCGAAAGCGAGGATCTGACAGAAGATGAGATGCGCGAGGGTATCCGCAAGGGTTTGGCTACACGCAGCATCTTCCCTGTATTCTGCGTGGATGCAGTCAAGGATATGGGTGTTCGTCGTCTGATGGAGTTCTTGGGCAATGTGGTACCCTTTGTTACCGATATGCCTTGCGTGAAGAATACACGTGGCGAGGAGGTTACTCCTGATCCAGAAGGTCCCACCAGCCTGTTCTTCTTCAAGACTGCAATGGAGCCTCATATTGGTGAGGTACAGTATTTCAAGGTAATGAGCGGCACGGTTCGCGAAGGTGATGACTTGACGAATGCCGATCGTGGCAGCAAGGAACGTATTGCTCAGCTGTTTGTTTGCGCTGGTGCAAACCGTGAGAGAGTCGAGGCATTGGTTGCTGGCGACATCGGCTGTACAGTGAAACTGAAGGATGTAAAGACAGGCAACACCTTGAATGGCAAAGATTGCGAGAATCGCTTCGATTTCATTAAGTATCCCAACTCGAAGTATATTCGTGGTATACGTGCTGTCAGCGAGTCTGACACTGAGAAGATGATGAATGCTCTGCAGAAGATGCGTGAGGAGGATCCCACATGGTTGGTAGAGCAGTCCAAAGAGTTGCGCCAGATTCAGGTGAAGGGTCAAGGCGAGTTCCACTTGCGTACATTGAAGTGGAGAATGGAGAACAACGAGAAGATCCAGATCATCTTCGACGAGCCTAAGGTTCCCTATCGTGAGACCATTACGAAATCTGCCCGTGCAGACTACCGCCACAAGAAGCAATCTGGTGGTGCAGGTCAGTTTGGCGAGGTTCATCTGATTGTGGAGCCTTACTACGATGGCATGCCTGATCCAGATGTGTATCGCTTCAATGGCCAGGAGTTCCGCATCAACGTCAAGAGCTCTGATGTCTATGATCTTGAATGGGGTGGCAAACTGGTGTTCATCAACAGCGTTGTTGGTGGTGCAATCGATGCACGTTTCATGCCTGCAATCCTGAAAGGTGTCATGCAGCGTATGGAGCAGGGTCCTTTGACAGGATGCTATGCACGTGACGTGCGCGTGATTGTATATGATGGTAAGATGCATCCCGTAGATAGCAATGAGTTGTCATTTATGCTTGCAGGCCGTCAGGCATTTGCTCAGGCCTTCAAGGAGGCTGGTCCAAAGATTCTTGAGCCTATTTATGACGTAGAGGTTTTGGTTCCCAGCGACAAGATGGGTGACGTGATGAGTGATTTGCAGGGTCGTCGTGGTATGATTGTTGGTATGACCAGCGAGAGTGGCTACGAGAAGTTGACTGCTAAGGTTCCTCTGAAGGAGATGGCCAATTACAGCACAGCTTTGAGCAGTCTGACTGGTGGTCGTGCCAGCTTCGTAATGACATTCGCATCTTATGAGTTGGTTCCTGGTGAGGTACAGCAGAAGTTGATTGCTGAATATCAAGCAAGCCAGGCAGAAAGTTGATAAAACAACAACTATCTTATAGTACATTTATTAAATTTGTTAAAAATCGGCGCCTTGTGGTGCCGATTTTTTTTGTGCTCATTAACAAATGCGTTAACTTTGCCTACATGAAACGTTCATGGATTTGGATCATCAGTTTGGTTATGGGGACCAGTTTTATCGTTCTCCTGTACTTTCAGGCGCGTTATGCTGCCACGATGGTGCGTATGCGTAAGGAGCAATTCGATGAAAGTGTTTCCCGTAGTTTGGATCAGGCCTCTCGTGATTTGGAGCGTAATGAGACATTCCGCTATCTGCAGAATGTGATAAGCGAACACGAGAAAGAACTGAGCAAGGGTGAAGCTGTCTTCAATTCTGGTTCCATCAAGATAAATGGGGCTTCCGTAGATAGTGCTCTGACGGCGACAGGTGCTCCATTTCGTCGGATAGGCAAGCATCCCAGTGGATTACCAAATTCTCTTCGCATGATGAGGAATAGCCCTTGGGCTGGTGCTACCGCTCGTTTCCAGCAGCATGTTCAGCAAGCTTATGTCTATGAGCGCGATATCTTGGAAGAAGTGATCAACACGGTGCTTTATAGTGCAAGTGATCTGAATTTCCAAGATCGTTTGGATGCTACCATGCTGGATAATTGCATGCGTAGTGCTTTGGAGCGTAATGGGGTTTCCATTCCTTTTCATTTTACAGTTTTCACTAGTGACGGACGTCAAGTGTACCAATGCTCAGACTATGAGGAAAAGGGAATGGAATATAGTTATTCCCAACCTCTCTTCCGTAATGACCCGACTGGTAAGATGGGCTATGTGAAGGTTCATTTCCCTGATATGGATGAATATATCATGGGTGTGTTGAATATGGTAATTCCTGCGATGATATTCACATTGATTCTGTTCGTAACTTTCATCATAACAGTATATCTGGTGGTGCGGCAGAAGAAATTGTCAGAGATGAGGAATGACTTTATCCACAACATGACGCATGAGTTCAAGACACCCATTTCCACCATCTCCATCGCTGCTCAGATGCTTGCCGATAAGAGTATCAGTAAATCAGAATCGACCTATGATCGGCTTGGTGGTGTTATCGTATCAGAGACACGTCGATTGCGTTTCCAGGTAGAGAAGGTCTTGCAGATGAGTCTCTTCGATCGTAATAATATTGCTTTGAAGATGACTACATTGGATGCCAATGAGATAATCGATAATGTGGTACAGACTTTTAGCCTCAAGGTTACTCAAAACGGCGGTACTATTGATTCCAAATTGGATGCTACGGATTCTTTCATTAATGCTGATGAGATGCATTTCACCAATATAATCTTCAATCTGATGGATAATGCGGTGAAATATAAGCGCGAAGAAGTTGACTTACATCTGGAAGTAGCTACATGGAACCAGGGTAATCATTTGTGTATCAGTATCCAAGATAATGGTATAGGAATCCAGAAAGATGATTTGAAACGTATATTTGAAAAGTTCTATCGGGTGCATACGGGCGACCAACATAACGTCAAAGGCTTCGGCTTGGGTCTGGCTTATGTGAAACGTATGGTGGAGGTGCATAATGGTACGATTCGTGCCACGAGCGAATTAGGTCAGGGAACAAAATTTTTAATTACATTACCAACCATAAAAGATTAGAAAAAAGATTATGGAACAGAAATTGCACATTTTGTTATGCGAGGACGAGGAGAGTCTTGGCATGCTGTTGAGAGAGTATCTTCAGGCTAAGGGATATGACGCTGAATTATATTTGGACGGTGAATCTGGTTACAAGGCATTCATGCGCAGCAAGTTCGACATGTGTCTGCTGGATGTGATGATGCCCAAGATGGATGGTTTCACTTTGGCTCGCGAGATGCGGATGCAGAATCCTGATGTTCCTATCATCTTCTTGACTGCGAAGAATCTTAAGGAGGATATCCTGGAAGGATTCAAGCTGGGAGCCGATGATTATCTGACAAAACCTTTCAGCATGGACGAGTTGGTTTATCGTATGGAGGCCATTCTTCGTCGTGTGAAAGGCAAGAATCAACGAAATGTTGTCCGTTACCAGTTGGGTAAATTTGTATTTGACGTTCAGCGCCAGATATTAAGCGATGGTGATAATCAGACTAAGTTGACCACCAAGGAGAGTGAACTGCTGACCTTACTTTGTGCTCATGCCAATGAGGTGCTGGAGCGCGAGTTGGCTTTGAAGACGATATGGATTGATGACAATTACTTCAATGCACGAAGTATGGATGTATATATCACAAAGCTTCGTAAACACCTACGTGATGATGACAGTATAGAGATTAATAATGTACACGGTAAAGGCTATCGCTTGATTGCTCCCAACATTGTTGGCATGGAGGAGTAAATCCGTTATTGCGCGTACATTATATAATATAAGTCCCAACCGGAATTTCCTGGTTGGGACTTGTTTGTTTAGAAAGTTACTCCGAAAGTGACGCTGGATTGGTAGATTTGAGGCAGCTTGTTCTCGTCAGGAAAATCTTTCCCATATTGGAATCCGACATAGAACCGCTGTACCCATATTCGCAGGCCAGCTTGCCACCCTAATTGGCAACGCTCCCATTCGGCTCCTGTCGTGTTTGCAAGCTGATGGTCATACAGGTCAGTCTTGTTGCTATTGAGCGATTGTTTTCCTGTCAAACCTGCACGGAAATAAACTCCAGCATAGGGCGCAAAGGCAACTTCAGAATGGGGAATGTATAGCTTGTATGTTACATTGATGGGCAACTTGAAGGTGAATAGCTTGAAACTTGCATTCTGGTGGTCATCATCGCCACTGCAGGTAGAGTATTTCATCTGTAGACCGGCTTCTATGAAGAAAGGCTTCTTCTCCACAATCTGGATGGCACGATTGTATCCTACTGCAAACTCGTTGAAATGCAAGTTAGGCGTAGCGCCATCGAAGTTGTAGCGGGTAGGAGAGTATTGCACATAGATCTGGTTGAAATACTCATCGTGCAGGGGAACCTCTTCCTCGTCTTCTCCAAAGTCCAGCAAATCGTCGAAATCATCATCTACGAACTGAGCATTAGCGGTAGTGAAAGCACACAAAAGTATGATTGTGGTCAAAAGATAGTTTCTTTTCTTCATGGGACTTGTCTTAATTTCTTGAAACAACAAGCCCAGACGCCATCCTTGGTCGCCTGGGGCTCCTGTTTTAATACGTTCTTTCGTGTAAGCCTGAGGCTTAGGACTTCTTGGTTACAATTATGTGTACGATAATGCCAATGATGATAATCAGCAGAGCACCCACATTGTACCAATTGTAATCTACGAAGTCTGCAAAGTAACTGAGAACCAGCAATAATGCACCTAACACGACCAAAATTATTCCAGAAAACTTTTTCATTTTATATATGTTTTTTTGTTGTTTTATCCATATTCAGCTACAAAATAACAAATTTTCCATGAGATTCGGAAACTTTTTGAATAAAAAATGACCTTGAATGCATAATTTATGGCTTAAGGCATAAATTCTTGGTCAGTTTGTCCGTCTCTTCGCCTCAGATGATTTTGCAAGCAACCCCCTCCTTCCCAGATCCCTCACCTTCATCTCTTCGCATAAGAAAGTGGAAGAAAATGGATGGTTTGCTCCCCTTTTTTCTCAGAAATCAGCAAACAGCCTGCATCCCCTACATGAAAATGGTCGCAACACAGAAAAATTATTTGCTCTATACACTTGCAGAATGATATATTTTTTGTACCTTTGCACCGCATTTTGCAAAATTATCAATTTATTAACCAATTTAACGTATTATGAATCAATACGAAACCGTTTTCATTTTAACTCCCGTTTTGTCTGATGATCAGATGAAGGAAGCGGTAAACAAGTTCAAAGACGTTCTCACCAAAGAGGGCGCTGAAATTATCAGCGAGGAGAACTGGGGCTTGAAGAAGCTGGCTTACCCCATCCAGAAGAAGTCAACGGGTTTCTATGAACTTATTGAGTTCAACGCAGAACCTCAGACTATCAAGAAGTTGGAGACTGCTTACCGTCGTGATGAGAAAGTACTTCGTTACCTGACCGTAAAGATGGAGAAGTACGCAGCAGAGTATGCTGAGAAGAGAAGAAACAACAAATCAAGTAAGGAGGCTTAAGGTATGGCACAGCAATCAGAAATTCGTTATTTGACAGCTCCCGCTATCGATACAAAGAAGAAAAAGTACTGCCGTTTCAAGAAGAGTGGTATCAAGTATATCGATTATAAGGATCCTGAATTCTTGAAGAAGTTTTTGAATGAGCAGGGCAAGATTCTGCCTCGCCGCATCACTGGTACCTCATTAAAGTATCAGCGTCGTGTCGCTCAGGCTGTTAAGCGTGCCCGTCACTTGGCTTTGCTGCCCTTCGTAACTGATTTGATGAAGTAAAACAAAAGGAGGATTAGATATGGAAATTATACTGAAAGAAGACGTTGTTGGCTTGGGTTACAAGAATGACATCGTAAACGTAAAGCCTGGTTACGGACGTAACTATCTGATTCCTTTTGGCAAAGGTGTCATTGCATCTGAGAGCGCCAAGAAGCAGTTGGCCGAGGAACTGAAGCAGAAAGCTGTCAAGTTGGCTAAGATTAAGGCTGATGCTGAGGCTTTGGCAGAGAAACTGAATGCTGTATCTCTGACCATCAGTACCAAAGTCAGCTCAACGGGTGTTATCTATGGTAGCGTAAACAGTTTGCAGATTGCTGACGAGCTTAAGAAGCTGGGCTTCGATATCGACCGCAAGATTATCGTTGTGAAAGACGTTAAGTCCGTTGGTGAGCATGTTGCAACGATTAAGCTGCACAAGGAAGTTGCTGCTCAAGTACCTTTCACAGTTGTTGCTGAAGGTGGTGAGGCTCCTGTTGCTGCTCCCGCTGAAGAGCCAGCTCCTGCAGTAGAGGCTGCTCCTGCTGAAGAGGAATAATCCATTAGCGAATAATTATAAGGTAAAGAGGCATGAATCTTATCATGCCTCTTTCTTTTTTGTCCTTATGGTTTCAACGTGTTGAGTTGGCGGTTTCAACGTGTTGAGTCAGCGGTTTCAACGTGTTGAAAAGTGGAAGTCGTCTGGTGGGGTGATAGGGTAGGAGAGAAAAGGAAACAAAAATGGGTTGCATCCAGAGATACAACCCACACATAAGACTGTTTTTGTCCGCTAATTATTCAGCTTCAGGAGCAGCAACGGTATCAACAGCAGCAGTGTCAACGGTATCAACAGCAGCAGTGTCAACGGTCTCAACAACCTCTTCAACTGCTACAGTGTCGCATTCCTCAGAGCAATTGGTCTGCTCTGCCTTGTTGCCACAAGAAGCGAATGATACAGCTACTACAGCTGCGAACAAAAATGCTAACTTTTTCATTTTCTTTTGCTTTTTAATCTGTAAAACAATCAATTGCTTATTAAAACGGTGCAAATGTACGCACTTTTTCGATACGATGTTCTTTTTTTCGAGAATATTTTTTCATCTTTTTTTCATCTTTTTTGTTAAGGTTTTGTAAATCAACTGTTTATATTTTTCTCAAAAATCTCTTCAGTTTGCATAATTGCCAATTTTGCATTATCTTTGCATTATGTATCAGTTCCAAGGATTGAAAGCCGCCTATTTCACGCTGGGCTGTAAACTCAATTTCGCAGAGACCAGCAGCGTGAGTCAGCAGTTGCAGCAAGCGGGTATTGAGCCTGTTCGCAAAGGAGAAATTGCTGACATCTGCATCGTGAATACCTGCAGTGTGACTGAGGTGGCCGATCATAAGTGTCGTCAGGCCATCAGCCGCATGGTGCGCCTGCATCCTGGAGCTTTGGTGGTTGTCATGGGGTGCTATGCCCAGCTGAAACCTCAGCAGGTTGCTGATTTGGATGGAGTAGATCTGGTGTTGGGCTCAGAGCAGAAGGGCGATATCTTGCGCTATATTGCAGAGCGTTTGGAAATGATGCCAGAGGAGCGCGCATTGGCTGCCCATGAGTTCCACACGGTGAAGACTGCGGATATCCGTACTTTCGTGCCCAGTTGCGCATGTGGAGATCGCACCCGCTATTTCCTGAAGGTTCAGGATGGTTGCGACTACTACTGCACCTATTGCACGATTCCTATGGCTCGTGGCAGAAGTCGAAACGGCAGTATCGCCTCTATGGTGGAGCAGGCTCAGCATGTTGCCAGTCAGGGAGGGCACGAGATTGTCATCACAGGCGTCAACATTGGTGATTTTGGCCGTACCACAGGCGAGAACTTCTTGGACTTGATTCAATCGCTGGATGCTGTGGAGGGGATCGATCGCTTTCGCATCAGCAGCATTGAACCCAACCTTCTGACAGATGAGGTGCTTCAGTTCTGTGCCAGGAGCCGTGCTTTCATGCCCCATTTCCATGTGCCTCTCCAGAGTGGTTCCGACGAGGTGCTTCGCTTGATGCATCGCCGCTATGACACGGCTCTTTTTGCCAGCAAGGTGGATCGTATTCACGAGTTGATACCTGATGCTTTTATTGGGGTGGATGTGATTGTGGGTACACGCGGTGAGACGGATGAGTTGTTTTCTGAGGCTCGAGACTTCATGGAGCAGTTGGATATATCGCAGTATCACGTCTTTTCCTATAGTGAGCGGCCAGGTACGCAGGCCCTGAAGATACCTCATCAGGTTCGACCTGAGGAGAAACATCGTCGCAGCCAGCAGATTCTGCAGTTAAGCGATAGGAAGTTGCATGATTTTTACCGTCGCTTCATGGGTACTACGCGCCCAGTTCTTCTTGAACGGAGTCGCAGGCGATGCGTCATGTATGGGTTTACGGATAATTATATTAAGGTAGAGCTGCACGTCTCAGCAGACCAACCAGACAACGTGATTGTTCCCGTTCGTTTGGGAGATTTCAGCGCTGACAGGTATGCTTTAATGGGAGAAATCGTATGAGTGAGACATTTTCAAAGAAGGCAAGGGTAGCGGTCGTCATTCTTAATTGGAATGGTGCCAGTATGCTTCGTCGATTCCTCCCTTCCGTCTTGGAGTATACGCCAGAGGCAGACATCATCGTGGCTGATAATGCCAGCATGGATGACTCAATCATGCTGCTCGAGACAGAGTTCCCTTCTGTTCGCCGCATTCTTCTCGACCAGAATTACGGCTTTGCTGAAGGGTATAACCAAGCTTTGCGTCAGGTGGAGGCAGAGTATTATCTTTTGCTCAACAACGATGTGCGTGTCACCCCTGGCTGGCTCCAGACGATGCTCGTCTATCTGGATTCCCATCCTCAGATTGTTGCCTGTCAGCCCAAATTACGTTGCGAGTGGGCTCCTGAATCGTTGGAGTATGCAGGAGCTTCAGGGGGCTACATCGACCGTTTTGGCTATCCCTACTGCCGCGGTCGCTTGTTGGGCGATGTGGAGCCAGATAAAGGCCAGTATGATGATGTTGTTACTGTCTCGTGGGCCACAGGGGCAGCTTTGCTGATTCGAAGTGTTGTCTATTGGCAGGTGGGTGGATTGGATGGCCGCTTCTTCGCTCATCAGGAAGAGATTGATTTGTGCTGGCGAATCCGCAGCAGAGGTTACGATGTGGTTTGTATCCCTCAGAGTGTGGTATATCATCTGGGTGGAGGCACCTTGCCCAAAGAGAGCCCGCGTAAGACCTATCTGAATTTCCGCAACAACCTGTTGCTTCTCTATAAGAACCTGCCCAATGAAACCCTCCATTCTGTCATGCGATGGCGTTTCTGGCTTGATGCTTTGGCATCCCTGCACCTCTTGCTCCAAGGGCAGTTCTCAAGCTTTCTGGCTGTGTGGAGGGGACGAAGGGATTTCTGTCGGATGAAGTCAGGTTTCCAGGCTGACCGTGAGCGTAATCTTCATGCTACCGTTCATGTTGATAAACCTGTTCAATCTTCCTTCAGCCTTCTTTGGCAATATTATGTACTTCGACATCATACGTTTGATCGTTTACCTCATACGGAATGAAATTTTCTAACCTTCTAAATTGATATATGAATATGACAAGCAGAAGAGATTTTTTGAAAGGTGCATCCCTCCTTACTGTGGGAGGCATGCTCGTACCTGAATTGGCGTTCTCTGCCACAGCAGTGAAGAAAAACAAGGCAGCCAAAGGTAAGACTTTGGGATTGCAGACTTACTCTTTAGGGCCAGAGTTGACCAAGGATGGTAAAATGGCCGAAGTGTTGAAGAAATTGCATGATGCAGGCTATACCGACCTGGAGCTGGCTGGCTATGATGGCAATGGAAAGGTGAGTGGAGTTCCTATGGCCGAGTATAAGAAAATGGTGGACGATGCAGGCTTGCGTGTCATGAGCTCCCACATGAATCCTCGTTTGGATCGTGGTGAGAAGTATGGCAAGGCTACCCTAAGCAAGATTAGCGATTTCTGGAAGAAAGCCTGCGAGGACCATGCTGTTTTCGAGATGCCTTACATCGTGCAACCTGGCTTGCCAGGCATCAATAGTTTGGAGGATGCTCAGGCGGTGGCCGAAGTTTACAATGTGGCTGGCGAGATCAGCAAGAAGTATGGCATGCAGTGGGGCTACCACAATCACGACCGTGAGTTTGGACGGGTGACAGCTGGAGGAAGCAATGTCAACACAGATCGTCATGCGCGTGATGGCCGCCAGATAGAGGAAGTCTTCATCACAGAGACGGATCCTGATAAGGTAGCCATCGAGTTGGATGTCTATTGGACAGTGATGGGAGGTCAGGACCCTGTCGAGTGGATTGATAAGTATCCAACGCGAATCCAGCTTCTTCACATCAAGGACCGTTTGGTATTGGGCCAAAGCGGAATGATGAATTTCGAGCAAATCTTCAAGCATTTCTACGCAAATGGCCAGAAGACGTATTTCGTTGAGGTTGAGGATATTGGCAGTGGCCATCAGCTGGAGCGCGTGCAGGCGAGTGCCCAGTATCTGATATCTTCCAAGTTCGTGAAGTAAAGTTCTATGGCGGGCGACTTTTCCTGTCTATAAGCCAAAGCTGAACTCTCATGTCAGTTCTGATGATAGCGGACAGTTTCCTTCATTTTAGGGAATCTGTCCGTTATCATGCAGATTATCAGGGAGAAAGCATCTCTTTTCCTTTTCTCATTGTATTTCTTTAACGATGCAAATCCACGTTTTTTTTGTCCATCCGTGAGATTTTGCTTACCTTTGCGCATGAATTCAAATAAATTAAATCTATCGTAAATGGAGATACTGAAATTCAACCCTATATTCAAACCCACTTTGTGGGGTTCAGAGACTTGGGTCGTCTCTGCTGTGAAAGGTTCTGAGTCTGTTGTTCTGAGTGGCAGTTGTCGAGGTATGACACTTCCTCAAGTCCTCGAGGAATATGGAGCCGACTTCGTGGGAAAAAAGAATTACGAGCGCTTCGGCAATGATTTCCCTCTGCTCATCAAGTTCATCGATGCTCGCCAGGACTTGAGCATCCAGGTGCATCCAGATGATCAGCTCAGCCAGCGCCGTCATGGTAAGATGGGTAAAAACGAGATGTGGTATGTCGTGGATGCTGATCGTGGCAGTCAGCTCATTGCAGGATTCCGCCAACGAACAGAGGTTGCTGATTATGCCCAGAAAGTGGCAGACGGAAGCATCGAGGACGACCTCAACAAGGTTGGTGTCAATCCAGGAGACTGCTTCTATATCCCTGCAGGTCGTGTTCATGGAATCGGAGCAGGCATGGTGATTGCTGAGATTCAGCAAACCAGCGATGTCACCTATCGCATCTATGACTATCTGCGTCGAGATCGTAATGGCAACTTGCGCGAATTGCATACTGAGCTGGCCCTCGAAGCTATCAATTTTGCTGATATCACAGAAGATCCCAAGGTGCAGTATACAGAGAAGCGTAATGCAATCACAGAGCTTGTCAGCAGTCCTTTCTTTACCACCAATGAATTGAAGTTGGATGCTCCCTATTCCCGCGAGTGCGACGAGACAGATTCCTTCCGCGTCTACATGTGTCTGAGCGGAGAGTGCTGCTTCCTCGATTCAGAGGGGCACGGAATGTTCCTCCATGCAGGCGAGTCTGCTGTGGTTCCAGCCAGCACGAAGAAAGTGACCATCGTTCCTGACAATGAGGTGAAGTTGCTCGAGAGTTTCGTGGAATAACCTCTTCTGTCCTTGATGGAAACTGCACTTTATCTGATACCTGTCACGTTGGGCGAAACGCCTGTCAGTCAGGTTCTTCCAGCCTACAATCACGATGTCATTCTTGGCATCCGCCATTTCATTGTGGAGAATGTGCGGTCTGCCCGTCGTTTCCTGCGTCTGGTGGACCATGAATTCCCCATCGACGACTCCACCTTCTACGAGATGGGAAAGCATGCCCAGACCGATCAGTTTGCTTCCTATCTGAAGCCTCTCCAGCAAGGTTTTCCTGTGGGTGTTATCAGCGAGGCAGGGTGTCCTGCGGTAGCTGATCCTGGGGCGGAGGTCGTTGCGATGGCTCAACACAAAGGTTTCCGTGTCATTCCACTCGTAGGACCCAGCAGCATGATAATGGCTGTGATGGCAAGTGGTCTCAACGGACAAAGTTTCGCCTTTAATGGCTATCTCCCAGTGGATGAGGCAGATAGGGCAAAGAAATTGAAAGCTTTGGAGTCTCGAGCTTGGAATGAGTCCCAGACGCAGCTTCTCATCGAGACACCCTATCGCAACCGCAAAATGTTCGACACTATCCTTCGTTCCCTCCGTCCCCAAACCCGTCTATGTGTGGCGGCTGGCATCACTACGTCCGACGAGTACATCCGTACCCATACAATCCAGGAATGGAAGCGGATCCAACTTCCTGACCTCAGCAAAATCCCAGCCATCTTCCTGATCGGACGATAAGGTGGGGAGGAGACATGCAGTTCTTTCCAATGACACAACGTGTTGACTTTGAGGAATCAACGTGTTGAATCTGAGGTAGGAAGACTTTGGGCAAGACATTTTTGGGTGGACGCAAGATTTTTTGAAATACCCGGTTTACAATGCAAAAAAGGCCCGCGCAATTGAGCGTGAGCCTTGAAAAGTTTGTTCCTGTGATGCCCTATACTTTGGTTGCATACTGCACTCCCCTGAAGTAGCCAATGCTTTCGGCTATCTCGTTGAAGGAGTCGCTCATGTTCTTCTCATACTCCAGACTTACGGCACCAGAGTAACCCGTCTTGCGAAGCACTTTCATGAATTTGGGGAAGTCGATGATGCCGCGCCCCAATTCGATGGCATGGCCAGCCTTGTTGGGCCCCGTAACATCCTTCAAATGGATGTCGAAGACACGGCTTTTGTAGCGCTGCAGGTCCTTGAGGGAATCGCTGCCAAAGCGCAGGTTGTGACCAATGTCGAGACACATTCCCAGACGAGGATCGCGATCCTTCACGTTGTTCCATATCTCAGTGGCATCGGGGTAGAGGTTCATGTCGGGTCCATGCAGGTGGATGGCCACTCGGAAGTTGTATTCCTGAATCTTTTTCTCAACATAATCGAGGATGTCGTAGTGTGGCACCTTCTGGTCATCGAGGTATCCGGGTACAGCCACAATCAAGTCGACTCCCACACGTTTTGCATAAGCAAAGGCTCGATCCACTTCCTGCTCGTTCTTCATGTAGATGGGGCCTACGCCGTAACCTGTCACGTCGGCAGCCTTCAGTTTAGCTTTGAATTCGGCTATCTTCTGCTCGTTGCTGTCGAGTGGGAGATGGAAGTCCTTGATGCATAGATAGTGAACGTCCAGCTTCTTCAGGAAGGCTAGGGTGGTGTCGATGTCGAATTTCACGAAGGTATAGCCTGCCATGCTGATTTTGAACTTGTCGTCATCAACTTCTTTCTTGATTGTGGAATTCTTGCCACTCTTTTCTTCAGCTGCAGGAAGCTCGAGAGGTGCTGCGTGAGCTTGCATGCCCGAAGGGATAGCTATGGCGGCTGCGCCTGCCATGCTGGTTTTCATAAAATCTCTTCTGTTCATACTGTTTGAATTGTTGGTTAATAGGTTAGGTAGTATCAATGTTTATATAATCTCGTAGTTCTCCACCTTCTCTGCATACTCCTGCAACCGGCGATAGAAGGGATGGCGGCAGAGGGTGGCTTGATGTCCGATCAGGATAAGTTTCATTCGAGCACGAGTGATGGCAACGTTCATGCGTCGCAAGTCGCGCAGGAAGCCCACTTGACCAGACTCATTGCTGCGTACCATGCTGATGACGATGATATCGCGCTCCTGCCCTTGGAATCCATCGACCGTATTGATGGTGATCAGATGGCGGAAAGGTTTCCAGTAGGAGTCGCGCTTGACGAGTTGTCGCAGCAGTCGGACTTGCCCCTTGTAAGGACTGATGAGCCCTACATCGAGACGCTCGTAGAGAATGCGGTCGCGACCTATCTTGTCGAAATAGTTCTTCAGCGTCTGAATCGTAAGTGCTGCTTCTGCAGGGTTCTGGCGACTCGTACTGTCGTCGGCCTGGTTCTCGAGGTATTCAGCCTCGTCTGGCGTGTCTATCCATTCGATGGCGGTATCCCAATCGAGGATGCTGCGATACTTCACGCTAGGGTCGCTGGTGAGTTGGCCACCATAGAACTCATGGTTGGGAAACTGCATGATAGCATCGCACATGCGGTATTGGACGGTCAGCAGACTGACACAAGCAGGCTTGTTCTCCACAATCTGTTGCATGAGCGTATGGTCCAGCCCACCCTGGATTGCCTCGAGGCACTTGATGGTGGGAGGCAATTGGCGATGATCGCCAGCCAGGATGACGCGGTCGGCCTTCTGGATGGCTATCCAGCAACTGGCTTCCAGGGCTTGTGCTGCCTCGTCGATGAAAAGAGTACCAAACTTGCGTCCCACGAGCAGATGATGTGCGCTACCTGTCAAGGTGCACGAGATGACACGTGCCTCGTTGAAAAGGCTATCGTTGATCTGGTATTCGAGTTCAGTGGCTCTCTCCTTCAGTCGGGCAATCTTTTGATGACGATTGTCACGATTGCCTTGAGGATTATCGTAAAGTTGGCGGATTGCTCTGCGGATGCTCCATAATTGTGTGTATGCTGGATGTGCCTCGAATCTCCTTTCGTAAGTGTCTGCCAACATCTTGTCCGTCACTCGGGTAGGATTGCCAATCCGCAGGACATTCACTCCACGGTCTGTCAGTTTCTCGCTGATCCAGTCGACAGCCATATTGCTCTGAGCACACACAAGCACTTGAGGCTCGCGTCGCAACGTTTCGTAGATTGCCTCCACCAAAGTGGTTGTCTTGCCTGTTCCTGGAGGACCATGAACGACAGCAACATCCTTTGCCCACAAAGCTTCGTTGACTGCAGCTTCCTGCGATGGATTGAGCCAGGGGAAGCGAACGGGGTAGAAGGTAAACTTGTGGAGAGGAGCCTGAGTGTGGATGATGTCGCGCAATTCTGCCAGCCGCCCTTCCTTCGCATTAAGAACACGGTCTAGCGCATCAAACATCAGGCGGTAGGTGTATTCGTCGAGATAGAGTTGTACGCCCACTCTGTCGGCATTCTGCACCTGTACTGCTGCATCTGAGTTGGGCATAATGATGACCATGCGATTCTCCTCGACAAAACTGATTTGTCCCACAAAGCGCATGTAGTGAAGCATTTCAGAGGCATCCTGCTGAAAGAAAGTGACAGGCTTTCCAGGCTCAAACTGATGCTCCACTTCCGTGTCCTCGATACGTTCCACCTCGAGAACCAATTGATCCAAAGAATTGAAAAAACTGCGGCCTACACGCAACGGGAACCAGCATAGTCCGCTCTTTACACGGCGGCGTACCCCCATGTTCTCCGTCATGCGCTGGAATTGTTGGCGTTCGTGTTCGTATTCCTTCAACAACAGACTGCGTTGTTTGACCAATTCTTGAATCATGATTGCAAAATTAACTCTTTTTTTTGAGAGAAAGTGAAAATATTTGCATAATTGGTGAAGATTCTTTATCTTTGCGTTGAAACAGGGTTACTTATTTAATACATTTAGCAATGGTACAGAAAGTGGGCAAGTACATTCAGCAGATAGAGATAGATGCTCTATGGAATGGACAGAAACATGTGGTCTGGGATTTGCGTCCTGATGTCAATATCCTAAGTGGCGTGAATGGAGTGGGCAAGAGTACCATCCTCAATCGAGTGGTCAAACAGTTGCTGAGCATCAACAAGCTGGAGCGTGAATTGGGTGGCGTGAGGTTGAAATTCTATCCTGAGGATGCAACAGGCGTTGATTTCGATATCATCCGCTCTTTCGATCGTCCCACCCTCTCGAGCGACTTCCTCAATCGGGTAACTGACGCAGAACTCAACACGGAACTGGATTTCCATCTTTATCAATTGCAACGCCAGTACCTGGATTATCAGGTCAATCTGAGCAACCGTATGGTGGAAGTCCTGACCCAGCAGGGTTCTGACGCTCAACAGAAAGCTCAGGACTTGGCTCTCGAGAAGACTCGTTTCTTGGACTTGGTGGACAGCCTTTTCAAGGATACGGGCAAGAAGATAGAAAGGAAGATGAATGAAATCTGTTTCCAATCGTTGGGCGAGGTGATTTCTCCTTACAAACTTTCCAGCGGGGAAAAGCAGATGCTCATTATCCTGCTGACCGTACTTGTGCAAAACAAGAAATCCTGTGTGCTTTTCCTGGATGAGCCAGAGGTCAGCCTTCATGTGGAGTGGCAACAGCGTTTGATAGGTATCATTCGTGACCTGAATCCAAATACTCAGATTGTCATGACTACCCACAGTCCAGCTGTCATCATGGATGGGTGGGCCGATTGTGTGACTGATGTGGAAGATATCATAGTCAGCTAATGTGAACGTGTCATTCTAATCCTAATCGATTCTGATATGGGAAAACGACTTCAGGACAATCTGAATTCTGACTACATCGCTTCTGCCAACCGGTTGAAGCCCAAGAACTCGCGCCGACGCATTGTCGCTTATGTGGAAAGCTATGATGATGTCTTCTTCTGGCGTAGTGTGTTGCAGGAATTTGAGTCAGATACGCTATACTTTGAAGTCATGCTGCCCAGCCGTACCAATCTTGGCAAAGGAAAGAAGAAAGCCTTGATGAACAGGTTAGGCCCCTCGCTGGGAGAATGTATGATAGCTTGTGTGGATGCCGATTACGATTGGCTTATGCAAGGAAAAACAGAAGTGAGCAAACTTATCTGCAAGAATCCTTATGTCATCCATACCTATGTATACGCCATCGAGAATTATCAGTGCTATGCCCCAAGTCTTCATTCCAGTTGTGTAATGAGTACCTTGAACGACAGACAGATATTGGATTTCGTGGCTTACATGAAGGAGTTCAGTGAAATCATTTGGCCCTTGCTGGTCTGGAATGTTTGGTGTTGTCGACATGACGTCTACAACTCTTTCACCATTACTGATTTTGTGGATACTGTTTCATCGCGTGAGGTGAATGTGTATCATCCTGAAAGGACGCTTGAATTTATCCGTCGTAAGGTGAACCACAAGATAGCTTGGCTTCAGAGAAAGTTTGTCAAAGCCAAAGATTCGTATGCTCCCCTTCGCGAAGAATTGTTGCAGATGGGGCTTACTCCAGATACAGCATACCTCTATATGCAGGGACATGGACTCTTCTCAGGTGTCGTGATGCCTTTGCTGATGCCTGTTTGCGCTATATTGAGGAAGGAGCGCGAGAGGGAGATTAATAATTTGTCGTGCCACAGTGTGCAGCGGCAGAATGAATTGGCCAGCTATCAGCACAGCCAAGGCCCCATTGAGGACATGTTGCGAAAAAGTTCAGGATTCCGTTCTTGCGGTCCGTATCAATGGGTTAGAGAGGATATAATGCGATTGATAGCTGACGTGGGCTTGCAAAAGTAGCGATCCAATTTCTTTATCAATGTACTCTTGCTGAAGACAACCACACTGTCTCCTGCCATAATCTGCGTGTTGCCATAGATGGGATATCCCACGCCATCGCGAACCAAGCCACCCAGAGTGACACCGCTGGGCAGGTACTGGTCCTTGACGAGACCTTGGGTGATCAGACTTCCCTCACCAGCAATGAATTCTGCCACATCGGCATCGGCAATCGTCAGACACTTCACGTTGGCCACATCAGTGTTGAGCATCATCTGGTAGATATGGCTGGCAGCAATCGTCTTCTTGTTGATGATGGTTCCAATATCCAGTTTTTCTGCCATGTTCACGTAGTCCATATTCTCCACCATAGCCACCGTCTTTCTGACACCCATTCGTTTGGCAGTCAGGCATGCCAGGATATTGGTCTCAGTCTCTGAGGTCAATGCGGCAAATGCTTGACAATCGCGGATTCCTTCGTCGACCAACACACTCGTATCGCGTCCGTCACCATTGAAAATCATCACGTCATCATCCTCCAGCAATTCAGAGAGTCGGTCACAGCGTTCACTGCTTTGCTCTATCACACGCATATTCATGTAGTCAGGTTTGCGATGGACCACATGCACAGTGGTTTTGTCTCCACCCATAATCATGACGTTTTTCACTTCAGCATAGTTCTCCTTGCCAACAAGTTTTCGTATGTTGGCTATCTCTTTGCGTGTTGTCATGAAATAGGCGATGTCGCCATTCTTCAGCTCGTCATTACCTCCTGGGATGATTGTGTTGTCGTCTCGCTTGATCAATACGATATGGTAGGGAGTACCTGGCTTGCACAGTTCACGCAGAGGTTTGCCATAGAGCGCCTTTGATTCTTCGCGCAGTTTGATGCCCAGCATAATCAAGGCTCCTCCGTGGACTTCCCAATACTGTCGGACCCACGAGCGTTTCAGTCCCTCCACGATTTCCTCAGCAGCCAGAATCTCAGGATAGATGACTGAGTCGATTCCCATCTTCCTGAAGAACTCCTGATATTGCGGTTGCACGTATTCTGAATTATCCACGCGTGCCACTGTCTTCTTGGCTCCCAGCGTATGAGCCAGCATACAGCACGTGATGTTGCATGATTCCTCAGGAGTGACGGCAATAAAAAGGTCGGCGTGGGGCACACCAGCTTCTTTCTGACCTGTTATGCTTGTGGGAGGAACATTCAGCGTCATCAGGTCATAGTTTCCGCTATCGGCCAGGAAGGCGGTCTTCTCTGGATTCTCGTCAATCAGGATGATGTCCTGATCTTCTTTGGAAAGCAGTTCTGCCAAGTGGGTTCCAACGGCTCCAGCGCCAGCAATCACGATTTTCATTTTTCAGTTCTCCTCTTCTCAATTCTTGTTTAGTGAAGTGTGGATGGCTTGTAGGATTCCTTCCTTGTCGATGCCTACTATGTGGTGAAGCTCAGAGATGGTGCCGTGCTCCACGAATTCATCTGGCAAGCCCAAGCGGATGACACTGTTTTCCACTCCATGATCCTGCATGTATTCTATTACGGCACTTCCCAGTCCACCCGTGCGCACTCCATCCTCCACAGTAATGATGTGCTTGAATGAATGTCCCACCTTTTCCAGAATCTCTTCATCCAAGGGTTTCAGGAATCGCATGTCGTAGTGAGCGATGCTCAATCCTTCTTTTTCTGCCTCAGCAATAGCTTCCTCTGCCGTGTTGCCAATAGGGCCGATGGTTAGGATTGCCAGGTCTTTTCCTTCGTGAATAAGGCGTCCCTTTCCCACAGGGATTTCCTCCATCTCACATTCCCAATCGACCAGTACGCCACGTCCGCGAGGGTAACGGATTACGAAAGGTCCCTTCTCTGGCAGTTGGGCGGTGTACATCAAATGACGTAATTCATGCTCATTCATGGGGCTGCTGATGGTCAGGTGGGGTATGGGACGAAGGAAGGCCAAGTCAAAGGCTCCATGATGCGTTGGTCCATCCTCGCCCACGACACCTGCTCTGTCCAGACAAAGAACCACATTGAGTCTGCTGATGGCCACGTCGTGGATGATGTTGTCATAGGCTCGTTGAGCGAAGGAAGAATATATGTTGCAGAAAGGAAGCAGTCCTTCCGTAGCCAGTCCGCTGGAGAAGGTTACAGCGTGTCCTTCTGCGATTCCTACGTCGAAAGTTCGCTCTGGCATAGCCTTCATCATGATGTTCATGCTGCAACCTGTGGGCATGGCAGGCGTTACACCCATGATCTTGGGATTCTTTTCAGCCAGCTCCAGCAATGTGTGTCCGAAGACATCCTGATATTTGGGTGGCATGCCGTCTGTGTTGACTTTGATGCGCTCTCCTGTTTCAGGGTTGAACTTTCCTGGGGCGTGAAACTCGATGGGATTCTTCTCTGCAGCCTTGAATCCTTTGCCTTTCACCGTGTGGACATGAAGAAGTTTCGGACCCTTCATGTTGCAGATGCTTCGCAAGGTCTGAACCAATTCTATCACGTTGTGTCCGTCCTGAGGACCGAAATAGCGGATGTTCATACCCTCGAAGATGTTCTGTTGGTTGTTCAGCAGGGATTTCAGGCTGTTGTTGAATCGAATGATGCGGTTGCGGCGGTTCTCGTTGAGCAAGCCCCATTTGAACAGGTGTTGGGCAGCCACGAAACGCACATGATTGTAGGTACTGCTCGTGTGGAGCTGATGCAGATAATGCTTCATGCCTCCCACACTGCGGTCTATGCTCATGTTGTTGTCGTTGAGCACTATCAGCAGGTCATTGGGCGTGCTGCTGACGTTGTTGAGTCCTTCGTATGCCAGTCCACCGCTCATGCTCCCATCGCCAATCACAGCCACCACGTGCCGATTCTCCTCGCCATTCTTCCTGGCAGCTACGGCCATCCCCAGTGCTGCAGAGATGCTGTTGGAGGCATGACCGCAAGTGATGGTGTCGTATTCGCTTTCTTCAGGGGAGGGGAACGGGCGAAGGCCGTGCAGATGACGGTAAGTGTCGAACTTCTCTCGCCTTCCTGTCAGTATCTTGTGTCCACCAGCCTGATGCCCCACATCCCATACGATGCGGTCGTAGGGCGTGTCGAAGACGTAGTGGAGAGCAACAGTAAGCTCCACCACACCAAGACTGCTGGCAAAATGGCCTGGGTTGTCGGCTAGGGTGTTTATCAGTGATTGGCGCAACTCATCGCACACTTCAGGCAGATTCTCCAGCGGCAAGGAACGCAAGTCTGCTGGCAAATGTATGTCGTTTAGTAGTTCGAGGCGTTTTTTTTTCACTTCAATATTACATTTTCGCGCTGCAAAATTACATATATTTCGTGGAAGTTCGTAATTTTGCGGTAGAAAAAATGCTTTTAGTGTCTGATGAGCACCCCATATCTGTTTCGAACCTTGGTGGATGTACCTGTGTGGAATCCACTTCTCACCCTGCGTGATGAGAGTGTTTTCTTGGGTTCTTGCTTTGCTGAGAACGTGGGACATCGATTCCTCGATTATGGTCTTCCTGCCATTGTCAACCCGTTGGGAGTCCTCTATAATCCAGCCAGTATCCTCGAGGTGGTGCGTCAGGCGTTGCGACCTGATGTGTTGCCCCTCTTCCAAGCAGATGGAGAGTGGCGCTGCTGGCTTGCCGATACCCAATTGGGTGGCTCGTCTGAGCAGGAATGCCGCGAGGTGGTCGAGGGTGCCTTCATGCTGTTGGGCGAGGGGCTTCGCAGGGCGCGGAATGTGTTTCTCACGCTGGGCACCCATGTCTGCTACCGCTTGAAGGAAGGGAATCTGCTGGTCAGCAATTGCCATAAGCAGCCTGGCAGACTCTTCGATGAGGCTCGCCTCTCTCTCAGCGAATGTGTCGCTGCCTTGGAGGAAATCGTCCTGCTGCTTCAGAAGGCCAGTCCTCAGGTGCGTATCGTGCTGACAGTCAGTCCATACCGATATGCCAAATACGGATTCCATCAGAGTCAGATAGCCAAATCCACGCTTCTCCTCGCTGTGGATGAACTGTGTCAAAGGTTTCCCTCTACCGTCTGCTATTTCCCTGCCTACGAGATCATTATGGACGAGCTTCGAGACTATCGCTTCTATGCCTCTGATATGCTGCACCCTAGCCCCCAGGCGGTCGATTATATTTGGCAGCGCATGGTGGAGAATCTGATGGATGCTGAATTGCAGCAATACCTGAAGGAATACGAGCCGATTCGCAGGGACCTGGCTCATCGCCCCATTCATCCGGATTCTCCTCAAGCAATTCATTTCCAGCAATCTGCAAAGGAGCGGCTGGAGGCGTTGAAAACGAAATATGGAATCACTTAGATGAGATGAAAAAGTCAACCCGTTGAATCGTCGAACTCAACACGTTGAAACCGCAAACTCAACACGTTGTCTTTTCGAACTCAACACGTCATGAAACAGTAATAGAATGTACAAGATATCTGAAATAACAGCTCTGACAGGAGCTCACCAAATAGGGAGGCATGATCAGGAAATTGACTGGTTGCTGACGGACAGCCGCAGTCTTTGTTTTCCTGAGTCCACCCTTTTCTTTGCCATCCGTACTCAGCGGGGCGATGGACATCGTTTCGTGCCGGATCTTTACCAGCGGGGAGTCCGCAGTTTTGTGGTCGAGAGCGTCCCTGAGGGTGATTTCCCTGATGCAGTCTTCCTGTTGGTCCCTGATTCCTTGCAGGCCCTTCAGCGGCTGGCAGAGCGTCATCGCGAGTCCTTCGACATCCCAGTGATAGGCATCGCAGGCAGCAACGGAAAGACTACCGTCAAAGAGTGGATCTATCAGATGCTGTCGCCCGACTACACAGTAACGCGCAGCCCTCGCAGCTTCAATTCCCAGATAGGCGTTCCTCTCAGCATCTGGGGGCTGTGGCATCAGTCCGAGATAGGAGTCTTCGAGGCTGCCATCTCCCAGCCTGGCGAGATGCAGGCCCTGCAGCGCATCATCCAGCCGACGATTGGAGTCTTCACCTGCTTGGGTTCAGCCCATCAGGAGAATTTCGAGAGCATGAGGCAGAAGTGTATGGAAAAGCTCGTCCTCTTCCATGATGCGAGAGCCCTCATCTATCCTGCTGATGATCAGCTGGTGGCAGATTGTGTCGCGCAGCTGGACTTCTCTGGTGAGCTGATTCCTTGGCACCACAAGGGAGACGCCTTGAGCGACAATCGCGAGATTGTGGCTACCGTTTGCCGCTATCTGGGCATGAAGGAGGAGGTCATCCAGCAACGTCTGGCTCATCTGGAACCTGTGGCTATGAGGCTTCAGGTCCTGGAGGGACGAAACCAGTGCACGCTGATAAACGACTCCTACAATAGCGATCTCAACAGTCTGGACATCGCCCTCGATTTCATGAGCCGTCGTCCTGAAGGGCAAGGCCGCACGCGTACCCTCATTCTCAGCGACATCTTGCAGAGTGGAGTTCCCCCAATGATGCTCTATACACATGTGGTCAAACTTCTCGAGAGCAGAGGTATCGACCGTTTGGTGGCTGTGGGGCCCTCCATCAGCCAATACAAAGCATGTTTCAGCGAACTCGATGCCCAATGCGATTTCTTTGCTGACACGCAGGCTTTGCTCCAGCACGGACTTCTGGATGAACTTCGCGACCAGCTTATCCTCATCAAAGGAGCCCGCTCGTTCCACTTCGACGACATCACGGATTTACTCGTTAAGCGAGTGCATGAAACCATTCTCGAGGTGAACCTGGGCGCTGTGGTGGAGAACCTGAATTACTATCGCTCGTTCTTGCGCCCTGATACCAAGATAATCTGCATGGTGAAGGCAAGTGCCTATGGAGCAGGGGCGATTGAGATAGCAAAGACGCTGCAGGAGCACAGGGTTGATTATCTGGCTGTGGCGGTTGCAGACGAGGGCGTGGAATTGCGTCGTGCGGGCATCACAGGCAGCATTATGGTCATGAATCCAGAGATGAGTTCCTTCCACACACTTTTCCAGTATGGACTGGAGCCTGAAGTGTATAGCTTCCGTCTGCTGGAAGCTCTTGTCCAGGCAGCTGAGAAGGAGGGCGTCACGAATTTTCCTGTCCACATCAAGCTCGATACGGGTATGCATCGCCTGGGTTTCGACCCGCTGAAGGACATGCCTCGCTTGATAGAACGGCTTCACCACCAGACGGCAGTCATCCCCCGTTCCGTCTTTTCTCATTTCGTGGGAAGCGACAACGACGATTTCGACGAGTTCAGCGCCCATCAGTATGAGCTTTTCCTCCAAGGCAGCACTCTTCTGCAGGCAGCCTTCTCCCATCATATCCTTCGCCATATATGCAACAGTGCTGCCATCGAGCACTTTCCTGACCGCCAACTCGACATGGTGCGGCTGGGGCTTGGACTCTATGGCATCAACAGCCGAACCAATCAGATGATTCACAACGTGAGCACCCTGCGTACCACCATTCTGCAGATTCATGACGTACCAGCAGGTGAGAGCGTGGGCTACAGCCGCAGGACTTATCTGGATCGTGACAGCCGCATTGCCAGCATCCCCATTGGATATGCCGATGGGCTCGACCGCTATCTGGGTAATCGGCGTGCCTATTGCCTGGTGAATGGCCAACGGGCTTCTTATGTGGGCAATATCTGCATGGATGTCTGTATGATTGATGTGACGGACATATCGTGTCAGGAGGGCGATAGCGTCGTTATCTTTGGCGAGGAGCTTCCTCCCTCTGTGCTTGCTGATATTGTTGGCACCATACCTTACGAAATCCTGACGGGTGTCAGCGATCGTGTGAAACGGATTTATTTCCAAAAATAAATAAGGTATAGCAACCTGTTCCTGGCAGGCTAAAAAAGAAAGAAGAAGGCTACGGATTCATCGCAGCCTTCTTTCTGTTTCATGTTCTTCCTTATCCTCTTTCGTGAGGTAGGAGAGAGGAATCTACTTCACCATCACCTTCTTGCCATTGATGATGTATACGCCCTTCTGGGTCTTCTCCACACGGATACCATTGATGGTGTAGACCTTGTCTTGTGGGATGTCAGTCTTGATGCTTTCGATGGCTGTTCCGTCATTGTAGAAGGTGCCGTCTTCAGCACGTTTCACGAAACCGTGTGTGGGATCGAGAACGGGGTAGGGATCTACGCCAAGAGTCTGGAACCACTGAGGTGTCTCCTGTCCCTCGTTGAGAGCGTAGCAGATGGCACCGCTTGCCAGCTCAGCAGCACTTGCACTGAAGTTGGTAGACAACGTGTTGGATCCAGATGCACGCTCAGCGCAGTCTGCCAGCCAGAAGCTTGTCTCGAAGGCAGCAGAGCTGTAGTTGCGTAGCCATCCAATCAAGGCTCCTGCATAGGTAGATGTTCCACCCGTGTACTCAATTTTACCTACACCCAAGCAGTTGTGGATACCGCCACAGCTAGCATTGTTCACGTAGCCAAAGATACCAGCTGCAAAACATCCTGCGTTGTCGAACGTGATGGTTCCGTAATTGGCGCAGTTGTAGAAGCTACCCGTATTGGTGTAGGCAGCAATACCTGCAAAGCAGTCGTTGTTGCCTGGGCCGACTGTCAGCGTTCCGCTGAACGAGCAGTTGCGGATGACGGTCGAGTTGCTGGCTTCACCTGTGATACCACCTGTATGGGTAAGACCAGATGCGGTAGCATCGATGTTGAGGGCAGAGTGAACGTTGGTAATCTGTGAATTATCGCAAGCGCCGATGACACCATTGATTGGGTGGTTGCAGATCAGGGTTCCCTCGATACTGAAGTTGCTGACGCTTCCTTCCTTTACCATACCGAAGAGTCCGCCGTAGTTGGCTGGAGTGCTCTGGTTGAAGTTCGTGATTTTGTGGTTCTGTCCGTTGAAGTTGCCCGTGAATGGATTCGAGTTGTTGCCAATGGAAATCCAGTTTGCAACCTCAGCGAGGTCGATGTCATCCACCATGACAGCATTGATTCCAGTGTTGCCCTTGTTGACTGTAGCGCTCAGCCAGCGCAGGTTGTTGTAGGTGGCAATCTGGTATACGCCATCGATGCTCTCAGGCTCGATGCCATAGACGCTGATATAACCCAAGCAGTTCTTCAGTTCCGTCTGATCGAGGGCTTCCTGCAGTGTGTAGGCACCTTCCAGGCACTTCACGTCAATGTTTTCGTAGGCATCGGCGATGCTCTCCAATTCGATGTCAGTGAAGGTGTAGATGGAGCTCTCGCCGTAGGCAGCATCATAAAGTGCTTCTGCGTCAGCCAACAGGTTGATGTAAGCCTGCTTGCACTGGTAGATTTCAGTGAAGAGCTTAGAGAACTCCTCGACCAGCGCATACTGTTCTGCGCCAGTAGAAGCGCTTTCTGCTGCTGTGATTGCAGCCTGCAAGCGTGTGCGGAGTTCTTCCGAGTAGTTGGGACACTTCTTGTATTCAGCCTGATCGTAGATGTTCTCCTTTGCCGTGTTGGCGCGTGCCACCATACTTTCCAGTGTACCACTCAGGTCAGCTTCATCCACACTGCCCAGATAGCGCAGGCTGGTCAAGCCAAAGCCTACCCAGTCGCTACCGCCATTGGTGCCCCAGTTGGCAATTCCGATGGTCAGCTTGCCATCCTCGCCTACGTTGACAGCCACCTTGTTGTCGGCATGACGACCTGCCCCAAAGGCATAGCAGCAGCTCTGGAGGCCGTGCATACCATAGCCTATCAGTTCGCCCATTTCATTGTAGATTTCGCGGTCGGCTGTCTCGCCAGTGATGTAGCAGTTCTCATGGTCGATAGCATCCTCGACGGAAATCATGCCCTCAGGGTCAGCCATTACGTAGTTAACGTTCTCGTTGGCGTAGATGACAGCCGAGTAGTTGATGCTGGTCTGGTCGTCGGCAGGACGCTGTCCGGCATACATCTGCATCTCGTAGATGCCAGGCTTGAGGCCTTCGATGGTCTGATAGAGGTCGAACTTGTTGTCCCAGAACTGTCCGGCATAGTTCACACCATTGTTGCCAAAGTCGTAGACGGTACCTTCCCAGCCTTCCTTCTCTTTCTTGAAGTCAGGATTGATGAGCAGGAGGGTCACATCGGAGCCAGCCTTGTAGCCGTTGGCGATAGCGGTGCGGAGCAGAGTCTCCAGGGACTCGATCTCAGCGTCCAGCTCGTCGCCGCTCAGCAGGTGATTCTCGATGATGTAGGAGTACGTTCCGTTGGTGTAAGTCTCGCTGGGTTCCACATAAGTGTCGAGATATTCCTCCAGTGTGGTGCGCTCAGCGCTGTCGAAATCGTCGTGCTCATCCAGATATTGAGCCAGATAGGTGCACACTGCGTCATACTTCTGGTAAGCAGCTACAGAAGCGTCAATCTTTGCGCTCAGGTCATTGGCTTTGTTCATCTGAGCCACCAGACTTTCCATATCGGTTGCTTGGTAGATTTCCTCCAGCGTGCTCTCGAACTCTGTCAGCAGGGCTTGCTCAGCAGCTATGTCCAGATCCTTTGCGCTCAGGTTCTCGTAGATGTCACTCAGGATGTCCAGGAAGTCCGACTCGTTGCCGAACTGCAGTTCAGACATCTGAATGTCGCTTCCGCTGTAGGCTGATTCGACCACTACCTTGAAGTACTGATATTCCTCTGTGTTTCCTTCTGAGAGGCCGAAGTAGAAGGGAGTGAAGTTTGCTGCGCCCAGACGGTCTTGCCCGATGTCTTCCTTGTGGTCTATCAGCACCCAACCCTCGTTCTCGAGTACAGCTTCGTCGTCGCTCTCGAAGTTGGCGCCATAGATGTTCCATACCTTCCAGTTGCGGCCAGGGTTGCCTTGCGTATCGTTACCTGTTATGAGGGTGTAGAAGAAGGGTGCCGTGGGTTTGGCAGTCTTGAAGATGGCATAGCCGGGAGTGGAAGGAGTTACGCCAGGCATACACCATTTGCTCGTCTCGAGTCCGTCGATCAGGGCTGCAAAGCCTTCGTTGCTGGTGAAACCTGTGGAGCCGCGCAGGGCAACGCTTCCGCCCAGGATGGCACTCTCCAGGAGGTTCATCACGTAGATGGCCTCGTCTCTGATGGCCTTGTCGTTCAGCTTGCGGTTCTCGATGATGTACTTGTAGGAACCGTTGTTGTAGGTCTCGCCCGGCTCGATGTACTCGTCGAGATACTTCTCGAGGAATTCGCGGCTGGGACCTGCAAAGTCCGTGTAGGTGCTCAGATAGTCGCTGACGTAGTTGATGCTGTCCTGGTAAGCGGCGTAGGACTCTTGAGATGCTGTGATGGTTGGCTGCAGGGATGTCAGCTCAGCGTAGAGGGCGTTCATCGTAGTGATGGAAGTGGTCTTGCGCAGCTGTGCGAGTGCCTCAGCGTAGCGGTCTGTGAGCGACTTCATGGCAATCACATCGTAGTCGAATTCTGAAGCCAGGGCATAGAATTCGCTTCGCATGCCCAGGAAGTTGCTCTGGTTTCCGAAACTCAGCTCACCCATCTGCTGCAGGCCGCCGCCAGAAGCGGTGATGACCACCTTGAAATACTGGTATTCCGTGGTGACGGTGGTTGAGGTGTAGAAGAAGGCGGCTGTCTTGTTGGCAGCAGGCAGCTGGTCAGCTCCGATGTTGACCTTCTCGTCGATGAGTACCCATCCTTCAGCATCCTTGGTAGCCTCTTCGTCGCTGGCGAAGTTTCCGCCATAGATGTACCAGGTCTTCCAGTTGCGGTCAGGGCTGTTGCCTGTGTCGTTGCCTGTGAACAGACGGTAGTAGGAGGGTTTGATGGGGTCGCTTGCCTTGAAGACAATCCACCATCCGTTGTCGTAGTTCTCGTGACCCGTGTTGCTGCACCATTTGGTGTCGTCGTTGCCGTCCACCAGACTCTGGAATCCCTCGTCCTGGTTGAAGCCGGCTGTACCATCCAGCGATTCGTAGACAACGTCGATTCCTGCATCGCTTCCAGTGGAATAGAGGTCAATCAGTTCGAACAGGAAGTTCGTCTCGGCCTCGATGTCGGCTGCGCTCAGCGTGTGGCGTTCCCAGATGTAGGGGTAGGAACCGTTGGGGAAGTTTCCGTTGGGCTCAATGGTATTGTTCACGTAGTCGTTGATGGTGGCTCGTCCTGCAGAAGCGATCTTGCCAGCCTCCAGCTCGCTCTTGGCGAAGTTTACCATACTCTGGTAGCTCGTGTAGGAACTAGCGCTGGCGGCAATCTCGCCTTGGATGGCAATCAGTTCCAGACGTGCGGCAATCAGTTCCTCGATGTCGTTGATCTGCGCCATTGCATCCAGCTTAGCCTGGTACTTGTCTATCAGGGCTTGTTCGGCCACCGTATTCGGGTCGAAGGTATCCACCTCGTGTAGGATAGTGGAGCGTACCTGGGGGTATTGGGCAGCTTGTCCGAATGTCAGCTCTCCCATCTGGATCAGGCCACCGCTGTATGCCTCATTGATTTCCACCTTGTAGTATTGATAGGGGGTGGTGCTCTTCTCCGACAGGCCGAAGTAGAACTCCGAATAGTTGGCTGCGCCCAGGCGGTCCTGACCAACATTCACCTTGTTGTCGATCAGCACCCATCCCTCTGAGTTGCGGGTTGCCTCGTCGTCGCTCTCGAAGTTCGCGCCATAGATGCGCCATGTCTTCCAGTTGCGGCCAGGGTTGCCTTGTGTGTCGTTTCCAGTCATGAGGCTGTAGTAGGCAGGTACCAGCTTGTCGCTTGCCTTGAAGACAATCCACCAGCCGTTCTCGTAGCCTTCGTGAGTGTCGTTCGTACACCATTTCGTGTTTCCGTTGCCGTCCACGAGGCTGGGGAAGCTCTCGGCATCGTTGAAACCTTTCACACCGCTCAGGGCCGTGTAGGTGACATTGAGGTTCTCGCCAAACATGAACTCGCTCATCTGGATCGTGGTGCCGTCGGATGCCTCAGACACTTTGATCATGAAGTACTGGAACGCAGTACTGTTGTCCTCGCTGAACTCGAATGTGGCCGACACCAGGTCTCCAGCAGGCAACTGGTCGTTGGTGATCTCTGTCTGATGGTCAATCAGGACCCATGCCTCAGCGTCGTCGGTTGCCTCGCTGTCGCTGCTGAAATTGGCGCCATAGATGTCCCAGCTGCGCCAGTTTCTTCCGGGGAATCTCGACGTGTCACCGCCAGTGATGAGGGTGTACACGCTGGGCACCAAGGCTTCGTCAGCCTTGAAGATGATGGTGGCAGGCACATCGGTCAACCACTTGGTGGCCGTACGTCCATCCACCAGACACTGATAGCCTTCGAAGCCCGTTCCGCCGGTGCCAGTCAGGGCTGTCAGTCCCACTCCCCAAGCACTTTGTCCCATCACGCTCATCAGGACGGTGAGGGTAAGGCTCAGGAGGAGGTGTCTCTTGCTCGTAAGTAATCCTTTTTCCATGTTTTGATGAATTAGAGTTAGTTATCGGTTTTATGTTATATGTTCGCGCTCGCGTGATTGCAGCACAAAGTTACGAAAAAGTTTCGAGAATTCCAAATTTTCCTATGCATATTTGGGAGAAAAGTGAAAAGAGACTTGATTGCCAATGTCTTACGCACTATGGTCCGATAACAGGAGGGCGATAAATCGATGATGACTATAAACGGGACGAAAGTAGCCCCTCGTCAGGCAGCATCATGTGCGGGTAAAATACAGAAGGAATGGATCAGTTACAGAGAAAAGTACCTCAAAAATTTTGAAATTCAAGAAGGAGCATGTACCTTCTCACCACAAACCCTGAATATGATTGAACGGCTTTCCGCGGAGCCTATTCAACAAAAACAAGGGTTAAGAGAGAATCATTCAACTTCTGCCAGGGATAGGGATTAAGGTACCAAACAGGCATTCAACCTATGGCAGGGTTAAGGTAAAAATCATTCAACTTTTTTTAGGGAAGTACAGTTCCCCCTGCCTTTTTGTCACTTTGTAACTTTGTCACAATGTAACATTAAGGATATTCAATTTGTGTCAGTTAGACTTTAGAATATATAGTATAATATATTTATATATTATACTATATATTCTAACAATCCACCCTGCACATCGGCAGATGCTTAATGTTACAAAGTTACATTGTTGCATTGTTACAAAAACAGCTCTCTTTCATCTATTCCATACTGCTGGCAAATCCACTCTACCGCCACGGGTGGCAGGAGTTGTGTCCTTGGTGTAACACCCCACTGGCTCAACTGTTCACTCTGCTGTTGGAGCCAGCGCTGGAAGGTGCGGTAACTAACTCCGGCGGCTCTCGCTATCTCACTTTTCAAGTAACTTTTCATCGTTCTTTTCCTCCTTATTTATTATAGTACAAAGTTACAAAAAAAACACGAATTTCGCAAGAAAATTCATTACAAATTATGGGCAATAATGGACAAAGATAGACAATAATAGACAATAATAGACAAAGATGGACAAAGATAGACAGCCATCCACCAGTTCTTCGTACCTTTGCTGTCGCTAAGGTACTAGCGCTCGACCATACTATTAAAAAGAGTTTATTGTATCGTGCTCGCTTAAACGTACCTTTGCATCGTGTTAGAAAGAGGAAATCGATGAGTTGAAAATCCGGAGTCAACACGTTGAGGAACTTCATCGGACACGTTGATATCAGACGGATCGGAGCACAGGCGAGTGCTCAGAGGAAAGAGTGGATTGACTTGATGTTTGTAGTGGGATTTGCAGCTGCTGGCGCTCAGAAATGGATGCTGAAGTCGGCTCCTGCCTGCAGGGGACGGCCGCGCTGGGCAAAGAAGAGTTGGCTGCCCGTGGCGTTGCTGTCGAAGGCAAAGGTATTGTAGCGGGTGTTGGAGAGGTTGCGACCCCAGAGCTGAAGGGAGATGTCGTGGGCAAAATCGAGGCGAAGGTGAGCGCCTGGGGTGGCGTAGAAGGGTTGGTTGTAGGTTTGCGTCTCGTCCCAGTAGATTTGCCCTTGGGCGGTGAGATCGGCGCCCAGAACGAGAGCGTGGAGTGCCTTCTGGCCGAGGGGGAATCGGTAGTCGGCACGAAGGGCCAACGTGTGGGCTGGCACGAAAGGAACGGCATTCCCCTTGTAGGAGACCTGCTTGCCGTCGATGGTGTCGTCGAACCGCTTGAAGGCAGCATGTGTGTAGCCGTAGGAGAGATGGTAGGAGAAACGGTCTTCGCAGGCAAGGCCATGCAGGGCGAGCTCGAGTCCGCAGCTGTGGCTCTGGGCAGCGTTGACGGTCAGACGTCCATAGCCGTAATTGTTGGCAAAGCGTGCCACCTGCTGGTTGTGGACCTCCATGTAGAAGAGCGAAGCATCGAGCTGCAGACGCTCCTGGAAGAGGTTGAGATGGGCGCCCACCTCGTAGTTCCACGAGGTTTCTGGCTTGTAGCTGATGGCGTCGCGTATCTGTTCGTAGCCTTGCTCGTCGTGCTGGACATCGAGGTCAGCGCGTGCGGATTGGGCGTACTGACGAAGCTCTGGCTGCAGGATGTCGCTGAACGACTGTATGTTGTATCCTCCTGCCCTGTACCCTTTGCTGAAGGTGGCATAGAGGACTCCCTGGTCGAGCTTGTAGCGCAGTGAGGCCTTGGGGAGAAACTGGTGGAAGAAGTGGTCGTCGGAGTGGCGGAGGATATCGGAAACCCTTGCATCAACATGGATGCCAAGCACGCTCTCGACGATATGGGCCTGAGCGCCAGTATGGTAATCGATGGCCACGTGGCTGAGGTCGTAGCGCACGCCCAAGGTGGCCGTGAGGCGTTGGCTGAGGTCGTAGTTGCTCTCGTGGAAGAGTCCCAGGTTCTGCTGGGGAGTGGAGAACCTGCCGAAGATGGGTTGGTCGATATCCATGCGGATGTGGCACCCTCCACGCGCCTCGATGTCGGCAATCGTCTCAGCGTCGGCTTGTGCGAGTGCTTCTTCGCGCGACATGCCCTGTTCCATCAGTTCCATCATGCGTCGGCCAGACATGGCGTTGAGCATGCCATAATAGGCATAGTCCTGGATGGTCTGGGAGAGATGGTCGTTCATGGCTGGACGGAAGTCGACAGGAGCATCGACGCGATGCCAGAGGGACGAGAAGAAAGCACCGGTCGCCCCTTGCCATTTTCCTTCCTTGCGGCTCTTCAGGGTAACCTCCTCCGTCATCGCTTGCTGCCGCTGGTGCTGCTGCATCCGCATGAGATCTGCCTGGGTGTAGTCGATGTCCATGTGCATGTGGTCGCGCAGGTATTGAAAGCTGGTAGCTGAGGTGAGCGTGAAACGTGGAGCCTGCCATTGGATGGTGAGTCCTGTGGTGAGAAGGTGTCGCTGGTAGTCGCTTTCATGATCGGAAGTCGGCAGGGCTGCCCGTCGGCTTTCGAGGTCAAGCTGTCCGTAGGGGAATCCCTTCTGGTCGACCCATTGGTAATCAGCCGTAAGGTCGAAGGAAAGGTCGCGGGAGGGCAGATAGATGCTGCGCAGACGCCCTCCTGCCTCATTGCTGAGGTCTGCTCGCCGTCCTGTTGTCTGATTCTTCCAGAAGCCATCCATGCCCTCGTAGAATGTGGCTGCAGAGAGAGCGAAGCTGTCGCTGAAGCGGTGATAGTGGGCTGCATCGACTTGGCGCTGACCATAGGTGCCACCGTTTATACGGAGGTCTGTACCCTGATAGTTCATGGGGTTGTGGGAGTACAGGCGTATCAGTCCTCCCTCGGAATTCATGCCATAGAGTGTCCCCTGGGGCCCTCGCAGGACATCGACGCGTTCCAATCCGTAGGTGTGGATGTTGTACATGCTCTTTGTGGCGAGTGGAATGCCATCGACGTACATGCTCAGCGCAGAGCTACCTTCCTTGGAGCCAATGCCACGGATGTAGGCCGACGAGGTGTAGCGCGAGCCGTAGTCTGGCATAGAGAACGAGGGGACGTAGAGACAGATTTGTCTGGTGTCATTGATTCCCAACCCCTGCAGGTCAGCGGCTGAGAACATGGTGCTGCTCACGGCTTGCGAACGCAGTCGGCCGCTCTCTTTGGGTTGAGTCACGACGATGATTTCGTCGAGGTCTACCACTCGCGAAGTGTCTGCCACGCTTGTGTCGTGGAGTGGGGAGGAGGGATTGGAAAGCTGGTCGCGGATATGTTCAGCACGCAGGCTGGCAAAAGCCGCTGTGCAGAGCAGTATGGCAGTCAATCCCTTGGCAAGTTGCATGTTTCCTTGTCTTTATTCCTCCGTGGGGAGGATGCCCGTATGGAAGGTGAAGGTCATCTCTCCGTGGGCGCCAGCTGTAGTCATGTTGGCAATGATGATGGCCATCATTTGTTTCTTGTCAGCGCTGATGGTGGCCTGAGACAGTCTGCAGCCGAATTTCTCCGTGGTATTGTCGCGCGGATTGTTCATGACGAATGATCCTTCGCCCTCATGCAGTATGTATCCCTCGCCAGATTCTATCTTGTTGGCCTTGATGCCTGTGATGGTTGCTGTGCCCCATGTCTTGTTGATGAATTTGCCAATGAGCGTCCCATCATCGGATAAGGATAGGGTGAAGGTGTCGCCTTCGTAGGTTTTGTCGATGAAATTGGTTTTCAGATGGGTCCAGCCTGTATAGGTGCCCACCACTTCCTTGTTGACTTTGCTTCCTTTGCCATTATCTTGAGGTTCTTGTTCATCGTCACCACAAGAAGCGAGTACAAAAGCGCCCATTACGAGGGCTGCGATAAGAGAGAAAAAACGGAATAGTTTCATAGTTTTCTTGTTTTTTTGATTGTTTGTGGGTGCAAAGTTAATGAGGATTGTCCATGTGGGCAATCCTCATTTGTTATGATTTGTTGGAAAGAGGAGAACTTTTCAGCTCTGCTTCCGCTCAATGTAAGCGATGACTTCTCCCTTGCGTACATGCTGGCCTTGTCCCACAATGATGTCCACCAGTCTGCCGCCCAGACAGGCAGGGATGTCGACCATCTGGCCCAGTTTGTTCTCTACGTAACAGAAGTGGCTAGCATCAGCGTATTCCTTTCCAATGGCTGGAGCGATGCTGGTGAGAGTCTCGTCGCAGCCGTTTACCTCGTAGAGCACAGTTCCATCCTCAGGTGCGACGATGGGATCAGCCTTAGCGTGCTTGAAGGCTGCTATGTCGGCCAGGCTGATGCCTTTCTTCTGCAGCTTCTTGTCCTTGGCAGCCTGCAGGTCCTTGTTGAACTGCTCCTTGGCCATTCCATTCTTGTAGTTGCGGTACTGGGTCTCATGCATGGCAAACTCGAAAAGCTCCTCGTCGTCTTCTCCACGCTCCCATCCGTTCTCTTCCATTTCCTTGATGAAACGTGGCAACTCGTCAGGATAGTAGCTCTGTGGGTCAGCATCCGTGAACTCGTAGCCTTTCTCCTTGGCAAGCTCTATCAGCTCAGGAGCAACCTCGCCTGGCAGCTTGCCGCTCTTGCCCAGAATCATACCCCAGATGGACTCGTCCATCATGCTGTAGCGAGGCTTGTGCATCGATTCCGTGAAGAGATTCATCAGGGCGATGTTCTTGACGTATTGTGAGAAGGGAGTTACCAGTGGGGGATAGCCGACACGTGGCCAAACGTAAGCTACCTCGTTGAAAAGCTTCACGAGCAGAGCGTCCTCGCTGTAAGGCTCCAGTCCGTCCTTCTGGCGGTTGTTGTTGATGGCAGTCATTATGCCTGTCAAATCGGCCATCATACTTCCCATCATGCCTCCAGGCAGACCACAGCCAAGCAACAGGGACGACATGAGCTTGTTGGTGGGATTCATGAAGTAGCCCAGGAAGTCGTCGATGAACTCCTGAGTCAGCTTGCGGGCCTCCATGTATGCGTCCATGTTGATGTCTGCCACCTTGAATCCATAATGCTTGAGCATGCTTTGAACGGAGATGATGTCTGGGTGAACCTTACCCCAAGAGAGTGGCTCGATGGCGGTGTCGATGATGTCGGCTCCAGCCTTGCACACCTCCAGAATGCTTGCCATAGAGAGTCCAGGGCCGCTGTGTCCATGATACTGGATGATGACATCGGGGTGCTTCTCCTTGATCATACCCACAAGCTTGCCCAGCATGGCAGGTTGTCCTATGCCGGCCATATCCTTGAGGCAAATCTCAGGAGCTCCTGCGGCTATCAGCTGTTCAGCGATGCCTGCATAGTACTCAGCGGTATGGATGGGCGAGGTAGTGATACAGAGGGTAGCCTGGGGTATCATGCCTCCCTCGAGAGCATATTTGATGCTGGGAATAATGTTGCGCACATCATTGAGTCCGCAGAAGATGCGGGTTATGTCCACTCCTTGTGCATGCTTTACCTTATACATAAGGCGGCGCACATCGGCAGGTACAGGGAACATGCGCAACGCGTTGAGTCCACGGTCGAGCATGTGGGTCTGGATGCCAACTTCGTGGAAAGGCTTGGTGAAGGCGCGAACTGCCTTGTTGGGGTTTTCTCCATAAAGCAGGTTGACTTGCTCGAATGCTCCACCATTGGTCTCTACGCGGGCAAAGCACCCCATGCGGATGATGGCTGGTGCCACACGGACAAGCTGATCGGCTCGAGGCTGATACTTTCCTGAACTTTGCCACATATCTCGGTATACCAAACTGAATTTAATTTCTTTTCCCATATTTTCTTAATAGAATTAAGAACCAATCTGGTTGGTCCCAGTTAGACAATCCAAATGCAAAAATACGCAAAAAAAATGGTTCAGCATAACGAATGGGAAAAATAATTAGCGATTTAGGCTAATTTTTCCTCGATAGCCATGTAATGCTGACAATTGGAAAGATTTGAGGAAACTTGGTGTCAGATTTCTTCTTCCTCAGAATCAACGGTGGCTCCAGGTATATAACGCTTGAGAGCTCGTGCCACACCTGACTTCCAGTTGTTGATGTTGTCGCTGTAGAGCTCAAGGGAAGCAACCAGGCGTATCACGTTGTCGAGAGGCATGCGATAGCGCAAGACTCCACTGATGAGCTTGGCATAGTTCCAATATTCTGGGTTGAATTTCTCGCTCAATCCCTCAACAGTTGTCTTGTATCCACGCTTGTTCTGGAACTGGAAATCATAACGTTTGGAACCGTCTCGATTGACGTGCTTGATGATTTTGCCTTTGGTGACACTCTTGGGGAGAGAGATGCCTTCCTCGTCGTCCATCAAACCCGTGAAGATTTCGTAAGGACGGTTCTCGAGAAGACCTACAAAGGCCACCCACTTCTCCTTGTTGTTCTGGAATCGCACCACGTCGCAGTCGAGCACTTCAGGCCGTGTCTCACATACCGTCATGGGAATGGCTCGAATCAGATCCTCATTGCTAAGGAAACCTTGTGCATAGAGAGCTTGCAGAAGACTTTGCGAGATGGCTTCGTTGTCGTGTCGAGTATAGCGGATATCCGTAAAGATTTGAGCCAGTGTCTCTTTGTTGTTGATCTCCACGAAATGTTGGTTGTCAGGGAGCTGTTCCTTGGGACCGTAGAAACGGTCGATGCTTTCAGTCGTGTAGGGCTGATAATGTTCTTCGTGGACGAATGAGGCCAGCGGAAGACGATCAGTCAAGGGAGGTTTCTCAGCAGGCCAGCCTACGGTAAGCGTGGCCACAGGGAATACGAGTTGAGGCAGTTTCAGCGCATCGATGATCATCTGGGACATATAGACGGTGGTGCCCAGAAAGCAGACGCCCAATCCCGTCTCTTCAGCAAGGTTGCAGAACGTCTGGGTGTAGAGGAGCGCGTCTGTGGCAGCATTGATGAAGCTGAGCAGATTGTCGTATCCGGGAGAAGCCTTACGCGCAAGGCACCAGTCTGTGGTACGACGGAAATCTGCGCAGATGGTGAGCACGATGGGAGCCTCTGTGACCATCGGCTGATTGAAATGGGCTGGAGCAAGCCGTGCCTTGCATTCTGCGTCACGAGTAACGATGACGCTGTAGAGCTGCAGGTTTCCCATCGTTTGAGTGCGGGAAGCTTTCTCCAGTAACTGATTCAGCAGCTCATTGGGAATGGGCTGCTGAGTATATTTCCTGATGGTTCGTCGAGTCTGGATCTTCATTGCTTGATATTTAGTTTTGCCTCTATTTCTGCCAAGGCAGTCTGTAACCTCTTGTTGGTCTTCAGCTTCTTCTCGATGGCTCGAATGCCATGAAGAACGGTTGCGTGATTCCTGTTTCCAATGAGAGTGCCTATCTTGCTGTTGTTGTAGTTGGCATGTTTTTGAGCCAGGTACATGACGAGTTGTCGGACTTCCACTATGTTGGCCTTGCGGCTGGAGCCATACACTTCGTCGGCAGTGACATTGCAGCAGGAGCAGGCGTTCTCGATGATGGAGTCCATCGTGATGGGCTTGTTCTCGATGCGCGAACTGTGTTTGAGCACTCGCTGCGCAAAGTTGAGATCCACCTCGCGATTGTAGACTACGGAGAAGGCAAGCAGGCTGTGGATCATGCCTTCCAGTTCTCTGACGCTGTCTGTCACGTTGGCTGAGATATAGTCGATTACATCTTGAGGTATGCTAAGTCCGTCTTGCTCTATCTTGTTGCGAAGGATGTTCTTGCGCAAGTTCTCCTCAGGACGCTCCAGTTCTGCCAGCAGACCCCATTTGAAACGTGTAAGCAGACGGTCTGTCATGCCTTGGAGATTCACTGGAGGACGGTCGCACGTGAGGATAATCTGTCGCCCGTTCTGGTGCAAGTGATTGAAGATGTGGAAGAATGTGTTCTGTGTGCCCTCGAGTCCTGCAAATTCCTGGATGTCGTCCATAATCAGAACATCGATGCTCTGGTAGAAATGCATGAAGTCATTGAAGGTGTTGCGGCGGACGGAGTCTGTATACTGCACATAGAAAAGGTGGGCACTCAGGTATAGAATGCGTTTCTGGGGATACAGCTCACGCATGCGTGTACCTATTGCATTTACCAGATGGGTCTTGCCCACGCCGCTGGGACCATAAATGAAAAGTGGATTGAAGGTCTGCTGCTCAGGGTGCTCTGCAATGGCTTTCCCCACACTGCGAGGCAGTTTGTTGCTGTTGCCCTCGATGAAATTGTCGAAGTTCTGCTTGGTGTTGAGATAGGTCTTCCACTCCTCAGGAGCGGTGTACACCTCGCTCAGGCGTGGACTCTTGTTGGCTCCAACGGGTTTGATGGTCTGCTCTGTGATTTCGTTCTCCTCGCTGGGCTGTTTGACGGGGTTCTTCTTGACAACCTCTACCTCATAGTATAGTTTCACACCCTCGCCATAGATGCGGTAGATGGCTCGATGCATCAGCACGCGGAAATGCTCCTCCAGGTATTCGTAATAGAATTGACTGGGGATATAGATAACCAAAGACTTGGCCTGAGCATCGAATGACTTGAACTTGATTGGTGCGAACCAAGTCGAGTATTGCTGCTCATTGACATTGTTCTGGATGATAGCCAAACAACGCGCCCAAAGTATCTTTGGTGAATCAGACATTATTATTAAATAAAAGTTTTTATATTTGTGTTTTGTTGTTACCTTTCAACACGGTTTTTCCCGTTTTGGCTTTGCAAAGTTCGTAATATTTTGCGAAATGACAAAATCCGTTTTTTGCTTAATGTTTTTGGCAGATATTGCACAAAGTGTTGTTTTTCAGTGCTCCATGAGCAATTAGGCATTTTTTTTGTCCCAAGGGGTATTTGTAAATTTATAACATGTTGTAAATCAAATATTTGAACATTGATTCAAAGTTTGCTGGGTTTCGACGTGTGAGGTCGTGTAACTTACCTATAATTACCTGTTTATAACTGACTAAAAAAATCTTTTCTGTACACGACGATTATTTTTATTAAATATAAATAACGCAAAATTTTCACTCTGCGCACATGGTGGGGTAGTGTGCAAAAAACAGGTCGGAAATCAGTCCTTAGGCAGAGCTTGTTGCTTTGTCTTATCTTTCTTGCCGAAAACAGAGAAATGAACGTATCGTTTTGGGTGTGCCTTGAGGTCGTTTACAAGGCTGTCAGCACTCTGGACGGTATGATTCAGGTTATTGTAGAGGCCAGGATCTTTCATCAGCAGACCCAGGGAGCCCTTGGGGTCTTGTATCTGGTTCATCATGCGATGGATGCTTGCCAACGTCGTGTTGACGCTGTCCATCGTAGCCTGCAGGTTGATTTGGTTCAGCTTATCCGTCATAGCGATTGCGTTCTGGCCCACTTGGTTGAAAGTGGTGGTCAGCTGGGGTACATCCTTTGAGAGGAGACGGTTTAACTCGTTGGTGCTCCTGTTGAGATTTCTGGTCAGGAGCTCTGCGTTCTGGAGGATGAGGACCAGATTCGTGTCGCTGGCAAGGCGATTCAGCGAGGCAATCAGGGTATCCACACGTGAGACGACCTGTTCCACCTGGGGCAGCATCTGCTCTGCTTTCCCCATCAGTCCGCTGGCATCACTTCCCGTGATGGTATCGCCTGGTTGGAAAGCCTCAGTCAGATTGGTAGCCAGCAGCATGTTGAGCGTGCAGCCGCCCAGCATTCCCTCGTCCAGTTTGGCGCTGCTTCCTTTGGGTATGCGCAACTGAGGGTCTACTTGGATGGAGACGACGACTTCCTGGGGCTTGTCGTAAGTGATGTTGCTCACGATACCCACGTTGTAGCCGTCTGCAAAGACTGTGGCACTCTTGCTCAGCCCCTTGGCGTTGCTGAACTTTATATAATAGGTATCCTGGGTGCTGAACAGGCTGATTCCCTTGAGAAACTTGATTCCGAAGAACAGAATCACCAGGGCAATGACTCCCATCAGTCCTATCTTTGTCTCTTTTCTCATATCGCTCTATCCTCCTGGTGTGGTTGTCTTGCTATTTCTTGTAAGCCTTGAAGGCATTGTAGATGCTTTTTGCCAAAGCGCTTTGCCCGGCAGCGCTGCAGAGGTAAGTCTCCTCGTTGGCGTTGTTGATGTATCCCAACTCGATGAGAGCGCTGGGCATGCTGGTGGCTCGAAGCACCAGGAATCCTGCCTGATAGACTCCCTTGTTGACTCGTCCCGCTGTGCTCTTGAACTGCTGTTGCACCAGTTTGGCGAAGTTGACGCTTTGTTCCATGTTCTTGTCCTGCATCAGTTCGAAGATGATGTAGCTCTCGCTGCTCTTGGGGTCGAATCCCTCGTACTTCTGTTCGTAGTTGTTCTCTAGGGTAATAACGGAGTTCTCTCGCTTGGCAACCTCCAGGTTGTCTGCTGCGCGATGCATACCCAGCGTATAGGTTTCTGTACCTTGGGGACCGTTCTTGGCTGCTGTGCTGTTCACGTGGATGCTGACAAACAGGTCGGCTTTGTTCCTGTTGGCAATGTTGGCACGTTCGTCCAGCTCTACGAAAACGTCTGTCTTGCGGGTATAGACAACTTTCACGTCAGGACAGTTCTGCTCGACGAGTTTGCCGAAAGCCAATGCTACGGCCAGATTGATGTTCTTTTCCTTACTTTTCCGTCCGATGGCTCCAGGGTCCTTTCCGCCATGCCCTGCATCGATGACGAGGGTGTATGCTTGTGCTGAGAGGCTCAGGATGAGTGTCAGCGCGATGAATGCTAATCTTTTCACTAATCAGAAATTTTCTGCAAATTTAATCAAAAATCAGAAAAAACACAAAATCTTTGCCCCCATTTCATTATATAATGTATAGGAGAGAGGGTGGATTTAACAGTAAGGATGCGAAATCATAGAAAACGCAACACGTTGAGTCCGCAATTTCAACGTGTTGTCTTTGCGATTTCAACGTGTTGTGTTCATCAATTCAACGTGTTGTCTTTTCCGACCTCACGCTTTCCTCTTTGTCAAAGTTCCAGATTCCATCTGGCTCCAGCCATAATCCAGACTCCTGGCTGGCGTATGTTGCCCAGATCGTAATAGCGATGGTTGGTAAGGTTGGTGGCTTTCACGAAGACTTGGTATCGTGGATCTGTCCACTGAACCTTGAGGTCCAGGGTGGCATAGGGGTCGTAGCTTGTCAGTTTGCCCGTATTGAAGCCACGCAGTTGACCTGTCGCCTCATCGATGTAATTGTCTCCATAGAGGATATAGCTGCCCATGCGGTCCTGCCAGCGAAGGCTCCAGGTGGCAGAGAGTTTGCTCCAGATGCGATGACTCATAGTTGCCACAAGCTTGTGGCGAAGGTACTCCATCGCATAGTTGCTGCGAAAGATGTCGATGTCATCGTGACGTGTCTGATGCATCCAAGTGTAACCCAGGTCGAGGCTTTTCAGCCAGAGGTCTCTCCCAACCAGTTCGTTGAAGTCCAGTCCCACCTGAGCCTGGAATCCCATATTGTCGAGGTTGAAGTTCGCGCTGTGATAGGTGTCGCTGGATGTGTACATGACCCAGTCAATCATGCGTTGTCCTCGATGGTAGAAACCGCGTAAAGTCGCTGTCAGGCCTGAGTGGCGATACGTTGCGCCCAACTGGGTGGAACGGTTCTCTTCAGGTCGAAGCCCTGCATTCCCATTGTGGGTGGGACTCTTGTAATAGAGGTCAGTAAAGGAGGGGAGTCGGAACCCTTTGTTGTATGATGCGTAGATTTTCCAGCTGTCTGCTGGGCGGTAAGTGATGTCTATTCCTGGATAGAAACGGTATTTGTGGTCCACGCAGGTGTTCATGTTTATCAGGATGCCAGCACTAACGGTCCATCGGTCCAGAAGGATGTTGTGTTCCACATTGTAACTCACATTGGTTCTGTTGTCGTGGCGAGTATAATGGGTGTTTTCCTCCCCTCGAATATCCACATACTGGGTTTCCTCGAGGTCGTGGCCCAGGCTGGTGCTCAAGATTCCTTCCTGTCGCAGCTCAGCTCCTGCTGCTGTGCGTCCTCCCCACCAATTGAAATATCCGCCTATGCCTGCTCCATAGACGTCCGTCTGATGGAAATTCTCGCCAAAAGTTTGCCTGTGGATCAGCTCGAAATTATCATAAGTCCGATTCCAGTAGACTTGAGGAGTGAGATGGACTTTTCCTTTCGTCTCTGCCTTCGCACTTATCAAGTATCGCTCGTTTCGCTCGTATTGGTCAGGATACGAGGCGCTGTAGAAGGTGTTGGCTCCATAGGCTTTCTTGCTGAATCCGAATTGCCAGTCGATATCAAAGTCTTGGTGGCTGAAGTCTCCTTGATAGTAGATTTGTCCCTTTTGCCAATCGCTGTTGGTGGTTCCGCCATCGCTTCGTCCTCCTCCGCCACTGATTCGATTGGCCACGTTTCCAAAGGTCAGGTTGAGTCGCGCATCAGCGTCGACAGTTCCAAAGCTTCCTCCCTGTGCTCCAACGTTTAGACTGTTTCCCTTATCGTGTCGCGTCACAATGTTGATTGCCCCTCCAAAAGCATTCCCTCCATATACACGGCTGGCTGCTCCCTCAAGAATCTCGATGCGCTCAATGTCATCGATGTTGACTGGAAAGTCTGCCGCTAAGTGTCCTGTGTGTGGATTGCTGATGTTGACGCCGTTGAGAAGGAGAGTGATTTGGTCGAATGTGCCACCATCAATGCTTATGTCCGTCTGGATTCCAAAGCCACCACGCTGACGGACATCCACGCCGGTAGCTAATTTGAAGAGATCATTTACACTTTGTACCCCCGCCTTCTCAATGTCCTGACGAGTAAGTACAGTCACGATACGCGCTGATTGCAATTGGGTCAGCGGAGCCATCGTACCACTTATGGTTACCTCATCGATTGTCTGTCCTTTGTCGTCTTCTGTATCTTCAATATGAAGGATAGGGTTCTGGTTGAGCGTAGCTTCTGCTTGGGCAGCAACACCTAAAGTGGCGACACTCAACACTCCTATTCTCACCTGACGACCCAGACTGGCAAACGCGCTGTATCCTTTGTTGGAAAATTGTTTCCAAGTGGTTACGCAAGCTTTTGTTGTCTGTTTGCTGTACATGTGATTGATGTGTTTAAATAGAAATTTTGCGATCTTGCAATTTTCAGGTGCAAAGGTACGGATTTCTCGACAAAAAGCGTTATCTTTGTCACATGAAAAAACGAAAAGATATGAAAAACAGGTTCTTTATGCTGCTTCCTCTTATGATTGTGACCGCAGCATCCAATGCAGAAGTTACGCGTATCCTAAGCCCCAATGGATTGACATATGTAGATGTGGAGCTGAAGGATGGTCACCTTATGTATAGTGCAGGATATCGTCAGGTGGCTAAGTCGGAAACTACAGATGTGTGCCTCTTGGAAAGTTCACCTTTGGGATTTGTTTCCAACGTAGGTGATTTCTCTAAGAATCTGACCTTGAAAAAGATTTCAGATGCCAAGCAGGAAGTATATGAATATGACCTTCGTCAGAGCAAACAGAGCCACGTTAAGGTGACCTATACTCATCAGGATTTTGCCCTTCAGAATGCAGATGAGCGCAGTTTCACTGTGGACTTTCGCGTGGGGGATGACAATATTGCCTTCCGTTATGAGATTCCAGTCTCGAAAGGTAATCCGAAATGTATCGTGATAGAGCGCGAGACCACAGGATTTGATTTCCCTGCAGGCACTACCACCTTTATATGTCCTCAAGCAAAGCCTATGTCAGGCTGGGAACGTACCAAACCTTCTTATGAAGAAGAGTATGTGCTGGATCAACCTGTTGGCACCCGCTCATTGAATGGCCAGGGATATACGTTTCCCTGCCTTTTCCATGAAGGTGAACGTGGTTGGGTATTGATCAGCGAGACAGGAGTGGATGGTCTCTATTGCGCCAGTCATTTAAGTGATGGCACGGCAGACGGGCTTTACTCGATAGCTTTCCCTATGGAGGGCGAGAACAATGGTTTTGGCAGTACAGGTGCCCAGTTCGGTTTGCCAGGAAAGACACCTTGGCGCACCATTACGTTGGGTAAGACTCTGAAGCCTATCGTGGAAACAACGGTTGCATGGGATGTGGTGGATCAGTTGTACGAGCCAAGTATCAGTTACAAGGGTGGCCGCTCCACATGGAGTTGGATCATTTGGCAGGATGCCAGTATCAATTATGATGATCAGGTAACCTTTATCGACCTGGCTGCCCAATTGGGTTGGGAATACTGTTTGATTGATGGCGGATGGCTTACCAACATTGGGCGTGAGCGGATGGAAACTCTTTTCGCTTATGCTAAAAGCAAGGGGATAGCTCCTTGGGTTTGGTACAACAGCAATGGTGGATGGAACGATGCTCCCCAGTGTGCGAAACAATGCATGTACAGTCCCATTGTACGGAAGAACGAGATGAAATGGCTGCGCGACCACGGAGTAAAGGGCATTAAAGTGGACTTCTTTGCTGGCGACAAACAGGAAACCATTAAACTCTACGAGCAGATTCTCTCAGATGCAAATGATTATGGTATCCAATGTATCTTCCATGGTTGCACTTTGCCTCGTGGATGGGAGCGCATGTATCCCAACTATTGTAGTTCAGAGGCTGTTTTGGCCAGCGAGAATTTGTATTTTAGCCAGCATGCTGATGACTTTGAGGGGCAAAATGCATGTCTTCATCCATTCATTCGAAACACGGTGGGCAGCATGGAATTTGGAGGGACAGTTCTGCAACGTCGACTTCATCGTGAGCCTAACAAAGGCAACACACGTATCGTGGGTGATGTTTTCGAGTTGGGAACGGCTATTGCTTTTCAGAGCAGCGTGCAGAATTTTGCACTCACTCCCCGCAATTTGACTGAGAATCCTGATTGGGAGATCAACTTCATGCGTCAGGTTCCTACCACCTGGGACGAGACTCGTTTCCTCGATGGATATCCAGGGAAATATGTTGCCTTGGCACGTCGAAGTGGCATGCGTTGGTATGTGACGGTTTTGAATGGTCAGAAGAATACTGAATTAAAGACCACACTCGACCTCTCCTTCTTGGCAGGTCAGACTGTCACCCTTCTCTCAGATGGGAAGGATGGAAAGTCTCCATCTACCCAGACTGTCAAGATAGACAAGAAAGGGCAACTGAAGGTGAGTCTGGCTGCTGAGAGCGGATTGGTTGTGTATTAAGTTTTACAAGGGAAACCGGATTCTGATAAATAAAGAGAAGAGACTCATCAGTCAGATGGGCCTCTTCTCTGCTTTTGTGTTCTTGTTTGAGGAATTATCTGGAGTTTCTTGCGGCGGAGTATTATATCAGAATGATTCCTGCTTCTTTGCATTCCTCCCGCATCGTGTCAGGCCAAATGCTGGATTGCGTCTCACCAATGTGGGCCTTTTGAAGCAGGATCATGCAGAGACGGCTTTGACCAATGCCTCCACCAATGCTTAGGGGCAGAGCACCTTCCGCTAAGCGGCGATGGAAATAGAGGGACTTACGTTCTTCTTTGCCTTGAAGAACCAGTTGACGGTTAAGGGATTCAACGTCAACACGTATTCCCATACTGCTGAGTTCGATGCTGTGGTTTAATAAAGGATACCAAACCAACAGGTCGCCATTCAGTCCTTGATATCCATCCTCGTTGGGAGTGCTCCAATCGTCGTAGTCTGGGGCACGGTTGTCGTGTGCCTCACCATTGCTCAATTTCCCGCCAATACCGATGATAAACACGGCTCCATACTTCTGGCAAATCAGATCCTCACGTTCCTTTGGTGTCTTGTCAGGATATAATTTCAGCAGTTCTTCGCTATGGATAAAGTGGATTTCCTCAGGCAGATAGGGATGCAGCTGAGGGAAAGATTCGCTGATGTAGAACTCTGTACGAAGGATGGCACCATAAATGCGTCTTACAATCTTCTTTAGATAGACCAAATTCCGTTCCTCAGCCTTCATCACTCGTTCCCAATCCCATTGGTCCACATAGAGACTGTGCAGGTTGTCCATTTCCTCATCGGCACGGATGGCATTCATGTCTGTCACGATGCCGTATCCTGGCTGTATCTCGTACTCTGCCAGAGTCAGACGTTTCCATTTGGCCAGCGAATGAACCACCTCAGCAACGGACTCGCCCATGTCCTTGATGGGGAAACTTACAGGACGTTCCACGCCATTCAGGTCATCATTGATTCCCAATCCGCGCAACACAAAGAGAGGAGCCGTCACACGGCGCAGCCTCAATTCTGTGCTCAGACTATTCAGAAAGAAATCTTTGATCTTCTTTATGGCCATTTCTGTTTGTTTCAGGTCTAGCAATGGCTTATACCCTGCAGGCTTCAAAAGTTTACTCATTTTTCAATCTTTTGTCAGTTTCATATCAAAATTATCTGCAAAGGTAAATCTTTATTTTCAATTTGTCAACAAGATGGGCAAGAAAAGTGTCATCATAGTGTATTTTGAGCCAATTTCCCTTTCTTTTCTTTCGTAAAAGAATGTAAAGTGGAGGATAATGAGTAAAAATAGTTGGGGGGAAATAAGGGAGATGTGCGATTTTATTTGTAATTTTGTAACCAAATCAAGTATTATGAAAGAAGAAACAGCACAATCATAAAACTCAAAAAGACATGAAAAAGATTTTGATTTTACTTTTGTCCGTATTGACTTTGACATCTGCTTACGGGCGCAGGAACTCGAGTGGTAGAACCCGTCGTGCCCAGCATGTGGTCTGGATTGGCGTTGATGGATGGGGAGCTTATGCTTTCCGCGATTCCTTCAATTGTGAGATGAAGAACATTCGCCAGCTGATGAGTGAGGGCGCATGGACAATCAAGGCTCGCACAGTAATGCCTTCTGTCAGTGGTCCCAACTGGGGAGCCATGTTTTCTTCTGCCTTACCCTGCATGAATGGTATCGTTGACAACTCGAATGGGCCAGCTGTTCCAGCCGTGACAACTGCTGAACACGGACTGTTCCCCACTATTTTCCATGTAGTTCGTCAAGCCTATCCCAATGCTGAGATTGGAGTGCAACATGAGTGGGGTACGATAAAGTATTATGTGGATAGTCTCGATTGCAATCACGTGAAACATATCAAGGGCTCCAATGTGGAGAGAGATACGCCAGATGAAGCAGCCAAGTATATTAAGGAGAAGAAGCCAGACCTGTTCTTCATACATATCGACCAGGTGGACCATGCAGGTCATCACGACGGTCATCACACGTCGAAGTATTTCGATTGTGTCAATCGCGTGGACAGCCAGATTGGTCAGATTGTTCAGGCTGTGAAGGATGCAGGCATCTACGATGACACGATCATCATCCTGACGTCTGATCATGGTGGAGTAGGTACTGGGCATGGAGGCAACCATCCAGACGAGCTGACGGTTCCTGTTGTGTATTGTGGTAAAGGAGTAAAGAAGAACTACGAGATTCCTGATGTAGTCATGCAGTTTGACGTGGCATCCACCATTGCTGACATATTTGGCATCCAGGACCCTCAGGCTTGGCGCGGAAAGGCTACTCAGATTTTTGAGAAAAAGTGATTCGTCGTGTTGTGATCGACGAGACCAAGTGTTTCGCTTGGATTGGAAAAGAGAGAAGAGGCTTCTTGTTAGAAAAGCCTCTTCTGCTCTTTTTATATGGTTGAAACCTTATGATTTAATGGCTGCATCGAACTTGATGTCTGAAGGCTTGAAATCAATCTTGCGGACAAACTCGCAGGCCTCTCTGGCACCATACTCTCTATCCATTCCAGAATCCTCCCATTCTACGGAGAGAGGACCCTCGTAATTGTAAGCATTCAGTACGCGAATAATCTCTTCGAAATTCACGTCACCATGTCCCAAAGAACGGAAGTTCCAGCCGCGACGCAGATCACCAAAGTCGATGTGGGAGCAAAGCAGACCATTGCGTCCATTCAACGTCACAGCACAATCCTTCATGTGCACATGATAAACACGATCGATGAAGTCCTCCAGGAAGACATGAGGTGATATGCCCTGCCATTGGAGATGACTTGGGTCGAAGTTCAATCCAAACTCAGGACGGTCCTTAAACTTCTCCAGAAGGCGTTTCGTGGTATAATAGTCGAAAGCTATCTCAGCAGGATGAACCTCCAGACAGTATTTTATTCCGTTCTCCTTGAATACATCCAGGATAGGACACCAGAGATCATAAATCTCTTGGAATCCGCGTTCTATCATCTCCTCAGTAGTCTGAGGGAAGGAGTACATGTACTTCCAGATGGTGGAACCAACGAAACCTGTCACGCAATAGGCTCCCAACTTGCGGGCTGAGATGGCGGCAGCCTTCATCGTCTCGATAGCCCAAGCACGTATGCCGTCAGGATTGTCAGCCAGCTCAGCGGGAGCGAAGTTGTTCAGACGAGGGTCATTGTAGTCTCCAACACATTGGCTGGGTACATGGGCACACAATGCTTTCACCACAAGGCCATGTTTCTCGAAGATGCCTTTTATCTCCTTGACGTAAGCATCATCCTTAGCGGCACGAATTGGATCCAGATGATTGCCCCAAATGGCAAGTTCGATACCATCGTATCCCATGTCAGCAGCCTTGCCGCAAAGGGTATCCAGATCCATGTCTGCCCATTGACAACTCATCAGAGTCACTAATCTAGCATTTCTCATGATTCTTTGTTTTATCAGTTAGTATTAAGTTCGTTTCTCTTTTCTGCAAAGATAATGATTTCTTCTGAAATGTGACAAGGATGGATGTTGTTTTTAGGAAATATAATCAGGCTTGGTTCCGTTATCCTTCAGTTCACCTCGATTTTATTCATCAGCGCACATGAGGAATCGTTGGAAAAAAGGGAAAGGAGCAAAGTTGACATGATGGTCTGCAGCATGCAAAAAAACAGCCTTTTTATTGCAACGTGTTGAAACCGCAAAGACAACACGTTGAAACCGCAAAGACAACACGTTGAAACCGCAAAGACAACGTGTTGAGTCTGGCGAGTCGACGAGAGGGCTTGTACGAGGTGTTTCTTTATGCCTTTTTATTTGTCAGTTTCATCCTGAGGCTTTTCAATCCAGATCCTGGCATCTACGGCAGTCACTTCGTTCTCGTCGGCCAGCAGAGGATTGATGTCCAGCTCCTTGATCTCTGTGGCGAATCGAAGCAGGGTAGACAGCTTGACGATGATCTCCTGGTATTTGCGCTCATTGATGCCCTTCTGCCCACGTGTTCCTCGCAAAATCTTGTAGGCTTTCAGGCTGTGGATCATCGATTCAGCCTCACTCATGGAGAGAGGTGCCAGACCGCTTGATACGTCTTTCAGGACTTCTACGAAAATGCCTCCAAGCCCGCACAGAACCACATGTCCGAATCGTGATTCGTATTTGGCGCCAATGAAAAGTTCTGTTCCCTGCAGCATCTTCTGCACCATTACAGCCTTGGCGTCACGTATCCTCATCATTCGATCGAACTCTAATGCCAGATGCTCCTTGCTGCGGATATTCAGCGCCACACCGCCCACGTCGCTCTTGTGGATAGGTCCTACCACTTTGGCCACCACAGGGTAGCCTATCTTCTCAGCAAAGCTTGTCAATTCCTCTTTCTGGTCAGACACGAGCTCTTGCACCATAGGTATTCCAGCGCAACTGAAAATTTCACGCACCAGATTGGGTGAGATGTAGCCTGATTCTTTGATGCCTGTCACGATGTCACGTATTCGTGGAACATCCACTCCAAAGAGATTCACTTCAGGCGGAGCTGGTTGGGGAGTGCTCATCACGCGTGCCAAGCTGTTGGCCAACGTTACTTCATCAGAGAAATTAACGTGTCCCTTCTGCAGAAACTCTGCCACCTCAGGTCCTGCAGTATGCACTGAAGGCAGGATAGGGAAGATGGGCTTCTTGCCTTTTCGTATCTTGCTGTCCAGGATGTTGTAGGCTTCATAGGGCCGCACCAACCCAGGAGTGCCAAAGATGACAAAGATGGCATCGATCCCATCGAACTTTTCCTCGCAGTAATCTATCGCGATGCCCAGTTGCTCTGCTGTGCCTGTTGCCAGGATGTCGATAGGATTCGCCACAGAGGCGCCCTGAAAGAGTTTCGATTTCAGTTCCTCTGCCATTGGGCCATCTATGCGTGGAACATGCAACCCACCTTTCGATAGAGCGTCCGTCAGCATTACTCCAGGTCCACCTGCATGCGTCACGATGGCAAAGTTCTTACCTGTCAGGCTTGGCAGAGTGAAGATGCATCCAACCGTAGTCAACTCTTCGCGAGAATAGCATCTTACGATTCCCGCCTTCCTGAACAAAGCTTCCACAGCCGATTCGCTGCTGGCCATAGCCCCAGTATGACTGTTTGCCGCACGGCTTCCACTCTCTGAGCTTCCTGCCTTGATGGCTGCGATGTGGCATCCTTTTCGAATGAGGGAGCCAGCATGATAAAGCAGTTTGTCTGGATCAGCAATATTCTCGATATAGAGCAACTTTATCTTTGAATCCTGTTCAGGATTGAAATGCTCGTCCATATACTGAAGCACATCCTCAATCCCTATTTGCTTACCATTGCCGATACTCCAGACGGAATTGAAGGGCAAGCCTTTTATCACAGCAGATTCCAGAATGAAGACAGCTGTTGCACCTGATCCTGAGATGAAGTCCACTCCTTCTGGACGCAGTTGCGGAATAGGCTTCGTGAAGACTCCGTGGTACCAATCGTTCATCATGCCTATACAGTTTGGGCCAATCAAAGCACATCCATACTGATTGCAGTAGTCCAGGATCTGCCGTTCACGTTCCGCTCCTTCCTGCGTTTCCTCTCCAAACCCTGCAGATATGATGATGAAGGCTTTCACCTCTTTTTCTGCTGCCAGGTATTTCACGTAATCTGGGCAATACTTTGCCGCAACCACCAGAATAGCCATTTCTGTGGGAGGCAGTTCCTTCGCATCATGGAATGCCTTGATGCCCTGTATCTCATCCTCTCTTGGATTCACCACTCGCAGGGTTCCTTTGTAACCACCTTGCACCAGGTTCCTCACGATAGCTCCCCCTGGCTTGTGCATATTGTTGGAGCCCCCTATCACGACAATGCTTTCAGGGTGTAGAAGTTGTCTGTTGATCATTGCATTAATGTTTTCTTGCTGCTACAAAATTACTAAGTTCGTCTCAATCATCAAAGTGTTTTATGCAGTAATCTTCACTTTTTTTCTACTTTCCCCCTTGCCGCATGGGGTGAAAGAAGACAGAAACCATCAAAACAACCAAATATCTTTTGGCAGATTCGACTTAAAATTGTATCTTTGCATGGTGATTTCGCGTCACTTTCTTTTTTCGGCCCCGTAGCTTAGCTGTATAGAGCGTCAGATTCCGGTTCTGAAGGTCGAGGGTTAGAATCCCTCCGGGGTCACTTCTTTAATTGTCTATAGTTCTGCTAATTGGTTACAAACAAACCAGTTGGCAGTTTTTCTTCATAATAGGACACTAGTGTTGAATAAATAATGAATGACGTGCTATTATATATGCTATATAGGGGAAGAACCTGAGAGTAGCGAAAACGGCAAAGTAACAAAATTGAAGAAACTTCCATTCAACCCAAAAGGAACAACACGTTGAAACAGGAGGAACGACACGTTGAAACTGCGGACTCAACACGTTCTTCCTGCCAACACAACGTGTCGAAATCAGGAAAGTGACTGGTTGGGAGGCGTTTAGTTTTCTGAGGGATGACTTGTTGAAGCGATGGCAGTACCTTGGGTAATTCCACTTCCATTGAAGGCGTCTACACGGAAGTAGTAGTCCTGATTGTTGGAGAAAAGGCCAAGTTCCAAGCTTGTACCCATAGCCTGGCAAGTGCTGAATAGCTCGTCTGGACGAGTTCCCCAGTGCAGGACATACCCTTGCGCACGATCTGCCGCAGGCCAAGACGCCTCAATCCTCCTCTTGTCGGAATTTCTTGCAATACTGATTTCCTTCACAGAATCTGGTTTCTTGCCTGGCGCGATACCAAAGACACGAAGGTCGTGAACTGAGAACTTGCCTGTCAGCTGGCCTGTGTTCGTGAGTCGAATGTGTCTGGCTTTTACGGGTTTGGGGAGTACAATCAGTTCGTGTGGGCGGGTAGTGGTATTGTTTGACATGTCACATATCATTCGCCAATTCGATCCGTCGTCCGAGGCTTCTACTCTGTACTTGTATGGCGATTTGGGTCGATTGGTCTCATACATGCCGAAATCCTCATCAGCAAAGTTGGTCTGCACGGCATGAATGCGGCACGTTTGTTCCAGGTCGACAGCTATCCATTCCCTTGGTTCTCCACTGGTTGCACTCCACCACGTCTTTATGGTGTTGTCTGTAGCAAGGGAGGCGGGATGATTCTCTTTCTGGGAGGATGCTGTAGCCGTTTTGCCGAGGGAAAGATCCATCCATCCAGTCCAGGGCGACTCTTTCTTCCAGTCCATCTTGCGGTTGGGAAGGATGTAAGGATAATCAGAGAAGTCTGTCAGCGCGTGGATGAAGCCCTCTTCGGTAAAGATGACAGGATAGAAACCTATGCGGCGCTCGAAGAGAAAACGTTGGCATACAACAGTTGAAGATACATGCCACCAGTTGCCATACTTGTCTTGGAAGGTGTCGCCATGTCCAGCACCCGTCATCCATCCTCCGGGTTTGATGCTGAAAGGCGAGTTTTCGTAGTGAGTAAAGGGACCTAGGGGCGAATCTCCCACGTATAGTCCGTCTCCATAGCAGTCGAATTCAGTACCAGGTCCCGCATATTGCAGATAGTAGCGGCCATTGTATTTGAACATGGCTGAGCCTTCGTTACTGCTGGGGTCTGATGTGTCGTTTTTGTCTCCTCGACATTCCCATCCGTATATTTTCTCGTTATGGGGAATGAGTTCAACGGGATTGTCTTTGGCACGGAAACCGTTTTCGGTATCCAACTCTACACCTTGTATGGGTTCCACTTGGCTGCATCCCCAGTAGAGATAAACCCTATCGTCGTCATCCACAAAGAGATAGGGGTCTATTATGATCCTTGAAGGATCGTCGCGATAGGCGCAGATGGAGTCGGAGGCTACAACCCAGGAGTCACCATCTTCTGGGGAAGAAGTCTTATATAATCTGTTCTGAAAAGATGCCATGAAGTAGAGCTCATTCTTGTAGCTCATCACAGCTGGCGCGTAAAGATCGAAAGGCAGCAGGTTGTTGGTGATGAAGGTCCAGTGATGCATGTCTTCGGAACTCCAATAGCCATAAGATTTGGATGCAAACATGTAATAACGGTCGCCGAAAAGAACTACAACAGGGTCTGCTGCCTCACGGCCTCCTTCGGAATGCTCACGAGTGAAGGCATAATCCACATCAATAGGGTTTGTGACAACCCGCGAAAAGTCTGTCTCCTTGTTGCAAGAAAAGGAAACGAGCAGTATTAGAAGGCAAGCCAACTTTGTTGCCAACCTGTCAAGATTCTTCATGGTAGTTCACATTATTCATTATTATTTATTTTCATATTCCACACTATTTCAGGTATTCGTTGAAATGATTGGTGATCTGGCGGAAAAGATGGATGCGTGTGTTGCCTCCGTAAATGCTGTGATTGCGGTTGGTGTAGACCAGTTCACGGAAATCTTTGTCGGCTTGCACGAGGGCTTCTGAATACTCGGCTGTGTTGCGGAAATGAACGTTGTCATCAGCCATTCCGTGACAGATGAGGAGGTGTCCGCTCAGTTGGCTGGCACGTCCGATGGGGCTGACATCATAGCCTTCCTTGTTCTCGTTGGGCGTACGCATGAAACGTTCCGTATAGATGGAATCGTAGTAGCGCCAGTTGGTGGGTGGGGCAACGGCTACTCCGCAGGCGAAGACGGGACGTCCCTCGCTCATGCTCATCAGGGTGTTGAAACCTCCGTAACTCCATCCCCAGATGCCGATGTGGTCTTTATCGACATAGGGCAAAGTGGCGAGGTAAATGGCTGCTTCCACTTGATCGTGACTCTCCAGCTGTCCTAACTTGAGGTAGGTGCATTGCTCGAAGTCCCTTCCACGTCCACCTGTGCCTCTTCCGTCCACACAGACGCAGATGTAGCCCTGCTCAGCCAGATATTGTTCGTAGAGTGCTCCGCCCATGTTGCCCACGTTCCAGCTATCCAGCACTTGCTGACTTCCTGGGCCGCTGTACTGATGCATCACGACAGGGTATTTCTTGCTTTCGCTGAAATTGGGAGGGAGGACCATGAAGCCATTCAGTTCTATGCCATCCTGCGTCTTGAAAGAGAACAGTCGACGTTCACCTATGTTTTTGGTGGAGAGCGTTTGTTGCAATTCCTTGTTATCAATGAGGACCTTGAGTGTCTTTCCATTGTTGTCGCAAAGGCTAGTGACAGGAGGGGTGTTGAGATTGCTGTAGGTGTTCATGAAATAGCGGCATCCCGTGCTGAAGATAGCGTCGTTGGTGCCCTCTTGACTTGAGAGCTTGGTTACCTTCCCCTTCGCATCACTCTTGTAGATGGCTTTGCGCGTGGAGCCTTCCTGATTGCTGGCGTAGTAGACGGTGCCTGTCTTCTCGTCGTAGCCGTAGTAGTTGGTGACCACGAAATTGCCCGTCGTGAGCTGGCGTTTCAGGGTACCAGTAAGCTCGTAGAGATAAAGGTGATTGTAGCCACTCCTTTCGCTCATGAGCACGAAACCTCCAGGGTGAGGAAGGAAGTTTTTGTAGGGGTCTTCCGTAATGTATTTTTCTGCCTGGTCACGCACGATGACGCGACACTCTGTGCTTCGAGGATTTGCCACGTAGATGTCGAGACGGTCCTGATGACGGTTCTGAGTGAGAACAAGCAGCTTTTCAGGGTCACTCGAGAAGACGATGCGTGGAATGTAGCCATCTGGGTCGAGAGGGAGTTTCATGTCTCGAATGACACGGCTCTTGATGTCGAAGGTCTGAACGGTAACTGTGCTGTTCTGGGCTCCTGCAATGGGGTATTTGTATTGGTATGCGCCTGGATAATCGGCATATTCTTCTTTCACAGGAGACAGCCCCTTGAACCAAGGGAAGGAGTAAAGTGGCACCTTTGTCTCATCGTAGCGTATCCAGGCAAGCATGGTGTTGTCAGCATTGAAATCGAAAGCACGATTGAACGAGAATTCCTCCTCGTTGACCCAATCAGGTTTACCGTTGATGATCTCGTTGAACTTGCCATCTTTGGTGATCTGGCTTTCGGCGTTGTCGAAGAGCAGTTTGACCAGGAAGAGGTTGTTGTCGCGAACGAATGCCACCATGTTCCCGTCGCGGCTCCAGAGGGGAACTTCCTGAGGGCCTCCGTCAGAGAGTGGAGCGAGGGTGCGGTTCTTTACATTATAGATATAGTAAACGGCTGTCTGACTGTGCCGATAAATGCTCTTCGTCTCAGTCTTCAGTAGGATGTGGGCCTCGGTAGGGCTCATGATGTAGCCATCGATGGAACTGATGCTGAGTCGCCCCTTTGTATTGTTGACATCGAAGATGACGCCCGTCTGCTCGCCTGTCTTGAAACTGTATTGCAGGATTTGTTTGCGGTCTGGGCTCATTTGGCTGTAGCTCTCTCCATCAAGCATGGGAGTGACACCATAGATGCGTTGCGCACTATATACACCACGACAGAGGTCGTTGAGGTTCAGATCCTCGCCGGCAAAGTTATTCAGAGAGACGGCTATCAGGAGGCTGAGAAGGAATGAAAATCTCTTCATTTTGCTATTCGTTTATTGTTTTCTATGTGCAAAGATAATACTTTTCGTTGAGAGTAAAAGAGTTTCTTAGAGGGAGATAGGTAACGTTTATGTTTTTTTTGTAATTTTGTGGCATGAAATATGTGGAATTTGGCTCCTGGCTGAAGGAACAGTTGGGCACGAAGGTGCAGAAGATTTCTGTCAATGCTGGCTTCACTTGTCCCAACAGGGACGGCAAGGTGGGGACTGGAGGTTGCACTTTCTGCCTCAACCAGACATTCAATCCAGCCTATTGCCAACCCACGCAGACGGTGAGCGAGCAACTGGAGGAAGGGAAGCGTTTCTTTGCTCGCAAGTATCCGACAATGAAGTACTTGGCTTACTTCCAGGCGTACACGAACACGTATGGAGATTTAGGGCGCCTGAGGACTTTGTATGAGGAGGCAATCAGCGTGGAGGATGTCGTTGGGCTTGTCATAGGGACCCGTCCTGACTGCATGCCTGATGCCTTGCTGGATTATTTGGCAGAGCTGAACCAGCGAACTTTTCTGCTGGTGGAGTATGGGATAGAGAGTGCAAGCGACGACACGTTGCGTCGTGTCAATCGAGGGCATACGTTCGCCCAAACAAAGGAAGCAGTCCGCAGAACTGTAGAGCAAGGCATCCGTGTTGGAGGGCATGTCATCCTTGGATTCCCCTGGGAGAGCCATGATGAGCTTATGCGTCAGGCCGACGAGATCGCCAAGCTTCCCCTGACAACACTTAAACTGCATCAGTTGCAGATCATTCGAGGAACGGCTCTCGCTCACGAGTATGAACGTCATCCTTGGCCTCTTCCAAAGGCAGAGGACTACATTCGTTTGGTGTTGGACTATATTGCTCATCTGCCCCAGACACTCGTCCTGGAGCGCTTTGTGAGCCAATGTCCCCCTGACCTGCTTGTCGCTCCCAACTGGGGGCTGAAGAATTACGAGTTCGCAAACCTTTTAAAGAATCTTCTGGATGAACGAGAGAACGGCCTTGCCTCGAAAAGTTCTCTCTCAGAGAACAGACAGACAGTTTATGATTATGAAAAAGAGTAGTTTCTTGTTTCTTGGTTTTTTCCTGCTGAGTCTTAGTGGAGTAGGGCAGACCGTTATGGTGCACGTAACCAATCCTGTTGACCTGAACAGGAGAGACCTGGCAGAATTCCCTGCCAAAGAGGTGTACTTCAAACTGGGTGTGGCACAGGGGACGCCTATTCTGGTAAAGAATGCAGATGGGGTGGAGGTGCCTAGCCAACTGACATATGATGGCCTTCTGCTGGTGCAATCAATGGCTCATCCGCTGGAAACTGAGCGCTATGAGATCACGGTAGGTCAGCCTCAGAAGTATCGCAACGACGTGAGCGGACGTGTCTATCCTGAGCGCCGCGATGATTTGGGATGGGAGAACGACCGCAACGCGTGGCGTCTGTATGGGCCGGATTTGCGCAGGGACAACCCTCATGGAATAGATTGTTTCACTAAGAATCAACCTGCTCCCAGCCTCGACAGCCTGTATCAGGGATTATTCAAAAACAAAGTATCCTATCACGAGGATCATGGATTGGGGATGGATGCCTATACGGTAGGACCAACGCTAGGCTGTGGTGCTCCAGCTTTGATGCGTGGCGACAGCCTCCTCTATTCGATCGTTTACGATGAGGTGGAGATATTGGACAACGGCCCACTCAGATTTACCGCCCGTTTGACCTACAGGCATGAGGAAAGTTTCACAGAGACTCGACTGATTCGACAGGACAGGGGCAGTCATCTGGTGCGTTGCGAAGTGACCTATAAAGGCATCAGCGGAAAGACGGATGTCGTCTCAGGCCTCGTAGTGCATAAGGATAATCCTCACGCATACATAATCAATAAGAAGAATCAATACGTCGCCTATGCCGACAATATCAGTTCGCCCAAGACGCGAAACGGTCAGCTCTATGTCGCCTGTCTGTATCCAGAGAAGATGAGCAAGCTGGAATATCTTCCGCTGGAAAAGGAAGTCTCGATGGGCATTGGTCATGTGATAGGCAGGAAACCCTATACAGATGGCGAGACCTTCGTCTACTATTTCGGCTCAGGATGGAGCGGATACGATGTGCCTTCGATGAATGTTTGGGAAAGTCTCCTGAAGGATTACAAGGTTTTGCTGCAGGAACCCCTGAAAGTGGATTGCGGAGTGGCCCTCAAGGAACCTTTGAACTTGAAATTCTGAAATCACAAGTCCTGCAGGACGATTTTTGGCGTCAGAAATCGCAACGTGTTGAAATGCCAGAACCAACGTGTTGTCTTCGAGGTTTCAACGTGTTGATTTTGCCTTTTCAACGTGTTGTCTTTCCGCAGCCTTTTCTTTAGTTCGACAAATGGGATGCGGAAGGCTGCCAATCGATGGCGGAATCCGCTTAATGTTCGATGATGAACAATTTTCTTTCTGAGTCAAAATGGATGCCCTCGATATGGATGAAATCTGCCAGGCTTCCATCAGCTGTGAGTTCATCAGGCGTGCCAGAGTGGACTCCTTCTGCAGTCATGAGCCAAAGCTGGTCGCTGAGTTGGAGAGCCATCTCCACGTCGTGTGTGCTGAGGAAAATAGTCTTGTTCATCTCGTGGGCGAGACGGTGCAACATGCGCATCATTTCCACTTTAGAGGGGAAATCCAGGAAAGCTGTGGGTTCATCCAGTAGGATGATGGGAGTCTGCTGGGCCAAAGCTTTGGCTATCATGGCTTTCTGAAGTTCTCCATCGCTTAGGGTCCCAATCTCCCGCTCGTAGAGCTCAGAAATCCCCACTTGGTCGATGGCTTGGCTTACTTGCCTCTCGTCTTCCTCATCCAGTCGTCCCCAGAAGCCTGTATAGGGGCTTCGTCCCAGGGAAACAAGATTATGGACCGTCATCGCACGAACGTCGAGTCGCTCAGTCAGCACAACGCTGATGATTCGGCTCAATTGGGCTTGGGTAAGTTCTTGGAGAGAGGTGCCATTGATGATGATGTCGCCAGAGATGGCAGGCTGGAAGGCGCAAAGGGTGCGCAGGAGGGTACTCTTGCCCACACCATTCGGCCCTAAGAGGCTGATAAGATTTCCTTCAGGGATGATGGAGTTGATACTGAGGGCTACGATGTGTTCACCATAGCCCGTAGTCAGGTTCTTGAGTTCAATCATATTCCTTTTTCAGCTACTGAGGATTTGTTCTCCAAATTACTCGTAGGCGGTGCAGTAGCTGTAACCAAGTTTCTTGTAAAGTTTCTCCATATCGGCCAGACGTGTCGTGAAGGCTTCGAAGTTCTTCTGGTCAGGCTGGAGCCATTGAACCTCGCACATTGCATCCAGGCGGGGCAGGAGCATGTATTCTGCATGTTTGGGGCTTAAGACATACTCTGTCCAGAGATTGCATTGAGCCCCTAAGATGAATTTCCCTTCTTCTTCAGTCAGATCGCTTGGAATGGGCTCCATTGCGTAGACCTTGCTCAAAGGCAGATATCCTCCAATGGCATGAGGCTGGGCGCGCTGGTTCTTGAGTTGGTAGTAGTCGATGTAGCAGTTGTCTGTGGGAGTCATAATGACGCGATGGTGGAGACGGGCTGCTGTGATGCCACCTTTGTAGCCGCGCCAGCTCATGACGGTAGCGCCTTCTGACAGGCCTCCTTCGAGAATCTCGTCCCATCCGATCAGCTCACGTCCATGCTGGCTAAGGAATTTCTCTACGTCCTTGAGGATGTAAGTCTGCAGCTGAGCCTCGTTGTCCAGTTGCAATTCTTTCTTCTTGTTTTGACATTTCTCGCATTTCTTCCAGCGGTCTCTGGGGCTCTCGTCGCCACCTACATGAATGTATTTGCTGGGAAATACCTCACAGAGCTCTCCCAATACGGTGTGGATGAATTTCAAAGTCTCAGGGTTGCCTGCACAAAGAACGTCAGGATCCACTCCCCAATAAGGGCGAACGAAATAAGGACCACCTGTGCAACCCAGATTAGGATACACGCTGAGGGCTGCCACCATGTGGCCAGGGAGGTCAATCTCAGGAATGATGGTGATATAACGCTCTTGGGCATACTGGACGATTTCACGCAGTTCAGCTTGCGTGTAATAGCCTTCTTCAGGTGTGTCGTCCCAGATGGGATCGCCCTGACCCAGTCCTACATTACTGCCAATGATGGTGTAGGGACGATAGCTTCCTTTCTTGGCAAGCTCAGGCAGAGCCTTTACTTCGAAACGCCACCCCTGGTCGTCAGTCAGATGCCAATGAAACTTGTTCACTCCATGCAGGGCAAGGATATCGATGAATTCCTTGATGAAGGTAACGGGGAAGAAATGACGTGCGCAATCGAGCATCGTGCCACGATATTGGAAACGTGGTTCGCCAATTATTGTAGCAAAGGGTAGGGAGATGGTGTCGCCCTCTTCGAGAGCCACACTCTTGCGTAAGGTTTGGATTCCATAAAAGACTCCGCTTTCGCTGGCGCCCTGGATGGTGATCCCCTTCTTGTCAATCGTTATCTGGTAAGCATCAGGATTCTCACTCTGAAGGCCTAGCGTCAGGTTGACGGGTGTCTTCACTTTCTTGGCGGCAGCTTGAGGCGTCAGGCCCAGAAACTCTTGTGCGAACTGAGCGTTTCGCTTCATCATTGCATTGTCAGCAGGATACGAAACAACTTGTCCCTTAATCAGTTGCGCACTCTTGCCCGATGGGTCGAGCTTGATGGATTGAGGAAGTGGAATCACTTGGTAGGTGACTTCTGCCATTGAGTTGAAACTCATCAGTGTGGCAATCAAAGCAAAGATTATCTTTTTCATGTCAGTAAGTTTTTGTTGTTTGTACTATGTTTGTTTTATTTGTCTCTCTTTAGAATGACATACAAGATGACAGGCGATCCTATGATGGGAGTAATCACATTGATAGGAATGAGGCTGCCATTTCGTGGCAAAGTGCTCAACAGATTGCAGATGAGTGTCAATATCGCCCCCATCAGCATGGCACCAGGCAAGAGGACACGATGGATGCTGGTACCAAGTGTTAAGCGTGCAATATGCGGAACTGCCAATCCTAAAAAGGAAATTGGGCCGCAGAAAGCAGTCGTGGTAGCTGTCAGTATACCTGTGATGAGAAGCAGGCCTTGTCGAACCCGCTGAATGCGTATTCCTAGATTCTGTGCATAGCGGTCACCAAGCAGAAGAGCATCCAGAGGTTTTATCATGAGTAATGCCATAAAGAGTCCTATCAGAATGAGAAGGCTGAAGAGTGGCAAGCGGTCCATGCTTACGTTGCTGAAGTTTCCCATACCCCAAAGGATGAAACTATGAACTCCTTCTTCAGTAGCTGTATAGTTGAGCAATTGGATGATGCTACCCGTAACATAACTGATGATAACGCCTGTAATGAGGAGCATTACTTTGCTGTGCAGTATGCGGGAAAGTAACATTAAAAGCATCATGATACACAATGCGCCCACCATAGCTGCCATAACCACAAGCAAGTATCCAGCTATACTGAGACTTCCCAAGGTGACCGTTCCTCCTAAAAGAAGCATCACGATGGCTACTGCCAAATTAGCACCAGAATCTATTCCTAGAATGGAAGGACCTGCCAAAGGATTGCGGAAGGTGGTTTGGAGCATAAGACCGCACGTGCTTAACGAGGCACCACAAAGAATGGCTGTAATCATCTGAGGCACACGGCTTTGACGAATGATGTAGGTCCAACTTGCGTGTCCCTCAATTTCCTCACCACAGAGGATACGCCACACATCCTCTATGGGGATACTGAGAGAGCCCCATAGCAGATTGGCAACAGCTAAGAGGGCTACTGTCAAAGCTAATGCGATTAAAATGCTTACCTGTTTCATTCGTAGGAGCAAAAATACGCTTTTTCTGCTTGAATGCCAAGTTCTGGATGCAAAATTTGTACTAAATTGGCCAATAAACGCTCTGGATGGAAGGGTGTCTCCTCGTAGAACCCGCTTGTGGAGGTATCGCAGAACCACATGGAGGCTGGAACATCCTTAAGCAAGGGAGTGTCTTGGTAAATTTGTTTACGAGTGATAGGACCATGATGCTTGAATATCCAGATGTCTGATGTCAAGGCGCGATCCAGGACATGCTCGATGCTTAGAGGAATGCTGCCTGCACCTTTCAGATCATTGAAAACATAGTCTGCTCCTGCATCATTATACATTTGTCCCATCGTACTTTCATGACCAGGAAGCATCCATTGCCCGCTGTAAGGAATGTCGCAGATCAGCTTGGGGTGAGTCTTGGCTTGCAAAGCCTTTTCACATAGTGAGAGATAGCGTTGTTCAATCTGGAGGAATAAACTGTCGGCTTCCTTTCCCACTCCAAAAAGACGTCCATAGAAGCGCATCCATTCTGCTCGTGCCAAAGGACTTACCTCCATATAGTCGGCACATTCTATGATGGGAATACCCAATTGTTCCAAACGGCCATATCCTCCGCTATTCTCAAAGGGATTGGGCATTAATGCGTCAGGATGAAGTTCCATGACAAGTTCAATGTTGGGATTCATGGCGTTCCCAAGATCCAGAATGGAACCTGCTTTTACTTTCTGCGTGATAAACGGAAGATGTATGTATTGGAGATCATATACACCTCCAATCGAGGTCTCCACACCTAATTCTTGTAATAGAGCGCAATGAACAGAGGTGAAGACTGCAGCTTTCTTCAATGGTACCAATACTTCGTTGGGATATTTTCCTTTCTCTTGAACAATCGTGTAGTGATTCAGAACCTTGCTGGTATCCCAGGGATTGCGTTGAAAGACTTCCAGGCGATTCTCATATTGCACCATTGTCAGGTTGCGGGCGTAACGTAGTGATATGGTGTCGCCCTCCTCGTTGGTAGAAATGGACTCATGGTGTTGGCAGGCTGTTATGAGTACGCTACAAACATATGTCAGCAAGCAGACTAATTTACAGATGATTTTCTTTTCCATTGTGGTCGAAATTCAAAGTATATCTCATAGTTCCGTGGCGCCATTGGACGGGATAGAACCGTTACGTATTCAGTATCAAAGAGATTGTTGATAACCCCTTTTATTGAGGCGTGTCCCCATCTCCATAAAAAGGTCTTCTCTAAACTGATGTCTGACATGTAGTAAGGCTTCAGCCGACCTGTGATATAATTAACTTCGTTGCTGGTTGTCGTGAAACGCTCACTATAGTGATTCCATTTATATGAAAAACTCCAGCTTTTCCAAGATATCTGACCGCATAAGTTTGTTGAATGGCGTGGCACATAGCAAAGTTGTTTTCCGTAGGAAGAATCATTGGAATTAAGTTTCTCGCCTCGATTGATGGAAGGTGTGAAAGCTTTGTTGCCGCTTATTTGTAATCGCCAATCACGGGTAAGTTTGTAGTCAATGTTCAGTCTCATCTCAGTTCCGTAGTTGTGAACTTTGCGAATATTACTTGGTTCCCAAAACCCTTTCGTGTTTGGAAGCCACTGGATCCAGTCGTCGATATAGGAATCGAAAGCACTTATGTTCCCGCTTATTTCTGCGTTACGAATGGGAATTTTGAATTCTATTCCTCCATCGTATGTGAAACCTGATTCCGGTTTAAGATTGGGGTTTCCTCCAGGCTGAAAATACAAATCATTCATAGAAGGGTAGCGATAGTTGCGGGCAACAGATGCTTTCAGGACCAAATTCCATGGACGACAAATCATATAGTCAACAAAAAAGGCAGGAATCAGAGGAACGAAATCATCGCGATACACTTCTTCCCGTAGTACGACAGCCATAGAAAATGGCTGAATAGGACGCCAGCGAGCTTGGATAGATACATCGTTTTCCATACGTCCTTTATCATAATTGTCTCCGATATGGAAAGGACTGCGATCATAGCTGCGTACATGATTGTAATTTGTAGATAAGTTTGCTTGCAACATCCAATGCTCGCTGGGTATAAAATCAGCTTCACATTGGAAGGTTCCCATGTTGGTGAAGCTCTTGCTGTGCGTGATGTTTGTGTTGGTCTCTTCTCGGGTGGTAAAATAGTCATAGGCTACATCTTGGTATTGATAGCCACCTTTTAAACTTAATTTCCATTTTTCAAGACTGTGGTCCCATGAGAAGACTGCTCGTGCTGTGTTATATTTCTGCTCGTTGGTAAAATCGCTATCATCTTTGTAATCTACACTTAAGAAGGGAAGACCTCGATTGATATAGGAATACCAGGCCATGAGTCCAATGCGATTTCCTTTTAAATCATTATAAAAGACATCTTGCATTATATGCAAATCATCAAAATATCCACTTTTGTTTCTCTCTCTTGGATGATAGCTATGTATAATGTTGCCTTCTTGGTCTCTTTCGTCCACTTTCTTGTCATAATTTGTATAGAAGAAATCATTTTTGGACGTTGAATAATTGATTCGTGTGCTACTGCTCCAGTGATTGTTTGTGTAGGTTGCCCGAAGGAATTGATCATAAGTGCTGTATGATCCGAGACCTTGGATGTATTGGAGAGATGTCCCTTGGAAATCTGTTGGTTTAGTCTTCAGTTCTACTGCACCTCCTAAACCGCCACCAGAGATGTTGATACTGGATGCCCCATGATAAAGAGTAGTTTCATCGACAAGATAACCAGGAATAGTGCTAAAGTCCAACGTTCCTAGCATGGGAGAATTGATTCGTATCCCATTCCAAAGGACTTGAGTGTGGCTGGGTGAGGTACCGCGGAATTCTGCTGTAGATTCTGTGGCACGTCCGTATGTCTTAATAAAAAGGGTGGTGTGCTTTGACAAGATATCAGCCATAGAAAGGGAAATGTTATCATGAAGAACCGAGGTGTCCAACGTGGTCTTCTGAATACCTGTATCCCGAAGCCTTCTCGTCGCATTTACTTGTATCGTGCGAAGAGTATCCTGAGCCATCATGCTTGAGCATGCGAGAAGTATAGAGATGACCAATAAATACCTCATCACTTAACTTCGCCAATGTAATAAATTTCTGTACTGATATCTCCAAGATTAGGTGTCCATCCTGTTTGAGCAGTCTGGACTTTCACAAAATCTATGTATTGCAGGTTTGCTTCTTTTCCATCCCAGGTGCGAGCCTGCTGGATATGGTAATAACCCATTTTCCCTTCTGCCCCCTCAATAAAATCAGAACCATAGTTGTCTGCATATCCCCAATCATAAGGTGGAATATCAGAATAGCCATTAGCATAAGTGTGATGACTGAGAAGGCGAGTTCCAAAGAATGTCATTTCATCACTTTCTTGCCAATCTTGCCAATAATAAGGTTGGGGATTCCAATAACTCATGTAGGGAATGTAATCTTCTGCTCCATCCAAGTCACGCCATCCTACTGAAGAGCATGCATCCTGTGGACGATAATATGTAACGGCATACTCTTGACGTTCATTGGTTGTTCCATATTCCGAACCAGCCAGTTCATACCATAAATCATTGGGAAGTCCATCTCCATTAACATCCTGACTAACCCAAATAATGCCTGGCTCAGATTGGTAATTGAATGGATTTCCTTTAATGCAGAGATCGTATTCATTACCTTTATTGGGTACGCTGTGATCAAAACCTGCTATCAAGTACCCCCCTTGCCCTCCAAGACTTGCCATCCATCGGTTGCGGAAATGATCAAGTACGATATTGCAAGCCTGTTCATGACTACAGCCTTTGGGAAAACTTTCACCCACAATAATGTATCCATTTACTTGATGGCCAGGAGCGGGCATGTATTCAAAGATTTTGTTTACCATAGATGCTCCAGATTGGTTCCGGCGATATACTCCTGCGGCAGGGCATACGTTGATGGTGAAATCTTGAGTTCCAAGGATGGAATCATTCCGTGTGGCTGTCAGGTTTAGCAAATACTGTCCTTCGCTTGTCCCCGTAAAGACAGTTTCTTGAGTATTTGAGATTGTTGTTCCATCCATCGTCCAAGTATATGTCACGCCATTATTACAAGTCTGCATGTATGGACGCAGATGAATGTCACGTCCAATGGGTATATTGATATCCGTGAATGGAAATTTCCATGTGAAGGTACTGTCATTACGTGGTATTTCTGGCCAAAGTTCCGTAGTACGTTCTTTCACGGTAACTTTGACTTCGTCATCAGCAGAACCGAATTTGTTGGTGACATGAAAGGCTATATAATACTCCCCAGTTGTTTCTGATAAGAATGTATAACTGTCAGCGGTACCTACGGTTTTTCCATCGATACTCCATTGGTAAGTGGTAGTCTCATCGATATTCTCTATATCAGGGACAAGCATAATGGTCTCACCTGTATAGGTGGTAAAGCGTCCTCCTGACATTTTCCATGTGATAATGGGTACTGGACCTGTTATGGGATCTTTATCCGAACAAGAAGATAAGGAAAGGACACATAATAGAAATGGGAGATAATAAAATATAAAGTAATGATGTCTTCTCATGCGAACATATTTTATTTGAAAGCAAATCCATTGGGATTGATGCCTACTCTGAATTGGTCTAGTAATGCACCTTCTCGAGAATAGCGATATATCATACCGCTTTGTGAATAATCTACAGCATCGGCCACATAGATGTCTCCGTTGCGTGGATTCACGTTAATTCCATATAGTTTGTGTCGCGCTCCCTTGTTATCTTTGGGTGCTTGGATAAAAGGTCGTACGGGCACATGGTTCTCCTGGATGCCCATTCGATAAATGTCGTTGTTGATTATGTAGAGCGTGTCTCGAGTTGAGTTAATGGCGATTTGAACGGTTGATTCGTCGGTATCCAATGCTTGATCGTCTTCTATCGAATGAGTTTCTGCGTCAATTCTATATAGATGGGGGATGTTTTCTCCATAGGAATCGTCATTCGTGGTATAGCCCCCATCTGTAATAACCCACAATTTGTTTCGTGCATCCAACATCATGCTTTTGGGTTGAAAACTGGTTTTCAGATGGATGGAGTCTACGACGGCATCTTGTTCAGTATCTATCACAACAATCAAATCGGTGTAGCACCAGCAATTGACAAACACGTATTTCCCATATTTTACCATTAGCTCCGTGCTGGCATAGCCGTTCGATTTCGCCTCAGGAATACTGATGCTACCGATGTGCTGAAATGATTTTGGGTTGAAAATGGTGATGTATGGTGAATAAAGATCTGTCACATAAGCTTTCGTGTCGCTAATGACATGAACGTAGCGGGGATTTATCATGTGTTCGGTTTGAGAAGATGTCAATTGTCCTTTTACACGGAATGTCTCCGTGTCAATCCCCCAAACAATGCCGCTGTTTTCGACAGCGATATAAGCCACTCCATCATGTATGGTGACGGATTGACCTGTATCACCTAATTTGCGGTCATTTGCTCTTTTGAAGACCCCGTTCTCTACGGTTTTTGTTTCTGGATTGTAATAGGAAAGGGTACTGTTCCCACTATTGTAATTGCCTTCGTTGAGGATGAAGACACCTTGACCTGTATTGGCAAAGTTCTCTTCTTCTATGCCATTCTCAGAACCAGAACATGCTGCCAACAGACTAATGACTGTCAGCAGCATGTACACATATAGTTTTTTTTGTCTCATCAAAATAATTATCCTCTCACGACAGAATCTTTTGAGCAGGAAAAAGGTCTTTACTTTTGGATCTCTACGTTGTCGAATGCAAAGTAGGTGGGAGCTTTCATGCCCCAATCGGAAACGTCATTGCTGGCCATCGAGAATTCCAGCTTTGTAACTTTACCCAGTGAAGTCAAGTCAGCTTCGAACCATTTTGTCAGGAAACCGCCCTCCATTGCAATCATCAGCTCAACATTGCCGGTTTTCACTTCACCATTGAAGCCGGTAATGATTACTTTGCAATAGTCACCAGCTTCCTTCAATGCTTTAGCATAGCCGTCACCATTTCTGATAATGCTCAACAAATAGGTGGTGGGGATGATGTCCATTGAATTGATAATGTGAGCTGATCCGTCAGAGAAACTGATGCTTGCACCGCAATATACAACAGCGAAATTTTTGCTGCCGTTACTTACGGGAACCGACAGCTGGTCAGTATAAGTGCGTGCCTCGCTGATGTTTGAATCAATATAGTTGCTGATGGCAACACCGCCTTCTGCAAAGCCATATTCACCACCCCATGCGTTGGTCATTCCGCCTGTTATCTTGGTTGTGGCATCCGTCCAACTGTAATTCTTTGCATTCTCGCCATAGAGCAGTTTGCCGCCATATTGAGGTGAGTCAATCAGCGCGTCGAAATAACTTCCCTCGAAAGATAATGTCAGGGTGTTGTCCTCAACAGCATTTGGTTCCAATTCATCATCTTCATCACAAGAAGTGAAGGCAAAACCTGCACACAGCAGCATTGCCATGAAATAAATCTTTTTCATTTTCTTTACATTTATTTTAATTAGTTATACAAACACGTCCTCGCGCATTAGTTAAATGGTTATAACATAGAATTGGCGGTAGGTTTTCTGACTTGTTCCTCCTGACTGATGATGCCTTCCCAGAATGTTGCTCCAGTGGCTTTCTTCCCATCACGGATTCAACGGAACTTACAGCTGCGGGACAGTTCTGGATTCACACCAGATTCCCATTTCCGCTATTCTGACTGCAAAGGTATTCAATATTCTTGTTTCCGCCAAATTTAAGGTTAAAAAAAATCAACGTGTTGTGTTTGCGATTTCAACGTGATGACTTGTGGGTCTCAACGTGTTGACTTGTGGGTCTCAACGTGTTGCATCTTGGTCCTTCTCGTCCTCTGTTTTTCGAATCAAGATTGGCTTTTCCGCTCGATATCAGATGGAAAGGCACCAACCTGCAAGTAGATAGGTTGTGGAGATGATCAGGACGGCAAGGATTTCGGCAATCCACACTAAATGAATACTCAATAGCATGTCTTCTGTATTGAGATAGCGCGGATTGGTTCCAATGTGTGGCTTGTAAAAGACTTTCCCAAAATAATTGTGCGATCCGCCGAATTGGCAATCCAAGATACCTGCCAATGCAGCTTCGGGCCATCCTGAGTTGGGAGAGGCATGCTGTGGACCAAACTTTCGTGTGAAAGCCCATAATTCAAGGAATCCTTTCCTCCTTCGAAATCCGATGTGACAATTATAGGCTAGGAGAATCAGCACGGCTGAGATGCGGGCAGGGATGTAGTTTGCTATGTCATCGATATGGGCTGCCCAACAGCCAAATTGTTTGTATCGTTCGTTCTGATAACCTATCATTGAGTCTAAAGTATTCACCATCTTATATGCCATTATGCCAGGTAATCCTAACAAAGCATACCAGAAAAGAGGTGCAATTACTCCGTCGGAGAGATTCTCAGCCAATGTCTCTAATGCAGCTGTACGTATCTCTTGAGCCGAAAGATTGGCTGTGTCTCGTCCCACAATCCTTCCTACTTGAGCACGTCCACGTTCTATGCTCTCATCCACAGCCTCGAAAGTCAATCTTACCTCTCGCCGCAGCGTGTGACCTGCTAAACAATAAAAGACGCCTATGCTGGTGATGGGTATGTAAAGAAACTCGTAATGGCTGATACCTTTCATCAGAAACCATATTATGATGAATGTCAGGGAAATGCTGCATACGGCTGTCAGGGCGCCTTTCAGGATAAGGTGTGCCCCGTGGTTTAAAAGCTTTTCCCAATATGCAATCCACTTTCCAAAGAAGACAATCGGATGAGGTAATCCTTCAGGGTCGCCTAACATCATATCCATGCTCCATCCGATAAGTAAAGGAATTATGATGCAGAATATGGTCACATGCAGATCCATTCCTCAATAGCTTTAATCAGTTCGTCGTTTTCCTTGGCTGTCTGAATGGCAATGCGAAAGAAGTCTGGTCCCAACGCGTCGAAGTTGCTGGCGTCACGTATGAGAATGCCTTTCTCAACAGCAAGGAAATCTTTCAGGTCGGCAGAATTCCCAAACCGCAATCTGCAGAGAAGAATGTGCGTGTCGGATGGCCAAACATCGATGCACCCTAAGCGGGTGAGGCATTCTGCAACCCGTTGGCGTTCTTGCATCAGGGCATACAGGTCGAACTGGAATTCCTCTGGGTGGCGTAAAGCATAGTGACCTGCATCGATGGCAAGTTGGTTGACAGACCAGGGCATGCGCTGAAGCCTGATTTGCGTCAAGAGCTGTTCTTCGCCTGTAATGTAGCCTAATCGGAGTCCAGGAATAGAAAACTCTTTTGTCATGGAATGCAGCATCAGCACATTTGGCATTTCTGCAGCTTCATTGGATTTGACGACAGCTTTTTCGGTAAATGGAGCATAGCTTGCATCCACCACAAATACTGTCTTTGGATGATTGCCAAAGGTTCGTGTTAAATCATCTTTTGGGAGGACGGTGCCTGTTGGATTGTTGGGATTGCATAACCACACCATTTCTGCCTGCTGAGGAATCTGCTGGAGAGAATATATGGGGTAGAGCGTATGTTCATGAAGGGTACAGGCATCCTTGTATTCTGAGAAGGTGGGCATGAGGATGGCAGTCTTGTTGTGTCGGAAAGCTTGGGCAATCAAATAGATGGCTTCGGTAGCCCCATTGGTCACACAGACGTTCTCTTCCTTTAAACCTAATTCTATGGCGAGCTCTTTCTCCAGACTCATGGGAACAGGTTCCGGATAGGATTCCACTTTGTTTAGCCTGCTGGCTAAGTAAGCGAAAAGTCCCTCGTGATTGAAGTGGGAATATACGTTGGAGCTGAAGTTCAATCGTATATTGGAATACTTGTATGTGTCATCACCGTGTCCTTTGATCATAATCCCATGATTTTGTATAGCTCGTTGATGTTTACGTATTTCCGCACATGGTCTGCAAGCAAATCATATTGCATATTCTTGAATTCCTCAGGACTTATTTGTGGAGTATTAGTCGCTTTGTTCTTCAGTAGATAGTTGATGACAGGTGCGTTATCCAGAAATCCATGAAGATACGTACCAATGCAATTGCTTTCTTGCAGGATTTGTTTTTCTGTGGTACTACGACCCTGATGAATCTCATAGCCATAACATTTCTCGCCTTCAAACTCAAATTCTACTCGCCTGGTTGTCTTTTCGGCCGTCATGACCGTATCAATAGGCAGCAATCCCAGGCCTGGCAATTGGGAAATGCTGCCCTCGATGCCGTCAGGGTCACTTACCGTTTGGCCCAACATCTGGTAACCGCCGCAGATGCCTACAATTGTTTTTCCATCGTGATGAGCATGCAAAATAGCTTGAGCCACTCCATTGCGGCGCAGTTCGAGCAAATCATCCAGTGTTGCCTTTGTGCCAGGTAAGATGATGATGTCAGCTTTTTCTATGTCATGGGTGTTGTTTGTGTAAAATAGATTCACCCGTTTATCCCGCTCAAGGGTGTCGAAATCCGTAAAGTTGCTTAAATGCCTCATCAGTACGACTGCAATCTGTACTTTACTTTCGGTTGACGAATGTCGTTTTTGGGAAAGTTCCACACTATCTTCCTCATCAATATAGATATCATGGAACATCGGTACGACTCCCAGCACAGGCACTCCACATATATCTTCCATCATACGCCGTCCTTCCGCAAAAAGACGAATATCTCCCTGGAATTTATTGACGATAATGCCTCGAATACGATTACGATCCTCGGGTGTCTGCAACATAATGCTTCCATAAGTGCTGGCAAAGACTCCCCCCCGATCGATGTCTGCGACCAGAATGACATCAGCATTCGCGTGTCGAGCCATAGACATGTTTACAATATCAGTATCGCGAAGGTTGATTTCCGAAATACTCCCAGCACCCTCCATGATAATGGGATTGTATTGTCTGCTCAATCGGTCGTAAGCTTCATGGACAGCATTGCGTAGCTCCTCGTGACCTTCCTTGCGGAAATACTCGTAGGCAGAACGGTTGCCAATGGGTTTGCCGTTCATTACCACTTGTGTGGTATGTTCGGAATTGGGTTTCAGCAGGATGGGATTCATGTCTGTGTGGCAGGGAATGCAGGCTGCTTCCGCTTGTACAGCTTGAGCGCGTCCTATTTCTAATCCCTCTGGTGTCACATAGGAATTCAATGCCATATTCTGCGCTTTAAAAGGAGCTGGGTGGTATCCATCTTGCCACAGAATGCGACATAGTGCTGTGCAGATGATGCTCTTGCCTACATCAGAACCCGTTCCCGCCAGCATGATGGGATGCAATTGTTTGCTGTCTCGCTCCATATCAGTCGTTATTTCGAAGGATTGTTTACGCTGATGTAGTAGCGAGGTCCAGCCAAGAAGTACTGCATATATGCTTCAGCGCGAGACACGGATGTCTGCAAGTCTTCACCCTTTGCCAGATGGGTGGCAATCGCACTGGCTAGCGTGTCCCCTGTTCCGTTACGGTCAGTCAAATGAAGTTTCTTTTTGGGATAAGGCGTCACCGTATCCGTCTTTTTGTCATAAAGATAGTCCACAAGATACTTTCCTTCCTCGATGCTCTTTACGATGACAGAGCACCCCCAATGACTCAGCCAACGCAGGTCAGCCTCCACATCTTGAATCTTGTGTCCAAGCAAGAACTCTGCCTCTCGGAAGTTTGGCGTAATCAAAGTGGCGAGTGGAAATAGATCATTCTTATAGGCGGCAATACATTCGTCACTCACCAGTTGTTCGCCAGCAAAATTCACGATGACAGGATCGATCAAAATTGGTTGCCTGTTGTATTTCTGGAGGACTCCAGCTACACTACGAATGATTTCCGCTGTGGGCAATACGCCAGTTTTGATGCAATCTGCTCCCACCGTACTCAAAAAGGATTCTGCTTGAGAAACAATCAATTCAGTTGGCAGATGATAAATGCTTTTAATGCAGTTTACATCTTCGTCCACAATGCAAGTGAGGGCAGCGGCAGCCCAACCGCCACAACGTGTAATGGCTTTCGTGTCTGCTTGTACGCCAGCGCTTCCCAAAGGCTCACTTCCAGCTATCAGGAATACTTTTCCTGTATTCTCTATCTTTTCCATTGATATCTCATGTCTCTTAAGCTCATTCTTGACAACCACCTATATGTTCTCTGCTTTTTTGTCTGGCGATGGTTTGGAATGACCTTTTAATTAATTCAATAATGCATATTTTTCCTGCAAAGGTAACAAAAAATATTCGTACAGGATATGCAAGTGAGATGATTTCCTTGTATATGTTTGTCTTTTGTCGTATATTTGCACGAAAATGTTTTTGCCATGGATATTATACTTTCTGTTGTATCAGATATAAACGATTTTCTGTGGACCTATTTTGTTATTCCCATGTTGGTGGTATGCGCCATTTATTTTACATGGAATCTGCATGCTATCCAATTCACGGGCATTGGAGAGATGTTCCGTCTCTTGTTCTCATCCTCATCTTTCGAGAAAGATACTGAAAAATCCAGGCATAAGAGAATATCTTCGTTTCAGGCATTTGCCATTAGTCTAAGCAGTAGAGTTGGGACAGGAAACCTTGCAGGTGTAGCCAGCGCAATTTTCGTTGGTGGTCCTGGATCCGTTTTCTGGATGTGGATCATGGCTCTTTTTGGTGCAGGTACAGCTTTCATGGAAGCTACTTTGGCGCAGTTGTTTAAACGTCGTGGGGCAGACAGCTACTATGGTGGCCCTGCCTATCAGATGCAATATGGCTTGCATCGCAGATGGATGGGAGTTTTGTTTGCCGTTTTCATCATCTTTGGATTTGGTTTGGCGAATCAGGTGGTGCAGAGTAATACTTTATGCGATGCAATTGGCGATGCTTTCCATTTGCCTGTCAGGTGGGTTGCTTATGCTATTACGGCCTTGACACTTGTCATCATCTTTGGTGGTGTTCATCGTATTGCCCGATTCTCAGCAACGATGGTTCCCATAATGGCAATCGGATATTTGTTGTTGTCCATGATTATTCTGATTCTGAATATTGATAAGGTCCCTGCTATGTTAGCCTTAATAATAAAGAGTGCTTTCGGTTGGCAGCAGGCGGCTGGAGGCGCTGTCGGAATGGCTATTATGCAGGGAGTGAAACGTGGGCTCTTCAGTAATGAAGCCGGTGAGGGATCAGCTCCCAATGCGGCTGCCACAGCTTCCATTTCTCATCCTGTGAAGCAGGGTTTGTTGCAGAGCTTGGGAGTTTTCACTGATACCATACTTATATGTTCCTGTACAGCCTTCATCATTCTGCTCAGCGGATTCTATGATGGTAATGACGATGGGATTATTCTGACTTCCCGTGCCATGAATTACCATTTGGGCAGTATGGGTTCATGGTATCTAACGCTCTGCATCTTCCTGTTTGCTTATAGCACCATTATTGCCAATTATTTTTATGGCGAAGCCAATATCCGTTTCATTTGTGACAAGAAATGGGCAATTACGACGTTTCGTTTTGTCAGCGGATTTGTTGTGATGGCTGGAGGTTTCCTCACGTTGCAGCAGGCGTGGTGTATCGTGGATTTGGCGATGGCTTTGATGACCATTCTGAATCTGACCTCTGTTCTTATGTTAGCCAGATACTCTTTCCTGCTGCTGGATGATTATTTGGCTCAACGGCGTTCAGGCAAGAATCCGGAGTTTCATAAGGAGCAATTCCATGAGATTGTGGACGAATTGGAAGGATGGTAATTGATAAACAGAAACAAATTATAGTAACAATCGGTATGAAAACAGAAAAACAAAATTCATTATTCTGCTATCAGGGAAACAATTATCTGGTTCCCTTTCTGCTCATTAGTTCTCTTTTCTTTTTTTGGGGATTTGCACATAGCATCCTGGAGGTTTTGAATCCTCATTTTCAGGAATCCTTCAAGATCAGCAAGACGATGGCTTCCTTTGTTCAGGTGGCTGTCTATGGTGGTTACTTTCTGATGGCCCTGCCAGCAGGATACATCATCCGGCGTTATGGATATCGTGCTGGTGTGATTACTGGTCTTTTGCTTTATGGCATAGGTGCTTTGATGTTCATTCCTGGCTCACGAATCAATTCTTTCCCCTTCTTCGTTTTTTCCTTGTTTGTGATAGGATGCGGCCTGACGTGTTTGGAGACCTCAGCCAATCCCTATACAACCGTATTGGGCGAGCCCAGCAAGGCAGAGAGCCGTATCAACTTGTCTCAATCCCTGAATGGATTCGGCTGGATTGTTGGTCCGTTGATTGGCGGCATGTTACTCTTTTCTGGGGGTGATATCGCTCTTCCATACACTATTGTTGGAATTGTGGTTCTGTTGGTGGCATTGGTGTTCTCGAAGGTAAAGCTTCCAGAGATAAAGGATGAAGTGGAGACTCAAGCGGAGGATTCTCATGGTAATCTTTGGAACACAGCTTTCATTCTTGGAGTTGTTGCCTTGTTCTTGTATGTCGCCGCTCAGACGGGAGTGAACAGTTTCTTCATCAATTATATGGTGGAGAATACGGGCACCAGTCATACGCAAGCATCCCAGTGGTTGGGCTTTGGAGGTATGGGACTTTTCGTTTTCGGTCGCTTGACAGGTGGATGGGTGATGAACTTCTTCCGTGCTAGTCGCCTGCTGCTGATCTATGCCGTATTGGCTGCGTTGGCAACGGCTGTCATCGTGATGGGCAGTGGCATGATAACTCTGGTTGCCTTCTTTGTGGTATATTTGTGCGAGAGTATCATGTTCCCCACGATTTTCTCTTTAGCCCTTCGAGATTCAGGAGGGAATAAGAAAATGGCCTCTTCCGTACTCATTATGACGATTGTGGGAGGTGCTGTGGCTCCTTTGATGATGGGTTATATTGCAGACAATACTGGCAGCATGCCTGTAGCTTTCGTTGTGCCTTTGGTATGCTATGTCTACATTGCTGGATATGCAATGATGAAGAAGTGATTTCAGCAAAACCTTATATAGAGCCGTGGTGATGGTCTATTCCATTACCACGGCTTCTTTGTGCAGTCCGTCTATCTTGATTGTAATCGGTTTCTCCATGCGGACATGTCGAACGTGGGCAGTTTCCTGGACGGCAGGTAGCTCGTTGAGTTTCTCTTCGCGGTAGATTCCATCGCCAAGGAAGGCATTGATGGTGAGATATCCCACTCCCAGAGAGGTAAGGTTCTGGAAGAAATGAGTTCCTTGCGATGGATCGACTTGGAAATTCGCAAGTCCAGCTTCTACGATGACTTGGGCACAAGATATGTTGGGCCATTTCACAGGAATCCCCAACCAGGGATCACTGCTTCCCCAGCGGCCAGGACCAATCAGCAGATAAGATCCTGATTGTTGCTCATCATCGATGAATGTGCGGTTGATGGATTCCACCTCTTCGGCTATGGTGGCATTGTCGCTAGCAGAGAATCCTTTTGTCTTCACGTAAACGATATCTGAAATCTCGTTGAAGATGCCGTGCCCTATGGCATTATGGGATCGAAGCAGACATTTCTCATCAGGAATCTTGGTCAAGTCCTCATCCAAGGCCATACGGTTGTCCACCATAGGACGGATCTGCAGAAGGTTGAATTCTCCCGTCTTGTCTGCGTGCAAATTCACAGCGAACTCGATTTCCACTGGACGGCGCATTTCATCTTCTCCATAGCGGAGAATCTTTTGCATCAGTTCAGGCAGAGGGAACACTCCGTGCTGCAATACGCCAGCAAAAGAGATTATTTTCCGATTCCTTCCTTCGTAGAAGCCATCGTAAATGCATTGGTTGAAGGGGTCGAAAGTAGAGCAAATCCATTGGAGGGTTCCGTCCTGTTCAGCATCACGTACGGACCATCTCTTCAGATTGAAACCTTCGTCTACAACGAAATGCATTCCAGATTCCATCCCTGGATTTTCCTCTTTGGACGACTTGGCGCTGTTGGCTTCCAGAGCGAGAAAATGTGTCTGCGTATCCTTCAGGGCAAAGTCCATCTCGCTCATTTGCAGCACTTGATTAGGATGGGCAGGACAGACGCGAAGGCTGGTGCCACCGTCTACGATGTATTTGCCCAATCCAAGAGCTAGGCTGACGGTACCTTCTTCCGCCTTCTCTTCGTTGATAGGGTAGTAGTTTATGCTGCGGGCCACACCGCTGATGACAGGATAGAAACGGGGTCCATGCTGTTCGCCAACCACTTCTTGCAGGATGACAGCCATCTTCTCTTGGTCAATCACATTGCTTGTGGCAGTCATGTAATCCTTGCTGGCCCGATAGAACACGCTTGCATAGACAGCCTTGATGGCGTCGGACAGCATGGCAAGGCGCTCGTATTTGTCTGGGCTGTAGGGAATCATGTAGGTGCTGTAGACACCAGCAAACGGCTGATAATGGGAGTCCTCGAGCAAGCTGCTGCTGCGGATGGCGATGGGCGATTCCACGACTTGCAGGAAAGCTTCCAGGTCGCCAAGCAAACGCATGGGCAGTCGGCCGCGAAGGAAGTGCTGCAGGATGTCCTCGTCTGAGATGTCGCTCAATGCCACTTGATATAAGTCATTGGTGTCCATGAACTCGTCGAACACGTCTGTACAGAGGACGACCGTCTTGGGGATGCGGGTCACTACGCCAGGAATCTCGTTCAGGTCGGTATGGCGTTTCATGATATGGTCGATGAAGGCAAGGCCACGCCCTTTTCCGCCCAGGCTTCCATCGCCGATACGGGCGAAGTTGGAGTATTGGTCGAAACGTTCGCGCTGGAAGACAGCCACAACGCCCTGGTTCTTCATTCTGCGGTAGGCGACGATAGCGTCCAGGATAATCTGGCGATGCATGTCCACATCCTGCAGACTGTCCCAAGTGATGTGTTTCAGGAATTCGGCAATGGGGAAGAGCGCTCTGCTCGCCAACCATCGGCTCACATTGTTGTGGGATACGTGGTAGAGGAGACTCTGCGTGGGGACCGTCATGATGTTGTCCTGCAAGTCTTTCAAATTATGTACGCGCACGATCTCTTTCATCGTCTTTGGGTCGCGGAAGACGAAATCGCCAAAACCGAAGTAGCGCTGAACCTTATCGCGCAGGTCCACGTCAATCTTCTTGGAATTCTTGTCGATGAAGTGCGCGCCACATTTCCTGGCAAGCTTCTCTTTCTCCGTCTCGCTGGAGTCCATGATCAGGGGGATGTAGGGATCATTGGAGCGGATGGCAGAGAGAAGTTTGAAGCCAGCATCCTCGTCCTTGGGTCCTCCTGCATGAAGAGGGAAGCGGCAATCCGAGATAATTCCCAACGTGTTGTTCGAGAATTGGCTGTAGAGCGACCAGGCTTCCTCGTAATTGCGTGCCAGAACGATTTTTGGACGGCCACGCATACGCAACGTCTCCAGCGAGGTGTTGAGCGCCTCCGTAGCGAACTCCAGACTCTGCTGGAGCACAAACCTGTAGAGGTTGGGCAGGATGCTGCTGTAGAAACGGATGCTGTCCTCCACCACCATAATCATCTGTACGCCAGCGCTACGGATATCGTGTTCCAGATTCAGGCGGTCCTCCATCAGCTTGATGATACTCAGCAGGAGCTCCGTATTTCCCAACCAGCAGAACACATATTCGAAAGCCGACAGGTCCTCGTTCTGCATTCTCTTCGTGATACCGTGGCTGAAAGGCGTGAGCACCACAATGGGTATGTGGGAATAAGCCTCTTTGATGGAACGGGCAATGTCGAACACATCATTGCTGGAGGCAGCAGGCATACAGATGACCAGATCAATCTTCTCGCTGGTCATCTTTTCTTCAGCCTCTTCCTTGCTGGCCACTTGAATGAAACGGGGAGGGAAGCGAAGTCCCAGCCGCGCGTATTCCGAGAAAATCTTCTCATCCACGCGCCCGTCGTCTTCCAGCATGAAAGCATCGTATGGGTTTGCCAACAAGAGAACGTTGCAGATGCGTCTGAGCATCAAGTCAACGAAAGAGGTATCCTTCAGCGTCATGTTTTTTCTTAATCTTTCTGCAAAATTACGAATAAACGAGCGAAATGCCAAATTTATTTGAGCATTTCCGAGTGAGAGAAATTTCGAACATACGTTCAAAGTTACGAATAAACGAGCGAAATGCCAAATTTATTTGACTGAAGTTTCTGAAGTAGTCTGTAGTTCTTGCGCTCCAGTGGGTGCTCAGGCGCAGGCGGAGTAGTAGTTAAGTCGTTACTGTTTGCCAGTCCTCGTTCTCCTCATCCTCATCCTCATCCTCATCGTCATCGTCCTCGTTTTCGTCCTCGTCCTCGTCATCGTCCTCGTCATCGTCATCGTTGATTTGTTGATTTCAATGAACTCAAAAGTGACCTACACTCTACACCGAACACCCCTAACATGCTGGCTATCAGAAAGAAACAAGGGTGTAGGCTGTTTTGTAAGCCTACACCCGTATATCACGTTGATTCATAGTGTGTTAAGCCCCCTGGTGTAGAGTGTAGGCTATTTTTGAGTTCATTTGATTTCTGGTGTAGTGAAGCAACCAGAAATTAAGTAGCAGAGCCAACACGCTGGCTGGTGAACCCACTTTTTTGTGTATGTCTATGCAACTACTGTCCTTTCAAAAAAGACAACGTGTTGACTTCGTCATTTCAACGTGTCGACTTGCTCGATTCAACGTGTTCTTGGACTAGATTCTTCTGGAAGTTGAAATCTTTTTTCAGATGCATTTTTTGAAATTTTTGTCTTACCTTGTAGTTATTCAGAATATTTTCGTAATTTTGCATCGCAACTGCCTGATGATGGCTCTGGTGAGAGCCGGAAATATTGGGCAGGGCACTACATAACGGAAAAGCGTCACACGATGCTTTGTCGATTGACTGGTTGAAATTACCACATTCTAACGTTGGTCAAAGACAATGCGGAGTATGATGCCACGGGTATGCTGAATATGTGTATCCCGTTGTGTGCGTGAAGGTTATCCATACCTTCATCGCACACTTACGGGTGAATCAGCAATACATTGCGTGGGTATCACTCTGTTCGTCAACCAACGTGGGCTGTGGTAGGCCTCAACCAGTGGACGAGCAGAAGGTGGATACCCACGTTTTTTGTTATGTAATTAACTGTGACAAATAAAGTAAAGCCTGAACTTGGGGGTCATAGGGAAAAATATATAAAGTCAGCAACATGGTTTATGAGGATTTCGATTTTCTCGCTTTTCCATATGTCAAAAAATTTGTTCAAAATTGGAAACGAAAGGTAAGGAAAATAAAAAATGACGAGAAAAGATATGAGTTCGACAAATTCATATCACATTTCATAATTTATGCTGCTTTAGTTAATGTGATTAAACCACAAAAGGAAAAAGTAGGAAAAGACAGAAAATATTGTACTGAAGTAATCTGCGATTTGCTCTGTAATTATTCTTCCAATCTTAACAATCTTATAAAAAGAATTGACATATCTGCCAAAGAACTTGGTTCAGTAATTATAACTAATAACTTTTCTGTTTTGTCGTCAGATGGCACAACAGACCCTAAACTATCAGAGAACTGGAATAGTGGAAATCATCAAAGCATGTTGCTTTCCCTTTTACAAACACTTTACTTTATGAGATGCAACATATTCCATGGGGCCAAATCGTTTTCTGAATTTCAAGTCCGATTGTTACGACCTGCTAATAAAATCTTATCGATAGTCAACGAGGAAATACAGAATATTTATTCTACTTTTGAAGAAGAATTTCAATATTAACTTAAATCATAGCATCAATCATTTTTTTGACAATGGGAGTTAGAACGTATAAATATTAAACTGCAATAAATATGAAAAAGGAAATCTTACTTTTTGTTTTAATTTTATTTCCAATATTTGTAAAAGCACGCTATGTCCAAGTAGGAGGAATCTACTATGATGTTAATTCAGAAACAAAAGAAGCTATAGTAACTCGTAAACAAGGCACATACGGTCTCCTATTGATAATTGTTATTCTGGTTCTGTGAAAATTCCATCATCAATCACTTATAATGGGATTTCCTATAATGTGACCCGTATCAACAGTTGTGCTTTCATTGGATGCTACGCTCTCACCTCTGTTACTATTCCAAATAGTGTGACGAGCATTGGTGCGTCTGCGTTCTCTGGATGTATTTAGAGACCTCTAAACAACCATGAATAACACAAAACAACCAAACATAAACCATTGTATTACAGCTACTTTTAGATTTTAACACTTCGGAAGGCATTTTTGGTTGCTTCGGAAATTCCCCATATATTTGCAACGTATTTCTACCGCAGGGAATTTACGGAGCTTATTTTTTGCCACATCGTGATCGTAGTTGACAATGGTTTCTGATGGGTAACGACAGATAACAGATTCCTAAGCAGCTTTTGAGGAAAGCAACATCGTGGCGAAAGGCGACAATGAGAGTCCACGGCTGACATGAGTTTACTTGCGGAGAGGTACAACAAAGAACATGTTGAACCCATAAATATCGCAAGTATGTCAAAGAGCAGAAAGTGTGCCCTTTGTGGCAAAATGTTTGTTCCGAACAGCGGAACGCAGAAGTATTGTTCGGAGGAATGTGCCGAGCAAGCAAAGGAAAGCAAGAAGAAAAGGCAACGTGAATTCCTCCGTGCCATTGAGCCAGTGATGGAACTCCAGCAACAGGAGTACTTGACCTTCTCTAAAGCAGCCATTCTTTTAGGCTGTACCCGTCAGTATGTTTATAAACTTGTTGAGCAGGGAAAGCTGCCAGCCTCTCGGTTAAGTAGCCGAATGGCTCTTGTCCGCAGGAGTGACATTGAAAAGATGTTTGATAGCAATCCTTACAATCGGGTCATTCCCTGTTCAAAACCGAAAAAGGTAGTATCCAAGAAACAAAGAACGTCTTCGAGAAAAGACACTAAGAATGTACTACCCACAGATGAAGTCCTTGAATACTACTCTGGCGAGGAAGTGATGCAGACCTATAAAGTCAAACAATCTTGGCTCTATGCTTCTGCTAAGCGTCATCAGATACCCATGTGCCGAATTGCTGGCCGAAACTACTATAGCAAGAAACACATTGAGGCCGTTTTTGGCACTTGCATTGACCTTGATGCCATTGTCGACTGGCTTACTCCCCAAGAGGTTGCAAACCGCTATGGCATCAACCTTACTGCTGTCCGTTCATACGCCCATCGTCACAAGATACCGACCAAGCGCGAGTACGGACGTACCTACTACTCCCAAAGTCACTTTGATGAACTTCGCCGTACCGACCTATTATCAGACGAAAACTATTATACCGTTGAACAGGTGCAGGAACTTTATGGGCTGACAAAAGCTAACATCTGCCACATCGTCAATGTAAAGCACATTGAGAAGACCAAGGTTGGCAGAATCAACCTGCTTCTTCGTTCCGATGTAAAGCGGGTGATGGCAGAAAGAAGGGCTGCTGGATTCTGATTTCTACCATTTTGAATGATTAATGACGGATTATCGTGAATAATCGGAGTCAGCACCGCATCATTGAGTTCCTTTGCACCCGTGGAGAAACGCTCCACCTTGAATTATCAACAATAATAAAAATACATGTATGAGTAACATCTGTAAGACCGTGACCCTTCGCACACGGAAAATCAAAGGCGGAGAACAGTTGTCCTTCTATCTGGACTACTACCCAGGCTATCGTGACGAATCGACCATGAAGGTTATGCGTCATGAATCCCTTGGTATCTACATTTATGCCAAGCCGAAGAACCAGCGTGAACGAGACTACAACGACCGTATGCGCGAGAAGGCAGAAGCCCTCCGATGCCGTCGTTATGAGTCCATAGTCAATGAAAGGTATGACTTCTTTGACCGAGACAAGATGAAGGGCGACTTCCTTGCCTACTTCAAGATGAAGGCAGACAAGAAGAACTGCAAGTGGCAGCACGTCTATAAGCACTTCGAGCGGTTTGCCAACGGCAAGTGCCGTTTCGATGAAATCAATGTTGACCTGTGCAACAAGTTCCGTGATTATTTGCTGACCGCTCCGCAGACCATCCACACAGAACACAAGTTGCACATCAATAGCGTTGCTGGCTACTGGTCAACCTTTCGTGCTGTGCTTCACACCGCCTACAGGGAGCACAAAATTATGGAAAATCCCAATGGTTTCTTGGAGCGTATAGATACTATACCGACAGAGAAAGAACACCTGTCCAAGGATGAACTTGTCAGGTTGGCGAACACCCCATGTGAATATCCCGTGCTGAAGACAGCTTTCCTCTTTGCCTGTTTGACAGGATTGAGAAAGAGCGACATTCGTCAGCTCACATGGGAGAACATACAACCATATGGTGATGGAGGAATGTACGTCACTCTTCGTATGCAGAAGACCAAGGAACTTGTGAATAATCCCATCAGTGACGAGGCACTGGAACTGATTGGCGGCAGCGGAACAGGTAAAGTGTTCGAAGGATTCTCAGACAAAATGACGCAGACACCCTTGAAGAATTGGCTGAAAGCCGCTGGTATCACCAAGAAAATCTCGTTCCATTGCAGCCGCCATACCTTCGGCTCATTACAGGTGGATGCAGGTACAAGTGTCTATACCGTCCAACATATGCTGGGGCACAAGAACGTATCGACCACACAGATATATGCAACCATGGCAGATGACTCAAAGAGAGAGTCTGTCAACCGCATTACACTCAAACCGACTAAGACGGTGCAGTTGAAAGTGGTGGGACAGTAGCACACATAGTCTACCTATTATATGTATATATGTAGAATCGGGAGAGGCTATGTTTCTCCCTTTTTCTTTCCCTCCATTTATCATATACACCTCATTCTGAGTATGATATTGGTACTATTTCGAGTATGATTTAGAACCAATTGGCTAACTTATGTGAAAATGGTGCAGATAATTTGAATTATCATCAGCTGTTAGCAATAATCGAAGTAACTTTGTGCTCCGAAAGTGCCCCAATACGGGCAACTTCCAACTGATAATGACAAGTTAAACCAAATGATATAACAAATGATTACAACGAAATCACTTAATCTGCGAGATCTTTGTCTCCTGTGGGGATGCCCAGGAGTGGTATTCCTCACAATCTCCATGTTCGTGGCCCTGAAAGTCGGTGCCGATTTCCAGCAGGACAGGCTTGCCAAGTGGACGGCATTCTTACTGTGCAACCTCCTTCTTTGGCTGTTGTACATTATGTTCCAGTCCGTATTGGTGGATTTGCTGCCTAAAAAGTGGAACAAGCAAACACTTCTTCCGCAAATTATCGAGGAAGAAGTGCCTGTTGAATCGGAAAGAGTAAATAGCGATACCGATGTTGAACGTATCTCATACGCCCAACGCTGTAAGGAGTATGAGCAGGAACAAGCACAGCAAAGACAGATGGTGATTGCTGCCATCATCGACTATGCCAGACACACCATGTCCCCTTTTGTCTATGACAACGAGGAACTGGAGAAACTCTGTGAGGAGATTCAGAAATGGACGGAAGATTTTACTTACAAGCCTGTGCCTGTCCGCCTTAAACAAAAGCTGACTACTGTTGACCTCCGTCACTTCGTATGGAACATAGGTGAGCGTTTGGGCACCAAGAACGGCTATAATGGCTATGCCCGTGCCGACTTCATCATGCAAATGTTTCCGACCATATTCATGGATATGTCCCAAGACAGTACAAGGAACTTCAAGTTCCAGCCCAACAAGGGCAGTATTTTGATAGATGAGCCGGACAAAGACGACTGGCATTTCCACTATGAATAACCATGCTTGTCTTTCAAAAATCAGCGAAAAGCAAAATATTTTTCCGTTTTCACTGATTTTTAAGCAAAGGACTATCAGATTCCAAGATAAAAGCTTGTAGAACACAGACAATGTTTCATATAACCTATTTCCCTTATATCCAATAATGTAAGATTTTTATAGACACACTCTCGCAGTGGGCGAAAATTGATGTTTGCGCATCAGTTTTCGCCCACTTTCTTTTTGCCCATTCCAATACTTTTTATCCGATTATTACCAGAACTTCCAGTTCTTTTCTGATGATTGTTTGATTAATGATGAATGGTTGGAAGTAATCGGAATCAGTACTGCATCATTCAGTTCCTTTGCACCCGGTCTCTAATCCAAGACCATCAATTTTATGGAACAAAAAGAAGTAACATTCAACGACCTCCCGCAGGTCGTCGCCCAGCTTCGGGATGAGGTGATGGGCATGAGAGCGATGCTGTCAAGGCAGCAGGAACTGAGTGACAAACCAACTAAGGAGAACCGCCACAAGCCCATGACTGTGGAGGAAGCCATCGAGTACACGCACATACCCAAGGGTACGATGTACATGAAACTGGAGGATGGTACCATACCGGCCACCAAGCCTGGCAGAAGATGGCTCCTGTATCAGGACGAGCTTGACCGATGGCTGGAGGCGAACCGCAGGAACACTGTACCACTTACTGCTGATGAGGAGAATGAGGCTATTCTCTCTTCGCATAAACGTAAGCCGAACAAAGCGGACTGGCATGATTAACCTTATTGTTTAACCGTAAAAAAGTAACAATTATGAAGTCACTTGACAGATTTCAGTTTTTAGCGAACGTGCTCATAGTAGCATGTGCACGTCCGAATGCCGAAGTGGGAAAACTGGTAAAGGCATTGGTGACCTATGCTACAGAAGGTACACGAACAGACCTTGGTGACCTGCGTCTGGAAGCCTACTTCGATTTGATTGCACAAGACCTGGATTCTCAGCGAATGGCTGCGGAGCAGAAAAGTCGCAAATGCAGCGAGAGTGCAAAGTGTAGAACTGCAAGGAATAATAGTTCCGCTAATAGTTCTGCAAAGAAAGCCAATACTGCGAGCGCAACGAACGTAGCAAATTCACCTAACGCTACTAATGCAAAGCCAAAAGCAATGGAAGAAGCGCCAACCGAATCATCAGACGCTAATACATCTAATGATACTGGCATTGCAGAAGGATTCAACGATTTCAACGCATGCGATGTCACCTCTTCCTTTGAGCGAATGAAGGAGTGTTATGAGAAGATTGGTGACAACGAATCGCAAGCATTCGGTGTATGGCAGCAACTCAGCGAAGACGAGCGAACGTCAGCATTCGCTTATGCCCAAAGATTGCAAGGTGACCTCAGTTCACGTACCTATCTCTATGTCTATCTGCGAGACAGGGAATGGGCGAAAGCCACGTCACCTGTCAACCGATGAAGAGGCACTAAGTGATCCTCTTGTTCTCTGGTGACTTGAGTGGAGGCGTTCGCCAAGGGGGATTTCCCAATAATCCCATAACATAATATGGACTTTTAGATTCGCTTCGCTCCCTTAAAAAGTCCCATTATGCTCTCCGAGGGGTGAGGCGCTTCCCATCAAACAGTGCAGCCCTGACAAGAAAAGATGTCCGCGACATCTATGACAGACTGCATCTGCGAGGGAGTGACTCTCTCCCTCGACCCTCCACTCAGGTTCCACCCGAGACCCGAATTACATCTAATCATTACTTCAAAAGAATTACATTATGTCTAAATCAAGAAACAATATACCCCGTGCCGCCATTCATGTAGGCGCACCAGCCAAGTCCTTTTCTGCTGCCGAAGGCTACGAACCTGAACGTCGCGGATGGGACGAGAAAACATACCGTCTGAAAAATCAAGATACGAATAATCACTATGATTTCTCACGCAAGCATCTCAACTTTGAGATAAACAACAAGGGCAAGATTGTTCCCCTTGGTTCCAATCCCGTGCCACTTCATGAGCGTTTGCAGAAGCGTCTTGACGATCTTGGTTTCATGCCCTACAAGGACAAGAACAATCCTATGGGTTACTCCGACAACAGTCCAAACTGCACCGTCGGAATCATCGTCAGTGGTGACCATCATGTGCTGACACGTCTTGCATTTGGTGAACAAGACGTGGACTTTACCCTGCAAAGAAGAAATGCCAACGTCGTATTGAAACAAGGCATCAAAGATTGGGCTATGGACACCTACCACTGGGCATGTGACCGTTGGGGAGCAAAGAATATTATCGGCTTCGATGTCCATCTTGACGAGACCACACCTCACATCCAAATCCAGACAATCCCCGTGGCAAAGACAAAAGCCAGAGGTCGTACATCTGTCAAATATGTGCATAAGGATGATAAATCAAAGGTACTTTCCCATAAGGAGTGGAAGAAACTTCCCGAAGGAATCCGCAACGACTTCGTAAGAACAGAAGTCGAACGGAGGGAAAAGGAATGCGTATCATACGCCCGTGTATGGGGAGAGGACAAATATGCAGTGGGAAGAACCTATTACCAGATGCATACTGATTATTACAATCAAGTGGGACGTAAGTATGGATTGGAACGGGGCGATGACATTGCCATGCTACCCGATGAGGAACAGCGCGAACGGGTTCACAAAAACAAGGCAATACTGGAAGCGGAACGTCAGGCAAAGGAATCACTTGAACATTCACAAGCCGAAATGGAGGCACTTGAACAGGAGAAAGACAAGATAGAGAATGAGACACGACAAGCCGAACAGCGCAAGGAAAGAGTCGAGGGCAAACTGACCACAATGGAGAAATATGCCGAGATACTGGACATCAAGCAAGAGGACTTGATGGTACCTGTCTTGAAAACCGATCCCCTTGTCAAGAAAGCAGTCGAGGCAATACAGGCTGAACTCGAAAAGCCCATTCCTGCATTCGGACAGAAGGAGTGGCGAGAAGAGCGGCAGGAAGCCATAAAGAAGATACTCACAGATCTGCAGACTGCACTCTTCGAAGCCAAGGAAGCACAGAAGCAAGACATCTTGAAGTTGGGAAAGTCGCTCTATCAGAAAGCAATGAAAGACGCAAAAGAAATAATTGAGCAGAACAAGCAGTTACAAAAAGCCAATGAGCGACTGACAGCGGAGAACACACAACTGAAGAAGAAAATCTCGACGATAGACGAGACCGCCATCATTAATCTGCGCAAGCAGAAGAACGATGAGATTGCAGAACTCGATACCAAGCTTGGCAAAGCCGAGTCCGAGGCTGTACGTTCAGGCAATCTGGCATACAGCGAACATCAACGTGCAGAGAAAGCAGAGAACCAAGTTCGAGAAATGCTGGCCGTTCCTGAAATAAGAGACTTGTGGAACACTATCCAACAGAACAAGAAAGACTTCTGGCAACAGATAGACAGTTGGATAGATGATGCCATTTCTGCCATCAAGGATTTTGCACATCGTAAAGACAACGATTTCCAACCAAAGGAGGGCAACACCATTGCAATGGGTATCGTCGCTGAAGCATTCAAGCGTGGCCTTGATCCGATGGATGTTGAACAGCGTAAAACAGCTACCAACAACTTATTGGAGAAAATGTCATGGACTGGCATGTCCGAATTCAAGGCTGGTCTTACCGCTACCCGTACGAGACAACTTTGTGATGCGATGACAGTTCCGAAAGAACTGATGAAGGACTTGCTTCTTATGTCAGGAGGAAGAGAAGGCATCAGTTTAGGAGGTGGTGGCTCCAACGGTGAGCTTACCAACTGGGATGGCACAAAGAAAAAGAATGGTTGGGGTGTGTCTTGACTGGAACTCTCAGGCTCTTAAGGTGTTTTGTTTCGCTTGCGAAAATACGGAAAATAATCCGTATTGCAAAATATTTGTTGTTTTTTCTTGAAATGGTTCAGAACATTTCAGCGTACGTATATCTTGCGGCTGCTGCGTGACATCTGCACAACATAGAAACCTGGCGAGACAGGTAGGACATTGCTGGTGCGCCCCACAAACTGTCCGCCCACTGTGTAGATGCTTGCTTCACCGCCTTTAACGCAGATGCAGCCATCTCCGGCATAGGCGTGTATGCTCGGCGCGGAGGGTTGTTGTTCCACCCCGTCGGACTCGTCCAGCAACTGATAGACTATCATGTTGCCTGGTTCGATTGAGCGGGCATCCATTTTAATCATTTCAGTTTCTCCTGTTTCCAGCACTTTCATCATCCGTCCTTCCCGTGCCGAGAGAGTGATGCGTTTGGTTGTCGAGAGCGAGTGGTTCACCAATACAAGAAAGCGTTCACCACCGTTCTCCAGCTCAGAGACGAGGAGGCCCTGATCACATTTTAGGCGTATCACCTCTTGGGGGAATTTGGTGTAGGTGGTACAGCCACGGGGCACATCGGCCGTGAATCCCACGTTCTTGACGTGAGCACCCAGGAAGACCCACGAGAGGTTCTGCACCACACCGTTCACCCGCTGGATGAGGTAATAGACGCCAGTACGGTTGCCGTTCTCGTCGATGGGTGCATTGTGAAAGTCCCATGGCGTGCCCAGCGGTGTCCAGTAGGTAAAATACTGGATGCCCTGAGCACCAAAGGCCAGGTCGCTGTAGATTTGCAATCGCAGATGCGTCAGTGTGGGCACGGGATAGGCACTATGGGCCGTAGCCAGTGCGAATGCCCAGAAAGGCCATCCCACACGGTCTGCCTCCTCATGTATAACTTGCAGGTTCTCGAAGAAGCCATCGCGAATGACTGCCGATGAACCAGATTGTACGATGGGGTAATTGTCGAAGGACAGCAGACCTGTATTGACTATCTCGATATATTTCTGCACATAGTCGCGATAGCTTGTGGCACCCACCTCGGCTACATTGATATAGATAGGCAATAGGTTGCCATAGACAAGTTTGTTCGGGTCGTATTTGCGGATATTGGTGCATGCCTGTCCGTAAGCCTGCATTCCAGCCACGTTCGGCTCGTCGCCGATGAAATAGCCCACCACCAACGGATGACGGCGCAGATAATAAAGAGTGTTCTTTGGGTCGGATTGTATCTCGTTGCACGCAGCCAGCAGACGGATGCCCGTGCCGTTCATCGCATTCAGCGCACGGCGTACTTGGGCGAGTGTCGAGAAATGCGGAAACGTGATGTTGAATCCCGCCTCGGCCATCTCGCGATATCGCTCAGGCGTCTGCTCTTCGTCAGGCAGGATGCCAAACCACCCCAGAATGGGAAATTCGTCGTCGGTGGGATTCTTATATACGTAGGCCGCACGCACGGGCAGCACCGTAGCTATAAGAAACGCGGTGCAAAGCAAACAGCGAGCAATGTGTTGAGCTTTCATCGTGTGTTGGTTATTGGTTCTTTATTATTCTGTTTGTGCATTCGAACAAAACAACCCCTTGGATGGAATGGGAGTTGTGAATACAACCCCTGAATTCGCACGGATGAAAGGGAGCATCCTTTGAAAGAAGTCTATATTAAAAAGGTGACCATCAAGGATTGAATTATACTTCAAATTACCTTTCCCAGTTATCTGTTCTGAAGGGAATAACGGGAAGGCCAGAGTTCCCTTTTAGGTTTCCTGGAAGCCAACTCTGAAAGCAGTAACGAACAGCAACAGGTTCTTTTACCTCCTTGCATTTAACAGAGATTCTATCTTCATTGTAAACTTCGATGTCGCTCGCTTTATGCCACACGCTATCGGTTCCAGCAACTTCAAAACCTTCAATACCTACCTTACGATTGAAACCACTTTCTGCATTTTTGAATGTCAGGATGACTTGATCATCCTTTATCTCCATGCTTTGATATTCAGGATATCGATAGTCTATTCCAGGGATTTTATATGTGGCACCTAATGCCCAGTAACATAATCGATCGCCCACTTCCTTCTTCATACAGGGATGTATTGCCCAGTATTCGTAGTCTTTAACTAAATCATTGGTGCAGACCATACCCATGTTGGGAATTAGGTTCTGGGCTTTGTATTGTGCTTCTCTCAACAAGGGGACAGTTCGTTTGTCTTTTTCCCAAAAATAATCATATGGACAAATCTCAACGTAATAGAAAGGAATGAGATCTTCTTTCCACCGATAACGCCATGCTTGCACCATATTTATGAATCTTTCGCAATAGTTTTCCGGCTCGTTTACATTCGCTTCACCTTGATACCATAGAAATCCCTTTAACGTATATCCTTCCAAAGGATGAATCATACCATTGTAGAAAACTGAAGGGAGAGATCGATCCACATTTCTGCCAGGTTTTACCTTATCACAATTCCTAACGGCATCACTCTTCAGATTTTCGCCAGGATATTTCTGTACGATTTCCTGAGGTGTCCATCCTTCCACTCGAGTCGCTCCCAACGAGCTGTTGATGATTCCAACAGGTACATTCAACGTTTCCACTAAACGGATACCAAAAAAGTATCCCACAGCACAGAAATCTCGTGCACTCAGAGGGGTACAGTCTTGCCATATAGCTGTAACTGTATCAGCAGGTTCTGGTGCGGGTGACCAGGATACGAAGTTAAGATGCAATTTGCCACTGTATTTTCCAGCCTCAGCGATGTATTCTACAGAGTTTTCTACTGGACAACTGCTAAATCCGTGAAGAGGCATCTCCATGTTGCTTTGACCTGAGCATAGCCAAACTTCACCAATCAATACATCACGGATGATAAGTTTGTCTCCATCATTCACTTCGATGGTTTGGGGAGTAAAATTTCCTGCTCCAGTCCTCAGCGTTATCTCGAAACGTCCCTTATCATCGCTTCGTGTGTTCATTTTCTTTCCGTTCCACGAACCTTTCACACTCACTTTGCGATTAGGCTGTGTCCATCCCCACAACTTTACGTCAGCATTTTGCTGAAGAACCATACCGTCACTTTGGAGAGGGCCCATATTGACACGTCCTTGTATCAGTGTAGGGTAGAGCAGTATGAGGATGTAGAGGAATCTCAGTGTTTTCATATATAATTGGTTTTCTTGAATGTAAAAAGTAATTATTTATTCTCAAAAGCTACTGTTATTTCCAGTGACGCCAGCCAGTGAAATTATAAGTTACTTTGTGTCCAGCTCCGTCCAGAGTACCATGGTATGCGTGATCGATGTTGTCACCATCATTTGCTCCCAACATGGGGAAGTCCTCACCCTGATAGGCCGTCAGGTCAATGTCGGCAGTGAGAACAGCGCATAGGCTTCGCTCACCTTCGTTTACTCTTGCCGCAAATTCAGCATATTCTTCTGCTGTCGCAATCTCTAAGGTGGTCTGTGACCATCCCGTTGTGCTGCACAACCAAAGTATGGCTGCAGTCAGCGTGGAAAGTAATGTTTTTCTCATGTTCATTAATGTTTTGTCGTTTTATTTTTTTTGCGATGTTTTGCGAGTGCAAAGTTTGGGACTTTTTTCGACTTGTGCAAGAGCTTTTGAAAATCCGTAAATCATTATAAAAGCTAAAAAGCAAAGAATCAGATATTTGCGTTTATTACTTTCGACAAAATCGGTAAATCTAATTCTCTATTATCTAGCTTTCTTAATTAAAGGTAGTCCATGCTTTAACGTCCCAAATTCTCGAAAGCCCGCATGAATTCCTGTGTAGAAGGAGCTGCTGAGGATCGGATGTGTTGTCGGTTATTGCAGACGGTTTGTGGAGAACAATGCAAGAATTCAGCTATACGTCCCTCGCTGAGTTGGCAGCCTAAAGGGAGATGGCGAAGAGGGATGCCAGGAAGGGGGAAAAAGAGTTTGTGTTGTATAGCAGGTTTTATTTTTCTTGTTTTCTGATGTCTATTTTCACAGGACCTTTCAGTCCGCTCTTCCGAAGAGGTTCTTCGGGGGAAGGATAACGTGTCGTCCAGGTCTTTCGTTCTGTCTCAGGAAGAGCAGCCTCGTAGGAAAGGCGGTTGAACCATGTATTGGTGATTTCTATCGTGAGTTCGTTCTCTCCCTTCCAGAGAAGCGATGATATATCCTGCTCGTAGGGAGCTATCCAGAGGCAGGGTAAGGGTTTGCCGTTCAATACGATACGGGCAATCTGTCCAACCTCACCAAGATTCAGTACATAGCGCGTATGAGATTCCTTCTTTTCTAAGGAGAAGCGTGTGCCATACGTCGATGTGCCAGAGAAAGCCTTTGCCTCAGCTGGGATATCGAGGTCTTTGATCCACGATAGAGACGGAAGCTGAATGGGATGGTCCAATCCCCATCCTGATGGAATAGAAAATGTCCAGGGACCCTCGATGGCAATGCTTCCTGTTTGTTCAATCTGTTCTGACTTTCGATTGCGGGAATTATGCTGCACTACCAGAAAGCAACTCTCTGCCTGTTGAAGCGATACATGTACTTCGGTTCTATCGCCCTGTACCTGAGAATCCAGGGAAAGACGCTCCCCTGTGATGGGGCTCCATCTCTCTACACTTCCCTGAGCACGAAGGGAAAGAGTTCCTTCAAAAGAGCCACCTTTCGGGGCGCACACATAGTACCAGTCTGCTCCTTCCGTTTTTCTGTGCTGCCAGAGAACCGGACCGCCTTGCAGATCGGGATGAAGATGGTATTTCTCCAAGGCTTCTTCAAGGGGAAGCGTGCAGACTTTTCCTTCGTCCCACAAAGTCTTCACTGCTTTGTTCCAGCACTCCTGTGAAGCTGCTCCTCCGCTCAAGGTGGCAAGACCTTCCGGACGTCCGCCCACCACAATAGCCCCTTCGTCGACCAGTTGGACGATCTTCTCTAATGTTTCTGGAAGCATACGTCGTGTTTGGGGCAGATAGAGAAGGCGGTAAGAGAGTCCTTCTGGGGTGCAAAGAAGGCCATTCTCCACTTTCAGGCGATGGAGCAGCACATCGGGATTGCAGTAGTCGTACTTGTAACCTTCAGGAAAGGGCGCATATTGGTCAGGCTTGTGGTCTAACTCATCGCCCAGATACCAAAGGACATCGCTTACCGGTTTGCCTCTCTCAAGGAGGAATGAGGTGCGTGCTGCACAATCAGTAAAGGAATGCATGTGCTTCCACCAGGTTTGAGCTCTTAGGAAAGGCGTGCAGATACCGTCGCCAAAACTTGTTCCTGGGACCAACTCATCAGGTCTTGGATTGTGGGTATAGGCTTGGAAGATAAGATAGGATGCTCCTTCTGTGGTATTTACATTGGCTATCTCCCAGAGGTTGCTGAACTGTTCGTCCCAAGTGGTACTCCAAGAGGTAAAGGCTTCTGCAGCCACACGACGCTTTCCATAAAGACGACCTGCTGAAGCGGTCGGTTTGATGGGCTTGAAATTGAGAGAACCAAGAAAGTCATCTGAAGGATGCAACCAGAACTCACACATCGGAATATCCGCCCACTTGTAGTATTCCATGATGTCGCTTGGGAAGACATCTCCTCCTGCTGTCTCGTAGGTTACCGTAAGTCCTGTCTCGTGTCCTCTCTCGGAGATTCTCTTGTAGAACTTATTTACTATCAGATCGTTCAGTGTGGCACGCCAGTCGCGCAGGAAGCGGGATGTAGTCTCTGGGTCCTGTACTACATATCCCATGAGAGCCGGTATCCAAGAGCGAAGTTCATAACCGTTTATCCGACGGAATTCTTCTTCCATCGTGGCTGTCCAGGTTTGTGTCTCGCATTCCCAACTATCCAGAAGCATGCCATCCAGAAGTCCGCTGAGAGAACCTTTTGCCAGTCGGCCGATATAACCGTCGAAATGTGTGTCTATAGCCTCTGTGTCGAATTTGTTGCATTCGAATCCAGTGGCTTCAGGAGGAGCAGGTGCATTCTTCTTACCTGTATTCACATGCCCTATCCGAAGGATTGTCCAATCTCCGGAGGGTAAGGTGGTGCGAAGTATTCCGTCCGGTTGCAGATCGTCGGTGAGGTCTTTCACTTCTGAAATGTAGGCTTCCTTTGGTTGACCTAAATCTCCTTCGTGCAGAATGCTGCGAAGACACCATCCAGCCTCGTTCTCCCAACTGTTCTTCTTGGCCAGAGAGAAGAGACGGAGAGAAAAGAGAGTATAGAAAGCCCGTCTGTTGCTGATACTTAGCCGAAACTCTTTCGCGGGTGCTGTTTCCCGACAAGCAAGAGTAAAGGGCATCTCATCCTGCCAGCAAGACTGTGGCCATTTGCTGTCGAAAAGAATCTGCGTAGAACCGTCCAGATAGACCGCCTCTAATTTCCCCTGGATATCCACGTCGTAACTATACTGATGATTGCCTCTCTGCACGGAGGAAAATTCCACGGAGCGGACTGTCCGTACTTCTGGAAGCTGGATGGTAAATACGTGAGGATGAGCATCGTCCGTAGGAGTCATGCCTTGCGGAAAAGCAGGTTCTACGGAGGAAGGCACAATCTCTCCTTCTGTATCGCCCAGTGGAGTAGGAAAGGCCAGTACTGCAATGTCCTGATAGTCACGCCATTCGTAGTCGTCGGCCTGTGGAGCTTTAGGGAGAGAAAGACGGATCTCTCCGCCTTGGATGTGAGATGATATCGCTTGACGCTCTCCGCTCAGAGAGTGGACTGAACTCCACACAATATGCCGCATGGCTTTCTCCGGCTTTATCCAAGGTCCCCCGGCCATCGCCCATCCCGGGCAGTTCTGAAGCGTAAAGCGAAGTCCGAGTCTCTGAGATTCCTGTGCAGCATACTGTACAAACTCCTCCCACTGAGGACTTAAGCAAGCAATCTGCTCAACCCCAGGCCAGGCATCTCCTCTGTTTCCGAAGAACATTTGTACGCCTGCAAAACCAGCCTCCGAGATTGCCTCTAAGTCAGCCAGAATACCCTTTTTCGAGAGATTTCCGCAGAGACAGTCGATCCATATCTCAGGGTAGAAAACCTTGTCCGGATGCTCGAACATCTCAAAGTCTTTTCTCCCAAAGGGTCTGTCCAAGAGTTTCTCACTGGGGAGAAGTCTTTCCAAGTTCTTTTCGAGAGAAACCGCCTCTTGTTTCTGGGCATAGAGCGAGAATGCGACCCAAAAGCCGAGAAATAGGAGAATTACATGGCGAAAGAAAGAACATTTCGTTTTCACTTTTTCCTTATTTTTCAGGATTTAAAGAAATGCCGCCTCCACCCTTTCGAGGAAAGCAGCATTTCTCTCTCTTCATTTATTAACCCAAGAATCCTACTTTACCATCACCTTTTTGCCGTCGATGATATAGAGGCCCTTCTGAACCTTTTGTACTTTCTGTCCCAGTATGTTGTAGATACCCTTCGACAGAACGTTGGGTTGGCTCGCAATCTCCTGGATAGCGTCTGTCACATTACAATATGTGCCGTCGCTCTGTTTGCCTACGATTCCGCGTGTAGCATCGGGAAGGGGAGTCTCATCGGTACCCAGCAATTGGCCCCAGCCTGCCAATTCATCGGTGTGTCCGTTATTCAGCAACCAGCATACTTCACCGCTTCTCAGCTGTTCTTCTGTTACTTGGGTACAGTCTGCATTGTTGCTCGCGTATGCATTCAAATAATAACAGTTTACACAAGTATAGACAGCTCCATTGGCTCCGTAGACAATGTTCCAGTCATCTCCCTTGGGTATTGTTCCAGTGAAGAGGCAGTTGCGTACCACTTCTCCTCCACAAGGCCAACCAGCGATACCAGCATTGTTGGTGGCAGTCTCAGAAATTAGCTTTCCGTCGAACAGACAGTTTTCTACCAAGCAATTGTTGCTGGCTCCTACAATTCCGCCAGAGGCGCAAAGTCCTTCTACGGTCAGAATCATGTTCACGTGGCTTACGCAGTTCAGTATCTTACCAGCTTGCAGATGGCCTACAAACGAACCATTGCATAGACCTCCAGCCGTAATGGTTCCTTCCATTATTATATTTTGGAAAGTTCCCTGCAGAGCTTGGGAAAGACCTGCATAATGTTCATTGCTAGTGAAGTTCACTTTTATCGTATGCCCGTTACCATTTAGCGTGCCTGCGTATGGAACAGCGGTAGTACCTATGAAGGGGAAGTCCTCTCCTTGATAAGCCGTCAGGTCGATGTCAGCTTTCAATACAGCATAATTGATTAGAGCCCCCTGCTTCAGGAGATTGCTGAATTCCACAAACTCTTCAGCGGTTCCGATTGGGTACTCTACGATGAACTTCTGATAATTCTCGTCCTGCTTCAATTCCTCTATCTTGGCTATTACTTCATCGGTTGTCAATGCCCCCTCGTTGTAGATGTCCAACACCTGATAGTACGTCTCGTCGTATCCGTTCCTCATGTCTTCTGGCAGATAATTATAATATAGGTCAAGCAATTTGTCGTTGAAGGTAATCAATTGAGTGTAAGCCTGCTTACTTGCAATGATATCGGCAAAGAGTTTACCCAAACGTACGATTGCTTCGTATTTCTGTTCCGTAGTACTCAGATTGTTACTTGTAATGCACGCTTTCAGTTCATCCTTCAGATTTGTACTGTAGTTCGGCGCATCCATGTTTTCGAACAATACCAGATAATCGTTCAGCAGGTGGTTTGCTTTCTTTATCATGTCATTCAGTAAGGCATCTATCTGATCGGCGGCCTCTTCCAGATTGCCTAGGTAGGTCAGTTTTACATTGCCCATATAGGTCATGCATAAGCGGTCATTCACACCTTCATTGTTTGTTCCTACTGTAAGGGTTCCATCGGTTACGTTAACCAGAATACTGTTCGTATAATACCCATCGGCAAAGACATATCCCATACCAGTATAAGTATAGGGAGCATAGCCAGTTTCCTCCCAGTCGCCGTTGTATACCATCTCTACGTCGTTGCCGTATTTTTCTCCTGCTTCTATGGGAACGAGGCCACTGCGCTGAGTCTGCATATAGTTCTTGTTGTCGTTGGCGTAGACAAGGCCCGTATAGTTGTATACAGCTTCAGGATCCATGGCATCCACTTCTGTGTAGCCGCTTATCTGGTAGATATAGAACCCGTTCTTAACGTCTTTGATGGTTTGGTGAATATTCATTGGGCAACTATTCATGGCCAAAACACGCATTACACCTCCTGCATCTACAACGTAGCCATTGAAACCGCCGTCAGACTCCCATCCGCTGGCTTTGTCGTCCTGAGCGAACGAGGCGTTTAGCAGCAATGTGGTCACGTCGGCTCCTGGGCCATAACCACCGTTCACGGCATCATCCAACAGTTGCTGTGCACGGACTTCCTCAGCAGCCAGTTCCTCGTTGTTGAGCAGGCAGTTTTCTATAATGAAGAGGTAAGAACCACAGGTATATTGCTCACAGGGCTCTATGCTCTCCTCTAAATAGCGCCGCAGGAAGGGCGTCATTTCGAATGTATTTCCGTTCTCCTCGATGAAGGTCTTTATTTCATCAATCTTTCCCTGATAATGTTCGTATGCAGCTACAGAATTCACTATCTCATCGAGCATCTGATTTGTCGTTTCGATAGCGGCCAGTAGGTCCTTGATGGTAGAATTCTGCTTCAAAGCCTCTAATGCCTGCAGGTAAGGTTCCTTCAATGAGGTTTGGAACAGGTGTTTGCTCAAATATGTGTCGGCTTCTTCCAGTTGTAGCTCGCAATATTGTTGTATAGAGTTCTCTTCTTCTGTCAGATTGTAATACTCCTCGCCAGCCTTGTAAACGATTCCATGTGTACTGTAGGGCAGAGGTGTCTTATCTTCGTCCAAAGTCTGGAACCAATTCTGTCCTACTTTGTTGCCGTTTAGCATGTAGCAAAGCTCTCCGCTTTTAAGCTGTTCCTCTGAAACCTGTGAACTGCCAGCGTTAATGCCTTGATAGACATTTAGGTAGTAGCAGTTTTGACAAGATACAGGGGCATTGATTACCGATATGGTATAAGCTCCCTCTTCAGGCAGTGTACCAGCAAAGATACAGTTCCGTGCCGTTGTTTCTGAAGCCGCTGGCCAACCTATGATACCTCCGTTGTTGGTAGCTGAACCGGATTCCATCTGTCCATCGAACAGACAGTTCTCCACCAGGCTACTGTTATTTCCTGAAGTAGCTCCGACAATGCCACCTGATGCACACAGACCAGCAACACTCATGTACAGCGTAGCGTGGCTTACACAGTTCTGAACGGTTCCACCCATCAAGTTGCCTACGAACGAACCGTTGCACAGGCCACCGCAGGAAATGTTTCCTTCCAAAACGATGTTGCGGAAGATGCCACTCAGCGCTTGCGACAAACCAGCATAATGGTCGGCGCTGCTGAAGTTTACTATGATAGTATGCCCATCTCCGTCGAATGTTTTCGTGAAGGGAACCTCGGTTGTACCTAAGAATGGGAAATTATCGTTGTATTCTGTCAAGTCAATATCTGTTACAAGCTTGGCTGACATGTTTGTTGTTCCAGCCTTTATTTGAGCAGCATAGTTGACGTATTCTTCGGCAGAGGAGATCTTCAGAAGAGCATTTGCTTCAAGTTTGTTTCGCTCATGAACTACGGTTTCGTAGTTCGCAATCATTTCTTCCTTGGCCGTACTGGCAGCCAGTGCAGCCAGTGCTTCTTGATAAGCGTCTGTGTTACCATAATCTATGTTCTCGTCGCTCAGGAATTCATCGGCTTCGTCCTTTACGGTACCTATGAATTGCTGAAAGCTGTTCACGTCGGATGATAGTTCGCAGAAAGTAACGCCGCCGTCCGTGCTATAAATAATATTATGTGTGCTGTTCGGCGTGGGCATCTTGTCTTCGTTCAATGTTTGGAACCAACCGGTCCCTGTCAGACCTCCTCCGTTAAGCAACCAACAAGCACGGCCGCTTGCCAGATCTTCTTCCGTAATCTGTATGCTTCCGTTTCTCGTATCCTGATACTCGTTCAAGAAGTAGCAATTGGTGATGGCTGCTGCATCCATGTTACGTGAGATTGTACAGGCATTTCCTCCTTCTGGTATAGTTCCAGCACAGAGGCAGTTGTTGATTGTAACGCCGTAGCCAGCCCATCCTACCAGTCCAGCACAATCCGTTGCGGTTTCACTTACAATGTTTCCATCCCAGCCGCTGTATTCAATCAGTCCTCCCCAGCCTACGCTACCTACCAGACCAGCGCAGTTGCAAAGTCCTGTAGCGGTAAGATTCAACGTAACATGGCTGAAACAATGCGAGATAGTACCTCCGTTCAAATAACCAACTAAGGTACCTATGCACAACCATTCGGTGGTTTGTGATCCGTACAGCTCCAGATTCTTTACCACACCGTTGGTACCCAAGGCTCCGATCAGTCCTGTCCAGTGACGCCAGCCAGTGAAATTGTAAATTACTTTGTGGCCGGCTCCGTCCAGCGTGCCATGATATTCGTGATCGATGTTGTCACCATCGTTTGCGCCCAGCATGGGGAAGTCCTCTCCCTGATAGGCCGTCAGGTCGATGTCGGCGGTGAGAACAGCGCTTAGGCTTCGTTCACCTTCGTTTACTCTGGCCGCAAAGGCAGCATATTCCTCTGCGGTCCCAATCTCTATGGTGGTCTGTGACCAACCCGTTGTGCTGCACAGCCAGATTGTGGCTGCTGTCAGCATGGAAAGTAATGTTTTTTTCATAAGCATTTATTAATGTTAGTGTTTTGAATGTCGTTTTTGCTATGTTTTGCAGTGCAAAGTTTGGGACTTTTTTTGATCTGTACAAGAGCTTTTGAAGATCAGTAAATCATTATAAAGGCTAAAATACAATGAATCAGCTATTTACATTTAGTTGTTCCGACAAAATCAGTAAATATAATCCCCTTCGCTTTGGCTTTCCTAACTATAGGTAGTCTCTGCTTTAACGTCCCAAATCCTCGAAAGTCTGCACGAATTCCTTTGCAGGAAGAGCCGCAACACGTTGACTTTGCCGACTCAACACGTTGAAATGGGGAAATTAACACGTTGAAATGGGCCTTATAACGTATCCACAACAGCATGAAAACGGGGGGGGGGGGGGGATGGTGTAGCTTTGCAACTTTTTGCGGTACAACAGGGGACTGCAGAGCCGATCATAGTTTCGACTCAAATACGTAGTGACCAGAACCAACGAGGCAGATGACTTCTGTAGGGCTACTTTCCTGTAGATGAATCTGTCCGTTTCCTTTCAGACTGCGACCACTTTCCCGTACGCTCTTTGCGGAACTTGTAGGAATGTGAACGAGAGCCTGCGTATTGGTAGGGATATCTATAGCAAGGATGAATTTCCCGTTCTGTTTCCTCCAAGAGCTGCGAATGGTGCCCTTTACTGTCTTCAGTTCACCTTCTGCACTATCCAGTTCGGTGAAGGGATAAGGTTGCAGGATGAACTGACTGAATGCAGGATGATTGAAATCGCTCCGTATGCCTGCTACGTACTTGTAGAACCAGGAACCTACAGACCCCATCATAGGGTGATTGTGGGAATTCATCTCGTCACCCGTCAGGTATTCCCACCTTTCCCATAGCGTGGTAGCTCCCTTGCTTAACATGAATCCCCAACTAGGATAAGTCGTCTGGGTGGCAATACGGTAAGCTACCTCTGGGTATCCTCTGTCACTCAGCACTTCCAAAAGATACTTTGTACATAGGTTGCCAGTTGTCAGATGGAAATCGTGAGCTTCCACATCAGCTACGAGGTTCTTTATTGCACGTCCAGCCTGTTCCTCGTTCGCCATCCCCATGTAAAGCGCTATACTGTTGCAAGCCTGATTATTAGAACCGTATCCGCCCTTCTCCTCATTCCAGTATGCGCGGTTGAAGGCATCCCTCGTCTCCTCAGCCAATTTCGTGTATCGAGCTACTTCCTCCATACGACCTATCACACCAGCCATCTGAGCAAGAACACGTTCACAGTGGTACAGATAAGCTGTAGAAATGAGTTGGCCAGGTGTATCGCGCGACACACCTGACAGCGGACTTGCAAGGAACTCCCTGGGTGGGCACCAGTCTCCATAGTAACTGTAATCTACGATGCCGTCCCTGGTTCTGCTGTGCAGGTAGTCTGTCCAGGCTTTCAGATGGGAGAAGTGTTGAAGGATCAGGTTTTTGTTGCCGTAGAATTCATAGCACTTATTGGCCAGTAGCAGGTAGCTGGCACAAACGGGGTCAGCGGGTCGTGCTCCGAAACGGAAGGGAGCTACGCAGGTAATCGTTCCGTCTTCGCCCTGCGTATCGGTAATGTCCTGCAGGAACTTAGGGTAGAAGCGCGACATATCGAAGTTATACATAGCCTGTTCGATACGTACAGTGAGGTCGTTCAGCCACCCCATACGTTCGTCTCTTTGCGGACAGTCCGTAGGAACGCTGTGCAGGTTTGAAGACTCGGTGTTCACTACCATCTGGTGGATATCGTTAAGCAGTTGGTTAGAGCAATGGAAACTTCCTGTCTGTGGAACAGAAGAGCGAACAACACGTACCTGGAGGTCACTCTCTGCTGGAGCAGAAGTCAGTCCGCTTATTTGGACGTAGCGGAATCCGTGGTAGGTAAAGCGAGGTTCCCATTCCTCTATGCCCTTTCCGCTCAGAATGAAGATGTCCTCTGCCTTGGCGTTTCTCAGATTGTCCTGATTTATGGATCCGTCCTCGTGGAGGGTTTCTGCATAGCGCATCGTTATCTTCTGCCCCTCCTTGCCTTTTACGCGTATCCGCATCCACCCAGCTAAGTTCCGCCCAGCGTCTACTATGTAGTCTCCGTTGGGCAGAGCCGTCAGAGTTGTCGGGCTGAGGGAATCCACTACACGAATAGGATCTACTCGCTGAGAGGTCATTACTCCTGTAGGTTCATCCGCATTGCAGGCTAAAGCCCATTGTTTATTCATCAGCAAGGGTGGTTTGTAGGGCTCGTAGAGTTCCTTGTTCTCGTTTCGGGCATCATAAGTCTCTCCGTCGAAAACGGTACTATAGAGAGTTCTTTCTCCGCAAAGTGTCCGGATGTTGTCGGAAGTGTAGATGATCCAGTTTCCGTCCTCGAGTTGTACCCTCATCAGAAATCTGAGCTTGCACATCCCCATCCATCCTGGAGCTGTCGTTATTACTACAGTGTTCGCTTCAGGTTTCAGCATTTCCGTCACATCGTAAGAAACGTAATAGCAGCGTTTGCTGTATGAACTTTGAGCTGGATCTAATACGTGGTCGCCTACTTTCTGATGGTTTATCTCCAACTCGCTGTAACCCAGTCCGGATACATAGATGCGTCCCATCTTTACCTTTTGTCCAGGTTCGATAGTCGTCTTGTAGTAAAGCACTCTTCCAGGCAGCCCGCCAGTATAGTTAATCCATCCAGCCAGCCAATCCCCCTGTCTTATTGGGCCCATCTCAAAAAAGGCCGTTTCCGACCATTTTGTGTCTACTCGTTGATTTGTCGTTACCTTTACTTTCCAGTAGTAGCGGGCAAAGCTTTTCAGTTCTACTCCTTCGAAGGTGATGCCTGTGCTCTCTCGTGATTCTTTTACTCCCGAGTCCCAAACATCCCCTTCGTTCTTCTCCAATAGTTCCTCTGAGCTTGCAACGAGCAGGCGGTAAGCCACTTGACGTACGCCTTTCTCCTGAGCCTCGATCTTCCAGCTGAAAGTGGGTCGAACGTTGTCCATTCCGAGAGGATTCGTCTCGTAGTCCGTCTGTAGATCATAGACACGCAGATTCTCGCTCGTTATTGTTTGCTGCGCCAGTAAGGCGAAGGAAAAGAACGTACAGATCGTCAGAAATGTGGTTTTCATTATTTTGTGGGGTTATTGTTTATAAAGCTATCCATGGCTTCATAACAGAAGTATTTCTTCTCCCCTCCTCTTGGGAAGGCTACTCTATCACGTCTCCTTCTACTACCTGCCATTTTTTGTTGACGGGGTCTATGCAGATAAGGAGTTTCTGCAGTGTAGTATCGTATATTACCTGTAAGAAGTTCGGTTCGTAGGTCCGACGTTCTTCGCTGGAGCAGATTTGTTTCTGCGTATTGTCTTTCGTGCGGAGGTTCAAGCCGTGTCCTGCTGCCCAAAATTTCTTCTTGGGGCTGTTTGTCAGCACGTAGCCGTCTTCTCCGCGGCTCATGATGCTGTAGTCGAAGGTACCTGTCCACTGCCCTGGCACCTTCTCTTCGGCATAATGAGCTCCGCCAGCCTCAAAGTAGTTGCAATAGTGCTCCATGTTGAAGTTGATGATGTCTATTGGCTGGTGCCCTGGATTGTCGCCGAAGAAGGGATAGTTCCCTGGAGCCTCGTCGCAGCAGTTCACCAGAGTAATTGGGTGAACCCATACGCCGCTCGTCATTGGGTAACTGTTGAACGTAAAGCCGTAAGTGCAGAACACACTGCTTAGATAACAACCATAATAATGCTCGCCACCTACCTGGAAGCCTACTCCGAAACTCAAACAAGCCACTTGAAAGAGATCAAACTTGAAACTGTTGTTCGCGCCTTGAACTCCCCTAACTCCTACGCACCCCAGAACACCCATGTGAGGAACGGCATCTTTATTGTACTCGTTCTTGTTGCTTGCCTGAAAGTAGCAGTCCTTCATACGGATGGACTCGAATCTGGAACCGTCGAAACAACAGATAGCTTTCTGATTATCAGGCAGATTCATCGCTATTCCCTCGAAGTCCAAGTGTACGTCGCGGTACGTCAGGCAACGTATTACCGAGTATTCCGCCTTCTCGTTTAATGAGTCGTAACATTCCTGACTTACAGCAAGAGTAACCCCGTTGAAGTTGTCATTCTTCGGTTCCGTAGAAAATCCAAAGAAGCTGGAGTCTACACCTCTTATCATAATACGCACAGGAAAATCCTTTCCGTTGTGACTCTTTCCCTGTCCGCTCAGTCCTATAGCGTAGGCCGGAGTGCCGTCCTCGGTAGGGGTAAACGAGTCTATGCGATAAACTCCGCTCAGCAGTCGCAATTCACCGTAGCCGCCTAGCTCATCAATAGCTTTTTGAATTGTCCGTTCATCGTTGTGTCCCGTGCACACGTAGTCGGCTGCAGCCTTGTCTCCGTCACTACTGTTGCTTGCTGCCAACACTATCTCGTGGTCACCCTCGCAGCTTAGGATAAGGGTTTCTGGTCTGAGCTTGCAGTATTATCGACCAGACCACAAAAAGGAGAAAAAGAGTTGGTCTAACCATCTTGTATTTGTTTTTAGGGATATATTCTTGATTATCAAAGCCAAATCACAATAGACTACCAGATATCTTCAGGCTCATTGGGATTGTCATAAACTTCTTTAGGGCAAAATTCAAAGAAGTCAAACATAAAACACTTTGTTTCTGTATCGAGGACAGACTTAATGCGAAGATAATAGTCTTTTTCAGCATCAATATATTGGCGGACAAGTATTCGACGTAGAGTATGGGTATCATAACGTCCAGACTGCGATACATCTCCTAAAGGACATATACTTTTACCCTCTTTCATAAAGCCATTGTGACGCATACGTTTATCTATTTCCGCATTATATTCGTCATCTTCCGTATCTTCCTCCCATCCTGAGATACGATTGTTACCATCAATAGCAAAATTAATGGGAATGCCAGTGGGTGCCATGTGATCCACATTATCACCAAAATAGACTTGTGCAATGCCTCGTCCCCCATCAGCCCAATATCCGAAGCGCAACTCATAGATGCCCGAGCGTGGGACAGGGTGCAATTTCAAGGTAACCTCGTAACGTCCCGTACAGAGGACTTCATCGCCATATAGATGTGGGCAACCGCCAACTCCATAGAAGTTTGTATAGCGGAAATTACTTTGGTCGCTCAACCAAAGATTCTCGAAATATGGATAAACGGAACGTGGAGGTATATAAGCGAACTGACTATTATCCACGTTGGAGTGAGACAGGTCTTTCTTTCGGATGTCGTTTGTCATAGCCTCTGGAAAACAGGCCATAAAGTCAAAACGTATACGTTCCTTTTTTAAGTTGTCGCGTACCTCATCGGTATACGCAAGAGGCTCATTTATAGGATAAATGCAAGCATTCACGATTCCGCTGATTTCTGCCATCGGACTGTCGCGGTTAATGCGGATGCCTTCCTTGTCGGGTTCGCAGTCTATCTCGTCACCATTTCCTCGTCTGCCATTATCGAACTTCGCGAAACGATTGAGCCGGACTCCATCGCTTTTTTTGCTTTCGTAAAGTTTAAGCAGACGACGTTTTCCATAGCAGGGATAATACTCGGTCACGGGATTCCCAAGAACCCCTTTTAACCTTATATTATAGCCTATTTCCGAATGATGGATTACTAATTTGTCTGATACAAGACGCATGGGTAAGATATGGTAAGTAATCCATTGGTTCAGCAGGTTATGCTCATTCGTATAATTGTCGTCTGTCGTAAACGCATCGGAATCGGAATATAGATGTTGACTCTCAATCCATTGCTGCAATTCCTGAAGAAGGTCGGGAGAGGTAGGATTCAACCCCTGTTCGCGCCAGAAATCATCTGTCTCTGCAAAAATCGTGAAACCCACTTTACGATGCTCAGGCGAAAAGGCGATAAAGTTACCCATTCCTGCTGAGTTGCAATCGAGATCCCCAATCAGACCTTGTTGGTACTTCAGTTCATATTCGTCATCGCGGAATGTACGGAGAGTATCCATGAGACCGCAGGCTTGGATTGCCCTTGCCATTACCAGAAAACCTTCCGTTTGACGGTCGATAACATCCTGAATATAGATATCTGCAGTAATGTCTTTCGGAGCGATTACCTTCTCCATTTGATGAATCATGCCATTCATTACCCTGATATCGCGGTTCTTCACACTTATCGGACAATCTTTATTCACCCACAAGCTGTCAGCATTCTCGTCGCTGTAATATATCGAAATGCGATGGTCGTTTAGAGTCGGGTCTGTCAGCTCGGCCCCGTTAATGATGGGGAAATCTGACACCTCGTAAGGCATACCTAAATCACCGCTGTCGATAATACTGTTCTGCACGATTACCTTGCGTATACTATCCAGCTTTACGCTATCGGTAAATGCATCCCAGGAAGGAGCCGTAAGAAACTCTTGTGTGGCAGCAAGTGTATCGAGATATTGCTGAATAGCCTCGTTAGTAGGTGCGAAGACGGTATAATGACCGCGAGCTGTAAGTAGCTGCCCCACGGTCGTATGACTGATTTTGCTTACTGGTACCTTAAAGAGTAGGTCTACGTATGTACTGTAGGAGTCAGGAAGCTTGTTCATATAATCGATAGCGGTATCTTCGTGGAATACATAGCGGGCAGACGTATCCACTTCTTCCGTACAAGCTGCTATCAATAAAGCAGTCATCAAACATATAATGCTCTTCTTCATAACAAGTTCACAAATGCTTTGATGTTTTAGAATGTTTTCACATCATGTTTTCGCTTACAAAGGTCGACACTTTTCACGACCGATGCAAGAGTTTTTGAAAATCCGTAAATCATTTTAAAAGCTAAAATGCAAGGAATCAGTTCTTTGTGTTTGTTTGTTTCGATAAAATCGGTAAATCTTATCTTCTTTTCTATGGCTTTCTAAACTATAGATATCCCCTCCTTTAGCGTCCCAAATTCTCGAAAGCCCGCATGAATTCCTGTGCAGGAAGAGCTGCTGAGGATCGGATGTGTTGTCGGTTATTGTAGACAGTTTGTGGCGAGCAATGCAAAAATTCAGCTATACGCTTGCTGTCCTTAATACCCAATCGAATGAGGGCACAAATGCGCAGTTCAGTATTCATCAGCTTAGATTTCGGTGGGACGATGCGACCTTCAGGGCGCAGTAAGTCATTCAGCTGGTTGATGAAATTTGGATATATGAGCAGGAAAACCTCATCGAAACGACGAAAGAAGTTTCGTAATTCGTCTTTTGCCAGCGTGGTGGTATCCAACATCTCACGAGCTTCGGCAAACTTTTTCGTTACGATGCGATTGTTTATGGTAGACCGGAACTTCTCCTGCTTGTCGATGTAGTCGCTACAGATGCCGAATGCCAGAGCGATGTATTCCTCCTTGGCCGTGTTGGACTCCTGCAGGTCAACGTTTCTCTCGCGCAGTTTCTCTAATAAGCTCTCCAATTCCTCATTTTTCCTAAGAAGTTCCCAACGAATATGGCGTAGGTGCTCCCTTTGGCGGTATACAACATAGCATACCCAAAGTATAGCTAAAGCGAATAAAACACTAATTCCTAAATAGATGCGTGTGCGATGGTGCGCTTTTTCTATGTAATTCATAAACGAGGCACGTACGTTATCGAACGAGTAGTTGAGCTGGTAGAGATAATTCGGACTACCGTATTCGTTGGCACAAGCTTGAACATAGTCGTAGTAAAGATATGCGTGGCGAATATCTCCTGTCTCGCGCATATATTCTATGAGTCCAAGGATTCCCCCTGCATGGTAGTAGCAGCCAAGCCTTGTGTCGATAAGTGCACTTATCAGATTGCATCGGAAAGCCTCTTCTTTCTTTGCCTGGGACTGATAGTACAGAGCGGCCATGCGATACTCTATGGCATCCTCGTGAGTCTCTCCTTGACTTGTTTCCAAGTGCCTCTGAACTTCGTCAATCCGCTGATAATCAGTAAATCGTGCGTTCAATGCCAAGGTGCTGTAATATAACGGATGCTGGGGCCTTATTATTTTTTCTGCCTCTCGCAAATATTGCTTTTGGCTTATTGTGAACAAAGAGTCTTGCAGCGGCAATCCCGCGCACATGATACCTTCAAGGTAAGAACGATGGTAGGCCTCTACGCAGCGACATATATTGAGGGAATCGTTTATCGGCAGTTTGTTGATAGCATGGTGCACGTCGTCTGCTTCGTAGAATCTGGTAATGTTAGAGTACGTCTTATATTGCCCCAGCATACATGATATTATCCATGTCGTATCGTGCAACTCCTGGGCTATGTCTAGACACATTTCCTCGTAGTAAAGCGCAGAGTCTGGGTTGTGCAGCATATAGAGATGGTAAAGCGAATCGACATACAATCCCTTTAAGCGCAGCGAAGGACTGTTTCGCATACGTACCTTAAAATATTCTTCGCGCGCAAGTCGTTCCTGCTGTTGTACGCCACGGTGGGTAATCAGGTAGTCGAGCTGTTTTTGAAGCTGTTTGTTGCTCACCCCGTTGAATCGGTACGATAGTATCTCGTTATCTGCCTGATGGCAGCTAACGGTATATAACAGGCAAACGAGTAGTGTGAAAAAAGTCTTAAATTGATGTTTCACAATGCAAATATACTGTCTTTTTTTTGTTTCAGCAAGTTTTTCTGCGTTTGATTGCTAACCTTGCTGTTACCTTACTGGTGAGGACAAGAAAGACAACACGTTGACTTTGCGATCTCAACACGTTGACTTTGCAAAGTTAACACGTTGAATCTTCAAAACTCACGTGTGACACTTCATTGACGATAAAGGGAGAAAGACAAAGTACCTCATAGGAATATCTGCTTCAGAGGCGTTTTGGCTTATACATGTTCCTGTTCTTTTGCTAATTGTCCTGATTCATGGCTTGCAGGATGAAGTCGACGATGGGCTGGGGGTTGCTCAGCGAGTGGGGGTGATGGCCTATCGAGGGCTTGTGAATCACCTTGATGGGAGCTCCCAGTTCCTTCATTTTCTCCTCGAAGACTCTGGTGTTGTACTGATAGCGCACATCTTCGTCCATATCGCCCACCACGTGGAGAATGGGGATGCCAGCGCGAGCCATCTTGCGTGCATGGTCCTTGGGATTTCCCTTCCACGCCCTGGCCTCCTCCTCGTTCTGGAATCCGTAGGCCTTCATCATCCGTTGAGTGTTTTCCTTGTCGCCTTCGAGGGCCATGGGCCATTGAGTGATGTCCATCACGGGCGCATCCGCATAGATGCAAGCCACCTTTCCTGGATTCTTGGCTGCCCAGTTGTAGATGATGAGTCCTCCGCGGCTCATGCCCTCGAGAGCCATTTTGCGGCTGAATCCAGCCTTGGCCATGTGGCGATAGAAGGCATTCCATCGCTTTACCGCCTCTGGTGAGCCAAAGAGGTCTGCCACGTCGCAGTAAGCCACATGATAGCCTCGCTCCAGCAGGTCGATGTCCGTCTGCGGTTCATGCCCCCAGAAGCGTGCCCTCCATATCCAGGGTTTCCCCTTAGCCACCACATAAGGCTCCACCACCTTGCACTTCACTCCGTCACTCTCGAAATCAAACCCCTGGAAGCCGTGAAAGTTGAAGGTCGAGGCTCCCTTCTTGTAGAAAGGTTCCTCGCCACTCGTCGTCCCACTCTCTTCCTTGACATTCAGGTGCTTGAAGATCTTCAGCGCCATGCTGCCAGCACCCAATGCTGAGGGATGCACGCGGTCGGGCATCACAGCGGTGTCCCACGTGTCACCCACCACGTTGTGCATGTTTATGATGTCCAGTTTCTCCTTGTAGGCCATTTCCTCCACCATGGGCCTCACCTCCTGTGCTATTAGCCAGCTGTAAATCCCTGGGTCGTTGTCGGGCAGGAAACAGCGCAGGGGAGTGAGCAGAATGATTCTTGGCCTCGAACTCAGGGCTCGATAGGAATCGATGAGCGTCTTGTAGTCCTCCATGAAATCAGCCTTGTGCTCCCAGTTCCAGGGTTTCGTGTCATTGGTTCCCAGCTTGATGAGCACGATGTCTGGCTGGAAGTCCAGCGATTGCTGGTATTGCTGGCTTTTCATGTAGGGATAGTCACCCTTTTGGAGAAGCG
>JAFRTJ010000043.1 GCA_017427185.1 Bacteroidaceae bacterium | reverse complement strand
TATATATATATAAATATATATAATATGGCCTCCTTTTGGGAATGTGTGTAGTGTTCACGAGAACTGTAGCACTGTAGCGCTGTAGCGTTTTGAATCGGTTAGGGGTTAGTGGTTAGCGTTATGTGCTATGAAAAAATCTTTACATTAGTCAAAATGCGCAAAACCTCGATGAAATCGGCGTTTTTGGAAAAGTCGGCTCGATGAAATCGGCACTTTTTGATGTGTCTCGAGGGGTAAAAGAATGCGATGAATCGAAAAAATATACACATTTCGCGCGCGAAAGCGACGTGTTGCGCCTAGTGGAAGAATCTTTCCGATTGGTTAAGAATTATTAAAAAAGGACAAATGACGTGATTTTCTTGGTGTTTGTAGAATATGTTTTTTTGTATCTTTGCAGGGTCTTGCGGACTGAATTGCCTAGGAAAGGATAGCCAGCCCTCTTGGCATTGAGAGTGTTTCGCTATCATTTTGGGACAGGAATCAAGAGATTTTCAACCAATTATATTTATTTACTAACCAAAAAACAAACAAAAGCATGAACAAGATTCTACACAAAGTGTGGGTTCTGCTGGCGGCCTTTGCTGTCAGCATGCCTATGTGGGCGCTTGAAGAGGTGGACGGAGTCTATCAGATTTCCTCTGCTGCCGACCTGAAGGCATTCGCCGAATTGGTCAATGGCGGGCAGAACACCGTGAGCGCAGTACTGACGGCCGACATCGTGGCAGATGCCGACCAGCCCATGATCGGTCTCACTTCAGGGACTGCCTTCAAGGGCTCTTTCGACGGTCAGGGACACACCCTGACGCTGAACTGGACGGGCGACAATGCCCTCACGTCCGACCCTGCAGGTCTCTTCCCCTACCTCGCTGGCAACGTCAGCAACCTGCGTCTCGACGGAACCATCGAGGCCAAGGGTGCCCGTTCGGGTGCGCTGGCAGGCCGAGTAGAGGCAGCCGTGACGATCAGCAACATCATCAGCAACGTGACGATGATCGGTCTCTATGCCGGCGACTCAGCCCTGAGTGGTCTGGTGGCCCGTCCGTCGACAGCTGGCGTAGTCATCCAGAACTGTATCTTCACAGGTACGATGATCAGCGATGTATCGGTCAACGTGGGTGCCATCATCGGTTGGAACGGCGCTGCCTCCACGATGGTGAACTGCGCTTTCTTGGGCACCATCAAGATTAAGGATCTGAGAGGCAACTACAACCTGACGAACGTGGATTCGAACGTGCTGGGCCGTTTCCAGAACGGAACGCTCACCTCCTCGAATTGCTATTACCTGCCCGTTGACCTTTCCCAGGAAGACCTGGATGCAGGCTATATCAACGTGACAGGTACGCTCAGCGGAGCTACCGCTGTGACAGCCGAGCAGATCACAAGCGGCGAAGTGTGCTTCCACCTCAACGGCGAGGGCGAGACGGTATGGTACCAGACCATCGGCTCAGACGCCTATCCCGTGCTGGACAAGACACACGGCGTTGTCTATCTGAACGGACGCCAGCATTGCGACGGCTCTCCCTACGAAGGCACAGAATTCTCGAACGAGAACAAGGGCTTCACGAAGGACAGCCACGACTTTGTGGATGGCGTATGCTCAGCATGCGGCGCAGCCGATCCCAACTTCATCTCCATCGGCGAGGACGGCTACTACAGCATCAGCACCGCTGGACAGTTTGCCTGGTTCGCTTCCAAGGTGAATTCCGGAAATGCTGACCTGAATGCGCGCCTGACGGCTCCCATCGACATGGAAGGCATCGCCTGGACTCCCATCGGCACCGTAGCCGTTCCCTACACAGGTACGTTCGACGGTCAGATGTATCCCATCACCAACATCAGCAACATGCTCTTCGGAACCATCACAGGTGCCCAGATTACGGGCGTAGCCCTCGAGAGCGGCGAGATTACGGAGACCAACACCGCCGACGCTCCCCACACGGGTAGTATCGTGGGCCACAGCACCGCAGCAAGCGGCTCCATCACGAACAGCTACAGCAAGGTAGCCATCAACGGCAGCAACGGCGAGGATTTGGGCGGTATTGCCGGCAAGTACCTCGGCACGATGAAGAACGTAGCCTTCCTGGGCTCTTTCGCCGGCTCCCTTACCTCCTGGTCAATGGGTGGTCTGGCAGGTTCCACGAACAGCACCAACACCACCTTCATCTCCGACTGTATGGTATACTGCGACTGGGGCGAGGGTCTCGATCCAGCCTATGGCGCTCGCGGCGGTATCGTTGGCTGGTGCCACACGAACACCTCCTCGAACTGCTTCGTGATTGCCGACACGTTCACCAAACTCTTGGGCGACGGAACGGGCAGCACAGAAGGCTGTGAATTCAAGACAGCCGACGACTTCAGCAGCGGTGCGATTGCATGGGCTCTGAACGGCCAGAAGTTCTCGGATGTCGCTTGGTATCAGACATTGAGCGACGACCCGGAGAAGGCAGATCCCTATCCCGTGCTCGACCCCACTCACGAGATTGTCTATCCCACAGCCGACGGCTTTGCCAGCGCAGGTGCAGAGAACTTCGACGAAATGCGCAAGAACCTGATTGCAGCAGAAGAAGCCTACTGCGAGGACGCTGCAGCCTATGCGGGAGTGAAGGACGCCTACAAGGAAGCCCTGCAGCAGATGAAGGAGATTTCCGACCGCGATGCCTTCATCGAAGCCTACGAGGCCGCCAAGACGTTGCGTGCTGACATCGAGAAGAGCGAGGAAGCCTACGTCGCTTACTTCATGTTCGTACAGGACATTCTCGACAAGGCCAATGCAAGCAGCATCGGAGGCGCAGACATGGAGTTCCTGATGGACTACCTCGAGAACAACTGGGAGCCCAGCGAGGACTATCCCAATGGCTCCTTCATCTACATCATGGAGAACTATCCTCTCAACAACGACGGCCTCAAGGCTGAGCAGGAGTTCGTGGATGGCATGTGGCAGACTGCCCAGAAGAATGGCTACACCGTTGGCGACGAGATCACCAACATGCTGGTCAATGCCGACCTGGGCAACGGCTTCACTGGATGGGAATACACCAAAGACGGTTCCACCTTCACCACAGGTGGCGTCAAGGAAGTGATGCCCTCCGCTGAGTCTTGGAACGCTACCTTCGACATGCACCAGACACTCTCGAACCTGACCGACGGATACTACAAGTTGCAAGTGAGTGCAGCCTTCCGCGCTGCCGGTGACATCTACAGCACCAACTACGCAGCCTGGACCTACCTGAACGGCGACGAGACGCTCATCATGACGGAAGGCGAGGATGTGGTCAGCGAAGCAGATGCCAAGGACCTCGAGAACTGCTACATCAACGGTGGTGTGCTGACCGACGAGGAAACCAACCACATCTCTCCCTACGACTACGAGTATGCCGACTACGAGAAGAACATCTTCGGCTATGTTCCTTACGGTCCTCTCAGCTGCTCTTATGCCTTCTACGGCGGACGCTACGTGAACACCATCGTTACGGAAGTAAAGGATGGCGAACTGACGGTAGGCCTCAAGCTTCCTGGCACAGGACAAGAGGCTGACTGGATGGGCTTCGGAAACTTCCGCCTGACCTATCTGGGCGGCGCCGACTCAGAGTACACCGCTGCAGCCTACGATGAGACGCTGGCTGGTATGGTGGAACGCTCGACGACCATCCTGGCTTACGAAGGCTCCACAGGTGAGGACTATCAGGCTAAGCCACAGTTCAGCGCTGCTCTGCGCGAAGAACTGACCAACGAGATTGCTGCTGCAGCTGAGGCAACAACCACAGAACAGAAACAGGAACTCGTGGCTCGCTTTGCTGAGACCTTCCGCAAGATCTACACTTGCAAGAAAGCATACATCAACTATTTCGACCGCGCACAGTCCTTCTATTCAACCGGCTATGCAATGGCAGAGAACGACAACACGCTCAAGGAGCTCCTAGTGGACTACCAGTCAGTTCTCGACAACGTCATCGCTGTGAAGTGGGCAAGCGGCGAATACAGCGAGGAGGATTGCGAGGAGATGGCAGACCTGAAGGCTACCGACCTCTACAAGTACCTCAACTCCAACATGCCTGACATCGTAAACGGCAAGTATCAGATTGGTTCAGTCAAAGACCTCCAGTGGCTGGCTCGCATGGTTAACGGCGGCTCTGCTGACATCGCAGCCGAACTGACGGCTCCCATCGACCTGGAAGGTGTTACATGGACTCCCATCGGTACCGTAGCCGCACCTTTCACTGGTTCATTCGACGGTCATCTCTTCCCCATCACGAACATCAACAATATGCTCTTCGGAACCATCACGGGTGCCCAGATTACGGGCGTAGCTCTGGAGAGTGGTGAGATCACGGCAACCAATACAGCCGACGCTCCCCACACGGGTAGTATCGTAGGTCACAGCACCGCTGCAAGCGGCTCTATCACGAACAGCTACAGTAAGGTTGCCATGAACGGCAGCAACGGCGAGGACATGGGCGGTATTGCCGGCAAGTATCTCGGCACGATGAAGAACGTGGCCTTCCTCGGCTCTTTCGCTGGCTCGCTCAGCACATGGTCGATGGGTGGTCTGGCAGGTTCTACGAACAGCACCAACACCACCTTCATCTCCGACTGTATGGTATACTGCGACTGGGGCGACGGTCTCGATCCAGGCTATGGTGCTCGCGGTGGACTGGTAGGATGGTGCCACACCAATACAGTTAATTCAAGCTATGTGGTTGTCAACTCAACCGACCATACCGGTTTCACGAAGCTGCTGGGCGATGGTACGGGCTCACTTGCACAATCTGAGTTCAAGTCACTCGATCAGTTCGCTTCCGGCGAGGTTGCCTATCTGATGAATGCCGACCAGGATCAGCCTGCTTGGTTCCAGACGCTGGGCAAGGATGCTTATCCCGTACTCGACAACACTCACAAGGTTGTTTACTTTGCCGATGGCGTATACTACAACGAAAAGGATGAAACAGTTCCTGAGGCAGACCTGCTCGATGTGGTATTCCATGAGGACGGAACAGCCGAGGACGTATCTCCCATGCACAGCACGGTCGAGCTATGCGGAACGACTTCTTCCACCTATTACAACCAGACCTATCAGCGCTACACGGCACGCTTCGAGAATCCTTGGGGCAAGACCTGTACGGGCTACTACAAAGTGGACTTCGAGAGCAACGAGGCAATCCGCTCAGCTCTGGCTGACGGCCACACCCTGGAGATGCTGGTAATGGGTGACTACGAGGGTACTATTGAAGACGTAGAGGCCAAGCCGTTCAGCGCAATGCAGGGTGGTGGTACAGGCTTCCTTATCTGCAAGACAAATGCTGATGGTCGTCAGAACGAGTTCACCTTCCTGCCCAATGTGACCACTACTGGCAACAGCACATGGCGCTGGACGAACAGTGGCGTAGTTCCTCAACCCAAGACCTATTATCATGTAGTAGGTGTATGGAACAAGGAGGAATCCAAGGCTTATATCTACGTGAATGGCGAACTCTGCAATACCATAGATGCTTCTGGAGACTTCAGATTTGCTAACGCAGGCTGCAACTGGTTCTGCATCGGAGGTGATGCTGATCCCAACGGTGGAGGCCAAGGTTGGACAGGCGACGTGGCAATCGCCCGCGCTTACGACAAGGCTCTCACTCCTGAGGAAGCTGCTGCTTTGTGGAACAAGCTGAATGACGAGACAGGCATTGGAGTAATCTCTGCAGACGCTCTGCCTTCAGCTCCCATCGGAATCTTCAGACTTGATGGTGTTCGTGTTGACAAGGCTCAGCATGGTGTCTACATCATCGATGGTAAGAAGAAACTGGTTAAGTGAGAATAGAAAACTGAGCAGGAATAAAGACAAGAGGCTGGCGAATCCGTCAGCCTCTTGCTGTTTTTATCAACTCTCGTTAGCGCAAATGTTACCGTTACTGGAGAGGATTTTATATGGAAGCCAATGCCTGGTCCAAGTCTGCTATGATATCATCGATATGCTCTACTCCAACGGAGAGACGGACGGTGGTTGGAGTGATGTGCTGATCAGCCAACTCCTGAGGTGACATCTGAGAATGGGTAGTGGTATAAGGATGTATGACCAGAGACTTCACGTCGGCCACATTCGCCAGCAGGGAGAAAATCTTGAGGTGATCGATGAACTTCCAGGCATCTTCCTCTGTGCCGTTGATCTCGAAAGTGAAGATGGAACCTGCCCCGTTGGGGAAATAGCTCTTGTACAACGCATGGTCAGGATGAGAGGGCAAAGCAGGATGGGAAACACTCTTCACCTTGGGATGCCTGCTCAGATAATCCACAACTTTCAAAGCATTCTCGACGTGACGCTCGATACGCAGGGGCAACGTCTCCAAGCCCTGCAGCAGAATCCATGCATTGAAGGGAGAGATAGCTGCACCTGTGTCACGAAGGATGACCGCACGGATACGGGTAACAAAGGCGGCAGGACCAGCCACATCGGCAAAGACGGCACCATGATAAGAGGGATCGGGCTTGCCCAAAGCGGGATACTTGTCGGCATTCGCTTTCCAGTCGAAACTGCCTCCATCCACGATGACACCACCCAAAGAACTACCATGACCGCCAATGAACTTGGTGGCAGAGTGGACCACGACATCAGCTCCATGCTCCAAGGGACGAATCACAAGAGGAGCAAACGTGTTGTCGACGATGAAGACAAGGTTGTGCTTGTGAGCCACAGCAGCGACTGCATCCAGATTCAAGACATCGGAGTTAGGGTTGCCGAAAGTCTCAGCATAGACTGCCTTCGTGTTGGGCTGGATAGCTGCCTCGAGAGCATCCAGATTGTTCACGTTGACAATCGTATTCGAGATGCCAAGACTTGTCAAGGTATGGGTAATCAGGTTGAAAGAACCTCCATAGAGATTGTCGGCTGCCACGATATGATCACCCGATCGAAGGATGTTCTGCAAGGCATAGGTGACAGCTGCCGCACCAGAGGCGACCGCCAAAGCTGCAACTCCACCCTCGAGAGCAGCCACGCGCTTCTCGAAGACATCTTGAGTGGAGTTGGTCAGACGACCATAGATGTTGCCTGGGTCACGCAGACCAAAACGATCGGCTGCATGCTGACAGTTGTGGAACACATACGAAGTGGTTTGATAAATGGGCACTGCGCGTGAATCGGTGGTGGGGTCGGCTTGTTCCTGCCCAACATGAAGTGCTAAAGTCTCCAGATGAAGTTTGTTGTTCGTTGCCATAATTCGAAATCCTTTTTAGTTTGTTTTCTTATTTGTTTTCTTTAATCATTTGCACTGCAAAGGTACGGCAACATAGCTGTAATTTCCAAACTTTTTACAAAACTTGGAAAATATTTCTGCAAACAAAGAATCAAAACGACAAATTATTCTTCTCTCTTCATAAAAAGAGAACTTCAAGAGTGAGATTATTCTTTTGGACCATCTACGGCCTTATTTGTCATGGAATATTCTGCAAAAGGTTTGCGTACGATATTCCAACCGAGAGCGGCCATCAAGATAGTCATAAGGGGACTCAGATAGCAGAAGAAACAATAGGGAGCGTATGCCAACGTGGAGACTCCAAGCACAGAACTTTGCGTCATACCACACGTATTCCAAGGAATGAGCACACTGGTCACGGTGGCACTGTCTTCGCAAGTACGGCTCAGCAAACGAGGCTCGTAACCATTCTTGCGATACGTGTCGCCAAACATTGTGCTGGTAAGAATGATGCTCAGATACTGATCAGCACAGACGATGTTGAGGAAAATGCCCGTGAAAGCCGTGCTTGCCACCATAGAGACAGTTCCTCGAACCAGACGGAGTAAAGCCAGCATAATGCTGTCGATCATGCGTGTCACCGTCATAGCTGCGCCAAAGAAGGTTGCACACAGAATGAGCCAGATGGTGGAAAGCATGCCACTCATGCCTCGCGTTGCCACTAAATCATTGAGTTCTGGCACTCCCGTATCCAAGCTGGTGCTTCCATACACCTGAATGAGGGAACCCCGGAAACGCTGAGCGAACCCTGTCAGGTCGGTTCCTGCAATGTGATCGAGCAAATCGCCTTGCACGAAAACAGCCACCAAAGCACCCAACAGGGTAGCCAGAAACAGCACAACCATGCTGGGCAGACGGAAAGCAATCATGATAGCTGTCACCACAGGAACAATGAGCAGCCAGGGGGAGATGAAAAAGGTATTCTGCAACGTCTCCTGCACTACCAGAATGTGATCAGTCATAGCTGGCGTATGCGTAAGACCCTCGAAGCAGAAAATCAGCAGGGTGATGACAAAGGTAGGTATCGTCGTGAACATCATGTAGCGTATGTGGGTGAAAAGTGGCGTTCCTACAGTACTGCTCGCCAGAACAGTTGTGTCACTCAACGGTGAGATCTTGTCCCCAAAATACGCTCCGCTGATAATGGTGCCAGCAATCCACATCTCGCCGAATCCCAGCGCCTGTCCTATTCCCAGCAGAGCAACGCCAATCGTAGCGACCGTCGTCCAGGAGGAACCTGTCATCACACTCACAATGGCGCAAATGATGCACGAGGAGACAAGAAACCACTGGGGACTCATTATCTCCATACCATAATATATCAAGGTGGGCACTACCCCACTCACCATCCATGCTCCTCCCAGCGCCCCTATCAGGAGCAGAATGATAATGGCTTGGGAGATTCCTGCCACTTTCTCCGATATCGCGTCCTCGAATTGCTTCCATACGATATGACGTGTCAACAATCCGATACTGACACAACATGCAGTCGCCACCATCAAGGCTATCTGACTGGCTCCTGCAAGTGTCTCGTCGCCAAAAACACTGACAACACAAGAAATGAGTGCCACTAAAATGATTAGTGGCACACATGATATCCAGAGAGGTGGAAACTTCTTCAATACTTGGGTTCGTTTAAGCCACCTTATTCAATTTCTTGATGATAGAGAAGATGAAGAGTGCGGCCAGCAGACAGATAGCCATGAGAGTTCCCCACACGATGTAGAGAGGCATATCCCACATGTGGCCAGGAATGGAGACGAGCTTGTTACCCAATGCAGTGGCAACAAACCATCCACCCATCATCATACCACGATACTTGGGAGGCGCCACTTTGGTAACGAAAGAAATACCAATGGGGCTCAAAAGCAGCTCAGCAAAGGTAAGGATAAGATATGTGCTCACCAGAAGGTTGGGAGTCACGTTGGCAACATGGTTGGGGTGGTCGGTTGCAGGCAGACCAAACGAGAAGGATGCCATCAGCAGATAAGCCAAAGCAGCCACCAACATACCCATGCCAATCTTCACTGGTGCCTTAGGTTCCTTTCCCTTCTTTGCCAGCCATCCGAAGAGAGCGATGCTCACAGGAGTAAGCAGTACAACAAAACAAGGATTGAAATGCTGGAAGATGGGAGCTGACACGTTCACACTGCCTGACAGATGGGTGTACTGGTAAATAAGATGAGCTGCAGCAAAACCAATCAGGACAGAAGACCACAGTTTACCCTTCGAGGTCTTGCTCTGGAAGAAGCTGAACAAGGCATAGACAATCACAATGACTGCAACCAGATTCGTCACGTCGAAGAGCATGCTCTGCAATCCGCTTGAAGTAGTGGCAGTGAATTCGTCAGCAAACCACGTCAATGTAAGTCCGTTCTGATGGAATGCCATCCAGAAGAAGATAACGACAGCGAATACCAAGCAAAGGCAAATGATGCGCTCGCGCGTCTCTGCAGGAGACATCTCCTCAATGGTCTCATCGGCTTTCTTCTCCGTTTTCTTTACACTTAACACCTGACGGAAAGTAGACTTTCCCAAATAATAGATAAGGATGGAAACAATCACTGAGACACAAGCCACAGCAAAAGCGAAATGGTAAGAGTCTGCCTTCGAGTAACCCAAAGAGTTCTGAGCCCACTCCATAATCTTGATGGCAGCAGTGGGAGCAAAAAGGGCACCTACGTTGATAAGCATGTAGAAAAGAGAGAAACCTGCATCGCGCTTCTGAGCATACTGCGGATCGTTGTAGAGATCACCCACCATGACTTGCAGATTCCCCTTGAAGAGGCCTGTACCAAAGCTGACAAGCAGAAGAGCACCAATCATTGCAGCCACAGCAAGCGTATCGCCTCCCAGAGGTATGGATAGCAGCAGATAGCCCAGGAACATGATGAAAATACCTGTCACCACCATCTTGCTGTAGCCCCAGCGGTCGGCAGCCATACCACCTATCAAAGGCAGGAAGTAGACCAAAGTTAAGAACCATGTGTAAATCTCAGAAGCTGTTCCTGCGGCAAAACCGAAGTTTTCTCCCAGAAACAGAGCGAAGACGGCCAGCATCGTGTAGTAACCGAAACGCTCGCCCGTGTTGGCAAAAGCCAGGGCCCAAAGCCCTTTTGGTTGACCTTCAAACATATTTCAAATGATTTAAATTAAGTAATTTGCCACAAAGTTAATGAAAAAGAGCGAGAAAAGAACAAAAAGGAATCATTTTTCTCATTTTTAGCCATAAACTAGAGAGCACAAACAAAGGTTGCTATGCTCAGGGGAGGAAGCTGGAATATCAGTTTTCCTTTCTTCTTCTCGAAATCCGTAACAGGAGCCACGTTCTCTTCCTTCGAGGTACGATAACAAGTCACAGACTTCAACTTGGGAGTCAGCGCGAGATGTGTTTCTGGTTGATCGGAAGTGTTCAGTGCCACCAGTACCAGCGTCTTGTTGTCCGGCGAAACGGCTGCCAACGTATGTTCTGATCCACTCTCCACAAATGTATATCCTACTGGGATGAAACGGCTGAACATCTGGCGGATATAGTAATTGTGATGACGATAGTAAGTGTGCCACTGATGATCTGTGCTTACCAGCGACCACTGATCGCTCTTCTCCTCTACGTATTGCCAATCCACCCAGGCTGCAGGCTTCATGTAGCGGATATCGTCCATCAAGCGTTGAGCCATCATCAGGTTGCCATGAATGCCTCGTCCTCCACTTCCAGTCTCACTCTGCCAGAACTTGATGCCCAGTTCTGACGTCAACTGCTGCAATTCTTTCTTGGCTTCTATGCTACCGCCGTAGGTATGTGTGTTCCAACGTCCGATGAGAGGCAGAACGCCTTTGTCACGATAGACTTTCAGGCTCTGGATGGAAGTTTCCACGTTGGTCTCATCACTGGCCGAAATAATGGTGTTGAGACCACTCTCTTTCAGAAGGGGCGACAGGATCTTCACGAAGTCCGTCTGAGCTTCTGCTCCAAAGTGACAACCTTCCTGACTTCCATTGGCATACCAATAGTCTGTCACAGGTTCGTTAAAAGGTTCCAGCGAGACGAATTCTATTCCGTACGTCTCCTTGTAATGCTTGCATACATCCACCAGATACTGTGCGAAAGCCTCATAGCAGTCAGGACGCAGATTGTCGGCCGTAGCAGGGGTATTCCCTCCCACACATCCACTGATGGTCATCCACCAGGGAGCTGAGTTGGAGAATGCCTCAAAGATGGCATCTGGGCGTTTTTCCTTTATCATCAGCATGATGCGTCGCTGAGCCTCATCTGCCTCCCAGTCATAGGGTTCATCAGGTCCATCCTTGAATCCTTCCATCTCAGCCCGCAGACCTTTTCCCTTTCCCATATGGTGAGGCAAACAGTGACCATTGTTGGGATCATCGCCTCCACCAATATTATAACGGAAGATGTTGTAGTTGAGTCCTTCAGGCGACACCAGCCAGTCTACCAGTTCTGAGACCCGCTCATCGTTCCAGCGGCCACACATGTTGGCCCACCAGCATAGACTCACGCCCCATCCTTCGTTGGTTTGATAACGCTGTTTCACATCAACGGTATAGGTTTCTGCATGCAGACCAATGCTTGCAAGCAGCAACGTCGACAGGATAATTCTTTTCATGATACAGTTTCTTTTTGGTCACTTGTTATTGCTTATAGGATGTTATATGCAGTTTCTTCAAAATAATCTCCTGGCCGTATTGCATGACGATGAAAAGCACAGGCACCACAAAAAGCAGAGCGATGGTTCCAACTATCATGCCGCCTACGCAACCCACTCCCAGACTTACGTTTCCGTTTGCTCCTACGCCGTGAGCAAAGACCAGTGGAAGCATACCGAAGATCATGGTCAGCGAGGTCATCAGAATAGGACGCAAGCGAACCCGTGCTGCACTCATGGCAGCCATCGTGATGCTCATACCCTGACTGCGTCGTGTGCTGGCATATTCGGTCAGCAGAATCGCCGTCTTGCTCAACAATCCTATCAGCATGATCAGACCTGTCTGCATGTAGATATTGTTCTCCACTCCCCACATCTGTGCGAAGAGGAAACTTCCTGCCAGACCGAAAGGTACACTCAGGATGACAGCCAACGGAATCATCAGACTCTCATAGAGAGCACAGAGGATAAGGTAAATAAAGAGAACGCAGATGCAGAAGACCAGAGCCGTCATGTTGCCCAAGCTGGCTTCCTCACGCGACATGCCTCCAAACTCGAATCCATATCCTTCCGGCAACACCTGAGCCGCCGTTTCCTCGATGGCACGCAAAGCCTGACCACTACTGTAACCTGATGCATGTTCTCCGCGAACCGTGATACAGCTGAAAAGGTTGAAGCGGCTCAAACTCTCACTACCATACACGCGAGTCAACGTCATGTATTGGCTGATGGGCGACATTCCGCCCGATCCGTTCCTCACGTACATGTTCTTCAGCGCCTCCTGATCCAAACGGAACTCTGGACTTGCCTGAACCATCACGCGGTAAAGTTTCGTGAATCGCGTCAGGTTGCTACTGTATCGTCCACCCACGTATTCCGAAAGGGTGCTCAGCACTTTGGTGGGAGATATGCCGTCGCGCTTGCACCTTGCAGCATCCACCTCGACCTGATACTGAGGATATTTTGTGTCGAAGGTCGTGTACGCACGATCAATCTCTGGCCGATTGTTCAGCGAATCTATCAGCAGACGGGTGTATTTCATCAGCGCCTCAATGGTGCCGCCTCGTCTGTCCTGCACGTTTATCTCGAATCCACTCGTAGCACCATAACCAGAAATCATAGGGCGTGTGCTCACTCGAACCTGAGCATTCGATATGTTGGCAGTCCGTTTGTAAATGTCATCGATGACCGACTGGATGTCATCCCCTTTTCCTTTTCGCTCGCTCCAATCCTTCAATCGAATCGTGAAAGAAGCGCTGCTACTGCTTTGATCGAACGTTGCTCCACGACCCACACTCATATTGTAGAGTCGCATCTGTGGGATGTCCTTGATGCAAGCCTCCACCTCACGAGCAATGTGGGCCGTTTCATTGAGGTTCGTTCCTGGAGCACACTGCACGTTCACGTTGATCTGTCCCATATCTTCGTTAGGCACCAGACCCGTCTTGGTGTTCTTCATCAGGAAGATCAGCAGGGCGACTGCCAGCACGACACCAACTCCAGCTACCCATCTGCGATGGAAGATCCAGAGCACACCACGCTGATATTTGCCCACCATCCTGCCGAATGCCGTGTCAAAAGCCATGTGGAAACGGCTCGAGAACCCTTTCCCCTCCGCATTGTGTGGACGCATGATGACTGCACAAAGAGCAGGACTCAACGTCAGGGCATTGATGGTACTGATACCTACCGCAATGGCCATCGTCAAGCCGAATTGGGTATAAAAGACACCTGTCGTTCCTCCAACGAAGCAGACAGGAATAAAGACGCTCATGAAGACGATAGTGGTCGTCACCAAAGCGGAGGTCAAACCCTTCATGGCATCCACTGAGGCAAGATAGGGCGACGTGTACCCCTCATCGAATTTCGCCTGTACAGCCTCCACGACAACGATGGCATCGTCCACCACCGTACCAATGACAAGCACCAGAGCGAAGAGCGTCAGCAGGTTTAGACTGAATCCTATCGCATAGAGGCATCCGAAGGTTCCTACCAATGAGACCACGATGGCCACCAGAGGAATGAAGGTACTGCGCAGGTTCTGCAGGAAGACATACACAACCAGGATAACCAGCAGGACAGCTTCCAGGAGGGTTCGCACCACGTTGTGGATACTGGCATCAAGGAAGTGTTTCGTGTTCATCACGTCCACAATCTCCATCCCTGGAGGCAGCGTCTTGCGAATCTCTTCCAAGCTGGCGTCTACCCTCTCGATAATCTCATTGGCATTCGACCCAGGCGTCTGTGCTATCATACAGTTTGTGCCCGCATGGCCGTTGGTAGTGTTCTGCATCGCGTACCCCTGCTTGCCCAGTTCCACTCGTGCCACATCTCTCAGCCGCAGCACTGTACCATCTGGACGCGAAGCTATCACCATGTTCTCGTAATCCTTCTCCTCCTCGTATCTGCCACGATATTTCAGTACATACTGGAACGTGTTGTCCGATTCTGCTCCCAATGTTCCTGTGGGTGATTCCACATTCTGTTCACTCAGCACAGCATCGATGTCTGAAGGTTCCAAGCCATAGGAAGCCATCTTCAGCGGATCCAACCAGATTCGCATGCTGTAGCTGGCACCCCAGATACCTACCTCTCCAACGCCTGGCACACGCGACAGGACAGGCTCGATGTTGATCTTCATGTAGTTCGTCAGGAAGTTGTCGTCGTAGAGATCTTCAGGGCTGTAGAGCGAGATGCTCTTGATGTTCGAGGTCTGACGTTTTCTTACCGTCACTCCACTTCGTGTCACATCAGCAGGCAACAAGCCCTGTGCACTTGCCACACGATTCTGCACGTTCACCATCGCCATGTCGGCATCCGTTCCTTGCTTAAAGAAGAGGGCGATGCTGGCGTTTCCTGCATTGGTGGCTGTCGAGCTCATGTACATCATGTTCTCCACGCCATTGAGGCTTTCCTCCAGAGGCACGATGACGCTCTTCATTACCGTTTCCGCATTGGCACCTGTATAATTGGCATTCACGCGTACCGTAGGCGGAGCTATCTCAGGGAACTGTTCCACAGAGAGTTGGCTCAGTCCTATCAATCCCAGAATCAGGATGAACACACTGATAACGCCAGCCAGGATAGGTCTGTCTATGAAGGCTTTTACGTTCATCTTATTTCCTCCCCATCACGTACCAAACCCGCACCTTCCGCAACGATTATCTCCCCTGGCTGCAATCCGTTCTCCACCACGTATTCTGTGCCGTTGTTCAAGCGGTTCACCTCCACAGGCGTAATCTTTGCCTTGCCGTCCACGATGCGGTAAACAAAGACTTTGTTCTGCAACTCCAATGTGGCAGACTGAGGAATCACGATTACATTATCGCGCTTGCTTCTCAAGATGACAGTAGCGCTTCCTCCGTTGCGCAGGATGTGGCGCGGATTTGGAAAGGTGGCCCTCAAGCTTACGGCACCCGTGCCCTCATCCACCAGACCGCTCACGGCATCCACTTTGCCTTCCTGATCATATTCGCTTCCGTTCGTCATCTTCAGTTTCACGGTCGGCATCTGGTCCACATAGTTCTCCATCGAGCCGTTCGCCATCGTCAGGTCCATTATTTCCCTCTCGCTCATGCTGAAGTAGACCAGCATCTCATTGTCGTCGCTCACGCGCACCAGCGGTTCCGTTATGTTGCTGCTCACCAGAGCGCCCACATGATAAGGAATCATGCCTGCCACGCCCGTCAGTGGACTCCTTACCACCGTGTAGCCCAAGCTGTTGCGAGCATTCGTCAGTTGAGCGCGAGCCTCTGATACCCTGGCTTTCGCTGACACCAGGCTCTGGTAGGAAGTCTGCAGGTCGAAGTCGCTGATCACCTGTTCGTCCCTCAGCTGCTTTCGGCTGTCGTAGTTCAGTTGTGCCGTTGCTTCTGCTGCCTTGGCTGATTCCAGCGCAGCTTCCGCCGTGTTGAGAGCAGCCTGATAAGGAACCTGATCGATGACGAAAAGCGGTTGTCCCTTCTTCACCTTATCGCCCTCCTTAATCAGGATTTTCGTGATGAGTCCACTCACTTGAGGTCGCACTTCCACGATCTCCTTTCCCGTCATAGTGGCACTATAGGCAGTCTCCAGCGTTTGATTGGAGAGTTCGACTGTCATTTTCTTGTAAACTGGCGCTGCTTTCTCCTGTGTCTTTTCCTTGCAGGAAGTCGTGGCTAAGAGAGCCATCAGACCTATAAACACGTATCGCTTCATCTACTTTCCGAATTGAGGTTAAAAAAGAGGGTGTTTGTTTGGTACAAAGTTACGCATTTTTTCTTTTTCTCCTATCATTTTGCCACACAAAACTCACAAGAAGAAGATAATTTTATCTTTGTCCCCCTATTTTCCCTCTCTCTTCAAGACCTATTGTTGGGAAAAAGAATATCTCTACGGATTCTCCACTCTCCCTTTCTTCCTGCAAGCTTTACCTTCTTTTTCTTCCGTCAGGCCGTAGAAATTACAAACAAGTCAATCAAATCTAAAACATTTTAGCAAAATCAAAGGAAAAAGTTTCCTTATTTCGAAACTTTTGTGTAACTTTGCAGCATTCTATGACCCCAAAAATGGAAATACAGCAAAAATTCAAAGTCATATTGTATCGTGATGCCCAGAATTTCCTCACGAGACTCGATGAAAAGACTAGAAACAAAATTCTCCAGACATTCGACAGGGCGAGCTTCCTGCTTGATCCTGAAACCTTTAAGAAATTGGCAGATACAGATATATGGGAATTTCGTACATACTTCAATAAACAAAGATATCGTGTGCTGGCTTTCTGGGACAAGACTCAACCCATTGACACTCTGATAATCGCCACTCATGGATTCGTCAAGAAAACTCAGAAGACTCCGCAAAAGGAAATCAACAAAGCATTATCCATCAGGGATCTATATTTTAGAAGCAAACAAAAACAAGAAGAATAAAGATGAATAAAGATTTTATCACACTCGAAGAGTCAAAAGACCAGTTACTGGGCAAAACAGGAACTCCCAAGCGCGATGAGTATGAAGAAGAACTGAGACTTTATGCCATCGGCGCAGCCATCCGTCATACACGCAAACAGCAGAACCTGACGCAAGAAGAACTTGGCCGTATGGTAGGTGTTCAGAAAGCTCAAATCTCACGTATCGAGAACGGAAAGAACTTAACATTCGCAACCGTCCTGAGGCTCTTCAAGGCAATGAACATCAGCGTCAAACTTGATATTGACAAACTGGGAAGAGTTGCCCTCTGCTGACATTTGCACCAGAAACAAGTGATTATGAATGAAACAGGCATTAAAAACAAAGGTAAAATGATCAACACAAAATCAAACTGGTGGAAGATGCTGAGAGCATTGTTCGTCATTTTGGCAATCTGGGGAGCTGCAACAGATGTAAATGCCCAAGAGATTGACAAAGACTCTATATACTCTGTCGTAGATGAAATAGCTAAGTTTAAGAAAGGGGACGAGGCTCTACAAAAGTTCCTATCAGAAAACATTCATTACCCTAAGATAGCTCAGGAGAGAGGCGTTCAGGGAAGGGTGTTTGTCATTTTCGTCATTGAACGCAATGGTGCTGTCAGCGATGTTGGGATCAAAAGGCTTCAGAATGCCCAAGGATATGAAGATGAGGCTTGGAAAGCTCTTGAGGAAGAAGGCATTCGTTGCGTGAAAAGCACTTCCAAGAAATGGAAGCCTGCCAAATCAAATGGCAAGAAGGTACGCTGCCGATACATATTGCCCATTTTGTATCGCCTAAACAAATAATATTGAATGCAGATGTTTTAATGCCTGCTATCCTAACGTCTAAGGGTAGCAGGCATTTGTTTTTCACTTCTTCAGGGGAGTGTTTCTGCGACCACGAGCGAGGACGTGTCCCTTTGCCTCGATGGAGTCGGCTGCCTGTTCCTTACCGCTTCGAGTGGCAGGTGCGCAATTGCGGCTTGAGCTGCCCCAACTGTTGCGCGTACAGAATCCATAGGCATTCACATAAGGTGTCCAATCGTAGAAGTCAGCAATCTTTCTCAGGCGGAACGAGATGCCTGAGGCAGAGAATATGCCTGTAAGATAATCGTTGGTCATGTGATAATCCCCAATGCGAGTGTCCAACTGGTGGTCATAATCGTAGACGAGCGTGATGATGCCATCTGAGACGGACCAGCGGAAGCTGTAATACTGATACTCATACGGGCCATAGTCATAGTAGTCAACCTGTGTGCCTGTACCATGATGGGCATAGGAATAGGCTGGGATGAAAGTGATGCGTGTATCGTAAGAATCAAACGTATAGCACTGGCCATAACCATCCACGTACTCGTAATACATGCCAAAGTCACCTTTCCATTCGCCTGAGAGTACCATCGACTGGCGCGTGTCTTCTATATAGTCGCATGACGTGAGCATACCTGCCAGAGCCATCATGCTGAGAACTGAAAAGTGGTATAATCGTTTCATAGCTGTATGATTTTGATGTTTCTATGCTGCAAAGTTAGACTGTTCAGGGCTATGCAAAGAGGGAGAATCTTGAAATTATGATAGGAGAAACCCTATGGAAAAACGGGATTCCCATCTGGTGCTCGTGCGAGCAAGATTTTAGAAAAAAACAGGAAAGTGTTTTGCACTTTAATCACTTATTCGTAATTTTGCGCTCAAATTGTTTTAACCTGAACAAAAAGAACGATGAAGATGAAAAAGAATCTCATAATGGGAGTGCTCGCCGCTGGGCTCCTGCTTTGCGGCTCCCTCAACTCAAGCGCTCAGACAAGTCTTGTTGGGAGAGTTTACCAGAATTCAAACATCATGGACGACATAATGAATTCAGCATTGAAGGAAATAAACACGAAATCAGACTCTGTACGCAAAGTGGGCATCGCGAAAAAGGAGAAAGAGCTGGGCCGCAAGCTGACATCCGAAGAAGTGGCAGAAGTTGATAAGGAAGTGAAGGATGCGATGGAGAAAGCGAAGGTTGCGTCGAAAGCCGTAAAGACTGCCATCACCTTCACCTTCCAGGATGAAACGAACGCTGTGATGAACATGAAGATGTCCATCGATGAGGAAGCGCTGAAGCTGATTGGCGTGAGTTGGGCAAAACGCAAAGCGATGAAGGCTGCCCTCGCTATAGCTCCTGAGAATCAGAAATGTACCTACGTGCGCGAAGGGAACATGATCATCACCAGCGATGATAAAGACAAGGATACCCTGAGGCTGAGCGACGATGGTACCAAGCTTTACGGCGCAATGGAGAAAGGAAAGAAATTATTCATCCTTACCCTGAAGAAGTAGCGTCAGAAGCTTCCACCTGGACCACCTCCAGGACCACCTCCACGATTAAAGCTCCTGCCTTCGGAACCTCCGCGAGGACCCTCGTTGCCATCAGGGCCACCATGCCGTTCTCTGCCTGAGCCGAATTCATCGCCCTCGCCACGTTCCCCAAAGTCTCCCTTCTTGCCACGGCCTCCACCAAACTTTCCGAAACGATAATTGACGGTCAGCAGATAATAACTGTGAACGTTCAGCGTGCGCGTATCCGTACGGGCTGTGGCTGAGACGTTGCGGCTGACGTTGTCGCGCTGGTTCAGCACATCGTTGGCACGAACGGTGATGGTAAGGTTCTTCTTGGGCAGCAGACGTTGGCTGAACTGGAAGCCCCAGATGAGTTCGTTGGTATTCATGCTGGCGTCTGAATATCCTCGCCGACACTGCTCTGTGATGCTGGTGCTGAAAGTCATGTTCCAAGGGAATTGCATCTCTGTGCCTACTCCATAGTTGAACCCATACGTGTCAAGGTTGCTCGCGCTCGAATTGGTGCTGCGGCTGTGATTGTAGCGCAGAGACCCATTGGCATTCACCTCGAGCCAATCGTTGCGGAAGGTGAGACGCAGGCCCTGGCTGACTCGATTGCCTCGTGTGCGGTTCTTCACCGTCTCGTGGGAAGACGCCTGATAAACGTAACCCACGGCATTGGTCATGCTCGTCTGGGTGTTGGTGTTGATGCGGAAACGCTGGTCGCGGAAAGCGGTATTGAAGTTGAAACTGGCACTTCCATTCCAGTTTCCATTGATGTTCATGGGTTGAGTGACACGACCGCCCGTTTCCTCGTCATACTGGGTACGGTTGCTGACGCTGTTGCGCGTAGTATTGAACTGCAGGCTGGCGGCGTAGGAGCGTTGGCTCTCTTGGATACTTTTGCGGTAATTGGCGCCTAGATTCTGAGTGAACGAAGGCTTCAGATTGGGATTTCCCAGTTGGATGTTCAGGGGATTGGCATTGTTGAGCGTGTCAGGGATAAGGTCCGTGATGCTGGGCTGACCTGTTGAGCCTCCGTAGCGGAAATCGAACTGCTCATGGCGCGAGAAGCGGTAACGGAAATTGACAGTAGGCGAGGCATTCACCACCTTGCGGCTGACGTCGTAGTGCTTCCAGCCCTTGTTGTAGTCCACAGAATTGATCTGAGGCTGCACGTTGCCTCCAATGGTCAGCTGATACTGGGTGCGGTTGATACGGAGCTGCAAGCGCGCGTCATGGTTCTGATAAGTGTTGGTCGTATAGTTGCATTGGGCGGTATCAGGCACACCAAACTCTGAGAACTGGCGGTAATTTTCCCTGACGACTCCATAGCGGGCATTGTAGGGGTCGAAAATGGAGCTTACGGTACGGTCGTGGTCCGTGAAGCGGTTGCGGTAAGCGTAGCTGAACTGGAGATAGACATTGTGGGCGATGGGTTCATTGTAACTGACGCTGGCACTCCAGTTGCGGTTCTTTGACTGGGAATCATTGAACTGCGTCTTGTGGTAGACGGAATCCGTCCCATCGCGAGCCAAGCGCTGGTAGTAATCAATCTGGCTGTAGCTGTCGCTTTCCGTATTGCCGTTCGAATAGCTGCCACTCGCCTCGAAAGAGAGATTGCGTCCCTTCTTCCTCATACGGCGGTTGACGCGCAGGGAAGCGCTGGTGTTGAAGTTGTCGCTGCCGCTATGGTTGGCACTGAGACGGTGGTTCACCCCAATCGAATCGGAAAGGAGGGAAAGTTGAGCGAGCGGGTCCGTGATGCCGTCAAGCGAGAAAGGGTCAGCGTTGAAGGCAGCACTCTCGCTCTGGCTGTGACTTCCGCTCTGGCGATAGGACAGCTCAGGTCGGAAGATGACTTTGGTCATCGTGTCTGGGCTCCACTCCACCTTGTAATTGAAGTTCACGCTGTTGCTGTGGTTCCCGCTGCTCTGGGTGCTGTTGCTGTAGGCCGCATTGCGGTTCTCGAAGGATTGCCGGCTGGTGCTGCTCTCGCTGGAACCTTGGGTGAAGTTTCCATTGAGGCTTCCGTTGAGCTCGAGCACCTTCTTCTTCTCGTAGTTCATCGTGAATCCCCCACTCTGGCGATCCGTCATGCCGTCGCCTTCCGTATTGTTGGCATTCCCCACGACGGAGAACTTCTGGTCGCCAATGAAGCGGTTGGTCATGAAGCGTCCTGTGTAGCGGTCACTCGATCCATAGCCTCCCATCACGTTTCCAAACCATCCTCGCTTGCGGTTCTTCTTGACAGCCAGATCCAGTACGGTGCGCTCATTGCCGTCGTCGATGCCTGTGATGCGGGCATTCTCGCTCTGGCGGTCATACGCCTTCACCTTGTCGATGATTTCTGCAGGCAGGTTCTTGAGGACCAGCTCCATGTTGTTGCCAAAGAACTCCTTGCCGTCCACCAATATCTGGCTGATGCTCTTGCCGTTCCATGTGTAGCTGCCGTTATCCTCGAGCACGATGCCAGGCAACTTCTTGATAAGGTCCTCGACAAGGGCTCCATCAGGCAGCTTGAACGCATCGGCATTGTACATGACGGTGTCCTCCACGACGGTCATCTCTGGCATCTGACCTTCCACGACAGCCTCCTTCATCATGGTGGTCTCCTCGCGCATCAGTACATCATTGATCTTATAGTTGCCGGACTTGCTGGGCAAAGTGATGGAGAAGGACTGTTCCTTGAATCCCATGAACGAGACCTTCAGCGTATACGAGCCTGTGGGGATGCCTGGCAGCAGGAACTGCCCGTTCTTCATCGTGACGTTCCCGCTGACCATGGTCCCTTTCGCATCAAAAAGCTTCACGCTGGCGCCCTGCATGGGATGGAGGGACTCGTTCTCGAAGACGGTACCTCGGATATTGATGCGCGCCACTCCATTTTCTTCCGCCTTGGGGGTGGAACTGGGAGCAGACTGCTGAGGTTGCTGAGCCGCCAACCGTCCTGAAAAGCAGAACAGGAGCAAGAAACCGATGATATGAAACACAGATTTTTTCATCTCTGCATCTATGACACGCCAAAGCACGCGAAGGTTTAATCGCTATCGAGCCGAAAACGCCAAAAAAAATCACTCTTTCCCCAACATAAGGCAAATAAATCGCGCATTCCTCATCACATCTACCCTATTCCACCACCCCTGGAATTCAGGCAAGCCTCGCCATCCATTTACTGATTTTACCATTTACCATTTTTCCGAGTACTCCGATTACTCCGAATTTTCCGAGTTCTCCGATTACTCCGAGTTCTCCGAGTTTTCCGATTACTCCGATTCGCTAACCGCTAACCGCCAATCAACTCAAACAGCTGCTGACTCCCAAGCTCGTCAGGATAGCGCTGATGATAGCCGCCAACGTCTGCAAGATGAATTTCCACGTCTCCTTCTTCATAGCTTTCCTCCTATTTTTTTGATTCTAGAGGGTCTAGAGCTCTAGATCCCCTAGAAAATGGTAAATGGTAAATGGTAAATGGTAAATGAGATTAGGGTTCTTCCGCCTGCGTGGTCTCCTGCCTCTTTGCTTCAGCTACTGCATCCTCCTGTGCCTTGCGGCTGGGGACGAGATTGAAGACAGCATCGTCGCGAAGATTCTGGAACATCTTGCCGCGATCCCAGTTGACGTTCACCTTCTTGATGTTCTCAGCGGTGAACAGGGCAGCGGTGTTGGCACCCTTCGTGCTCAGCGACACTCCAAAGCTTCCCAGCTCGCCCAGCTGGATCTTCTTGCCCTCGAGCAGAAGCTCGCGCATGCAGTCCACCATCTTGATCAGGACACCCTGAATCACGTCGCGGCTGTAGAGGGTTCCATGCTCAGCGATGTGCTTAGCGAAGTCGTTGATTGTCAAATTTTCGGAAATCTGAGCTACCCCATAAGCCTTCGTCTCAGTGATGTCCTCCGTCTTGGTGCCAGGCTTCGTACCACGAATCACAATACTATAGTTAATCATACCTTTTAATTGTTTTAATGTCAGTTAGTTACAAATCGTTTTCTCTCTCATTCGCCCTGCGCGCGTGGGCGAAGTGTCGGATCGTGGATTTCAACGTGTTGACTCCGGATTTTCAACTTGTTGATTTCCTCTTTCTAACACGTTGCAAAGGTACGAAGAAAAGGTGGATGGCTGTCGGACATTGTCAGTCTTTGTCGGACATTGTCGCACATTGTCAGTTATTGTCAGTTATCGTGCGAAAAAAGTAAAGATTTTTCTTGCATAATTCGTGGATTTTTTGTAACTTTGCATAGTAAATAATCGAAGACGATAACGATGACGATGACGAAGACCGTAAATGGTAAATCGTAAATGGTAAATGGTAAATGGTAAATGTGAGATGAAAAGCTATTACAAATATGAGTTAGCGGATGCCGCAGGCGTCAGTACGCGAACTTTTGGCCGCTGGCTCCAACAGCAGAGTGAACAATTGAGCCAGTGGGGCGTCACGCCCAGAAGCCAGCTCCTGCCACCCGTGGCGGTGGAGTGGATCTGCAACCAGTATGGGATAGATGAGGGGGAGTTGTGAGTCAAGGGTCGAGAGTCGAGAGTTGACGAAAATAATGAAAAGAAGCGTGTGGTTTTGGGGTAATCTTTAGGGAGAAAAAGGAAAAAAATTTGGCGGTTTCGCAGGAAATGCTTATCTTTGCATAAATTTAGATGAGATATGGCATCAATAGTTTTATCTGTAGAAGACGAAGGAATGCTCACCCAGCTCAAGAAAGCCTGCCAAATGTTGAAAGGCGTGGTTTCTGTCCGTGTGATAAAGGACCCTGCAAAGGAGAATGACATCACAAAGACTGCAGGTTACCAAGAGGCTATGGATGACATCCGCGACGGCAGAGTCTATCATGCGGCAAATGCCGAGGATATGTTCAAGCAAATCTTGGGCTGATGTATAGTGTTCACTACACTAATCGCTTCAAGAAGGACCTCCTGCGTTGCCAGCGCCGCGGTCTCAATATCCGTCTTATCATGAATGCCGTGAGCATACTTGAGCGTTCAGGAAGCTTGCCAGAACGCTATTATCCCCATAAACTGAAAGGCAAACGACGTGGGCAATGGGAATGCCACATAGAACCTGACTGGCTAATGGTGTGGGAGCAGAATGACGAACGCCTGACATTACTGTTTCTCGAAACCGGAACTCACGCCGATCTTTTTTAGCCGTAAGATTTTCGTGTGGCGGTGGAGTGGATCTGCAAAGCATACGGAATAGATGAAGGAGAATTGTTTTGTAACAATGCAACAATGTAACTTTGTAACATTAAGCATCTGCCGATGTGCAAGGTGGATTGTTAGAATATATAGTATAATATATATTATATATTATACTATA
>JAFRTJ010000003.1 GCA_017427185.1 Bacteroidaceae bacterium | reverse complement strand
GACAGTGTTCCTACGTTCGGAAGGTTATATTTCATGGCTATTTCCTTCCGTGATTTACCACTTTGCATGTACTCGATGCAAATACTGCGCTTCAATGAGCGACTGAATTTTTGTCTTCCCATAATTCTTAAATGACTTTGAAAATTTAACATCTAAGGCTCTATGGGAGTCAACCTATTTCAGGGCAAGACATTGTAACACTGTAGGCAGAAGAAGATGATTGCTGTTTTCTCCTGAAAATGTTTGCAAAGGGTTGCAGGAATGAAAAAAATGTTGTATCTTTGTATCGTAAATAAGAGATAGGAACATGATACATACTATAAAAATAATTAGAATCGGTTTGGCAGCCTTGTTTGCGGCTTTGGTATTCGGATGCACCGGCAAGCCGGAGAAGTGTGAGAACGAACCGCTGAGGGTGAAGACGGAAACGGTGGCAACAAGTGTCTCCACGGATGGACGCACCTATGTGGGAACTGTGGAGGAGATGTCGAGCACCTCGGTTAGTTTCGTGGGCACAGGCACCGTGCAGCGTGTGGCAGTTCGCGAGGGCCAGCATGTGCAACGCGGACAGCTGGTGGCTCAGATGGATTCCACCCAATGCAAGAACACCTTGTCCAGTTGCGAGGCCCAGGTGCGCCAGGCTGAGGATGCCCTGGAGCGTATGCGTCAGCTGCATGATGCGGGTTCGCTAGCCGACATGAAATGGGTGGAGACGCAGAGCCAGGTAGAGCAGGCTCGCGCCATGCTCCAAATGGCGAAGAAGGCACTTGCCGACTGTTTCATCTATGCTCCAGTGAGCGGTGTGGTGGGGAAGAAGCTGCTGGATGCTGGGGAGACGGCGCTGACGGGTCAACCTGTCTGCACCATCCTGGACATCCGCAAAGTGAGGGTGAGAGTGAGTGTTCCTGAGAAAGAGATAGCCTCCATCGCTCCCACCACGGCCAGTCGCGTCGCCATCGATGCGCTGGGGAATGAGTTCGTGGGAGGCAGGATAGAGAAAGGAGTGGAGGCTGACGCTGTGACGCACACCTACGATATCCGCATCGAGTTGGACAATCCCAGTGGGGAGATCCTGCCAGGCATGGTGGCCTCTGTAGTGATTCCCAATGGAGCGGAAACGCAGGGAGAGGGCAGCATCAGCGTACCTTTGACCAGCGTGCAGCAAACCTCTGGAGGCGAGAAATTCGTCTGGGTGGTACGCGAGGGGAAAGCGCATCGTCAGCCTGTGGCCGTAGGCGAGGTGACTCAGCGCCGCATATATGTCAGAGAAGGTTTGCGTGAGGGCGACCGCGTCATCACGGAAGGTTATCAGAAAGTTGGAGAGGGGAGCAATGTCTGGGAATAAGGTGAACTGGGTGGAGTGGCCTCTGCGGAACTATAAGATCACAGCCCTGCTGGTTGGGCTGCTGACAATCTTCGGTCTTTACGGCATGTACATGATGCCGAAGGATGAGTTCCCTCCTTTCGTGATCCGCCAAGGCGTGGTGATAGCTGTTGCTCCAGGCAACACGAGCGAGGAGGTGGAGGCTGAGATCGCCCGTCCGCTGGAGCGCTTCCTGTTTACATATAAAGAGGTGAACAGAGCCAAGACGACGACCACGAGCATGAACGGGTTGTGCATGGTGATGGTGACGCTCAACGACGATGTGATGAACAAGGACGAGGTGTGGTCGAAGATCAAGCACGGACTCAACAGTTTCAAGGCGAGCCTGCCCAGCAGCGTCCTGGCATTGATAGCCAACGATGACTTTGGTGACACGTGTGCCCTGCTTATCTCCGTTGAGAGCAAGGACCGCAGCTACAGGGAACTGCAGCAGTACAGCGACGATCTGGCCGACCGCCTGCGCCGCATCGCATCAGTGAGCAACGTGCGCCAGTACGGCAACATCAAGGAGCAGATAACCCTCTATGTGGACCGCGAGCGCCTGGCAGCCTATGGAATCGGACAGAGCAGCATCGCCCAGATGCTCAGCGCACAAGGGCTGACCACGATGGCTGGCCAGATATCCACTCCGCAGCAGAACCTCACCTTCCACATCGCTTCCGTTCAGAAGAGCGAGGAGGAGATAGCCAACCAAATCATCTATTCAGACCCATCGGGCAAGACGGTCAGGGTGAGCGACATCGCTCGTGTGGTGCGCGAATACGACACCAGCGACAGCTATATCCAGCAGAACGGCAACCGCTGCGTGCTTCTCTCGCTGGAGATGACCAGCGGACACAACATCGTGAGATACGGCAAGGAGGTGGACGAGGTGCTCAACGAGTTCCGTCAGAGCTACCTGCCTGAGGATGTCAGGATGAGCCGAATAACTGACTTGCCACAGGTGGTGCGCGACAGCGTGAAGGATTTCCTGGTCAACCTGATAGAGAGCATGATCGTCATCGTTCTGGTGATGCTGATACTGTTCCCCTGGCGTTCAGCCGTTGTGGCAGCCGCCACCATTCCGCTGAGCACCTTCATTTCCGTGGGTCTCATGTATGTGTTCAACATTCCGCTCAACATCATCACGCTGGCCTGTCTGATTGTGGTGCTGGGCATGATTGTGGACAACAGCATTGTGGTCATCGATGGATACCTGGAATACCTGGGGCTGGGCTATGATCGTCATACGGCAGCCATCATGAGCGTGAAGCAATATTTCTTCCCCATGCTGCTTGCCACAGTATGCATCTGTGCCATCTTCTATCCCATCATCTACACCATGACGGGTACTGCAGGCGACGTGGTGGGTCTCTTCCCTGTCTGCATCACCATCAACCTGATGGTCAGCCTCGCTCTGGCAGTCTTCGTGATGCCAGCGCTCGAAGTGGGGCTCATCAAGAAGGCCACCTCCAGCCGTCAGGAACAGGGCAAGAAGAACGTGACAGACTACGTGCAGGAGTTCTATGACAAATGCTTGCAATGGAACTTTCGCCATCCCTGGATTACGATATGCGTGGCACTTCTGCTGGTGGCCCTGAGTGGCTTCATCTTCCCCAAACTGAAAATGCGTCAGTTCCCCTATGCAGACCGCAACCAGTTCGCTGTGGAGATTTATCTGCCTGAGACGGCAGGCTTGGCAGAGACGGAGGCTATAGCAGATTCCGTACGTGATATCCTGATGAGCGACGAGCGGGTGCTGAGTGTGACGAGTTTCGTGGGATGCTCATCCCCCCGCTTCCACATTTCCTATGCCCCCCAGATGGGCGGTCCCAACTATGCCCAACTGATAGTGAACACGCCTGACATCAAGACTACGGCTGCCCTGCTGGACGAGTACATGCCGCGCTACAGCAACCATTGGCCCCAGGCATACGTGAAATTCCAGCAGATGGACTTTCTCGACGTGCCCACCTACGAGTACCGTTTCTATGGCGAGAATCTCGACTCCATCCACCAGGCTGCTGAAACCCTGATGGCAGAGATGCGCACCATTCCTGAGCTGGAATGGGTGCATACAGACTTTGATTATCCTCATCCTATCGTGGACATCGAGCTCGACCCTGTGGCAAGTGCCCAGCTGGGAATCAACCGCACGGCAGCTGCCCTCCAGCTCATGGCACAATCTGGTGACCTGAAGGTAGGAAGCATGTGGGAAGGGACTTACGAATTGCCCATAGTGGTCAAGAGCGAGCCAAGCAAGGAACTTCACACAATCGACGACGTGAAGAATGTTTTCGTTGGCCCCCAGAGTGTGCCTCTGCGGCAAGTGGCAAACGTTCACCCCACATGGACAGAAACGAGGATTCTCCATCGCAATGGAGAGCGCTGCGTCAGCGTGACAGCCCAGGGGAAACGCAACACCCTGGCCCTGCCTATCCAGAATCGCGTGATCGACTTCATCAGCCACATGGACTTGCCCAGCGGAGTACGTGCTGAGATAGGCGGCGAGACAGAGCGCAACGATGAGATAGTGCCTCAGGTGGCTGCAGGGCTGTCCCTCTCGCTGGTGGTCATCTTCTTCTTCCTGCTCTTCAACTTCAAGCGCTTCGACATCACCTTCCTCTCCATCGCTGCCATTGCTCTCTCTGCTCCAGGAGCCATGATAGGACTGCTCATCGCCAACCGCGTGCTGGGACTCACCTCCCTCTTTGGTTTCATCACCCTGATGGGAATCATCATGCGCAACGAGATACTTATCTTCGAGCATGCAGACCAGAAGCGGGCAGAAGGAATGTCGCCACGCGATGCAGCCTTTGATGCAGGCCGAAGGCGCATGGTGCCCATCTTCCTGACAACAGCCACCACAGCGGTGGGAGTCATCCCCATGATCATTGGGCAGAGCTCCTTCTGGATGCCTGTTGGTATCACCATCTTTGCTGGTGGAATCGGCACACTCATCCTTGTGGTCACCGTTTTGCCCGTCGTTTATTGGAAGATTTATGAGTAAGGAACACAAACAGGAAAAGAAACAGACAGTAAGATGAAAATGACGAGAAGACACTTATTCGCAGCACTGACGCTTATCCTGGCACTTCCCTTCCATCAGGTCCAGGCAGACTCCCCTGCGAGGATTCTGACCCTTCCCCAATGTCTGGAAATGGCTCGACAGAACAACCGCACCCTGCAGAATGCTGCCCTCGACATCCAGGCTGCCAGTGAGCAGAAGAGTGAGGCCTACACAAAATACTACCCCAGCATTTCCGCCAACGTGATGGCTTTCCAGACCTTCGACAAGATCATCAAGGGCGATGGCGTTTACCCGCAGGAAATCGCGATGCTGGGAGAGCAGTTTGCGCAGATGATAGGCCAGCCCTTCTCCTACGACGAACTCAATAAAGGTTACTCGGCTACCATTTCAGCAGTCCAGCCCCTCTATGCTGGCGGACAGATCACGGCAGGCAACAAGTTGGCACGCATCCAGCAGGATGTTCTCATTCTCCAGCGCCAGCTTACAGAAAAGGAGGTTCTCCAGCGCGTTACTGAGAACTATTGGCAGATTGCCATCCTGAAATACAACCTCTCGACTCTCGACGCAGCTGAGAAGCAGATAGAGAACGTGATGAAAGACGTGGAACAATACGTTAAGTCGGGCGTCACAACACGTAACGCTCTCCTTCAGGTCAGGCTTCGCCAGCAGGAACTTGCCAGCAACCGCCTGAAAGTGGAGAATGCCGATCATGTGCTGAGGATGCTCTTGGCCCAGCAGATAGGATGCCCTTCAGAGAAGAAAGACGGATCGGACCTGATCGACATCGATGCCTCAGCAGCAGAGGCAGTGGACCCCAACTCCGTCTATGTGCCTTCCTACGAGGCAGCTATGGAGCGAGAAGAACTCCAAATGGCTCACTATGGAGTGGATGCCCAGAAACTGCAGATCCAAATGGAGCGGGGGAAGAACCTGCCTTCCCTGGCTGTGGGACTGATGGGTTACAATACAGGCTTTGGCGGTCTGTCGAAGAACGTGAAGAACTATGCGCGAACCAATATGACCAACGGGCTCGTCTTTGGAACGCTCTCTGTGCCTATCAGTTCGTGGTGGGGTGGGAGTCACGCCATCCGTCGACAGAAAATCCTCCTGCAGCAGTCGCGCAACCAGGCCCTCGATGCTCAGGAACAGCTTCGCATAGACATCGAGTCGGCTTGGTCGAATCTGGTGGAAGCCTACAAGCAGATACAAATTGCAGAAGCCAGCGTGGAAGAGGCTGCTGAGAACCTGCGCATGAATACTGACCAGTATCGTGCAGGAGCCGTGACCATCAGCGATTTGCTGGATGCTGAGACGCTCAACCGTCAGGCCCAAAACCAGCTCTCTCAAGCCAAGGTAACCTATCAAATCCGCCTTTCCGACTATCAACGGAAAACACGTTGAATGGTATGGCTTAAGACATTGTATGACAATGATTTGTAACTATAAGATAAAATAAATGATAAAGTAAGAAAATGAAGAATTCCCATTCTCTGTTATGGTTGCTCAGCCTTCTGGCAATGATGTGTACATACTCATGTAAGGACAATTCCCCCAAAATCCCCAAGTTTGCAGATTGGGAATTGGATTCGCTTGAAATCCTATCGCCCAACACTCCAGCTGAGACCTATGGGACCAAAGGCACAGAGATAACTCAGAAGTGGTACATCACGATGTATTATATGGCAGAGGAGTTCATGGAGAGTGAGACAGATTCCACTCTCTATCTGGAGTTCCTTCCTGACAACTCATTCAACCTGAGTATGCCCAATCAACTGCAGCCTGTCGTGATGGAAAATCTCCAGAACATGTTTCCAGAAGATTATCTCACACCAGGCGTTCATTCAGGTAAGTACGTGTGCTATGATGCAGAGTGGTGCGGATGTACCTGCGATGGCAGTTTTGGCGTCGTCCTGAGTGATGCTGAAGGCAATGAGTTCTGCCGTTGTGCCTTTATTTACATGACCACAGATTCCACTTCGTTTACTCTTAAAAAAGTAATTATGCCAGACCCCATGGAGGATGCAATCCAAACGGATACTGAACTTAAGCTTCACAGCACGTTGGAATAATCATAATACACTTTTTTCTTGTCTTACATCAAAAAAATGCTTATTAATTGAAAAATAATGCGTTATAAATTTGTGGTATTGAAAAGTTTATATACCTTTGCAAGGTTTTTCACAAATTCGCATTTAGATTATTAAAATATATAAGGAAATAAGAAAATGACAAAAGTAGAATTGGTTCGTGCTATAAGCAAGAAGACAGGTATTGACCAACCCACAACACTGGCTGCTGTGGAAGCATTGATGGAGTGTGTGAAAGAGTCTCTCATTGAGAAGGAGAACGTGTATCTGCGTGGTTTTGGCACTTTTGAATTGAAGCATCGTGCTCAGAAGACAGCCCGCAATATATCCAAGAACACCACTCTGGTGATCAAGGCTCATGATATTCCTCATTTCAAGCCATGCAAGGAATTCATGCAGGCAGTGGCTGAAAAGTAATCTTTTTTCATTACATGGCGAAAAACAAGCCATCAAAACGCATTACCCTCGACGATTATGTCAGGGCAAGCAAACGTGGAAGTCGGGAAGCAGAGCAGGAAACGCTTGGACCCGGCTTCCATTCGTATTCAAGGGTTCACACTTCGCGTAAGACATACACGCGCAAGGTAAAGCATAAACCCGCTGGAGGCAGATTTGGTGATGTGGAATAAGAAACTCCTGAGGGGATGTCATTATTTTTCAAACCTCATGCTATAAATATAAAAGAATTATGTATAGAAGATTTTTCCTGTGCCTTAGCATTCTGGCTGTCCAGTCTTTGCTGGGGCAAGACCAATTGACGGACTATGTGAATCCTATCATTGGCACGAATGGGATGGGGCATACCTTTCCAGGGGCCTGCGCTCCGTTTGGCATCGTGCAGCTGAGTCCTGAGACGGATACCATTCCCCACAATCTGGATGGAAAGTATCAGCCGAAAGTTTATGAGTATTGCGCAGGATATCAGTATGGCGACAAGACAATCGTGGGATTCAGCCACACGCATCTGAGCGGCACAGGACATTCAGACCTGGGTGACATCCTCGTCATGCCTTTCACAGGAGTACTGCATACCAATCCTGGCACCAGCGACAATCCTGATGGAGGCTATCGCAGCAGATACAGCCATGAGACAGAAAAATGCAGGCCAGGCTATTATGAGGTGAAACTGGATGACTACAATATCCTGGCACGATTGACAGCCACACAACGTGTGGGCATACACGAGTATACCTATCCTACTGCTGAAGGGCAGTTCATCATTGATTTGGGAAGTGGCATCTACAATTACGAGGGTAAAACACTCTGGACCTATCTGCGTGTGGTGAACGACAGCTTGCTGACAGGTTATCGCATCACGAACGGTTGGGCCCGCCAGAACTACACTTACTTTGCGATCTCTCTCTCGACACCTATCAAGAAATATGGGTATGAGAATCGACAGCGGATGAAGTACAATGGATTCTGGCGTAAAATGGATATCCATCACAATTTCCCTGATATGGCTGGACGTGAGATGGTCGCTTATTTTGGTTTTGATTTGCCCAAGAGCCACAAATTGACAATCAAGGTTGCTCTCTCTGCAGTCAGTATGAGTGGCGCTTTAGCCAATTTGGAGGCAGAGACACGAGCATTGACTTTTGATGACATTAAGGACCAGACTTTGAAATCGTGGGCCAAGGAATTGAATATCATCAAGATAGAAGGCGCTGATGATCAAAAGGCCCTGTTCTATACCTCACTATATCATACGATGATCAATCCGTCTGTTTATATGGATGTAGATGGCAGCTATAGAGGCAATGATATGGAGATTCACAAGGCAGACGGTTTCACCAATTATACTATCTTCTCTCTTTGGGACACGTATCGAGCTGAGCATCCACTGATGAATCTGATCAAGCCGAAACAGGGTGCCGATATGGCTCGTAGCATGGTGGAGATCCAGAAACAAAGTGCCCTGCACATTCTGCCTATTTGGTACCTGATGGCCAACGAAGGCTGGTGCATGAGCGGTTATCATGCGGTGTCAGTTCTGGCAGATGTTGCCACAAAATTAGGTATCGGCAATAGCCAAGAGATACTGGAAGCAATGAAGAGTACTGCGACCTCGAAATGGATGGAAGGCATGACGGATTACATCGCGATGGGATATGTGCCTTATGACCACTGCTCCACCTCTGCCAGCAATACGCTTGAGTATGCCTATGACGACTGGACCATCTACAAGACTGCTTCTGACGCTGGGGATGAGAGAACGGCCAAAGAGTTTCGCCAAAGGGCTCTGAACTATCGCAATGTCTTCAACCCAGCCCTTGGGCTTGCATGTCCCAAATACAAGGATGGCTCATGGAAGAAGGATTTCTCTCCTCTGCAGACTTATGGAGAGGGATTCATCGAAGGTAACTCTGCCAACTATTCCTTCCATGTGCCTCACGATGTGAAAGGTATGATTGAATGCTTTGGAGGTGAGAAGAAATTCATCGAGAGATTGGATGTGCTGTTTGCTGAAGATCTGGACAAGAAGTACTATGAAGACAACGAAGATATCGAGGAGGAATGTTTGATGGGAGGTTATGTGCATGGCAACGAACCAAGTCATCATATTCCTTATCTATACAACTGGACGAGTCAACCTTGGAAAACTCAATACTGGTTGCGCGAAATTATGGACAGAATGTATATCAATGATATTGACGGACTGCATGGGAACGATGATTGTGGGCAGATGTCAGCATGGTACATCTTCACAGCTATGGGATTCTATCCTGTGTGTCCTGGCTCTGACCAGTATGTATTGGGCGCTCCTTACCTGCCTTATGTGAAACTTTCTCTCCCAAATGGGAATGTACTGGAAATAAAGGCGCCCAAGGTAAGCGACAGGAACCGCTATGTGAAAAAAGTCAGATGGAACGGTCAAACGTATGATAAGCTTTATGTCTGCCATAAGGATTTGATGCAAGGCGGAATCTTGGAATTTGACATGAGCAGCTCACCCAACAAGAGCAGAGGTCAGAAGCCAGAATCAAAACCCTATTCCCTTTCCGACTGAAAGAGGAAATTGTAAAATGATGGAAGAATCCTTGGGAAGACTCTCAAGGATTTTTTTGTTATGAGGAATCATATTCAGTTCTGACGCATCAAATCCTGCATTAAGGAAGCAAAAGAGGTGTTTTTTCTGAACGAAGGGCCTTTTCTAATGGAAAAAAGTCGCCATTGGAAGATATTCTGTTTGAAAATTTAGGATAAAAGAATAATTTGTATTAACTTTGTGGCATAGTATGGACAATTGTATATATGTGTATTTTAAGGGATGTCCCTTGATGTCTAGAATTTGGTTATGAATATTAAAAGGTATATATCTTTGCTGATTTTTTGTCTGATGTGCTCTTTGTCTTCTTTTGCCCAAAGCACAATGACAGACCAGCAAGTGTTGGATTATGTGAAACAAAGCCTGTCAGCAGGTAAGACTCAGGAAACGATTGCATCGGAATTGGCAGCTCGCGGTGTGAATCGTGCTCAAGCCCAACGCGTGAGGAAACTGTTTGAAAAGGAGGGTCTGGGGTCTATAGGCAGTAAAAAGAATGCTGCACAGGACACTCTGAGCCGTGCCCATTCTGTGAATGAGGTGTCGCGCCAGAAGTCGGCTGAGGAAATGGATAGGATGCATTCCATTCTAGATGATACTGACATCATAGAAAAGCAGGCGGCAACCATGGAGTCTGATCAGGTGTACGGAAGAGACCTCTTCCAAAACAAGAATTTGAATTTCGCTCCCAGTGAAAATCTAGCTACGCCTCGAAATTATCGGTTGGGACCTGGTGATGAAGTAATCATTGATATTTTTGGAGCAAACCAAACAACAATGCGCAGCACCATTTCTCCAGAGGGTAGCATCAACGTGGATGTCCTAGGGCCTCTGTATCTCAATGGAATGACAATCGAGGAGGCCAACAAATTCCTAAAAAGGAAATTGGCATCCATATATGCAGGATTGAATCGCAATGATGCAGGCACAGATATCCGTTTGAGTTTAGGGCAGATTCGCAGTATCCAAATCAATGTGTTGGGTGATGTAACTCATCCAGGAACTTATAGTGTCAGCAGTTTTGCCACAGTGTTCCATGCTTTGTATTTGGCTGGTGGCATCAAGGATCCTGGAACTTTGCGTAATATACGTGTATCACGCAATGGGAAGACTGTCGCTATGGTAGACGTATATGATTTCTTGATGAATGGTAATCGTCAGAGTGATATCCGCCTTGAGGAAGGGGATGTGATACTTGTTTCTCCCTACGAGGCTATGGTCAAAGTATCAGGTTTGGTGAAGCGTCCTATGAATTTTGAGATCAAGTCTGGCGAGACACTTTATCAGGTCATACAATATGCTGGTGGATTTGCCAAGAGTGCTTATACGAACAATATCACAGTCATTCGGCAGACAGGAAAGGACTATGAGGTCTGCACTGTAGATGAGATGGATTTTAAGGTCTTTGAGATGAAAGACGGTGATGAAGTTATGGTTGATGAAATTGTGTCACGCTTCGAGAATCGTGTCAGCATCAAAGGTGCAGTCTATAGAGCAGGTATCTTCCAGCTTGACAGCAAGACCAATACTGTGAAATCCTTAATAGAGAGAGCGGAAGGCCTGATGCCAGAAGCTTTCACCAGTCATGCTGTATTGAGTCGTGAACGCGAGGACAGGACGATGGAGGTTTTGTCTGTTGATGTTGATGCTATTTTGAAGGGAACGACTCCCGATGTGCCTCTTCGCAATAATGACGAGCTATATATCCCTAGTTATTTTGATTTGAAGGACCAGGGAACGCTTACGATTTCTGGAGAAATAGCCAGACCTGGCGTTTTCCCATATGCAGAAAACATGACTCTGGAGGATCTGATTATCCGTGCTGGCGGTATGCTCGAGAGTGCAAGTACTGCACGTGTAGATGTAAGCCGTAGAATTAAGGATGCGAGGGCGTTGACTGCCAAGAAAGAGATTGCAGAGTTATATAGTTTTGAGATTAAGGACAATTATGTAATCAGTGGTCAGGTGGGATTCCTGCTGCAGCCATATGATGAAGTGATTGTCAGAAAGAGTCCTAGCTACAATGCTCAGGAGATGGTTACAATCAAGGGGGAGGCCAATTTTACTGGCAGGTATCCACTTACGATGAAGGGAGAGCGATTGACCCAGCTGTTGGAAAAAGCAGGAGGAGCCACAGAGTTTGCATACCTGAAGGGTGCAAGACTTCTCAGGAAAGTCAATGAGACAGAATTGGCACGAATGAAGGCTGCATTGAAATCTCATGTGAGTGCTGAAGACTCCCTCGTAGCGGATACCCTAACATTGAATACGCGATATATGGTAGGTATAGACCTAGACAAGGCAGTCTTGGATCCAGGAAGCATATATGATGTTGTTCTTCGTGAAGGAGATGAATTGGTGATACCCCAATATTCCAATACTGTGCGTATAGATGGTGCAGTACTGAATCCCAATGAAGTGACCTTCGAATCCTCACGACGTGTCAAATATTATGTAGACCAGGCAGGTGGTTACTCGAACATTGCGAAGAAAAGGAAAGCCTACATGATAAGTATGAACGGTCATATCACCAAAGCAAGGAAGAGGACCAAGGTGGAGCCTGGGGCAGAGATAATTGTTCCTCAGAAAGAAAAGAGACCAGGAAGTCTTCAAAGTATCCTTGGTGTAGCCACTACAGCAGCTTCTTTGGGTACAATGGCTGCAAGTATTGCAAATATCCTGAAATAGTCATAACTATGAATAAAGATTTGTACGATGATCCCTTTTTGGATGAAGAGTATGAGGCGTACTCAGAATCATCTAAGATAGATTGGATGGCATATGTGAGAAAATTCCTCTCACATAAACGATTCATCCTGATAGTGACCATTGTGTTTGCTTTTTTAGGATGTGGTTATGCCCTTATGCATAAGCATATATGGAGAGTGGTAGTCACTTTGGCTCCGGAGGTTCAAAGCAGTATCCGTACCAGTTCCAGTTTAAAGAGTATAACCAGTTTACTTGGAGTTGGTAATGCTACTCTCGCAAATAGTACAGATGCATTGAATATTACTCTCTCATCAGAGATTTGTGCCAGCACTCCTTTCCTCGTTCAATTGTTTGATGTTGAAATTAATCCTGAGATTTCCAAAAAGGAGCTGGAAAAAGGAGCTAAGCCTGGTCCGATGACTGTGTATACTTATTTCACTAGAAAATATATGCCTGAGAAAGAAAAATCTGGTTTTTCTCAATGGCTGGAACATTTTCTCAAGAAAGAGGCAAAAGAGTCGGAAGATTTTGTGGATACAATCAATATCAGTCATTTGACCAATGAACAAGCTGGTGTCGTTAAAATCTTGCGTGGATGCATCAAAGTGAATGTCGACAACAAATCTGGCATTACTTCTATTTCAGTCACCACTACAGATCCAATGGTCTCTACACAGTTGGCTGATACTGTGTCCAAACATTTGCAGGATTATATCTCTGAATACAGAACAAGGAAGGCAATGCAGGATTATCAGTATTATCAGAGAATGAGCGAGGAAGCTAAGGAGAGAATGATTCAAGCCCAGACAGCTTATGCTCACAGCATCGATTATGATCGAAGTGTCATTTTGCAGAGTGTAAGCAGTGAAAAGGAACGTCTTCAACAGGAGGCCAGTTTGGCTCAGCAAATGTATGCTCAGATGAAGATTCAGGAGGATGCTTATAAGGCTAAAGTGCAGGAACTTCGTCCTGTTTTTGCAGTAATCCAGCCTGCTCAGATGCCCCAATATCCTGCTGATAGCCGCAAGAAAGTTGTCCTCGCATTCATGTTCTTTGGTTTTGTTTTGGCAACTGCTTGGAAGGTGTTTATGAAGGATGCCATTGCTGGATTCCGTGAGAAACTGAAAGCAGAGGATGGTGAGCTCGTACGTTCTGTTGAGTCAGACGTCAAAGCTGAGATACAAGAGAAATAGGAATGAATTATTTATCAAGATACAATCTATAAATTATTACTATTTATGTCTACGAGAAGAGATTTTTTGAAAGGAGTAGGTCTCGCTACAGCAGGCCTGACGATTACTCCAGGCAGTGTTTTTGCAAACACAATGACTTCTGCGCAAACCAAACAAGCAAAATCTGAAAAAGTAAAGATTGCTTATATTGGCATTGGCAATCGTGGTGAGCAGAACATCAACGAGTTTGCCAAAACGAATATGGTGGATGTGGTTGCACTATGCGATGTTGACCTTAATGGAAAACAATGTCAGAAGGTACTCAACATGTACCCTAATGCTAAACGTTTTACAGATTTCCGTAAGCTCTTTGAAGAATATGCCGATCACTTCGATGCAGTTGCTGCAAGTGTACCTGATCATATCCATTTCTTTGTCGCAATGATGGCAATGAAATATGGAAAGCATATTTATTGTGAGAAACCCTTGATTCGGACTTTCCAAGAAGGTGAGTTGCTGATCGAGATGGCAAAGCGTCATCCAGAGATTGCCACTCAGGTAGGTAATCAAGGACATTCCGAAGCCAACTATTTCCAGTTCAAAGCATGGCAAGAAGCAGGCATCATCAAAGATGTTACCTCTGTAGTTGCTCATATGAACAATGATCGTCGTTGGCATAAATATGATTGGAATATGATAAAGATGCCTGAGGGCGATCCAATTCCAGAGGGAATGGATTGGAACACTTGGCATGGTGGCGTTCGTTACCATAATTACAGTCAGCTTTTCCATCAAGGAGATTGGCGTAGCTGGTATGATTTTGGAATGGGCGCATTAGGTGACTGGGGTGCACACTTGTTGGATACAGTTCACGAATTCCTCAATCTGGGTCTTCCTTATGAGATAAACATGCTTTATGCCAAGAATCACAATGAGTTCTTCTATCCCTATAGCAGTACAATTCTGTTCCGTTTTGGAGCTCGTGGGAATATGCCTCCATGTGATGTAACATGGTATGATGGAGTCGATAATCTGCCTCCTCTGCCAGAAGGATATGGCGAGAGCGAATTGGCAGCAGGTATCCCTGCCAGCAATCAAGGCGAGTACAACAAGCAAAAACTGAATCCTGGTAAAATTATCTATAGTCGTGACCTTATCTTTAAGGGAGCCAGTCATGGCAGTACTTTGAGCATTATTCCCAAGGAGAAAGCCGAGGCCATGAAAGACAAGTTGCCAGTGGTTCCCAAAAGTCCAAGTAACCATTATGTTAACTTCCTTCGTGCTTGTCAGGGAATCGAGAAGACTCGTTCTCCATTCGAGATTGCTGGTGTTCTTTGCCAAGTATTTTGCCTTGGCGTAATCGCCCAGCGTCTTAACACACAGTTGTTCTTTGATCCTCGCACTAAACGCTTCACCAATAACGATTTTGCGAATGCCATGTTGAGTGGTATGCCTCCTCGTAAAGGTTGGGAAGATTTCTACAAACTTGATTAATGTATTATTTCCTATGAAGAAGATTATTGTTGTTTTGATGGCTGCTGTACTTTCTTTGCCAAACATGGCCAAGAAGGATGTGGTGGCTGATGCCCTGAAGATTCAGACAAGTGGAATAGATAATGTCCTTTCTAAAGCTGAACAAAAAAAGGGATGGAAGTTGTTATGGGATGGTAAGACAACCCAAGGATGGCGTGGCGCTAAGTTGACAACATTTCCACAAAGAGGATGGCTCATCAAAGATGGCGTTCTGATTGTTCAAGCTGCTGATGGCGCAGAAAGTGGGAATGGAGGCGATATCGTCACAGATCGCAGTTATCATAATTTCATTCTGAAAGTTGATTTCAAGATTACAGAAGGTGCTAATAGTGGTATTAAGTATTTTGTAGATCCTGATATGAATCAGGGTGAGGGTAGCGCTATCGGTTGTGAATTCCAGGTTCTGGATGATTTGCGTCACCCCGATGCCAAGTTAGGTGTAAAGGGTAACCGCAAGTTGGGTTCTCTCTATGATTTGATTCCTGCTCCTGATGACAAACCTTTCGACATCAAGACCTGGAACACTGCTATGGTGGTTGTTCAGGGTAATCATGTTGAACACTGGCTTAATGGTGTAAAACTTCTTGAATATGAGCGTAACAATCAGGAGTGGAATGCTCTGGTTGCTTATAGCAAGTATAAGATTTGGCCTGACTTTGGTAACCGCGATGGAAGAATTCTTCTTCAGGATCACGGCAATGAGGTTTGGTTCAAGAATGTTAAGATTCAGGAACTCTGATTTTTATGTAATATTCAAAGTGAGGAGGCGTTAACTTCCTCACTTTTTTATTACCTTTCCTTTAGCCGAATAGATCTAATTGAGAAACATTTGTTCCATCCGACTTCTTACGAGTCCTTTTTGATGGTGTTTCATGGGCAGGTCCTTTTTCTGGCTCCGCTTTTGCTTGAACCAATTCATTATTGACCAATCCCATGCGTTCAAGCATCTGCAATGATCGGATGGGCATGTCTTGGCGGATTAAGAATCCTTCTCGTATCGTGTATCCAAGACGCCGATGGTGGAATGGATTTTCTGGCGTCAATCGTACATTCGCTCTCAGACTGTTATAACTCATGCCCAATTTGTCTCGTCCAAAATATTGGCACATCACTTTCAGTGATCCGAAATAATAGTGTTCTCCATTTATTTCCATATGGATAACCTTGATCTTGCCATTATGCATATGTCTGTATCATTTTAGTTTTCTGTAATCTTCTGGCTTTCTGGGAATCATGTTCAGGAAATACCGCAGAATATTTTTGCATTGGTTGTCAGTTACTTTCAGATAGTAACGGTTGCCTTGCATGTCTTGAGTAAAATGAGTGCATCCTTCGTCAGTAACTGCAATGCGACCAGCTGGCGAAACATTGAATAGCGAGCCTGGATCGATTGCAAAGAGTACTGCTGTCAGATCCCATGTCGGACGGTCTTCTATCTTTGCTAGATAGGATTTGTATGCATCCGTGATGGGATGATTCTCTGTCCATTTGAAGTCGTTTTCTATGCTTTTGGCTGGATACTTTATTCTTAGACCGACTTCGAAACCTGAAGTGTAGATGTCTGTTGGCCATTCCGCGTATACCTTTTGGCATGCAGGGATATCGTTGACAACATTGTATTCGCGATATTGGGGATCCTCGAAATGTCCTGCCATCACGACCAGTCTATCCACTTTTTGAGCTATCAGTTCTTTGCCTGACAACGGAGAGTATTCATCTGCTGTGGACTCCAACAGTAATGCCAGATTGGTACTGAATCCTACAGATACTATGGTAACAGAATGATCAGGTTTCTTGCTTAATAACTGACGGTACAATTTGTATGCATCAGGAAGTTTGTCGTATTTCTTTAATGTGCGTTTGTAGATGGGTTTTCCTCTTGCACTTTTTTTGTTCACAACTACTTCGGTATAATTAGCACCAGCTACAATGCTCAGAGAATCCCTGTTTGAAACGCCGATAGGAATGTTGGGTTGACCGTACCAGGTATTCAGCAGATCGATAAACATTGGAGGGTATTTGCCTTCTTTGTTCAGCATGACTGCCATCAGGTTGATTCGTCCACTGGAATGATATTTGTAGAGCATGTCGATAGCCAAAGCATCGTCTACATCATTTCCCATGTCAGTTTCAAAGATAATGTTCTTCTGAGCTGTAGCTGTAAAGCTTAGCATGAAGATCGTGATGAGCCATAAATATTTTTTCATATGAAAATATGTTTATTTGATTCTCGTTTAGTTACCTGCCATAATAATCAGTACCAATCCAACAATAAAGAACAGGAACATGAATCTTAGCAAAGCGTTTACTTGATGGGTCGCACCCTTGAACTCCTTCCAAATGAATACTCCCCACAGGGCGGCAATGAGTGGAGCTCCTTGCCCCAAAGCGTACGATATGGCAGGACCAGCTTTACCTGATGCGATATAGCTGAATGCTGTCCCTAGGCACCAGATGGCACCTCCAAGCATACCTGTCAAATGGGTTGCTGTACTTCCCTTGAAATACTCTCCATAGGAAACTTTCTCGCCGACAAAGGGGAATTTCATCACGAGTGTATTGAAGATAAAGTTGCTGAGCAATACGCCCAGAGAGAAAATGAAGATGGCAGAGTAGGGGGTCATCATTCCTGTGGCAGGATGCTGGAAGTTTTCAATATCCATACCCATTACGACAAATCTGTAGAACAAACTCATCAATACGCCAGCTACTATGGCAATCATTACTCCTTTCTTATTTTTACTTGGATCCTTTTCCGAATTGCTGACTTTTCCAGATGCCACACCATTGCAGACAATAGCTATTACAACCAGGGCTACACCCAGAAAGAGCAAAAGAGGATTGCCGCTGGGCATTCCCAGATAATTGACTATAACACCCAAAACAAGTGCAATGCCTACGCCCAAAGGAAAAGCAACACTCATGCCAGCAAGTGAGACACTGGCAGAAAGTAGAATATTGCTGGCATTGAATATGATTCCACCCAGCATAACCATCATGATACTGTCCTGGCTGGCTTGTGATAGGTCCTCAAGGAAAGGACGTCCTTCATCTCCTGTGCTTCCCATTGTCAATCCAAGCAGAGCGGCGAAGACTACCATGCCAATTACATAATCCCAATAGAACAACTCGTAACGCCAGGTCTTGGCTGCCAACTTCTGAGTGTTACCCCACGAACCCCAGCAAATCATTGTGATGAAGCATAGCACTACTGCTAATGTGTAACTACTTACGATGTACATAATTTCTATCTGTTTTTCAGGTTGGTATTTTTGTTATTTGATTTCGTCGATGTATGGTATGCTTTGCTGAGCTCCTAAGCGAGTTACTGTAATGGCAGAAGCAGCACATGCGAACTGAATGGCTTCCGTGATCTCTTTTCCCTGGCATAGAGCGACACAAAGTCCACCACAGAAAGTGTCGCCTGCAGCTGTGGTATCTACAGCCTCTACTTTATGTGCAGGCACTATTTTGATTTCCTCATTCACGAAGGTCGCTGCTCCCTTGGATCCTAATGTTATAACTACTTGTTTCACACCGATTTCGTTAATCTTGAGGAAGCATTGCTTTAGATTTTCATCCTTTACCTCTATGCCACAGATTTGCTCAGCTTCCGTTTCATTAAGAATCAGCAGATCCACATTTTTCAGTAGCGCTTCAGGCAGAGGTGCTTGAGGTGCTGGGGCAGGATTCAACACAACATGTGCTCCGTATGAATGGGCTTTTTGAGCTGCATAAACTAATGTGGGAATTGGAGTTTCCAGTTGCATCAGCACTAGTGCCGCTTCTTGTAGCAAGTCATTCGCCTCGTCGATATCCTTCGGACTGAGTTTCCAGTTAGCTCCTGAATCTACGATGATGCTGTTCTCTCCATGAGAGTTTACTGTGATGAAGGCAGTCCCTGATGAGGTTTCTCCTGTTTGGGTCAAATGCGAAAGGTCCATCTTCTCGCGAGCAAGTTGTTTCAATGTGTTTTCCCCCAATGCATCTTTGCCCAGTTTGCCGATGAAAGCTGTTTCTCCTCCTAATCGTGAGCATGCTACAGCTTGATTAGCGCCTTTACCTCCCAAGTTCTGCATAAATCCATGACCCATGATGGTCTCACCTGGTCGGGGAAATTCCTCCACACGCATGACCATATCTGTATTCGAACTTCCTATGACTACGATTTTTGTTTTCATGTCTTTCTCTGGTTTATGGTATTGGTTTGCCGCCTTTGAAATAAGGCCATCCATTCTTGTCCCACTTGATCTCTTGCAGCATCATGGGGCGTTGCCTTGGATTCTCCGTCCCCTTGTTGTGGCAGTGGTAGAACATATATGTCTTGCCCCCTTTCTCGTAGATTTCACCACAATGCCCCGGGCCATAAAAGTAGTCCTCTTTTTCGCTGGACAAGATGCTACTGGCATATCCGTCCATCATTTTGCGCCCTTCCTTGTCCAGAAAGATGCCATCTAGGGTAGCGCTGCGCCCCACACGCAGTTGATAGGTGTGATCGCCATAGTTACCTCCGCTTACAAACAGGTACCAGTATCCATCGTGATAGTAAAGATATGAACCTTCGTACACATTGGAGCGGCTGGGATTCTGGTGGATTGTAAGTCCTGCCACGTATTCGTATCCTGCATCGGGAGCCAGGGCTAAACCATCTTCTGTAAGTTGAATACGGTGGATGCCGCCTACAGAGCCAAAAAAAAGCCACACGATACCTGTCTTAGGGTCTTTTACCACCTCAGGATCAATGGTATCTTCTATGCCGGTTTCTTTACCGCATGTGATAAGTCCGTGAAACTCAAACTCTCCTGGCTTGGTCTCTTTCAGCACACCTATGTTGCTGTCTTCTGCGCTGTTGTATATGGTTACGTATAGCAGTCTTTCTCCATTCACTACGGCGACATCAGGTGCCCACAGGTTTCGTCCATACTGGCGTATCTGTTGGCGTTGTTCTCTGCTTAAGGGACGTACTTCAGTGGATTCCCAATGGAAGAGGTCATTGCTTTTGATAACCCTGTTTAGTCCGGTTGCCACGCTGTAGTATAGCCCATCATCCCCAATCCATATGGTGGGATCTGGCCAATCAGGACCCCAGACAGGGTTTTTTATTGCAGAATCAACAGGGTTCTGAGCCCAGGCTTGAAGTGTCATTAGGCCCAGAAACGAGCATAGTGCCAAAGTTTTTTTTCTGTGTTTATTCATGCCAAACAGCAGTATGAAGTCATTTTTCAGAGACAAATATAGACAAAAAGAATCAATCCAACAAGTCTTCTGCCTGAATTTTTTCCAAACCATAACATGTTTCCAGAAAAAGTATCAGAGATAAAATCAGCATTGTTGGAAATTACTTACTTATGTTTCGCTTGTTCCTTTTCTTTTGTAAGTAACCTAAAATCCGCAACTAATAGTCATTCGGACTAATTTCGCCGTCTCGCCCTCCATCTGCGGAATCTCCAGCCACTACAGGTGCAATTACGTGTTGTCCCCGCCCAATATCCCCTTACCCCGTCGAGCATTACAGGGGCTTTATGCTGTCGTTGACCCGCAAAGTCTGTTTCTCATCCGTCAGCGAGTGCAAAAGGGTTCAGATATGATTGGTTGTCCGTGTAGAT
>JAFRTJ010000042.1 GCA_017427185.1 Bacteroidaceae bacterium | reverse complement strand
GTCATGGAAGGAACGGTCAACAAAATCAAGGCTGTGAAAAGAGCCATGTACAACAGGGCCAACGTAGAGATCTTGAGGGCAAAACTTATATACGGAGGAAATAAAATGAACTGGAGTTACCACCTAAATTGACGCAGAACCGGTGGAACGCAGCACACAACACATGACATCGGGCGAGATGACGTGTTGTGTGAGCCAAAACAACGTGTTTTGTAATACGGAACGACTTTTGCCGTCTCTACAGGAAAACATATGGCCTTTATTCGCGAATTGCACGTTGACTTCTTGCGCTCCAATAGTTGTTCAACCCCTCCCTTAAGCAGAGAGTGTGTCAAACGACACATCCTCTGCTTGTTTCAGAAACTAATCACTCTTTGGCTTGACTTCGTAGTTAATCTTCAGCAAATTGTTTTTGCGTGAAGCTTCCCTCACGACATGTTCCATGTGATCGAACTCCTTCTCCGAGGTGATGTTGATGACGGTAGGTTCGCCTCTGTGTTTAGCGAGCAACTCCATCATGTCCTTGGGCGAGATGGGTTCCAGCTTGGCGTGATTGATGCCACAGGATAGCTTGTCCTCGCTGTCGATGTGGATGTCGATGACGGTTTCCTTACCTGATTCGCTTTCAGGGGGAACAACCTTGTAGTTGACTTTCAGATTCGTGGGCTTCGACGGGCTCTGAATTTCCCTCTCTACCTTTGGCAACTCTATCTCGGAAGTGATGTTCAAGGTATAGCTTTTCTGCTTATCTAACTTCCCTTCCATTATTTTTCTGCCTTCATCGGGGGAAATAGTATTGCCATCTATACTGCACTTGGTAATGAGCCCTTTGCTGTTGATGTACAAGTCAACAATGGTTTCTCCTTGTTGCACGACTTCTTCAATTACTTCTGTTGCCGTTTGGAACTCTGGTGTGGCAAAGGCACTCAGCGCCAATGCAATCATGGGGAGGACGTAAAGCACACGGCTACGTCGGCTCCGCTTGGAATTTGTCTTTAGCATCATACTGATTCGCTTTTTAGTTAAACTGTGATTGAAATTATTAGCGAAGGTGTAGCTGTTGGCGCCTACAGCTTTCCTTATGACTAATTCGGAATAAGAATGGCAGGAAATGCCCTGACGAAGGACGTAGTCGTCGGCTTCGTACTCGTGTACGTCGCGAAGGTACATGCCCAGCAGATAGACGAAGGGATTCCACCATTGCACGGCCTCGACCAGCGTGAGCAGAAGGATGTCCGTGGAGTGATGGTAGAGGATGTGAGCCTTCTCGTGAAGGATGATTTCGCGTCCGTTTTCTTTATGGTCGGCTTCGCTGATGACGATGTTCCGCAGCCAAGAGAAGGGAGCGACGTTCTCTGCGTGGCAATAGATGCGGATGCCGTCCTCTGTCTTCTGCCAAATGCTCCCTCGGCGGATGATGCGTCCCATAGAAAGCACTTCGCGGAGGCGGATGCATAGAATCGTCATTACGCCGATGGCATAGAGTATACTTACGATATAGAACCACGGAAAGGGACTGTTGCCTTCCTCTCCTTGCGCGATGGCAGGGGAGAGGTTTGTCACCTCCACAGGAATGCCAGCCTGTATCAAGCCTTGCTCGATCGTTTGTATGGCAGGCATGTTGTCCATCGAAAGATGGGAGAAGTTACAGAGCGGCAAGACGAGGCTCAGCACCAGTATGGCAAGCAGCGTCATCCTGTTGAAACGGAACATCTTCTCCTTGAACATCAGGAAGATGCCTGGCAAGAAAAGCAAAGTGAGCAGGATGGCCGACTTGATGGCGTAGATGAGGATGGCTGACATATTAAATAATAAGGTATGGTTATGATTTATCTGTGAGTTCCGACTCCATATCATGCAGGAAGCTGATGAGTTCTTCCTCAGAGAGTTCCTCTTCTCTGATAAAGAAGCTGAGCATGGAGCGTAGGTTGCCTCCGAAGAAGGTCTTCTTCACATCGTGCATCGCCTTGCGAACATATTCTCCCTTGCCAATCTTGGCGATGTAGTAATGCGTCTTGCCCTCACCATCTTTCTTGAAATGGTCGACAACCCCCTTCTCGTAGAGCGTCCGCATCTCTGTGGCAAGCGTTGTGTAGGCAGGCTTCGGGTCGAGCTGCTCGTAAATATCGCGAGCAGATACAGAATGATTGATTTCCCAAATGATAGACATGATGTCGTACTCCGTCTTACTGAGGATGTTCTCTCGTCTGTTGTTCGTTTTCATTTTTGTACATGTTTTCTGCTGCAAAAGTATAGGGAAATAGAAAACGAAGTACATAAGAAAGCCCCCAAAATGAAGGAATCAGCCAGAATTTAACTTCTATTAATAGAAATAACAGCAATCACCTTTGACGAAGTACCAACGTGTAATTGACAAACAGCTCGCCTGATTCTTTGCTAGACACCAATAAAACAGAATCATTTTCCCCATGAGCGTAAATGGAGAAGGTGAAAGTGTTTTTACAAAAAAAACGGAATGGCAACTCAGAATCTTACCCAGATTTCAGTCCATATCTCGTTGTGGTTCTTGTCGGCTGGATTGCTGCGGTCGTTCACGTAGTTGTATTGCAACTGGAAAACAAGGTTTCTGTGCAGGTTGAAATTGTTGCAAAAGCTGTAAATGCTCGTTGCCGTGGAATTCGTGTAGTCACCTCGATAGACATCGTATTTCAGGAAGGTTTTGAACCATTGTGTCACAGGAATTCCTACCATCATGTACCATGCATCCGCTTTCGCTTTACCTGTCCATGTGTTGGTGGCTGCATCATAATCGCTTAGGCGATGCCCCTTATGGTGTGCATATTCGGCGCGCACAGTCCAATCCTTATGCACGTAATTGGCACCCACCGACCAGCGTTTGCGATCTACGGTGACGTTGTCCTTTGCGTAGTTTCCATCCCAACCGAAGAAACCTAGATACAGATCCTTGATGGGCTGGATGTGTATGCTTCCGATGAAATCCTTCTTTCCATTGTTGTCTTTCGTGTCCTGTCCGTTGCCATTGTGGATAGCAGCCTGATAGCGGAAGAGCCGATGGTGATCTGTCCCCACGGGAAGGATATCTCCTGAGACCTGGATGCCGATGTCACGTCCTGTTTGTGCGGTTTCGCCACTATAATCACTGGTTCCCGTGGCACAGAACTTGCGTGTTATCTGTGAGAACTCGCCAATCTCAGCTCCCCATGGACCTATGGGATTCTCGTAGCTGAATCCTCGTTTGAACTGCCCCAACTTGATATGGAATTCATCCCAATGTGTCCATTCCAAGGTGTAGTCGCGCATTGAGGGAGTTCCCTTCAGCTCTATCTGAACGCGATATTTGAAGTCGTTCAAGATGGTACCAGTAACGTGGGCACGTACTTGACGGGCATCGAATCCGTCTCCTCCATGACTGCCTTTGAGATCTGAATAGCTGTATTTCGCTATGATGTGACCACCAAACTTAGGTGCGCTCATAAAATTTGAGAGGTGGCGGCCATACTTGGGATTCTCGTCATTCGGACTATTGACAGAATCCTTTTGCATAGCTCTCTCCAGATAGTGATTCAGATACGAAGTCAGGAATCCTTCCTCGTAATCATCCTCGGCATGTGTTGCCAAACAAGATGCCATGAGGACAGACATCAAGATGGCCTTCTTTCTCATTTTGCTTTTTCTCCCTTTATTTTTCCTTGATGTAGTTCACAATCCATGCACCGACTTCTTTGGTTCCATACTTTTCGCCTCCTTCCACTTGAATCTCTGGAGTGCGAACGTTTTGGTCCAGGCTGGCATTTACTGCCTCGCGAATCAATTGGCCTTCAGCTTTCAGGTTGAAATATTCGTAAAGCATAGCCACACTGAGAATCTGAGCTAGAGGGTTGGCAATGTTCAATCCCTTGCCTTGAGGCCATGAGCCGTGAATAGGTTCGAAAACTGGAGTGTGCTCACCGGTAGATGCGCTGGGAAGTAAACCCATGGAACCTGTGATGCATGACCCTTCGTCGGTCAGAATGTCTCCAAAGGTATTCTCCGTTACCATGACATCAAAGAACTTGGGATCTTGAATCATACGCATGGCAGCATTGTCGACATACATAAAATCTGTCTGCACATCAGGATACTCGCCCATCATTTCTTGGGCGACTTTACGCCACAGACGACTGCTGGCCAATACGTTGGCTTTATCTACTACAGTCAGGTGCTTCCTGCGCTGGCGCGCATATTGGTAACCTACACGTAGGATGCGCTCTACCTCGGGACGAGAGTAGTAATTGGTATCCAGAGCATCCTCCACACCCTTCTCTTCGTTAAAGGCAGGTTCTTGTTTTTTGCCGAAGTACATGCCGCCCGTCAACTCGCGGATGCAGATGAAATCAGCTCCACGTACCAATTCATCTTTCAAAGGAGATTTGTGGACGAGGCAATCAAAGGTTTCCACGGGGCGGATGTTGGCATAGAGACCAAGCTTCTTGCGCATTGCCAGCAAACCCTGCTCGGGACGAACCTTAGCGGTGGGATTGTTGTCGAACTTAGGATCACCTACGCTTGCGAACAGAACAGCATCAGCATCCATGCAGGTCTGGAAGGTTTCTTCTGGGAAAGGATCGCCTACTTCATCAATAGCGTGTGCACCACACAAAGCTTCTTTGTAGGTTACCTCGTGTCCAAACTTCTCTGCAATAGCGCTCATTACGGCAACGCCTTGCTCCATTATCTCTGGTCCGATGCCATCACCGGCCAGTACAGCAATTCTCAGTTTCATATAGTTAAAAATCTTGTTCTATCAGGTTCAACATCTTGATGGTTGCCTTGATGGCAGCCTCAGTCTGGTCAGCATCGAGTCCACGCGTACGGATGACTCTGTTGTCCCAATTCCAGGTGATTACAGTCTGTACGAAAGCATCGGTACGTCCACCGGGAGGAATCGTGACTGTATAGTTGGTCAACCATGGGAAACGGCGTTCCAGCTTGTTCTTGTAGATATGGCGGATAGCACGGACAAAGGCATCGAACTGACCATCTCCGTAGGCACTTTCCTCATAAGTCTGCCCGTTGATTTCCAGTCGAAGACTCGCCAATGGCTTTAACCCGTAAGCCGTCGTGACCAAATAAGAAAGCAGTTTAACATGCTCTTCTGGCGTGTCGTGTTTCAAGACATCGCTCACGATGAAAGGAAGATCTTCTTGAGTCACCTGTTCTTTCTTGTCACCCAGTTCGATGATGCGTTCCGTCACGCGCTTGGTTTGTTCGGGTGTCAGTTCCAGTCCAAGTTCCTCTAAATTCCTCAAGATATTTGCCTTGCCAGAGTTCTTCCCCAGCGCATACTCGCGTTTACGTCCAAAGCGTTCTGGTATCAGGTCGTTTTGGTATAGTCCAGCCTTGCTGTCCCCGTCGGCATGTACGCCTGCCACTTGTGTGAAGACGTTTTCACCCACGATGGGTTGGTTGGGAGGAATAGCAATGCCACTATAACTTTCCACCAGACGAGAGACTTCGTTGAGGCGGCTCTCATCAATGTGGGTGTGAGCATGGAACTGGTCCTTCAGGATGGCTTGCACGCTGGCCAGAGGAGCATTGCCTGCTCGTTCGCCCATTCCATTCACGCTGGTGTGGATTCCTTGGCATCCTGCCATGACGGCAGCCAACACATTGCTGATAGCCAGGTCATAATCGTTGTGGGCATGGAAATCGAAGTGTAGAGTGGGGTAGCGTTTCACCATTTTGCGAACAAAACTGATGAGGTCCAAGGGATTGAGCACGCCTAAGGTGTCAGGTAGCATAAAGCGCTCGACATTGGAATCTTTCAACTCATCCATCAGTCCAAAAACATAGTCGGGAGAGTTTTTCATGCCGTTGCTCCAGTCCTCCAGATATATGTTGACAGCCACTCCCTTTCTATCGGCATACTCAAGTGTTTCCTTGATGTCGCGGACATGTTGCTCCAGAGTTTTTTTCAGTTGTCCTTCACAATGGCGGCGCGACCCTTTGCATAGCAGATTCATGTGGCGACATCCCGCCTCTAGTATCCAATCCACACTAGTCTCTCCATCTACAAATCCGAGCACTTCCACTCGATCTAAACGTTCTGTCTGGCTCGCCCATTTACAGATGTTTTTTACAGCTTCTTTTTCACCCTCGGAAACACGGGCCGAAGCCACTTCGATACGATCCACATTAAGATTCTGCAGAAGGGTACGAGCTATCATCAGTTTCTCATGAGGCATGAAGCTGACGCCGCTGGTTTGCTCACCATCGCGGAGAGTAGTGTCCATAATCTCTATCGTTTTCTTCTCCATGTCTTTTTATGAATCAAAAGTAATTTCGTGCAATTCCTATCGCTCGGTTCATATCGGGCTCAGTCTCCATGTTCTCATTCACATGGCAGAGATCGTTCAGTGCATAGATGTCGGCACTCTCATCGGTCTGTTGATGGGGTAACTCTTGAAACATATGGTTTCTGGCATCCAAAATGCGCACAGCTCCCTTGATGTATTCGCCATCTTGTGTCCACAAAATGCGCGCCACGTACTGGCAAAGTGCTTCGGCAAACTCCTGCATTACAAATTGTTTTTTTCCCAGGCTTCTATCTTGTCGATGTTGGATAGCAGAAAATCGATGTCGTCATAAGCGTTCATCAGACAATATTTCTTGTATCCATTGATTTCAAATTTCTCGCAATGACCAGTTGCGAGGTTTGTGACAGTCTGTTTAGGAACGTCAACACGAACCTCCGTTTTAGGATTTGCTTCAATACAGGCAAACAGTTCTTGTTGGAATTCGCGGCTAACAATTACAGGTAGCACAAAGCAATTGAGCAGGTTGTTTCGATGAATGTCGGCAAAACTGCTGGAGATAACTACGCGTACCCCATACCCTGCGATGGCCCAGGCAGCATGTTCACGACTGGAACCAGATCCCCAGTTCTGGCCGCCTACAATAATCTCATGAACGCCTTCATGCGGAGTTTCGCAGTATTCAGGCTTGTTCATGACAAAGTCTGGTGCGGGATTGCCATCTGCATCGTATCTCAGGTCATGCATGAACGCCTCGCCAAAGAACTTGGGGTCACGAGTCGTACTGGCCAGATAACGGGCAGGGATAATCAAATCCGTATTGCAATTGTCAATCTGCACTGGAATGCAGGTTGATTGAATGACATTGAATTTCTGTTTAGCCATGATGTCAAATCTTTCTAGGGTCTGTCACTTTTCCTGTTATCGCACTTGCTGCAACGGTGAGAGGGGAGGCAAGAATGGTGCGAGCACCGGGACCTTGTCGCCCCACAAAATTACGATTGCTTGTGCTGATACTCAATTTGCCTGCAGGCACTTTGTCTGGATTCATGGCCAAGCAGGCAGAACAGCTTGGAAGACGAAGCTCGAAACCTGCATCTTCCAGAATCTTGTCAATTCCTTCTTCGATGATTTGCTTGCGCACAAGCCAACTGCCAGGGACGAGCCATGCTACCACGCCAGGAGCCTTCTTTTTACCTTTCACCACACTGGCGAATGCTCGGAAATCCTCAATGCGACCATTGGTGCATGCTCCCAGGAACACGTAATCTATGGGATGCCCTTCCAGTTTCTCTCCTGGTTGGAACTGCATGTAATCCAACTGAGCCTTGAAACCTGCTCTGTCAGCCTCAGGAATATTTTCCAAAAGAGGAATGCACTCGTCAACAGCAATTCCTGCACCTGGATTGGTTCCATAGGTAATGCGGGGAGCAATGTCTTTAGCTTGATATGTCACCTCCTTGTCAAAGATAGCATCGTCATCGCTGCACAGTTTCTTCCATTCCTCCACGGCTTTGTCCCAGTCCTTCCCTTTGGGAGCATATTCACGTCCTTTCAGGTATTCAAAAGTGGTTTCGTCAGGGGCAATGATGCCTGCGCGGCTTCCCATCTCGATGGAGAGGTTCGACAAAGTGAGTCTGCCTTCCATGCTGAGATTGCGGATGGTACTTCCTGCATATTCCACCACATATCCCGTGGCTCCACTGGTCGTCATCTGTGCCATAATGTAGAGGGCTATATCTTTTGCTGTCACACCTGGCTGGAGTGTACCTTCAACATTGATACGCATACTCTTGGGCTTTGCCTGAAGAATACATTGTGAAGCCAGAACCTCTGCCACTTCGCTGGTGCCGATACCCATTGCCAAGGCGCCTACAGCACCATGAGTGCTGGTGTGGGAGTCACCGCAAACGATGGTCATGCCAGGCAGAGAAAGACCTTTCTCAGGTCCAACTACATGGATGATGCCATTGTCTTTGGTTCCCATGGCGAAGTGTGTGATACCATATTCCTTACAATTGGCAGCCAATGTCTCCACTTGTTTCCGACCGATGGGGTCATGGATTGCTTCTTGCTGGTCGCTGGGGGTATTGTGGTCGGGCATCGCATATATGCGGTCAGGACGGAGGACTTTGATTCCCTTGTCACGCAACGTGTCGAAAGCCTGGGGGGTAGTTACTTCGTGGCAATAGAGGCGATCGATATAGAGTTGAGTAGGACCATCCTCTACGTTCTGAACAACGTGCTTTTCCCAGATTTTATCAAAGAGGGAAGATCCTCTGCCTTTTGTGGAGAGGTCATTCGCACGCAATTTGTTGTCTGTATTGTTCATTTTTCTCTATTTTCTAGTTGGAGCCCTATATGGGTGACAGGGATTATCTAAACTTGTTTATACAATCTATGTAGGCTTCTACAGAGGCTGTTACAATGTCTGTGTTGGCACCAAAACCATAATAGACATGACCATTATATTCTACCTGCATGTGCACCTTGCCCATGTCATCGCTACCCTTGCTGATGGCCTGAATAGTGAATTCTTTCAATGTCATCTCTCGTTTGATGATGGTCTTTAGTGCTTTGATAGCAGCATCCACGGGACCATTGCCAGATGCGGCGGATTCAAACTTCTCGTTCGCGATGATCAAACCGATGCTGGCCACACTTCTTACTCCCTTTCCAGTGGTGACCTGCAGATAATCCAGTTTCACATTATGATTCTCTGCACGGTCAGCTCCAGCCAGAACCAGGATGTCATCGTCGGTCACCTCTTTCTTCTTGTCAGCCAGATTCAAGAAGTCCTGATAAATTTTGTCCAGACGGTCGCCATCCACTTCGATGCCATTTACATGTAGGCGATGTTTCAGAGCAGCGCGTCCACTACGGGCGGTCAGCACGATTGCATTGTCGTCGATACCCACCTCCTTTGGATCCATGATCTCGTAGGTGGAAGCATTCTTCAGTACACCATCCTGGTGGATGCCACTGGAGTGAGCGAATGCGTTGCGTCCCACGATAGCTTTGTTGGGTTGTACAGGCATGTTCATCAGACTGCTCACCATACGACTGGAAGGGAATATCTTCGTGGTGTTGATGTTCGTTTCAATATTTAGGTTGGGATGAGTCTTGAAGGTCATCACCACTTCCTCTAAAGAGGTGTTTCCTGCACGCTCTCCGATACCGTTGATAGTTACCTCCACTTGGCGAGCCCCATTCAGCACACCGGCAATGGTGTTTGCGGTAGCCATACCCAAATCGTTGTGGCAGTGGGTCGAGAGAATACTTTTGCCGGCAGCGAACGCATCCACATGTTCATAGAGGAACTTGATTTTTTCTCCATATTCATAGGGAGTGCGGAATCCTGTGGTGTCAGGGATGTTGCAAACAGTGGCACCTGCCTTGGTCACAGCGTCAATTACGCGGGCCAGATACTCGTTGTCGGTACGACCGGCATCCTCGGCATAGAACTCCACGTCCTCCACATATTTCTTTGCATATTTCACAGCAGCCACAGCACGCTCAATGATTTCCTCACGGTTTGAGTTGAACTTATAACGGATATGGCTGTCGCTGGTGCCAATACCTGTATGAATACGTTTGTGCTTTGCATATTTCAGTGCCTCGGCAGCCACATCGATATCTTTCTCCATAGCTCGAGTCAAGGCACAGATGATGGGCCATGTCACAGCCTTGCTTATCTCAATTACAGAATTGAAGTCGCCAGGACTGCTGATGGGGAAACCTGCCTCGATGACATCCACTCCCAAAGCTTCCAACTGGCGGGCAACCTGGATCTTCTCCACCGTATTCAACTGGCATCCTGGAACCTGTTCTCCATCACGCAGTGTGGTGTCGAAAATAAATAATCTGTCACTCATTTCTCTATTTGATTTTAAATCTTTTACCTTTTTTGGGGTACAAAGTTACAAATAAATACTTTCGTGCGCAAATAATTGATGTGACAAAATGGAATCTGGGCGGCGAAAGGAGAAAAAAAGACGAAATGAGACTGCTATTCTGTCATTTCTTTGTAAATTCGCAAAGTGTATGTGCAATGAAAGAAAGGATGAGGCTCATCATTGAGGAAAAACCAAACGAATTAAGTCCTGCGTATGTACAATTGTTGGTGGATCAGCTACCGGCATGGAGGCGAGATCAAGCCTTGAGATACCGCTATCTTGGTGGTCAGTTTGATTGTGCCATGTCGTATCTGTTGCTTTGTAGGCTCTTGCGTGAGGAATATGGCATTCAGAGTCAGCCCACGTTTGTGTATGCTGAGAGCGGAAAACCTTCTCTGGCAGAGTATCCCAACTTGTATTTCAGCATCAGTCATTGCAAATTGGCGGTAGGGTGCCTGCTTTCTGATTGTCCCTGTGGACTGGATGTTGAGTCGGTCCGTTCATTCAGTTCCTCTGTCGTTTCCTATGCAATGAATGCAGATGAGGTCTTTCGCATCCAGTCAGCCTCTGATCCAGCAGTTGAATTCATCAGGCTTTGGACTCAGAAAGAAGCCATCCTGAAGTGTAAAGGAACGGGTATTGCCGGTAATCTGAAGAATGCTCTCGATACAGATTCCCTTCGAGGTTTCGAATTGGAAACGATAGAAAAGGAGGGCTATATCTATTCTACGGCCACTCTTTCGACCTGATGGTTCAAAGTCTCCACGTCAGAGTTTTCTCTAAGCCCTGAATCGTAAGATTATAGACAAGTGGAGGGCAACGAGTCCCTATTGGGTTATTTGCTTCCCGCTGGCTTCTTCGTGAAGATGGCACGTATGCGAGCCATGTCGAACTTGCTGCTTCGATCGTAGAAGTATATGCCGTTCTGCTCCTGTTCCACATCGGTCAGCTGCGTGTAGCAATAGCCCCATACATTCTCGCTGATTTCCATCAAAGCATCCACTTGACCTTCCAAACGAGTGTAGAATTCTTCCAAAGAATGGGGAGGCTCACCATAACCCCATGATTTGTTGCTGTTGCCAGTTTCCTTGTCTTGTCCCTTCACCCATTTGATGCCACCAAACTCATCCAAGATGTAGGGCATCGAGGCTGTGTCATAAGTTGGGAAATCATATTTTTCGTTGTCTGTGGGACGGTTGAAGCCCACGTTGGTGCGATACAAGCCTTGGTATTCATTGGGTGTCTGGAACCAACGGGTGCCGTTGTAGATAAGTTCCTTCAGTTTGGCAGGATCCTGTTCGTAGCTGTGGGTTGTCCAGATGTCAGTCTTGATATGAACGCCACCACTCACATCGCAAACGGGACGGGTGGGGTCCAGCATCTTGCTAAGATCATACACGTCACTTACGAAACGAGGATATTGCACGCGGTCAGGCCACCATTCCTCATTCATGGGAGTCCAGGTGACAATGCTGGGATGGTTGCGGTCTCGCGTGATTTCTTCGCTCCACTCAGTCATGAAGTTGCGGGCAACCTCCGGGTCGTTGGTGTTCATTCCCCACGATGGAGCCTCGCCCCATGTGATGTAGCCCAGATGGTCAGCCCAGTAATGGAATCTCTCCTCGAAAACTTTCTGGTGCAAGCGGGCGCCATTGAATCCTGCCTGCATACTCAATTCGATATCGTGCTTCAAAGCTTCATCGCTGGGAGCCGTCCAGATGCCATCAGGATAGAACCCTTGATCCAGCACCAGACGCTGATAGAAAGGCTCATTGTTGAGATAGGTCTTGTTGCCTTCGATATGGATCTTTCGCATGCCTACATAGCTGCTTATTTCATCGACAACCTCACCCTGAGCGTTCTTCACTTGATAGGTCAAGTCGTAGAGGAAGGGATTGGCTGGACTCCACAACTTAGGTGACTTCACGGGTATAACTATGGTACTGGTGTTCTGAGCTTTCACGTTTTGAGTGGCTACCACTTTCTTTCCCTCCTTTAAGGTGACAGTCAGGGTGCCTCCTGTCTGGCTGTAGAACTCTGGATGGATTACGATTTGCTTTTGGTCGATGTCGGTGATTACCTGAGCACGCTCCAGACCTTCTTTAGCTACGGGTTCCATCCAAACGGTCTGCCAGATTCCAGTTATGCGGGTGTACATGCACTCAAACTGGTTCAAGCGTACATTCTGCTTGCCAGCAGGTTGCTTCGTCGTACGCGTGTCGCTGTAGGCATGAACCACAAGCGAGTGGCTTTTGCCGTCGCTCACGAACTTTGTTATGTCGACAGAGAAACTTGTGCTTCCACCAAAGTGACGTCCTGCCAGCTTGCCATCAATGTAGATTTCTGAGTTATAGTATACGGCACCAAAATTCAACCGGATGTTCTTCCCCTGCCAGGCTTGAGGAACGCTGATGTTGCGCTGGTACCAGATGTGGTTGATGAAATCAGTATAGCCTACTCCTGAGAGTTTACTTTCAGGACAGAAAGGGACGGTGATCTTTCCTTCGAAGCCTTTGCTCTCAGGATAATTCTTTTCCAGACCGCTGCCCACGAAGTCGAAGGTGTAGGTCCATTGTCCGTTCAGGTTTTGCCAATCGGCACGCTCAAACTGGGGGCGGGGATACTCAGCGCGAGGCTGTGCCCATGCGATGGTACCCATAACCAGAACGCAGAGGCAGGATAAGATTCTTTTCATGTGAGATGTTTTTTTGTGTGATTGATGTTTCATGGGGCAAAGTTAAGCAAATTCTGCTGTATTGGCAAGCGAACTTCTCTTTTTCTTCAGTCATTCTTCTTGTCTGTTTACCAAAGCCGACATGTGGGATTGGGAAATCGTAAATTCCTTCTCTGAGGAGGGGACATGTTGCGAAGGCAGACACAACGTGTTGAAACCTTAAACTCGACACGTTGAAATCGCAAACTCAACATGTTGCATTCCAAGTTTCAACGTGTTGTGTCTGAAATGGCGGAATCAGAAGCTTGGCTCAGCGTCACCACGCTGGTAATGCGCCCAGCCGCCGTCATCGTTGTAGTAAATGCCGCGGAAGCATAGCGTTGTGGCATTGGCATAGTCAAAGGCTACGTTGCTGGAGTATGCCATGTAGTTCCATTCTGTGTTATTATCAAAACTTGCAAGGAGCTGCAAATAGTCTCGTTTCTCATTTCCATCAGGACTCCAATAGCGCAGACTCCATGTGCCAGTGAACGTTCCTTCGAGAGACTCGATGCTCTCCCAGTCGGTATAGCGTTCCTTGCCGTCAATAGTGACGAGTTTACGTACCTGCCACTTGCGCATTCCAGTGAATGTGCTGTCGGCTTTGAACGTCATACGCTCGAAAAAGCGATGTGTGTCGTTCGTGTTCTCATAATACCAAGTGCCGACCATCAAGGGGGCGTACTTCTCATTCAGTTGGATGGTTCTCTCGTGTGCCTCAGGGTCGACATATTCCGGCTCGCTGCTGCAAGACCAGAAGGAGAATGTGGCAGCCAGCAGGAGCAGGGCTTGTCTGTAGTATTTCAGAAGTTTCATCTTTCGTTGTAGATTTGTAACAAATGGAATGCAAAGTTAATTCTTTTTTCTCAATTTTTGTTCAGGAATGGTTGGAAAAGTGGAAAGGGGTTTCACTTTTCTTTGTTCTTGCCCGTGAAAAGATATGAGAAAGTGGTATTTGAAAATATTTTTCTGTATCTTTGCAAAGAGAAAGCGACAATCAAACATAATAACAACAAACATCATGAAACAGTTTTTTTTATTTTTGGCGGTAGCTGTCTGTCTTTCTGGCTCTGCTAAGACTGGAGTAAGAGACTCCAAAACGAATTATGCCCGCGAGGCATTGCAACCTTATGTGGAACGTGGCGAACTGCCTGGTGCCATTAGTGTTTTCTATAAGGACGGCGTGCAGGAAACCTGCTGCATAGGTTATGCGGATGTTGAGAAGAAGCGTCCCATAAAACTGGACAATGTTTTCATGCAGTGCTCTCAGACAAAGGGTTTCTGTGGTGTTACCATTGCGAAGCTGGTGGAAGAAGGCCGCATCTCGCTCGACGATCCTGTGGCTAAGTATCTGCCAGAGTTTAACGACTTATGGGTGCTGGATGGCGAGAAGGATGGCGTAAAGACTCTCCACAAGGCTAAGAATGTGTTAACCGTTCGCATGGTACTGAATCATACAGGCGGTTTCCCCTTTGAGTGCAGCGCCAAGCGTAGTGATGTGCGTGGTGGCGGATGGTCTGGAGGAGCTCCTCTTCGTCAGGTTGCCAGCATTGCTGCAGGTTCGCCTATCTTGTTTGAACCTGGAACGAAGACGACTTACTCCAATACGGGTATTGATATAGGTGCTGCTGTGGTGGAAGTAGTGACTGGTATGAAGTGGGAGGACTATCTGAAGAAGGAAGTGCTGGATCCTTTGGGCATGAAGAGCACTTGGTTCTGGCCTACAGACAAGCAGCTGAAGAAGCAGATAGAGATGTACGACGTGAAGGATGGTCAGCCTGCTGAATACAAATTGGAGAACGGTTGGGAGCAGCGCCCTTATAATGATGGACACGTGTTTGCTTCTGCAGGAGCCGGTCTTTGGACATCTGCCCAGGATCAACTGAAATTCTACAAGATGCTGATGAATCTGGGTGTTGGCGATAATGGAGTGCGTATCCTGAAAGAGGAGACTGTGAAGAGAATTCTGGCCGAATCTACTCGTCCAGCCGAATTGGGAGGTTACTCTTTGGGCCTGAACGCTCCCGTCAAGGATGGTGAGAACGAGTGGTTTGGGCACGGCGGTGCCTGGGGTACTAACTGCAACGTGAATTGGCATAAGAAACAACTGAGACTTTGGGTGGTTCAAGTTAATGGAGGTCAACCTTGGAACAAGGATGTGGATAAGGCTGCCGAGAAGTTCTTCTCCCAGACATTCGATTCAGAAAAGATGAATGCATATACTGGGAGAACGAAGTAGAGTCAGAGAAAGAGACTCATTGTTTCTTTTGTCTTTTTGAGAGATGTAAGTAGAGGGGCTTCGCGCCCTTCTACTGCATTAATGAAGGTTTCTATCTCGTTGAAATACCCTTGAGAGTATATTGGGTTATTGAGGAGTGTGGGCGTGAAATTGTTGCGGCTATAGAGACATTCTACTGTTTTGTTGTAGGGTCGGACTTTCTCAAAGGGAACACCAAAGATGGAGGAAGGTTTGGGGGTAAAGGTAAGTTCGTCCATCTGCGAAAGGCGGTAAATGCCCTTTGACGTGCAGACTTTGAGAGATTCTTCAGCGGCTGTCCAAATGTAAGCGGTAGAAAGTTCGAGAGTGCCAACGATGTGAGAATGCTTGAGCATAAGGATGTAGGAACTCTTATCGACTTGTTGGCAAGCAAGGATCTCAGGTATGCCGAAGAGATAAGTCGTGAGGTCAAGAGGATGGATGAATAAGTCGAGTAATGTGTTTCCCTCAGGGTAGGCTCCAGTAAGATAATGAAGATCGTAATTGATAAGTTGCTCCTTGTGCAGTCGCTTTTGAAGGATTTGCACAGCAGGAGCATATCGTTTCTGCAGTCCTACCATAGCAACAGGAGAATCGTGAAGTCGTTGGAGCTCAATGAGAGTATCAAGTTCCGCAAGTGTTTGGCAGGGAGGCTTCTCTATGAACAATGACTTCCTGCTTTTCAGGACGTTTGAAGCGATAGAGAAATGTGCGGAAGGAGAGGCAGAAACAAGTATGCCTTTGACAGTCTCGTCGCAGAGGATTGCATCAAGTGAGGTTGTTGCTATGACATGTGGGAATTTCTGTTCTATCATCCGTGCCTTCCTTTCCGAAGTGACACAGATGTATTTCAACGGCACACCAAGATAGTGGAGTACGGGATAAAGATTGGTGAGCGAGTGCTGTCCCATACCCACGAAGGCATAAGAATATTGGTACGTTTGGCGCAGATAATGCTCTGTACGCATCCGCTTGTATCGGTTGATGAGTGCCTGTATCATTGTATTGCTTTTAGATGTTTCTGATATGTCTGCTTGGGATCTGCCTTCCACTGATATTGGCCGTAGAACTTCTCAATGAGCCATTTGGGCAGCAGACGCTCGAAGTTGCGCACTAGGATGATGTCGTACTTGCGGTGGAAGTTGATCCAGCAGTCGTTGCAGTTCTTGGAATACTGGTATTGAGTATGACAGGCCGATACGCCGTTGAAAATCTCGTCAAGCGATTGCTCGTGGATATTCCCCAGCACCACATCAAGATTCTGGCAGAGTGGAACGTCACCATTGCTATGCACGACGAGACAGCTCATAATACTCTGGCAGCGGAGCCGAAGATTTCCATTGCGCCATTCGTCATAGAGTGCCACGAAGTCGTAATTCTCCTGCGTGTTGTGGATGCTTTGGGGAATTTGCTTCACGAAGTCCGATGCCGTCAGCAGTTCACTTGTCGTATCGAAGAAGGCCATTGTTCCGTAGATGCCAATGCGAATGTCTATGTTGTAATGGTTGGCAATGTCTATCACATACGCCATATCATCGAATGTGTTCCACGGCGACAGACAGAACATCAGCGACATGGGCACATCATCTTTGAGGACTTCCACTACCTCGATTACACGGTCGTACCCGTCGCGCCCCCGCATTCGCTGATAAGTCTCGCGGCCACCGTCGAGAGAGACGTAAAGATGACGGGGCTGATAGCGACGGACGGCATCTATAACACGACGGGGCGCGAGACAGTTAGATAGTAGCGTGTAGTTAGGGTGATTCTTTTGAAACCAGGCCATTATTTCATCTGCCTGAGGGTGAAGGATGAACTCGCCGCCCTCCAGTCCTACGGTTGTTCGTTTCGTGATGCATTTGCTTTGCATGATTCGTCGGATGTCATCGAGCGATAGATGTTCCACCTTCTTCTGCCAGATATTGCAGTGTTTGCAGCGCGACTGACACGCGGTCGTTGAATAAATCATCAGTTGCGACAGCCGCTTGTGGCGCGGACGCATGATGTTGTTCAGATAGAGGTAGCCATTATAGGCATAATCATAAATCGTGTACATAAAAATTCGTTGCAGTTTCTATCTATAAAGTCTGAAACTGCAACGAATGACTGCACGGAGAGCGCGATTATTTCTAGGACAAGCCAAGCGGCGAGCCGATTACTTCAACTTCCCCTTGCTCTCAAGATATTTCGTGAATGTCTCCCACTGTGCTGCATTCTTCTCACGGTTGGCTTTCACCTCGTCAGTGTCGGCGAACTGAAGAGGATAGCAGTCCTGCAGATAGTAGTGGCCTTGGTTCGGATCAGTAATCACATCATAATGCAAGACAAGGTTGGTGAATATCCTACTATCCCAGTCACCGACGAAACTGCTGACCACAAACAAGGCATCGTCGCCCAGATGGAACTCGATTTCGTGAAAGGGCTGCATACGCTTGTAGAGCGGTTCGTCCATGTCCTTGAATTTGATTTCGCGAGTGGTCACATTGAACCATTCAATGTCATCCTCGGTGAAGAGCACATTCTGCGCATCAGCAACCGAGCGCGTTTCAGACTGGCCTATACCAGTGGCATAGAGCATGGAAGATTCTACAGGATCAGTCGTGAAAGGCTTCTCCGTTTCGTTGTCATCACTGCTGCAAGCAGTCATCGTCATGCTGGCAATGGCTATCGCCATCATCCAAGCGAGGGGTTTGTAATACATCATATTCTACAGAGTTAAATAAACGTCTCTTTACTTATATAGTCCGCCGAACTGCGAAAAGACTGCACGGCTACCACGTAAATCTGATGCCGAAGGGCAAAGAGAGGTCGAACGGGTGCGCCGTGCGATAACTTTCCACGTCGGTGGATGTCGGGATGAAGTAGTTCAGGCTCGGCTCTAAATAAATGTTCAGGTGAGGCACAATCTGGTATTGTGCGCCGATGCCTACGCCGACGGACCACTGCCACGGGGCGCTGATGGTGGCGTCGATGTCGGGCGAATTGCCGATGGGGGCGTATGACCTGCCGTAGATGTACTGCGTGGTGAGTCGTGCGCTGACGGGGATATCGAGTTGGATGCCGCCCGTGGTGTAGAGGTTCCAGCGATTGCCGCCGACCACGCGGTAGCCGAGTTTCAGCGGGATGCCGAGGTAGTGCAGTCGCTGGGTGCGGTGGATAATCGTGTTCTCATTGCCGCTCTCGAAGGTGGACTTCATGCGGGTGTAGCTCAGTCCCGTGGCGAGCGACCAGTGGCTGTTGAGTTGTCGGCTCAGCGAGAGTTGCAATGTCAGCGGACGCTCGTGGCGCTTGGTCTCGGTGAGCGGGTCTTGCGGATGGTTCGAGTTGATGATGGCCACGTGCCTCATGTTCGACGCACTGACAGAGTCCATCATTGGCGCATTCGCCATGACGTAGTCCATGTAGTCGCCCCAGTTGTATAGTTTTGTGGAGCGCGTCATGCTGCCAGAGAGCGACGGCATGGTCATGTAGTTGTCGGTACGGCTCATGTCGCGCTGCGGGTTTCCTGCGTATGCCAGGGCGAGGTGCCAGTCATTCCTGTTCTTTGACTTGTCGTGTCGCAGGTCGGTGATATCGTAATGCGGTATCTCCACCTTGCGTATAGCCTTTGTAGTGTCGGTTGCAATGGTGTCAGGGATTATCTGCTCTTGTGCTATTATATTAGATAATGTGTCAGACGTGACAGAATCTACAGCCTGAGCGATGACCGATTGCAGGGTGTCAGTCGCAATGACAGTGGTACGATGCACCGGCAGATGAACAATCACGGGTTCTTGCGGCTGGTCAGTCGGAGATTCTTTCGACGATTCTTTCGACGTATCTTCCTGCTTCGCCACAACAGTTTTTTCTTCCTTGACCGCAGTATCTCCTTTCCTGAGCAAGAAAGTAAGAGGCGTGAGTAGCAGCAGAATCCCGGCAACCCAATACTGCTGCATCATCTTGCGCAACATCTTCTTTGCTCGTGTTAGTTGTGATGATGATGAATGTGGCTCAATGCCTAGCATGGTGGCAATTTCCTTATGAGATATGCCTTCAAAAACCGAAAGCCGGAATACACGCCCGTAGCCCTCAGGAAGTCTGTCAATCATCCTGAAAATCTCACTCAGCGGGACACCTCTCACATTCTTTTCCTCGTCTTTAGTGACAATCAGATCCGCCTCTCTCGTTTCGTCAAGCGAAACCGTTGATAATGCCTCCAGATGATTCTTGCACTTGGATGCCACATTCCTCGTGATGGCTGTCATCCAAGCCTCTGCCCGCCGCACGTCGCGTAGCCTATCAAACGAAGTGAAGATAATCACGAAAGCGTCGTGCAACACATCCTCCACTGTCTGCTCGTCGCTGATATAGCGTCGGCATACGCCTCTCATCCGCTGGGCGTATGCCTTGTACAGTTCTCCGAGGGCATCCGCATCCCCCTGCTTGCACCGTTCTATCAGCCGTGTTATCTCCATCGTGAACATAACGTCTCTATCCATTAAGTCCTACAACAGAGAAAAAGACTGCACCACCACCCACTTTTTTTAATAGTTTTTACAGTCTTTAGCAGAAAAAGGCCTTTTCGTGTGCTTCCGGGTCGGCATATTCAGTGCGTCGCCTGATACCATTTCGTTTTCTTCAGCCCGGCGGAGCGCGTATTGTGACTTGGAGCGGAAGTTGTTATGCCAGAATAGGCACGGATGTCATTGAAGCCGTTGCTGGCGGAATAGTATTGGGCGGTATGCGCTTTGTAAGGGACGGTCAACTCCAGTTGGCGGTTAAAGGCAT